>JAZRBS010000020.1:0-128730 GCA_045635205.1 Candidatus Cryptobacteroides sp. | reverse complement strand
GGTCAATCAGTATCCAACCAAGGTAATTCAGTTCGGAGAAGGTAACTTCCTCCGTGCATTTGTAGATTGGATAATCTGGAACACCAACCAGAAGACAGACTTCAATGCAGGAGTCGTTGTTGTCCAGCCGATAGAAAAGGGTATGGTGGATATGCTCAACTCTCAGGATGGACTCTATCATGTGAATCTCCAAGGAATAGACAAGGGTGAGGCTGTTGACTCAATTCAGATGATCGACGTCATCAATGGTGGCCTCAATCCATATACGCAGAATGATGAATATATGGCCTTGGCAGAGGATCCGAACATCCGTTTCGTGATCTCTAATACGACTGAGGCCGGTATCGCCTTCGATCCTTCTTGCAAACTTGAAGACAAGCCTGCTTCTTCATATCCGGGCAAGCTTACACAGCTTCTATATCACAGATATAACCATTTCAATGGTGACAAGTCGAAGGGATTCATCATCCTTCCATGTGAACTTATCTTCCTTAACGGTAAGGAACTCAAGAAGTGCATCTACCAGTATATCGATCTATGGCAACTCGGTGAAGGATTCAAAAAGTGGTTTGAAGAGGCTTGCGGAGTGTACTGCACCCTCGTTGACCGTATTGTTCCGGGCTATCCTAAGGATACTATAGAGCAGATCCACGAACGTATCGGTTACAAGGATAATCTTGTCGTAAAGGGCGAGATTTTCCATCTTTGGGTAATCGAGGCTCCGGAGTCTGTAGCCGAGGAATTCCCTGCAGACAAGGCTGGTCTTAATGTCCTCTTCGTGCCAAGCGAGGCTCCATATCACGAAAGAAAGGTGACCCTTTTGAACGGCCCTCATACAGTTCTTTCTCCTGTAGGATACCTTTCAGGACTTGATACTGTTAAACAATGCGTTGAGGATCCTGAAGTAGGACAGTTCGTGAAGAAGGTTATGTACGGTGAACTTCTCGAGACTCTCAATCTGCCTAAGCCTGAACTTGAGGCCTTCGCGGATTCGGTTGTCGAGCGTTTCGTAAATCCATACGTGAAGCATTTTGTGACCAGCATTATGCTCAACTCCTTCCCTAAGTACAAGACTCGCGACCTGCCGGGACTCAAGACATATCTGGAGCGCAAAGGTGAACTCCCTAAGGGACTTGTCCTCGGACTGGCAGCTATCATCACATATTACAAGGGTGGCAAGAGGGGAGATGTCGATATCGTGCCTAATGACGATGCTGCCATCATAGCCCTTCTGAAGGATCTTTGGGCAACTGGAGATGTACGTAAAGTTGCAGAGGGCGTACTCGCTGCCGAATTTATATGGGGTGAGAATCTCAATGAAGTACCGGGCCTTACCGATCTCGTTACGGCTGATCTGGAACTCATTCAGAATGAAGGAATGCGTGCTGCAGTGAAAACAGTTATCTGATATGGCAGAATTCATAAAGATAAATCCGGCCGATAATGTGGCCGTAGCGATAAAGGATGTCGAGGCCGGATGCGGCTTCGACATCGATGGCGTTATGATTACGACCCTTGTCAGGATACCGGCAGGTCATAAGATGGCTCTGAAGGATATCGCTGAAGGTGAGGATGTCGTAAAGTACGGATTCCCGATAGGACATCTTCTGCAGGCTGTCCCTCAGGGTGGTCTCATTGATCATTCTGTCCTTAAGACCAACCTGGAAGGACTGCTTGAATACTCATATCAGCCTGATCTTACTGAGATCGCTCCAACTGATACTCCAGCCACATTCAAAGGCTATCGCCGTGCTGACGGCCGTGCCGGCATCCGTAACGAACTCTGGATCATTCCTACTGTGGGATGCGTGAACGGAGTCGTACAGAATATTCAGAAGCGCTTTGAAGCGGAACTGGAGGCTTACCCGGGGGTGGAGAAGGTAATAGCCTTCCCGCATAATTATGGTTGCTCCCAGTTGGGAGGCGATCACGAGAACACAAGGAAGATTCTTGCAGATATGGTTCACCATCCTAATGCTGCAGGAGTGCTTGTTGTGGCTCTTGGATGTGAGAATAATCAACTTGGCGCTTTCCGGGAACTTGTAGGAGAAGTGGATGAGACCCGTGTCAAGTTTATGGAGTCGCAGAAGATCAAGGGAGATGAGGTCGAATACGGCCTCGGACTTCTCCGCGAGATTGCCCAGGCGGCGAAGGATGATGTTCGTGAGGATGTGCCGGTAAGTGAACTTAAGGTGGGTCTCAAATGCGGTGGCTCTGACGGGTTCTCCGGCATCACGGCTAATCCTCTTCTGGGACGTTTCTCAGACTGGATAGTGGCTCAGGGAGGTACTACAGTCCTGACTGAAGTGCCTGAGATGTTCGGCGCGGAGACTATTCTGATGTCTCGTTGCCAGGATGAGGCTACATTCGATAAGACTGTGCATCTGATCAATGACTTCAAGGCTTACTTTATGAAGAATGACCAGCCGGTGTATGAAAACCCTTCTCCGGGAAACAAGGCTGGCGGCATTTCAACTCTTGAGGAGAAATCTCTCGGATGTACGCAGAAGTCCGGCAATTCCATAGTAAGGGATGTGCTTCTTTATGGCGACCGCCTCAAGACCAAGGGACTTAATCTTCTGAGTGCTCCAGGCAATGACCTTGTTGCATCTACTGCGCTTGCCGCAGCAGGCTGTCAGATAGTGCTCTTCACGACTGGCCGTGGAACTCCTTTCGGAACATTTGTGCCGACGGCCAAGATCTCTACCAACAGCATTCTTGCCGACAGCAAGCCTTTGTGGATAGATTTCAATGCAGGCGCGATTGTGGATGGAGCACCTGTTGATGAAGTCGATCAGGCATTCATAGACTTCGTGATTGGCGTTGCTTCAGGAGAGCACACCAACAACGAAAAGTCAGGCTACAGCGAAATAGCGATTTTCAAGTCGGGTGTGACACTATAGCATATATGTCTAATCTATGATAACCGCGTCCTTTGGGATGTGGTTGTCTTTTTTTATTTATATTTGCAAGATGTATATGAAGAATTAACATACTAAAACATAATATAATGAAAAGATTCAGACCATTTATTCTTGCAGCAACGATCGTTCTTTCAGGACTTCTTGCTTACGGTTTGTGGACGCTCCCCAATGCCGCACCAATTGATGCGGAAAGTTTTTCTGCGGCTAGAGCGGCAAAGGATATAGAAGTAATATCAAAAGAGCATCATTCCGTAGCCCATCCAGCCGAAAGAGCCCTCGTGAGGGAATATCTTATCGATCGTCTTGAACAACTCGGTGCAGACACAGTGAAGAATTATCGGTATGACTCTCTGGTAGGACCACAGAACAAGCACGTTGTATATACATTTGATGCTGTTGATGTACTTGCCGAATTTGCTCCTGCAGATGTGCAGGATCCTACATACCTCCTTATGGTCGCTCATTATGATTCGAGATACTCGCAGCCTATGCCGAAGGATACGGTGTGGTCGTATGGTGCGGCTGATGACGGATATGGAGTCAGCGTCATACTGGAGACTGTAAGCCAGGCCTTGAAATATCGTCAGGACTGGAACCAAGGTATAAAAGTGCTTTTTACGGATGCTGAAGAGGTGGGAATGATGGGTATGAAATTGATATGGGAAAATGACAGGGATGTCTTTGATAATGTCGGTTTTATGATAAATATCGAGGCTCGAGGCCCTTGGGGACCTGCCCTTCTGTTCGAGACCTGCCCTGGTAATGAAAAGGTTCTGGAACTTTATGCAGATGCCGCAGAATATCCTTTTACATATTCGCTCACCACATTGGTCTATGGATTTATGCCGAATTTCACTGATTTTAAAATAGTGAAGAATGAGATCCCTGGAATGAATTTCTCTACAATTGCGGATATCAATCATTATCATACCGATCTTGACAATTTCAGCAATATCAGCGAGAAGTCGATTCAGCATTATGGCGCACAGATAGTGCCTGTAACGCAGGAATATCTGACAAATCCAGCATATTCTGACAAAGACTATTTCAAGGCTGAGGATGATACAGTCAATTTCACCATCCCTGTTCTTGGACTTTTCAATTTCAGCAAGGGTCAGTATATGGTGCTGAACATAATCGTATTCATCCTTTTCCTTCTTGTATTTGCGTTGGAAGGTGTAAGAGGAAGACTCAAGGCCTCAAAGGTATTCAAATGCTCAGTCGTAGTGCTGGCAGTTGCAGTCGGAGTCCTTGTTCTTGGCGAGGCTGCGGCATATTTGTGTGCCCTTATCTCCGGTGCCAAATTCAAACTTTTCGGCATTATGCAGGGAATAGGCTTTGACAATGCTGCAATGATTGCATTCGTAGCCATAATGGCAGTTGTCTGTGCTATGGTCTATGTTTCGGGAAGACAGAAGGCCGTGCGTAAGGTGTCCGGTTCTATGAGAGCCAGTGCGGCATCCAATGCTGTTGCAAAATATGCTGCCAATGTTCTATACGGAACTCTGGCACTTATGTTCATTCTCAGTGCAGCGCTTTTGTTTACCCTCGGAGAGAACCTTATGTTCTTCATTCCACTCATTTTTGCAACGGCAGCGCTGGTGCTGTATCGTCTGACTTCGCTTAAATTATGGCTTCTTTGCGCCATCGCTTTGATTCTCCTGCACGCATTCTCATTCCTGTATGCCCTTGCAATGGCACTGACAATAGGAGCCTTCGGCGCAGTGGCAATGCTGGCATTCTGCGATCTGATGGTTCTTATACCGCTTGCGGATATGTATCTGTCGTCCTATAAAAAGAAATAACCCCCGATTTTCAGACTATGAAAAAGTCAATATCATTCATTGTGTTCATAATCCTGTCCGTTTGCTATTGTGCGGCACAGAATGACACAATCAAGGTTCTTGCAATCGGAAACAGTTTTTCAGAGGATGCCGTAGAGCAACATCTTTCCGACCTTGCCCGTTCGGAAGGACTGACCGTCGTAATTGGAAATATGTATATTGGCGGCTGTTCAATTGAGAGACACGTGAAGAATCTCCGTGGCGATATAGCAGATTACAGATATCGTAAGATCGATCCCCAGGGAAATATGCAGGAAATCAAGGGATATACCCTTGAGAAGGCTCTTGCAGATGAAGATTGGGATTTTGTCAGCGTCCAGCAGTCGAGCCCTCTCTCAGGACAGCCGGAGTCATACGCCCTCCTTCCTGAACTTGTGGGCTTTGTCCGTGAGCGCATCCCGACTGACGCAGTGGTGATGTTCCATCAGACCTGGGCTTATTCAGAAGATTCCAAGCACAAGGCATACGTCAACTATGACCACGATCAGATGAAAATGTACAATGCCATCGTGGAGACTGTTGCGGCAGAGGTTCCGAAGGTCGGAATCGGGTTGATCATACCTTCTGGTACAGCAATCCAGAATGCCCGCACATCTCATCTGGGCACAGACCTGACAAGGGACGGCTATCACTTGAGCCGCCCAGTAGGACGATATATAGCAGCCTGCACCTGGCTGGAAGCAGTGCTAGGAAAGAATCCTGTCGGCAATGACTATATACCGGAAGGAATGACTGCCAAAGAATGCAGAACTGCTCAGAAAGCCGCTCACAAGGCCGTGAAGCGTCAGTCTCTTCTCGCCAGGCCGATGTAATAAAGCAATGTGGCAAGTGAACCAAGGGCTGCTATCACGTAAGTGTAGGCGGCCCATTTTAATGCGTCGATGGCCATCGGACGGGTCTGGCCGTCTGTGATGCCGGTCTGAGTAAGCCACGAAATGGCTCTTCTGCTGGCATTTATCTCCACTGGGAGAGTGATGAAACTGAACAATGTCGTGGTCGCGAAAAGTATGATGCCGAACCAGAGGAGGCCGGGGAATCTATGCATCATAAGGACTCCGGCAAGAAGTACCCATTGCACTATATTGGATGCGAAATTCACTACCGGTACCAGGGTGGAACGCATTCTTAAGGGGGCATATCCGTGAGCGTGCTGTACGGCGTGACCGCATTCGTGTGCTGCGACAGCAGCGGCCGCTACGCTTCTGCTGGCATATACGCTTTCACTGAGTGCTACGGTTTTGGTCTGGGGATTGAAATGGTCTGTAAGCATACCATTGGTGGGAACGACTTTCACATCATAGATGCCGTGGTCGTGAAGCATCTTCAACGCCACTTCGGCGCCGGACATACCGTTCGGAAGTCCTACCCTTGAATACTTGTTGAAGCGGCTCTGCAGCATTTGCTGTACGATGAAACTCAGAGCCATAATGATGATCATAATGATCCAGATGTTCATTTCTCTATTCTTTTAATTGTTAATAATCCTTTGTGTATGACATTTTGTCCATCTTTGACAGGTAAACACTATGTCTTTAGCGGTGGCATATATATGCAAAAAGCACACCTACGTCAAAAATAGGGAAAAATGTCAGAATATTTAGTATTTTTGCGACTGCGTATGTTCGTAATATAGAAAAGAAAATAAGGACGATGTATATTAGCAATGAATTTTCGAGACTGGAGATCAATCTTGACGGATGTCTTGAAAACTATAGATACTTCAGGTCGAAACTAGAGGATTCGACCAAACTTCTTGTGTTGGTGAAGGCCAATGCATACGGTCACGGAGCGGTTCAATTCGCCTCTATGATGGAAGAGGCCGGGGCAGACTATCTCGCTGTGGCATATCCGATCGAAGGTATTGAACTGCGTCAGGCGGGAATCAAATCTCCGATTATGGTTCTGACGGCAGGAACGGATTCCTTTGAGCAGATAGTGAACTACGGCCTGGAACCAGGCATACCGAATATGTATTCCCTCAAGATTCTTTGTGATGTACTTCAGAAAAGAGGAATCTCAGATTTCCCTGTACACATCAAATTGGATACAGGTATGCACAGATTGGGCTTTATGAGCGATGAATTACCGGAACTTCTGGATTTTCTTTCCGGGTGCAGTGCTGTCAAAGTCAAGTCTGTATATTCTCACCTGGCTGCGGCAGACGATCCGGGAAATGATGACTTCACTCTGGGACAGATCGAGTTGTTCAAGGCGAACGCAGACAGCCTTACTGCGGCCTTAGGTTATAAGCCTCTGTATCATATCCTCAATTCCGCAGGCATAGAGAGATTCCCTGAATATCAGTTCGATATGGTGCGTCTAGGCATAGGCATATATGGAGTCAGCGCAATTCCTGGTCAGAATCTCAGTCCGGTTGCCTCCTTTAAGTGTAAGATACTTCAGGTCAAGACATTGAAGCCAGAAGACGGTACTATAGGATACGGTCGCCACGGCAAGATTGCAGAAGAAGGAACTGTAATAGCAACTATTCCTGTGGGATATGCAGACGGAGTTGACCGCCATCTGAGTTGCGGCAAGGGAAAGTTTGTAGTAAATGGCCATAAAGTTCCTACCATCGGCAATATATGTATGGATATGTCAATGCTTGATGTCACGGGTCTTGATGTGAAAGTAGGGGATACTGTGACCATATTCGGCGAATCTCCGACCATTACCGAAATTGCCGATATCCTCGGCACAATCCCATACGAGGTCTTGACCTCAGTCCCTCGCAGGATAGAGAGAATTATCGTAAAATAATTACAATTGCTAATCCGCTGTGTGTCAACGATTTGCTGATTCTGCGTGCTCCCCATAGTGCGGCACGTAAAGTGCGTAAGTGACTGTTGTTCATTGTTTTACCCTGCTACGTGTAAACCATAAAAATATGAATACTTCTAACGATTTGAATATCAACAACAAATACAAAGTGCTTTTTGTCTGCCTGGGAAATATCTGCCGGTCTCCGGCGGCTCAGGGTGTGTTTGAGCATATTGTAAGAGAGAATGGAATGAGTGACAGGATCGAGGCGGATTCAGCCGGAACATATAGTGGGCACAGGGGCGAACTGCCGGACAGGAGGATGAGGAATGCCGCGCTTTACAGGGGATATGCCTTGACCCACAGGGCTCGTCCGGTGTCTTCACTTGATTTTCTGGATTTTGACCTTGTCATCGCGATGGACGACCAGAATTACGAGGATCTGATGCATCTGGCTCCTTCTGTGGAGGCTACTCACAAGATCAGAAGGATGGCGTCATATATGAAGTCGCATAAAGTCTCTTATATCCCGGATCCGTATTATATGGGTACGGAAGGTTTCACCCTTGTTCTGAATCTGCTGGAGGAGGGGTGTCAGAATCTGTATGATGCCATAATAAAGGCAGAACTCTAATCATAATTCGGAAAATACGTCTATATTTGCATCAGGATTATGGAGCAAGGGAATCCGGTGCAAATCCGGAACTGTGCCCGCAGCGGTAAATCTCAGAACGCACCTGCACGATGCCATTGCAGCAGAACGGCTGTGAGAAGGCGCAGGATGCGGAGGTGAGTCCGAAGACCTGCCATAGTCAAGTCGAACATCCGGAGCCCGGGGGCAGGCTTCTGTCAGGGCGTTACAATGTTAAATTTTATTCTTGTTGCAAGTCTGCTTTCCGCAGGCTTCATTCAACCGGTTGCAGATACGCTTGATTCTGTGACGGTCACAGCCGATAAAGGCGTTGTTGTGTCCAAAAAGGACACACTTTCGGTTTCAAATTCATTCTCTATTTCGGATGTGCTTCAACAGAGCCCCGGACTTTATCTTGGGGACAATGGTGGGTATGCTGGCCTCAAGACGGTGAGTCTCAGGGGAATGGGAAGTGCACACACTTCGGTCTATATTGATGGGGTAAGGGTCGGCAATGTCCAGTCCGGACAGAATGATCTAGGAATGATCGATACTGACAATGTCGGTAATGTTGTTCTGGATTATGCTCAGAACAGTGTCTCTTTCAATACGGCTAGGCCAGTATTCGGTAAATCGCCATTTGCAGGTAAGGTGAGGCTTTCTGCCGGGTCTTTCGCCACATATCTTCCGTCTGCAAGGCTGGATTTCCGTCTCTCCGAACGTCTTTCTCTTTCTGCAAATGCCTCAGGAGTCTTCAGCAAAGGCGATTTCAGATATGGTGAAGGGGAATTCAGGACTAACAATGATATACATCAGGTGAAGTCCGGACTGGATCTTTTCGGCCTTAGAGATGGTGGAGATTGGCATCTTAAGGCATATTTCAATTGGGTGGAAAGAGGAACCCCCGGTTCTGTATCCTGGCCTTCTGATGACAGACAGAGGGACAGGAACGCCTTCATTCAAGGACGTATGACAAATAGATTTTCTCCAATATATACCTTGAATCTCAGTTTCAAAGGGGCATACGATGATATTTTCTACACGAGTTCTTTCGGCGACAGCCATTATGGTCAGACTGAATTACAATTGAATTCGTCCCATAATTTTCAGATCCGCAAATGGTGGAAACTTTCTTTCGCAGCGGATATTTGCTGGGATGGACTGGCTTCTGATAATTATGATGCCCGTCGTTTAAGCGCATTCTCCGCTCTGGCATCGTCGTTTGTTACTGAAAGGTTCACAGCAAATGTTGCAGTTGAATATAATGGGGCATTCGATGCCGGTGCCTTGTCCAGAAATGCCGTATCTCCGTCAGTGGATCTGAAATATACCGTAGCCAAAGGATTGGATATCACTGCATTTGCAAGAAGAGCCTATAGGATTCCGGTGTTTAATGAATTGTATTATGTCGGGTATGGCAATCCGGGTCTGAAGCCAGAGGATGCCTGGATGACTGATCTTGGGGTAAATTTCAGCCGAAGGTCGGGCTCCTGGGATCTCAGAGCAAGGATTGACGGCTTCTGCAACTGGCTGACCGATAAGATCACTTCCGCTCCTACGGCTGAGGATCCCAATGTGTGGCGTCCATACAATATCGGCAAGGTGCTTTCCTACGGTGCAGACGTGATTGCTGGCGTGACCTACCGGTCAGGAGACTGGGAATGTCACGGAGATTTTAAATATACCTTTCAATCCGCAACAGATCGTACTCCGGACAGTTATTCATTCGGACAGCAGATACCTTATCACGCAAGAAATATAGCCTTCGTGAGCCTGGAGTTTGGCTGGAGGGGATGGAATCTGGCTCCGGTATGGCATTGGCGGGGAGGACGTACAGACGGCATAGGAACTCTTCCGGACTGGAATACTATAGACCTTGTTTTCTCCAAGTCTCTCTTGATGCGAGGCAGGAATGAACTGTTATTTAAACTGGCGGTAAAGAATATCAATGACTCCAGATATGAGACCGTGAGCGGATATCCGATGCCGGGCAGAAACTTCATCTGCAGTGTGGAATATAGATTCTGATGATTATGCTGAGTATTTTATATGTTTTGATTTCGGGGATAGCCTTGCCGATAGGGGGTATTCAGATGCAATATCTGTGGCGCAACCAATTAGGGGATGTATATAGTCTGGGTCTTGGCAGTGCCGCTTGTCTAGGGGCGGCGGCAGCAACTATGACCGGCTGGTGTTCACTTACGGTGGGAAGTTTCATCTGTACTCTGTTATGTACTATTGTATGCTTTTTCGTCACCTTGAAGGTCAGTACCCAGAATCTGATCACTTTCGGCATCCTTTTCGGTACCTTCATCGGCTCGCTCGGAACGATTGTCGTGACCAATGCTCCTAACGGTGACCTTCTGAAGCAGTATTATCTTTGGGGAGCGGCAAATTTCAATCTCGAAGGAGTCACTGCCGGTGATATCATATTCTCCTTGATTCTTTTTGCAGCCGGCATAATGGCGGCGATTTGGTCGTCAAGGTCGCTTACACGACATTTCAATGGGGAAATCGAACTCTCAAATGCCCGCAAGGCTCTTCTTCTTCTGGCAATAATGTTTCTTGTGACCAGTTCTGTCTCGATATGCGGGCCGATAGGATTCATCTCTCTTGGAGTGCCGAACCTAAGCCGTATCGTTTGCAAAAATACGGATATAAGGAAGCATTATCTGATATCGTCTGCTATGGGGGTAGGGCTTCTGGTGGTGACTTATCTCGTGGTAAAATATGTGAGTTTCGGGATATATCTGCCGATAAGCGCAACAATGGCTATAATTGCCCTTCCTCTGATGGCCATATTATTTATGAAGAAATAGAAAATGCTCCGAAGGAAATTTTTCCAACGGAGCATTTGAGCGGGTAACGGGGGTCGAACCCGCGGCCCTCGGCTTGGGAAGCCGATGCTCTACCACTGAGCTATACCCGCGATTTTCTGCAAATATATGCAGAAAAATCCATAAATGGTATTGGTTTATCTGAAAATCGTGTTCAATACGTATGCCAGACGATAGCCTGCATTGAGAAGTTGTTCCTCGAGAAGAGGGGAGAAATCATATACGAATTGGTATGAAAGTTCAGGAACAACCTGAGTGGAATTCTCGACATATTCGTAAATCTTTGCAGCCTCTCCGACAGTTTCCATAAACCATTCCTGGTAAGTTCCGCTTGTTACTTCCTTGCGGTATTTCCTGTCGGCGATGTCAAGTTGCTCGCACCATTCGGTATAACTCCATTTGCGTGCTGAATCTATCATCTTGCTGTCCCATACGGAATGAAGGTTGGTCTCGCTGCGGAACCACATCACCTTTGCGCCGTTTCCTCCTCTGTCAGAGAGTCTGCCTGCGTGCATCGGACAGTGCAGATCACCCACCAGATGTACTATCATTTTCAGATAGTCAACTCTCATACTGTCAGTCAGTTCCTTATAGTTTTCCGTCATTTGCCTGGTGAGGAATTCAAGGCTTGTCACAACATCCCCGTTCTCATTCTTCTGCATTGTCTCGTATGTATGACCCTTGTCCACATTGGCATAGTGCCAGGTCTTTGTCTTATAGTATCCGTCTTTCCAATATGGGGAATTCTGGATATTGTCCATCCACGATGAATAGTAAACAATAGAACGGCCGTCCAGAAGTTTGTTTATCTTCCTTTTAGCCTTTGGGGTTAGATGCTCTTGCGCAATTGCTGCAACGATGTCGTGTCCTTTGGCCCCCCAGGCGAATACCTGGACAGGATCGATAAGCATAAGTATGCATATCAGTGAAATCGCTATTCTTTTCATATTAATTCTGTGTTTTCGGGTTATTATCTAGACAAAGTTAGTAAACAGATGCTGAATTTGGAAGAGTTTTCCCCTTTTTGATCTTCGGTTTTATACGTAACTTGATGATTTTAAGGGGATAATTGCTCTGTGCTTACGCTTTATTATCAATAGGGTATGCTGGCTGTAAATCGTTAAATAAAACCCTTTAAAAATTTACGATATGTAAGTGATGCTAATGTTAACTTTCTGTTACAAAGTTGGTTATCTCAATTCTTTTATTTATCTTTGCGCAGTAAAGTTAGATAGTGTGTGACGGCAGAGATGCCGTGTTATTACAAACTTAAACAGATTAATTATTATGGAAATCAACAACATTGGAAACAACGCAGGTATTCTTTGGAATGTACTCAATGCAAACGGCAAGATGACTGAATCCAAACTTAAGAAGGAGTCAGGACTCGGCAGCGCAGAGTTCTACACTGCTCTCGGATGGCTCGCTCGTGAGGGCAAGGTCAGCACTGAGACTGAGGTAAAGGGCTCTAAGACTTGTGAGTACTATTCTCTTAATGCTTAATCAGGATATACCTAGATGCGAAGAATCAGGGCGACCCACTCGGGCCGCCCTGTTTTATTACATTTCTTTGATTTCTTCCATCACCCTTCCGGCTTTTTCATAACCGTCAGCCGGTGCTTTCCAGATGGTCGCAATTACCAGGCACCCGATGAGTCCGAATATGACTGCAACCATAAAGACTGAGTTCCAACCGAATCTGTCTGCAAGATATCCAAAGCCTATTCCGGCGATTGTGGTGGCTGCATAGCCGAATATTCCCAGGATACCGTTGGCTGTAGCGCAGGCTCTTTTGGTTGCCTGCTGCGAGGCTGCGACTCCAAGCAGAGCCTGTGGGCCATAGACGAAGAATGCCGACAGGCATATTAGTATGGCACTGATCATCCAATGTGCGGTGTGAGGAGTCTGCCAGAACAGGAAAAAGCAGAGGGTTGCACCTATTGTGCAGAGAAGGCAGGTTCTGTGAGCTTTATTCTGCATAAATCTGTCGGTAAACCATCCCGCTGCCAATGTTCCCAATACACCTCCGGCAAGTTCGGACATAGCCACTATGTTGGCTGAAAGTGCTATCTCGAAGCCTTTATACTGCGTCAGGAAAGAGGTTCCCCATTCCAGAATCGTGAATCTGATCACGTAGATGCAGAAATTTGAAAGTGCAAGAATCCAGATGACGGGATTCCTGAAGACCAGACGGTTGAGGAAATGCTTGTAGGCTTTACCCTCAAGGGCTGGTTCTGCCTGGTGCCCGTTTGTCTTGTGGTCGAGTTCTTCAACCTCTGGGAGACCAACGGATGAAGGAGTGTCCCGGAGGGTAAAGAATACCACGATTCCTCCGACAAATGCTATTGCGGCAGGCACAGCAAAGCAAAGGTTCCAGGCCGACATACCGAATTTTGTGAGAAGCCAGCCGCAAAGTGCAATCACTACTCCTGCTCCGATCGAGTGTGATGCATTCCAGATTGATTGCTTTGTGGCAAGTTCGGATGGCCTGAACCAGTGTGCCATAAGGCTGGCGCACGGAGGATAACCCATTCCGTGAATGTAACCGTTTATCACCCAGAGAGATCCTATCAGATATACCAGACCCATCGTGGCTTTGCCTTCTGTGTCGAGGAGTTCAAACACTCCGTCAAGTTTCGGGCTGAATGCAATGGCGAAGTTGATTATGGATGAGAGGATCAGACCACCGGCAAGAAGTTTCCTGCGGCTGCATCTGTCTGCTATGAAACCGTTCACAAATCGTGAAAGACCGTATATTATGCCGTTAAGGGTTATGAAAATACCAAGTTGCAGTTTGGTGATGCCTAATTCCTCCTGCATAGCAGGCAGCGCGGCGCTGAAATTCTTTCGGAGGAAATAATAGAGTATATAGGCAATCATAAGGACAATAAGGGTCCTCCACTGCCAATAAGTGTATTTTTTATTGATCTGCTGCTCCATAGTGTTGAAAAGGATTATTGATTTTCTCTGCAAAAGTATTAATTATGATGCTTCATATCAAGTTTAATCTTCATCAGTTCCTCAAGCGGCCTCTCCGGTTGTTCCACATCCTCCGGAACCGGCATACCCGAGAATAGTCCGAAATACTGTACGCAGGCGTCTCGCCACCATCTGGCATCACTCTCCTGTATGGCAAGTTTGCCATTCACGGCTTCCCACCGTTCAGCATCTACGTACGGTCTTGCGCCTTCCCAGACAGCCTGGTATTCGCGCACCTTCTTTATGCCTCTGTCATATCTGTGGCACATCTCATCCCAGAATGTCCTTCCTGATGTCATCTTGTGATCCCAAGGAATATGGTGGAACCAAAGGAGAAGTTCTTCCGGACAGGTGTCGAGGCTGTTGTACATCGATGCAAGCGGTTCGTGGTACTGATCAACGTTTCCGCTTCCCTCGCGTGTCCTGTCGAAGCCGATTCCGTCAGTTCCGGCCTGATGGTAGTATTTAGGCAGCCAATCCAGCCTGGCTCCTTCAGGCTCGTACCAAGGTTCAGGTCCATAGTGGTGTATTCCTGCGAAAATGTGATGCAAGCCAAGAGGCATCATATAGTCAACTGCAGTCTCTCTCGATGTCATCATCATATCCAGAACCGGCTCGACAAACTTTTCATCGGTGGAAAATGTCTGTTGCAGCCACTCTCTGGCTATTTCTTCAGAAGAAAGATCCGTGTCCCAGGCCAGTCTTCCGAATGCATACCACGAAGATTGAGCAAAGTCGTGTCCGCACCAGTTGGCGTCGCGTCCGATGTTGGCAACTCCTGCAATCGCCGTAGTGCTGTATGCTTCAGGATACGCTGCACCTGTCGTAATCTGTGCTACAGTAGCCCCTCCTTCTGTGCTATATGTCTCGCTGTCAAGACATTCCTCGAATAAAGGGGAGAGATATACCAGATGGTTCGAGCCTCCGAGGTATTCCATCGTGATCTGGTATTCTATCATCATAGCGGTCTTTGACATACCTCCGAAAAGAGGGCTGAAAGGTTCGCGAGGCTGGAAATCGACAGGGCCGTTCTTGATCTGCACTATTACGTTATCGCGGAACTGTCCGTCAAGAGGCATAAACTCTTCGTATGCCTGATTTGCTCTGTCCGGGCTGTTCGGTGCATAGACAAATGCCCTCCACATCACGATACCGTTGTACGGAGCCAGGGCATCCGCCAGCATATTCGCTCCGTCACTGTGCGTCCGTCCGAAGTCCTGGGGGCCTGGGAGCCCTTCCGAGTTGGCTTTTACCAGGAATCCACCGAAATCAGGTATTAGTGCATAAATTTCGGATACTTTCTCTTTCCACCATTGACGTACTTCCTCGGCCATAGGGTCTGATGTGCCAAGTCCTCCGAGTGCGGCAGGTGAAGAGAAATTCACTGAAAGATATGTCTGTATGCCATATTCACGCAGGATATCCGCTATCTGTGCAATGCGCTCGAGATAGTCTCTGCGGAGAATTTCCGGTGTCGCATTCACATTGTTCAGCACACTTCCGTTGATTCCTATCGAGGCATTCAGTCGGGCGTAATCCCTTATGAGATCCACAGGTACCGGCTCACCCCAGTGCCATATAGACCATCCGGCATATCCTCTTTCTATGGTATTGTCGAGATTGTCCCAATGGTTGAGGATACGTTTGTCGAAAGACGGTTCTTCGCAGATGTCGAGAACTCCGTCAGCACGGCCTGTCCTCTCTAGCCTGTCCAAGGCATAGCGCCCGTACATCGCTCCTGTCTCGCTGTTTGCCTTTATTATTCTATCCTTCTTCCCTCCTTGTATTATGAAACCGTCAGGATGTATCAATAGGGTACTGTCAATGATGACTTCAGCCTTCGGACACGGGTCGCTGTCGTCAAGCCATAACAAATCATTGCCGGCGTGCTGGGAGCAGCCGACAATGAATATTGAAAACAGTATTGCAGTATAAATTTTATTCATCGAGACCTTCAATTGGCTGTATTGTACCATCTTCATTATATTTGAGTTCGCATACCTTGAGGCTTCTGAGCCACGTCTTTCCTCCTGAAGGAACGCTATCGTGGTGGAACAGCCACCATTTCCCTCCGAATTCCACAATAGAATGGTGGGTGGTCCATCCCACAACAGGAGTCATAATCACACCTTTATATGTGAACGGACCGTATGGGTTATCGCCGATCGCATAGCAGAGATAGTGAGTGTCTCCGGTGGAGTAGGTGAAGTAATACTTGCCATTGTATTTGTGCATCCAGGATGCCTCGAAGAATCTGTATGGATTGTCTGCAGTCATAGGTTTTCCGTCTTCATCCAGAATTATCACCGGCTTAGGATCTTCTGCGAATCCAAGCATATCTTCGCTCAGACGTACAACTCTTCCTGGCAGAGCATCCTCCTTACCTTCAGGAAGATAGGCGTTCTCCAAGGCTTTATTGTCCTTGTAACGCTGGAGTTGACCTCCCCAAAGTCCTCCGAAATACATATAATATCTGCCTTCTTCCTCGAAAATTGCCGGGTCGATGCTGTAACTTCCCCTGATAGGATCCGGTTGAGGAATGAACGGGCCGGCTGGAGAGTCGCTTGTTGCAACTCCAAGACGGAAAATGTCATTCTTGTCCTTGAGAGGGAAGTACATATAGTACCTGCCGTCTTTTCTTGCAACTTCGCAGTCCCAGAGTTGTCGTCCAGCCCAAGGAATATCCGCTACGTCAAGCACCTTTCCGTGGTCGATGACCTCTGCAGTCATAGGGTCGTCTCCTTTGAGGCTCAATACGTGATAATCCTTCATATTGAAGTGGTCTCCGTTGTCGTTTTCAACAAAGTTTTCCGGCTCCCAATCGTGTGACGGATATATATAGATTCTTCCGTCCCAGACGTGTACTGAAGGGTCAGCCATAAAGTCGGCAGGAAATAGATATCTTTTCTTTGTCTTCATAGCAATATCAATTAATTTATGTATTCTTTAAGGAATGGTTTCATTTCAAGTCTTCTGTCAAAAAGAAGAGGGTATTCAACGCGACCTGCCATCGGCCAATTGTTCTTCCAAGAGTCGTTATCGCTTACTCCCCAGGCAGTTACACGCGTAATGTCGTCCGAGTGTTCCAGGAACAGATCCATAAACATCTTCATACGCTCGTTCCATATTTTTGAAACATCTTCCGGAAGACCGTCTCTATAAGGATTCATCGCCGCTCTGAATGCAACTGTATCGCTTACGTTGGCTCCCATATTTACTGTAGGCAGGGCAGACATATCCCATTCGGTGATCATCACTTTCACACCTGTTCCGGCAAAAGCCTCCAGACTTTCCTCAAATTCAGTGATATCCGGGTAGTCCATACCCATATGTCCCTGCATTCCGATTGCATCGATACGCAGCCCGCGTTCCTGGAGATCCTTTATGATGTTCACGTATGTATCGCGTCTGCCCGGCACATTCATACCATAGTCATTCAGATAGAGTTCCGCATCCGGATCTGCTTCGTGAGCATATTGGAATGCCAGAGGTATGAATTCTTCGCCGAGGATCTCATAGAATGGAGTCTTCCTGTAGGAACCGTCTTCAATAATGGCTTCGTTCACTACATCCCATCCGTTGACACGTCCCTTGTAGCGAGTGACGATGGTGGTGATATGGTCTTTGAGTCTGGCCTTGAACACCTCAGGAGTGACATAATCGCCGTTTTCGTCGTACGGGAACCATTTGGCGAGTTGCGAATGCCATACGAGACAGTGCCCCACGATGAACATATCGTTTTCCTCTCCGAATTCTACGAAGCGGTCGGCAAGCGTAAAGTCATATACTCCTTCTTCAGGATGTATCTCTTCTGACTTCATACAGTTCTCGGCGACGATACTGTTGAAATGCTTCTTTATCAATTCGACACCGGCACTGTCCGTACCGGTTATCTCCGCTTCATTCAATGCGGCTCCGAGGAGGAAGTCGTCGGCAAATATATCTTTCAGCCCCGGTTCCACAGGAGCGCTGCAGGAAATGACTGCGACAAGCGCAGCGACATATATCAGTGTTTTCATAGTTACTCGTTTTTAGCCCTTGCTTCGATTTCCATATTTATCTTATCAATCACGTCATCTTCCAGTTCATATTTGGATATTATCCACATTGCAACCAGAAGAAGTGCGGCAGGAATCACGCATACAAGCCAGAGGATTCCCTGTTCTGCAAAAGGTGTCTGCTGTGAAAGAGATGCATCAAAACCTACAATGGACAGGACAAGTCCCGGAACGACTCCGCCAAGCGCCATTCCGGCCTTGAAGAATATGCCGGTAAGTGCATTTACGATGCCTGCAATACGTCGTCCGGATGTGTATTCTCCGTATGATACCACTTCAGGGACAAGTGCCCACATATAGCCGGTAGCCACGATTATACCTGTGCTCTTTACGAATTGCGCTATGCAGAGAAGCCAGAACTGCTTGAGAGCCTCTACGGATACGAAAATATACATCATAGCCATACCGGTGACTGCTGTTCCAAGAAAGAGATAGAACATACCCTTTTTGCCTATCTTGCGTTTGATGGCCGGAACCAGAGGCATAAATATGAAGGCCGGAATGGTTCCAAGCCACATAAATGCTGTGGTCATCATAGGAGTCGCTCCCACGTTGTATGTCATAAAATAAGCATCAGCCGCGTTTCCTATGCTCATCATCGCAAATGCTGTGATGAAGAAAAATGCCAGTATTCTGAGAGGGCGGTTGCGGAGGAATTCCATCCAAAGGTCACTTACCTTCACGTTCTCTGATTCCTTCTGATCCATTACAACCCTTTCCTTGCACTGCGAGAACGAGAACACAAGAAGGGCAAGGCCTGCGATAGCAAATATGGTCATAGTGATGAACCAGGCAGATGCTGATTCTGGCTTGTCGATGATTGCTGAGCCGTCTGCAGCAGCAGGGGCGAATATTGCAATTACCATCGGCAGAGATTTGACTATCAGAGCACCCAGATTTGCCATAAACATTCTTGTGGAGGTGAGTATGGTAATCTCTTCCGTATCTCTTGTAAGTGACGAGTTCAGGGCACCGTATGGCACGTTTACCAAGGTATAGCACATACTCATACCCACGTATGTGATGTATGCATATACAACCGATCCGCTGAAGTCGTTCCAGAAGCACAGGATGGCAAGACCGGCAAGCGGGACACCGCCCAGAATGAGCCACGAACGGTATTTTCCCCACTTAGGATTGCTCTTGTCAACAAAGGCTCCGACAAGTGGATCCCAGAGAACATCGACCAGACGTACTATGAGGAACATCAGTGCAGCGGAACCAGGGGAGATTCCATAGACATTTGTGTAGAAGAACAGGAGCCAGATGCTGACAGTCTGGTAGATGAGATTCTGAGCCATATCGCCGCTTCCGAATCCGATACGCTGTATCCACGAAAGTTTGTAGAACCCTTTAGCCTCGTTCGTGTTTTGATTCTGTGACATAGTGGTTTAGTGTTATTTGGTTATTTTCATATCTTTCAGTGTTGCCTCTGCGGCTCTTTTTCCGAGAGTCTTCTTGTCAAGTGGATGTATGTCATTCCATTCTCCGAGGTCGCTGTTTCTTATAAGAGTCGCGTTGGTGTTCATTTCTGCGGCCTTAGCCTGCTGCTGCCGCATTTCAGCCCAGGCCTTCCTTCCTGCGATGTCATCCTTGTGCAGATAATCAGCCAGTTCGACAATGTAGAATGGGAGACCGGCATCTGCGAATGTATCCCTCCAGCATCCGATCATAGCAGTGAGAAGATCGGCATATTCGTGCCTTCTGTCCACATTCGATTCGCCCTGATACCATAAGACGGCTCTGAACCGTAGATTCTTGAGAGGGTGTATCATAGCGTTGTAAAGGCATACTGGCTTATAGCAGAAAAACATCATCGAAGGTGCCGGAGGCATAGGTGCTCCCTGGCAGTATTTCCATCTTCCTTCGAGATTGATTTCCTCTCCTTGACAGTTGACCTTGTAAGGCTTCTCAGGAATGAATCGTGGCTGTCCTCCGTTGCTGATGATTCTGACAGTGATGTTGTTCTTGCCCTTTTTCAGGATACCGGCAGGAATCCTGTATATCCTCGGAGGATATTGATAGCCTGTGGAACCGACGAAATTTCCGTTTACATACACCGAATCAGCGTCAATGATGCATCCCAGACGTAGCACGGCTTCTTTCCCTGCCCATCCGGATGGGATGTCAATATCCTTTCTAAGCCAATGTGACCCTGCTGAAGGTCTGAAGCCATCGTTGCCCCAGTCTTCGGAGAACATATCGACGTCCTTCCATCTGCAGTCGTCATAATCATATTCATACCACCTGGTTCCAGCCTGCATACCGGGGTCACCGGAATAAAGGGCTGTGTTCCATCGGTGGAAATTTTCCCCTTCAAGTGTCTTTATCCTTTTGCAGTAGTCTGGATTTTCATAAAGACGTTTCTCGTTGATATACGCGGGAAAGTCTTTCAGGGCATCTTCGCTTATCCAGGCCTCTACAGGTGTCCCGCCCCAGCAGCAGTTCATTATACCTACCGGTACCCCTGTTCTGCTGAATATCTCTTTGGCATAGAAATATGCAAGGGCGGAAAATTCCATTACATTTTCTTGGGTGCAGGCTTTCCAGGATGATGCAGGAGTGTCGTTCTGGGGTGCAGTGAAATCGAATGTGTCAGGTACTATGTACTGGCGTATCCGGGTATTTGTGTATGATGCGATCTCGTCAGCAAACATATCGGTGACTCTCCTTACGGGAAGTTCCATATTTGACTGTCCTGTACAAAGGAATACATCTCCTATCAGGATATCGTTGACGGTGATGTCCCCAATGGTCATTGTGTAGGGGCCTCCGGCAGGCATCGAGGGCAGTGTCAGTGCCCATTCTCCGTTGCAGTCAGCAGCCACCGGATAACAGTTGCTGTTCCAGCAGACTGTGAATTCTTCTCCGGAGTCAGCCCAACCCCAGACTGTGACAGGCTCGTTTCTCTGTAGGATCATTCCGTCGCCGATCACAGAAGGAAGCCGTACGGCTGCGAATGCCTGTGCCGCGATCAGAAATACCGTGATGATAGCCGTTGCCCTTTTCATAGATTCCCCGTTTGATACAATACAAAGATACGGAATAATCCGTTATGTAAAATAATGTCTGTTTCATTGGTTTGAGATTTTGCAACACTGTTATCGTAAATGATAAATATTTCTGTTGATTATGTAACATTGTTGCCATCCTTAGGAAAGGCTGTGTCCGGAGAGTTCTAATGTCGTAGTTACGATGTGGGAAATGCCGTGTATCTTGTATGTCGGAGGCTTTACCTGTACGATGATTGGATGTTATGCAGCCTGTAATGTTGCGGATAATCATTAAATTGATTAAATTCGCAACATTTATGTCGAATAAACAAGAGTAACGATATTATGAATGACACTAAAGTAATGAATCTTGCTGCCGACAACATCCGCATTCTGGCAGCCTCAATGGTTGAAAAAGCAAAGTCAGGACACCCGGGAGGAGCAATGGGTGGAGCCGATTTCATCAATGTCCTTTATGCCGAGTATCTCCAGTATGATCCGGAAAATCCGAAATGGGAAGGCCGTGACCGTTTCTTCCTTGATCCCGGACATATGGCTCCGATGCTTTATGCGGAACTTGCATTGATTGGAAAATATACGCTTGACGAACTAAAGCAACTCCGCCAGTGGGGATCTCCTACGCCGGGCCATCCTGAGGTGGATGTGATGCGTGGCATAGAGAATACTTCCGGCCCTCTTGGACAGGGACACGTTTTCGCGGTAGGTGCAGCGATTGCTGCCAAATTCCTTGCTGCACGCACAGGAAACCCAACATTTGCCAAGGAGACCATATATGCATATATATCTGACGGAGGTGTCCAGGAGGAGATATCTCAGGGAGCGGGACGCGTGGCTGGTACGCTCGGACTTGACAACCTCATTATGTTCTATGATTCCAATGAGATTCAACTTTCCACTGAGTGCGATGATGTCACTTCTGAGGATACTGCTATGAAATATGCGGCTTGGGGATGGCACGTAATCACGATAAACGGAAATGATTGCGACCAGATCCGCAAAGCGATAGAGGAAGCGCAGGCTGTGACAGGACGCCCTGTACTCATAATCGGAAAATGTGTTATGGGCAAGGGTGCAAGGCAGGCAGACAATTCTTCATACGAGCGTAATTGCAAGACTCACGGTGCACCTCTCGGAGGAGACGCTTACAGAAATACCATATTGAATCTTGGAGGAAATCCTGATGATCCGTTCGTGATTTATGACGAGGTGAAGGAAATTTATGCAAAACGCGAGGCGGAACTCAAGAATATTGTTGCACAGCGCCACGCAGAAGAGGATGCTTGGGCGAAGGCTAATCCGGAAAAGGCGGCTCAGCAGACAGAATGGTTCAGCGGAAGGGCTCCTGAAATAGATTGGAGCAAGGTTCAGCAAAAGGCAGGAGGTGCGACCAGAAACGGTTCTGCAACTGTTCTTGGACAACTCGCCGAGCAAGTTCCGAATATGATATGTGCATCTGCCGATCTTTCCAATTCTGACAAGACTGACGGCTTCCTCAACAAAACTTCCGCTTTTGTGAAGGGAGATTTCAGCGGAGCATTCTTCCAGGCTGGTGTTGCGGAACTTACAATGGCTTGCGTCTGCATCGGTATGACTCTCCACGGGGGTGTCATTGCTGCCTGCGGCACATTCTTCGTATTCTCTGACTATATGAAGCCGGCAGTGCGTATGGCCGCTCTGATGGAACTTCCTGTCAAATTCATCTGGTCGCACGATGCTTTCAGGGTGGGCGAGGACGGACCTACACACGAACCTGTAGAACAGGAGGCGCAGATACGTCTTATGGAAAAAATGAAGAATCACAGCGGAAAGAATTCTATGCTTGTGCTTCGTCCTGCCGATGTGGAGGAAACGACTGTATGCTGGAAGATGGCTATGGAAAATATCGATTCTCCTACGGGTCTCATATTCTCACGTCAGAACATCGATATGCTGCCATCTGGAACTGATTATGCTCAGGCAGAGAAGGGTGCATATATTGTAGCAGGATCTCAGGAGAATCCGGACGTGATTCTTGTTGCATCCGGTTCGGAAGTGTCAACTCTTGTCGCAGGTGCTGAACTTCTTCGCAAGGATGGATTGCGTATCCGTATAGTAAGTTGTCCTTCCGAAGGACTTTTCCGCAGTCAGCCTAAAGAGTATCAGGAGGAGGTTCTTCCGACAGGTGCGAAGATTTTTGGACTTACAGCCGGTCTCCCTGTCAATCTTCAGGGACTTGTGGGCTGCAACGGTCGTGTGTACGGTCTTGAAAGTTTCGGATTCTCAGCCCCTTACAAGGTTCTGGATGAGAAATTGGGATTCACCGCGCAGAATGTCTATAATCAGGTCAAACAATTCATAGGATAGTATATGAACAGAATTTTCAAGTCTTTTCTGTCTATCGCTGCTGTCGCATTGGTCAATTCCTGTGCGACAGCGCCTGTCCAGACTCTGTCCGGTCTGTCTGGAGATGATTTTATTGAGGAGTTCGGCGGTAAGCAGACCGCTCTGTACACATTGACGAATGCAGCAGGAATGGAGGTGTGTGTTACAAACTATGGCGGAAGAATCGTTTCTGTAATGGTTCCGGATCGTGACGGTAATATGAAGGATGTGGTTCTGGGATTCGATAATGTCGCCAATTATGCCGATAAAGTCAATACTCCTAGCGATTTCGGAGCATCTATCGGACGATATGCAAATAGAATCAATCAGGGGCGTATTGTGATAGACGGTGAGACCATCCAACTTCCTCAGAACAATTTCGGACATTGTCTTCACGGAGGACCGGATGGCTGGCAGTATCAGGTTTATGATGCGGTTCAACCGGATAAGTCGTCCATAGTCCTGACAATGCATTCTCCTGACGGAGACTCTGGATTTCCGGGAGAAGTGACTGCTGTTGTGACTATGACCCTGACCGATGATAATGCCATTGACATCAGATATGAGGCTGAAACGACAGCAAAGACTGTCGTGAATATGACCAATCACGCTTATTTCAATCTCTCAGGAGATCCTACACGCAGAGTGGATGACCATCTGATGCAGATAAATGCGGACTGTTTTACTCCTGTCGATTCTACATTTATGACAACGGGTCAGATCCTTTCAGTCGAAAATACTCCTATGGATTTCAGGCAGCCTTGTGCTATCGGTTCTGATATAAAGAACTTTGAATTCCAGCAGATCAGGTATGGCAACGGATTCGACCACAATTGGTGTCTCAATACCAAAGGAGATGACTCTCAGGTTGCTGCTCGCGTGGTATGTCCGGAGACCGGTATCTGTCTGGAAGTACTTACTGATGAGCCTGGAGTGCAGTTCTATAGCGGAAACTTCCTTGATGGAACCTGTACGGGAAAGAATGGTGTCGTATATAATCAGAGTGTGGCGTTCTGTCTCGAGACTCAGAAGTATCCTGACAGTCCTAACAAACCTGAATGGCCATCAGCATATCTTGAGCCGGGACAGAAATATACAAGTCATTGCATATACCGTTTCTCGGTAGTAGAGTAATCAGTCGAAGATTTTTTTGAGAATCTCTTCGTCTTTGCAGTCGATGTATCTGGCCACGAATTCCTTAGGTGTCATACCGAAAAAGTCGTGGAACGAGTTGGAAAAGTATGAGTGGGTGGAAAAGCCCACTTTATACGCCACTTCAGATACATTGACTTTCTTATTTATCAGCAGATAGGCTGCTTGCTTGAGTCTGATGGATCTGATAAGGTTGCTTGGGGATGTGTTCATCAGTTCCTTGAGTTTCCTGTTCAGGTGCACGCGACTCATTCCGATTTCCTTGCTGAGATCTTCTACTGTGAAATCGGTGTTGTCGATGTTCTGTCTGATGACATCAATCACCTTCTTGACAAGTTTGTCACTGCTGTCAGGCATCTGCATATCTTCGAGCCTATAATCTATATCCTTGTTGTATTTGTTCTTTATGGTTTCTATGGTGGATATAGCGTTTGCTATATTGCTCTTGAGAATTTCCAGTGAGACAGGCTTTGTAAAGAATCGGTCGGCACCGCTGTCCATACATCTCTGCTGGCTGCTTTCGTCTGATGAAGATGTCAGAATAATCACCGGGATATGGTTGGTGGCTGGGTTCTTCTTTACCTTTTCGCATAATGCCGCTCCGTCCATTCCCTTCATCATAAGGTCAGTGATGACTGCATCCGGAATACTTGTAGTGATTTTTGACCAGGCGTCCTTGCCGCTTGCGCAAGCCTCCACATTGTACAGGCTCTGCAATTCGAGTTTGAGATAGGCTCTCATCTCGCTGTCATCATCTACAAGGACAATGTTCTTCTTTGATTTGGCCTGTTTGGACTTTTCCTCCTTGGCAGGCGAAGGCATATAAGTTACATCTTCGCGGCTGGATGAATGTTCTGCCATCGGATTCTTTGTATATAGATCTTTATGATTGGTCGGTTTTGTCATTTCTTCTGAAGAAAGATGGGCACATCCGACAGGAATCCTTATGGAGAATGCGACTCCTTCATCCGTATTGTATGCTCTTATATCTCCGTGATGAAGTTCCACAAGCATCTTCGTAAGGTTCAATCCAACGCCGGATCCTACTTTCGCATCAAGGATGTCGGCCTGAAAGAATCTATCGAACACTTTATCAAGGAAACGCTCTTCCACAGCACTTCCTGAATTCTCGATGACGATCTCTACATATCCATTCACCTTCTCGTCAAGAATGCCTTCATTAGGCTTGCAATCGCTTATGTGAATTGAAACAGACCCGTTCTCAGGAGTATATTTGAATGCATTCGAAAGTATGTTGAATATTATCTTGTCGAAGTTCCCCTGATCGATCCACAGATTTGTAATCTCTTTCTGGGGAGTGATGCTGAGGGATATGTTCCGGCTAACGGCAAGATTATCAAAAGATTTCATAATATCCCTTATGAAATATATGACATCTGTCTCAAGGAAATGAAGTTGCATCTGGCCGTTATCTATCTTGCGCATATCGAGGAGTTGATTCACAAGGCGCAGGATACGCAGGCTGTTACGGTACATAAGGTTATATAATTCCTTCTGCTTGGGATCCTTCTCTGCTTCCCTCATCTTCTTAAGAGGATTCATCACAAGGGTGAGCGGTGTGCGTATTTCGTGTGAGATGTTAGTGAACATCTTGAGTTTCAACTCCTTGATTTCTGATTCCTCTTGCTCTTTCTTTCTTATTTCAACTCTTTTCTTCCACTGGATCAATACCAGCACAGCAAGTAATCCTATGATTATGTATATGATATATGCCACAGCGGTTCTGTACCAAGGCGGAAGAACCTTTATGTCGATTTCACGATATGAAAAGTCCTCCTGTTCACCTTCAAAGAACGCCTTGACCTTCATTTTATATTTTCCTGAAGGTAGATTGGTGTATGTGACAGTTCTTGAATCGCTGCGCAGATGATTCCAGGAGCCATCGAAACCTTCCACCATATAGGAATATGTGATCTTCATCGGATTGGTATATTCGAGAACAGAAAATTTGATCGAGAACATATTTCTGTCGTTCGGAAGTGTGATTGATGAAGCAAGTGTGATGTGCTTGTCGAGAATGTTGTCTTTCCCGGCTTCCGGCGAGTATTCGATCGGCTCGTCCATTACTCTCAGGTCGGAAAAATACAGTGGCGGCACAGGATGGGTGCGCTGATCGATTATATGAGGATAGAACGATGTGAGTCCTTTGATGCCACCGAAATACAATTTCCCATCAGACGATTTGAATGATGCTCTTGAATGGAATTCATTCTCTTGCAGACCATCATACTGATAATAGTTCTTGAATTCCTTGGTGGCCGGATTGAACCGTGACAGACCGTTTAATGTGGAAATCCACAGGTGTCCGTCATTGCCTTCCTGTATGTCATTGAGAACGTTGCTTGGAAGTCCGTCATCCTCAGTGAAATATGAGATGTTACGGCTGTTCCTGTCTATGCCTGTCAAGCCTTCTCCGGAGCATATCCATATAATGCCGTCTGAACTTTCACAGAATGACTGGACTCGTGTCTTGAGTGATTCTCCTATTTCATAATCCTTAAGGATTCCTGTGCGGTGATCATATAGCATAGGCCCGTTATAGGTTCCGACCCAGAGCATACCGGCTTTGTCTATGTACAGATCGCTGATCCATTTATTGTCATTATCGGAGAAAGTATGCTCGATTTTTTCTTCCGGAAGTCTTATGACAGACATTCCGTTGCCGTGCGTTCCAATATATAGTATGTCATTCTTTGCCGAATACTCAAGGCACACAGCCCTTTCTGTATTGAGGGCTTTCTGGTCGCGGAATGATCTGAACCCACCTTCAGGAGTCCATTTTACGAGGCCTCCGAGGTATGTAGCGATCCATAATGTGCCTCGTCTGTCAATTTCGAGACTCATTATGGAATTGTTTGAAAGACGTGAATTACTGCTTGTGAAATGAGACTTCCTGCCGTCCTTGTCTATCCTGTAGAGACCGGCTCCGTCAGTACCGATCCATAAATCTCCATTTCCGGGATTCTCCAGTATGGATGTCACACAGGCTCCATCTCCGTTTGCATAATCACTGAAATGTATCTGTTCGAAACCGTACATAGATTTAGGGATCACCAGAACCCCGGTCTGGAATGCTCCAGCCCATACATTGCCTTGATTGTCTTCCATAAGGCTATGTACTTTCCAAGTGGAAGTCTTGTAGGCTACGTTGGGGAGGCTTACCTCGTGTATGCTTTCTGTTGAAGCGTCAAATATCTTGATGCCGTTGTTTTCAATTCCGACAAGGAAAGTGTTTTCACCATATTGAGGTGCAATATTGTTCTTAAGCAGGCTCTTGACCCTGTAATTTGCAGCATCATCATCCTTTGCCTTTCTGATGAGGCCTGAAATCTCATCATAGATGAGGATACCGTGGCTGGAAGACCCCAGTATGACGTTTCCGCTCGTTATGTCTTGCGCGAATGCTGTCACAACGATTCTTTCCGCTATCTCAGGGTCGCTGAGGTTCCGGATGTCTGCCGTTTCTTTTCCGCTGTCAAGATCTATCACTGAGATTCCTCCGTTTTCCGCTCCGATCCACAGCCTGCCGGATCTGTCGGCATAAATACGTCCTATGAATGGCGGAATGTCGCTTTCGATACTTTCGCGGGCTGCGTTGTCTGGTGTTCTTGTATCTGGATCGATAATATATATGCCGTGCCCGGATGAGGCAGCGAGAATCCTGTCTTTCCCAAGAAACTCCACCTCAAGTATGTCTGCTATATGTTGGTCGGATTCAGGTACATAATCATCGTTTAGGTCGACTGAATTGAAAGTGTTGTACTCTTTATCGAAAGTCTGCAGTCCTGCTGATGTCCCGACCCATAGCAATCCGTTATTGTCTTCGAGGACTGTCAGAACAAGGTCGCTGACCAGGGAATTTCTGTTGCCTTTGTCAAATCTGAAGGTCGAGAAGTCCATACCGTCAAATCTTGACAGACCGTTTTCAGTGGAAATCCAGACGAAGCCTTCGGAGTCTTGATAAATACTGTTGACCTGACTGTTCGAAAGGCCGGATCCCGGGGTATATAGCCTTGCGGTTTGTGATTGTGCCGAAATCATAGATGCTGCGATCAATATCGCTGCAAGAGTATATTTGAGTTTCATTTATGTCGGTTTTAGTCTGTGTTATGTTGCAAAATTACAATTATTGTCCTTGCTTTTACTAAAAATGATACGAAATGCAACAAAAAATGCTGTCGATGTTTCAAATTTATATGTCTTTGTTACAAAATTGGATTTGATTATGCTCTGCTGAAATTAAATTTGTATCAATGAAAATGTGCAGTCGTCAAATGACCTGAAGAATATACGATTCACTATAAACTACTAACCAAATTATTATTTATGAAATCAGGAACCTATTTCAAGCACATCTGGCTTCTGTTCGTGCTGTTCATTCTTCCATTGGGGGGGGCAGCGTACGCACAGAACATTACTGTCAAAGGTACAGTGTCAGATGCTATCGGCCCTGTTATCGGAGCCAGTGTCATTCAGAAAGGCACGACAAACGGTGCCGTTACTGAAATCGACGGAACCTACACCTTGAATGTTCCGTACAACGCAGTCCTGACAGTGTCCTGCATAGGATACAGAACTCAGGAAATCCAACTCAACGGGCAATCGGTACAGAATTTCTTCCTAGAAGAAGATACTGAAATGCTCTCAGAAGTCGTGGTGGTCGGCTATGGCCAGATGAAGAGAGCAGATCTTACAGGTGCTGTTGCATCTGTAGGTGACGAGGCTATTTCAAAATCGGTAGTGACATCAATCGACCAGGTACTTCAAGGACGTGCCGCCGGAGTTCAGATTCAGGCCAATTCCGGTACTCCTGGTGCCTCTTCATCGATCCGCATCCGTGGTATCAACTCTCTTAATGCTACCAACCAGCCTATCTTCGTGATCGACGGCGTTGTGATTGACTCCGCTACAGATGATGAGACCAGCAACCCTCTTTCGACTATCAACCCATCCGATATAGAGACTATGGACGTGCTCAAGGATGCGTCCGCTGCCGCAATCTATGGCTCGCGAGCATCCAATGGTGTCATTATGATTACCACAAAGAAGGGTAAGGCCGGTCACGCTACTGTTACATACGATGGCTATGTAGGCTGGCAGGAGATGGCAAAGCAACTCGAAATGCTGAATCTCAGCGAATATGCTGAACTTCACAATCTCCGTGCTGATATGTATATTGTAGAGAAGAGCAGCCAGTTCGTACGTCCTGATCTCCTGGGAGAAGGAACCAACTGGCAGGATGAACTCTTCCGCAAGGCTCTTATGCATAACCACAGCCTCTCCATCACAGGAGGTAACGGGAAGACCACATACGCAATCAGTGGCGGCTATCTCGGACAGGAAGGTATTGCTCTCGGCTCTGACTTCAACAGAATCTCTCTTCGCTCGAATATCGATACCCAGATCAAGAAATGGCTCAAAGGCGGTGTGAACTTCTCATTTGCTCAGTCAAAGCAAAATGTCGGCACAGACAACAATACCATTATGAGTGCCCTCATTCAGCAGCCTACTGTAGCAGTTACTTCACCTGACGGCTCATTTGACGGTCCGGAAGATACCTGGATGCCTGAAAACCCTGTGGGTCTGGCTTCGATCCGTACCAATAAGAACGAAAAGATCAATTTCCGTTTCAATACTTATCTTGAGGCTCAGATCATAGACGGCCTCACATTCAAGACCGAACTTTCGACAGACTGGAACTTCAATAGTTACTACTACTACCAGCCAGATTACCGTTTCGGTATAAAGGAGAATGATATCCGCACATCAAAGTGGACAAAGACCAATACCAAGTACTGGTCCTGGAGAAACATTCTCACATACAACAAGACGTTTGCAGAGAAGCATAATATCAACCTGATGGCCGGACAGGAAATGTCTTTCTCAAAATGGGAGAATCAGGTGGGTACAGCAACAGGCTTCCTTTCCAACTCGACTCCAGACCTCAGTGCCGGTGACATTACCTCATCAACCACTACAGGTACAAAGGTGTCCAACTCGATCGCATCTTTCTTCGGAAGAGCATTCTACTCATACGATGACCGCTATCTCGTTACAGCGACGATCCGTAGGGATGGTTCCTCAAAGTTCGCAACCGGCAACAAATGGGGATGGTTCCCGTCAGCGGCTCTTGCGTGGCGTATTTCAGAGGAGTCCTGGATGGAGAATGCAACTGCTCTGAACAACCTCAAACTTCGTGCAGGATGGGGCTCGACAGGTAACCAGAACGTAAGTGACTTCGCTTATATGGCTCTCCTTTCATATAAGACGACTCCTTGGGGTACAGGTGTACTTACAGGTAACACCGCCAATCCGGATCTGACCTGGGAGACTACCGACTCTTATAATGCCGGACTTGATGTCGCACTCTTTGATAACCGTATTGAATTCATTGCCGACGTTTATTATAAGAAGACAAGGAACCTGCTTCTCCAACTTCCTCTTCCTGCATACCTCGGATCTTCTGGCCCTGGTTCTGCAGCCAACCCTTGGGGTAATGTGGGCTCTTTGGAGAACAAGGGTATCGAACTTACCCTCAATACTGTAAATATCAGTAAGGGTGACTTCTACTGGGGTACCAATCTCATCTTCTCTCTCAACAGAAACAAAGTGCTTGCACTCGATACTGCCAACTCTTCAATAGAGAAGAACTACCAGCCTTCATCCAACAACTTCATCGTTACAAAGACTGCTGTAGGACAGCCTATCGGACAGTTCTGGGGTTACAAGGTAATCGGACGTTTCGACAATCCGACCGATTTCTATTATCGTGATGAAAATGGAAATGTGCAGCAGGTGGCTCTGCCTGAGGGCAATACTATCTCTGAAAGCGGCACTTGGATAGGAGACTACAGATATGCTGATATCAATGGTGACGGTGTCATCAATAATGAAGACTGCACTTATATCGGCAATCCTGAGCCTAAGTTTACATACGGTATCGGCAACACATTCACCTGGAAAGGATTCGACCTCAATATCTTCTTCAACGGTTCGTATGGCAATCAGGCAATGAACCTGACACGCTACCGTATCGAGGATCCACGTGTGAACAATAACGTGCTTAAGTCGGCTCTGAACTATGCCAAGGTCGAGGTCATCGATCCAAGTCTCCCGGATAATGATTATCGCAATCTCCGCGTTGCCAATCCGGATGCCACTTCAATGCCGGCAATCCAGAAGACTGATGCAAATGCCAACTATACACGTATCAGCGACCTTCTCATAGAGGATGCCTCTTATATCCGTCTCCAGAATATTTCAATCGGATATACCTTCCCATCTGCCTGGATGAAGAAGATAAGGATCTCAAGTCTCCGCCTTTATGCAAATATCCAGAATGTCTATACCTGGAGCAAGTATAAGGGTCTTGACCCTGAAATCGGTGCAATGTGGGGCGACGCTCTTATGACAGGTGTTGACTATGGACGTTATCCTTCACCACGCATCTATACATTCGGTGTGAATATTTCCTTCTAATCAAATAAATGGACAATACAATGAAAAACAAGATATTGATTCTCGTGGCAATGATGGCCGGAGTCGCAATCTTCGCATCCTGTGAAGACTTCCTCACTTCGACCAACACGACAAATGCCAACCAGGAGACTTATTTCGACAGTGATGAGGCTCTCGAGACTGCAACCGCACCTTTGTATAATTTTGTGTGGTCCAACTTCAACGGCAAGTTGTACTACAGTATGGGTGACGGAAGGTCAAACAACCTTACTGCGCGCTGGTCTGACTATATCTATCCTTTCACCAACTTCACAGAGACAGCGCTCAGCCCTGGTCTTGAAGATGCGTGGGGATCTCTCTATTCAGTGATCGCTCAGGCCAATTATACCATCACCAATATACAGAATTACTCTACTGCAGCAGTCTCTGAAGAAGCGAAGATCCAGGCATACGCTGAAGCGCGCTTTATGAGAGGAGTAGCATATTGGTATATTGCTTCTCTTTGGGGAAAAGGTATAATTTACACCGATACTGCGGCTCAGGTCGCTAATCCAATCGTACCTCCTCACCGTCAGGCTGATGTTATGGAGTTTGCGATCCGTGATCTTGAATATGCTGCTGCTAATCTTTCTGTTACAGCAGGCGACCCAGGCCGTGTGACAAAGCACAGCGCGTTCGGAATGCTTTCAAGAGTATATCTTTCTATGGCCGGTATCACCACAGACGGTCAGTATGACGGAACAAATATCGAGACAAACTTCAATGACGGAAAACGTAACGAGTATTATCTCGATCTGGCAAAGAAGGCTGCTCTCGCTTGTATCGAAGGCCCGTATTCTCTTATGCCTGAGTATAAGCAACTTTTTGCGGTCGCTACCTGGAATAATAACAGCGAGTCTGTATTCCAACTCCAGTGGCTCAAAGGTTCCAACGATGCGATCGGCTGGGGTGGAGGTAATGCTCTTTCTGCATTCTTCTCCTGGTCAACAATGGTCGGTGAGACCAACTGGGGCAATGCAACGTATGCATCCTGGGATATGGTCCGCGAATATGATCCTGCAGATGTCATCCGTCGTCACGCCACTATCGCGACTGTGGGAGCATTCTATGATGATCTCAACAAGGAAAACGGTGGCTATACTTACGATGTGACAGAAGACGGATATGACAACAAGTGCAACGTCAAGAAGCACGTCATCGGAAAACTTGCCGACAACGGACAGAGTTACCAGCAGAGTTCTGGTGTAAATACCTATATGATGCGTCTTGCTGAAGTTTATCTCAACCTAGCGGAGGCTATCCTCGGCAACAATGAGACTACCAACGACCCTACTGCGCTTCAGTATTATAATGCAGTGCGTGAGCGTGCCGGTATGCCGACAAAGATGATCATACGTTATGAGGATCTCAGATATGAACGCCGTATCGAACTTGCGTACGAGGGACAGTACTGGTATGACCTTCTCCGCCGTTCATACTATCAGCGTCAGGAAGTGATCAATTATCTCAACAACCAGGAAAGAAACCGTGGTTATGAGTGGGATGAGGCTACTGGAACATACGTTGCGGCCGAGGATCCTGGTGAAGGTGTTTCAGTCGCTACAGAGCAGCACCTCCTTATTCCTATTTCCGATGTTGACCGTGGACGTAATAATCTTCTCAACGGTGAGCCTGTGGCATACGAGTTCGGCGAAAGGGAAGTGAATGTTGCTGAATTGTACAACTAATTAATGAATAGAGAGTTATGAAGAATATCAAATATATGTGGCTCTTGTGTATCGCTTTGATTTCGGCGGCATTCGTATCCTGCAACAAGGAGGACGAGTATTTCAATGAGGAGTATCAGAGCGTACCTGTCAAGATCACTCAGATCTATCTTGAGAACTATGAGTCTTCTGTACCTGACCGTCCTGTGGAGTTCGCCCGTCTGGGGCAACTCATCCGTGTGGAGGGCAGCGGACTGTTTGGAATGAAAAAGGTGTATATCAACGGATATGACACATATTTCAACCGTGCATACGTATCGGACAATTCTATGCTCATCCAGATCAACACCAAGACTCCGGTAGTGGATGCAGAAGAGGAAGTGCGTAATACAATACGTTTTGTCAAGGATGAGACTGAAACTGTATATGAATTCCTCATCCGCGCAGCATCTCCTACAGTCACAGGAATCAATATGACGCTTCCTATGCCTGGTGAGACTGTAAAGGTGACCGGAACCAACCTCCACGAGACTGTGAAGGTTACTCTTCCGGGAGGTATCGAGGTGACTGAAGTCACTTGTGACGAAGATGGCGAGTGGTACTCTTTCGTAATGCCGGAGGGGGTGACAGAAGGTGGATGTCTATATTCTGAAGGTGCTCACGGTTATGCTCAGTCACCTGACTATTTCAACGAAAGAAGGGGTATGATCCTTGACTTCGACGGTGTCGGAACTCAGGGTGGCTGGAGCGCAACCTATACATCAGAAGAACTTGCTGTTGACCCGCTGGGAACCGGTCGTGGCAATGTAGTGCCGGCAGTCCCAGAGGCAGTAGTTGCGGAAGGCGGTATTGCTGCTGGTGCAAACGGCAAGGGATGGTTTACAGCAGGTGGCGAAAAGGGAGCCTGGTCTGCAGACAGCGAGGATTGGGCAAAGACATTCGGCGAATTGATTCCGGCGGAAACTCCTGTGGCTGAGATTGCGCTTCAATTTGATGTGTATTCTCCAGAGCCTTGGACAACAGGTATGCTTGAATTTACATTGCAGAACAACCTGTCTAGCTACGGATATGGCTCTACCGAGACTACCAACACCACCAATATCGAATTCCCGACTGCTGTGGTTTGGGTGCCTTGGCTCACTGAAGATGGTGGACAGGAGCCGTACCAGACTGACGGATGGGTGACAGTCACTATTCCTGTAAATACAATCGGAAAATATCAGAACACCGCGGCTGACCTGACATTTGCATCAATCTGCGCTGACCGTGCTGCTGCAAGTTATGCAAACTTCGGTATGTTCCTCGTGAATAATGAGGTGGCTTACAGTGAGGATATTGTCTATAAGCCGTCTGCATTCGCTCAGATGGTCTATGTTGACAACTGGCGCCTTGTACCTTATAAATCAGTGGTGGTTTCCGACTATCCTGAGGATGAGGAAGAGTAATCAATAACACAAAACTGATGACAATTATGAAATACAATAAATTCATTCTCCCTTTCGCGGCTTGTGCTCTGCTTTTCACAGGCTGTATGGACGAGATAATGGAGTGGCAGGAACCTGACGGATCGATCACTGAGGCGGACATACCTCTTCAGGATGCAGAGGCTCTTGCGAATTACAAGACCATCAAGGAGTATGCTGCAGAGTATGTTCCTGATATGAAGATAGGTCTTGGTCTCGGTGCGGATCTATATATTGAGGATCCTGCATATAGAGAGATTGCAGATGCAAATTTCCAGATGTTCACCACCGGAAATGCTATGAAGCATTCATCTGTTGTCAAGGCAAACGGTGAACTGAACTTTGCAACTATTGATGCCTTTATGGAACTTGTTCCTTCCGATATCGAGGTATATGGACACAATTTCCTCTGGCATACCCAGCAGAAACAGCAGTATCTGAAGTCCCTCATCGCTCCTGAGATGAAGGTTGAGGTGCCTCAGGGTGAGAAATGCGAGAATGTAGTCACAAACGGTGGCTTTGAGGACGGAACGAATGGTTGGACCGGACTTTGGGGTAAATATACATACGCTGTCGAGCAGCCTGGACGTGATGGTACAGGTAATGCCATCCATTTCACTATCAGCCCAGAATGTGCGAACCAGTGGGATGCTCAGTTGTTCTGGTCTCTTGGCGATTTCCTTGTGCCTGGTGAGACCTATTATTATGAGTTCTATGCCAAGTCAGACTGCGGACTTGCCTGCCAGTTCATAGGTCAGAATGCCGCATACAGTGGCATTTATAAGGATACATTCACACCTGGAACAGATTGGACATTCTTTTCCGGTGAGTTTACACTTGGAGAGACAGAACTTGCCGATATCGAGCGTGTGGGATTACAATTCGGAGGCGATCCTGGTGCACAGATCTGGTTCGACGACTTCAAGTTCGGAAAGAAACTTGAGAATGTAGAGCCTGAAAAGATGATCAACATTGTGGGCGAAGACGGCAAGTTCGAGTGGACGGACGGCACAACAGGACAGTGGACAGGCCTTTGGGGCAAATATACTTATCAGGTGGTTTCCCCAGGTTATGAAGGCAATCAGGCTATGGAATTCACACTTACTGCAGAGTGTGCGAACCAGTGGGATGCACAATTGTTCTATCCTGTCAACCTTGAGGTCGGCAAAACATACTCTTATTCATTCTGGGCGAAGTCTGATTCTGCTCTGAATGTTCAGTTCATAGGTCAGAACGAGTCTTACTCGGGTATTTATAAGGAAGCATTCGATCTTCCTGCTGATTGGATTCTTTGCGAGGGTGAGTTCACTTATACAGAGTCTGATCCTGAGGCTGTCTGCCGAGTGGGAGTTCAGTTCGGACGTTCAGGATCAGCGGGTGCAAAGTTCTATATCGATGACTTCAAGTTCGGAGAGAAGAATCCTGACTATGGCAAGGAAGAGCCTGCAGATCCGATGGTCAATGTCGTCACAAACGGTGGTTTCGAGGCTGGCGCAGAGGGCTGGACAGGTCTTTGGGGTAAATATACATACGAGACTGATGCGGCAGGTTATGACGGACAGTGTCTTGCTTTCACTCTTACTGCAGAGTGTGCAAACCAGTGGGATGCACAATTGTTCTGGCCTGTCAATCTCGAGGTAGGCAAGACATACGCATATTCATACTGGGCGAAGTCTGATTCAGGACTCAATGTTCAGTTCATAGGTCAGAACGAGTCTTACTCAGGTATATACAAGGAGTCGTTCGACCTTCCATCAGAATGGTTCTTCTGCTCTGGTGAATTTACATACACAGAGTCGGATCCTGAGGCATTATGCCGTGTCGGTGTCCAATTCGGAAAGGCTGCTTCAGAGGGGGCCAAGTTCTGGATTGATGAATTCAAGTTCGGAGAGAAGATTGCAACTCCTGCTGCATCAAGCAGACATCTTGCTCCTAAGCCTCAGAAGGCTGCTCCTACCATCACTTACATCTATAAGACACCAGAAGAGAAGAAGGAACTCCTTCTTGGCGCAATGGAGTCCTGGATACGTCAGATGGCCGAGCATCTGCCGACTGTAAAGTGCTGGGATGTCATCAACGAGCCTATCATTGACGGAAGCCACGGCTGGCGTGGTCTGGATGGCAACTTCTCAGAGGGTGATTCCGCTCCTGTCGAGAATAATGGACTTACTCTCAACTGGAAGTCAGATCATTGGTACTGGGCATATTACATCGGCCAGGAATATGCGCGCAAGGCTTTCGAATATGCACGTAAATATTGTGGAGAGGATGCTAAACTCTTTGTCAACGACTATGGTCTGGAGTCAAGTGCCGGTAAACTTGATGCCCTCATCAAATTTATCCGGTATATCGAGGAAGGTGGTCACAGGGTTGACGGAATCGGTACTCAGATGCACGTTTCAGCATCAATTTCAAAGGAAAAGGTGGATGCAATGTTCAAGACTATGGCGGCGACCGGCAAACTTGTGCGTGTGACCGAACTTGATGTCCAGGTGGGTACCGCAAACCCTTCTGCGGACCAACTTCTTGCACAGGCAGAGACTTATCGGATGATTATGGAGTCATATAAGGAGAATGTCCCTGCTGAGCAGCAGTCAGGTATTACAATCTGGACTCTGTCAGACAATGCTGCTGAGCACGAATTCTGGCTCAACGGTGATGCTCCTAACCTTTTCGATGCTAATTACGGACGTAAACTTGCCTACAAGTATTTCTGTGACGGAATTGCAGGAAAGGATATATCTGAAGAATTCGACGGACTTGACTGGAAGAATACAGTCAAGAATGAAGAAGAGTAATTCTCGGAATTGATGGAATCAAGGCCGGTCTCATACAGGGACCGGCTTTTTACACAGACAGATATTTGAAAAATTATGAAACGTACATTCCTGTCTCTTATATTTGTTTTGATATTTCAGTGTGTATTTTCTCAGAATTCATCATTGAAAAGACACGGTGATGCCTGGCAGATGGAAGTCGATGGAAAACCCTTCCTGATTCTCGGAGGAGAATTGGGAAATTCTTCTGCTTCCTGTCAGGAGGATATCAGAGCCAATTTTGCAAAATTGAAGAGAATGGGGCTCAACACTGTTCTTGTGCCTGCATATTGGGATTTGACTGAGCCAGAGGAAGGCAGATTTGATTTCTCATTGACTGACAAGGTCTTGGAAGAGGCAAGAAAGAACGATCTGAAAATTGTGTTTCTATGGTTCGGGGCTTGGAAGAATTCTATGAGTTGTTATGCTCCGATATGGTTCAAGAAGAATTACCGTAAATATCCTCGTGCATATACAGAGGAAGGAAAACCTCTTGAGATCGCAAGTGTGTTTTCGGAGAATGTGTTTGCCGCCGACAATAAGGCTTTCAGAGCCTGGCTGACGCATATCGCCCAGACCGATAAGGATCACGGAACGGTGATAATGATTCAGATTGAGAATGAAATCGGTATGCTTGAGGATGCTAGGGATCATTCTGAAATAGCGGATCGGTATTTCAATGCTGAGGTTCCGGATCAACTGACAGAATACCTTGTGAAGAACAAATCCATTCTGCATCCGTATCTGTCCGGGAAATGGCAGGAGAACGGTTCCAGAACCGAAGGAACCTGGAAGGACGTTTTCGGAGACGACGTTTATACGGACGAGATATTTATGTCCTGGCATTATGCATCATACGTAGAAAGAATGGCTGCAAGTGCAAGGAAAATCTATGATGTCCCTCTTTTTGTCAATGCGGCGATGAACAGCCGTGGACGCAAGCCTGGTGAGTATCCGTCAGCGGGTCCGCTGGCACATCTTATAGATATATGGCACTGTGCTGCACCTTCAATCGATATGATCGCCCCTGACCTGTATGATGATGGCTTCAAAGGATGGACTGCGAGATACGATCTGCACAATAATCCTCTGTTCATTCCGGAAATCCGGCATACCCAGAACAACGGAGTAAGAGCCTTTTATGTGTTCGGAGAACATAATGCGTTGGGTTTCAGCCCTTTTGCAATAGAGGACGGCTCAGATGAACAGGGGACACCTTTTGTAGAAGGCTATGAAAAACTTCGTCAAATGATGCCCCTGATCACGAAGTGGCAGGGCAAGGATGCAATGTGGGGACTGCTTTTTGACCAAAATGACAAGGAACGTGTGATAGAAGATGGTGGCAATCTGCTTATATGCCGTCACAATTTCACTCTCCCTTGGGATCCGCGCGCAACAGATGGTTCGGTATGGCCGGAAGGAGGCGGGATTATAATCCGTCTGGCTGAGGATGAATATGTTGTGGCCGGCAATGGTATTGTCGTGGAGTTTGCAACGGTTCAGGAAAGCCTTACGGTCAATTCTCCTGGATATTTGGGTGAAGACGGATTTGCCGCAGATGGATCGCAAGGCTATGAGTCTGCCGATATGATCTGGAAAGGCGTCAGATGCGGCCTAGGGTCGGTAGATGAAGTGTCTGTAAATGAAGACGGGTCGTTCACCCGCATCCGTCGCTTGAACGGCGATCAGACCCATCAGGGACGTCACGTGCGTATTTCTGTAGGAGACTTCAAGGTTCTCCACGTTCGTCTTTATACCTATGAATGACGGTTGCTGAAGATTTAGCACAATAATTGACTATCATATCTCTGATTAATTTTTAGTGATATGAAACGTCGTTTTGAAAATCTTACCAAGAAGGCTGGCCGTGCAGTGAGGCATTGGTGGCTTATGATGTGTGCCGGTGTGCTTTGCATTGCTGCCGGCATTGCCGTATTTGCTTTCCCACTCGAAAGTTATGTGACTCTGAGCCTCCTTTTCGGAGTGCTTCTTCTCGTGGTAGGTGTTGCAAAACTTATTGCAGCATCCACCAGCGGTAACTATTTTATGATGAGAGGATATGTTATAGTCGGAGGTGTCCTCGACCTTATTCTGGGACTATTTCTCTGTTTTTCTCCAGGAGTCACCCTTATGCTTCTACCAATAATGATGGGATTCTGGATGATGTACAACAGTTTTATCCTTATCGGGTTTTCTGGTGATTTCGATACCTTCGGTGTTCCTGGTTCAGGGTGGCTGGCAGCAGGAGGAGTCCTGCTTCTGATCCTGTCGATTATGGTGCTTGTGAATCCTTTAGGCGCAGGTATTGCAACAGTTGTTGTATTGGCGGGCGTCGGCCTCATTGTCTTGGGAATATTGCTTTGCGTTCTTTCGATGAAACTCAAGGATATCCATCGTAATTTTGACGCAGAGTACGTCCGCTGATTTGAGTAGTGTAGTGTTAATGGCATCCGGATGACCTTTCACAGTCGTCCGGATGTATCTTTATTTAATGCTTAGGTTGACTATGGACTTGGCTGGCATCTTGACTGTGATTCTTCCGTCTCTGCCCTTGAAGTCATTGAATGTCATTGGCTTGACTCTGTCAGGATTCTCAAAGGTGTTGTGAGCCTGGATGTCTTCGGATGTAAGGATCTCTCCGCAAATTTCCGGTTTCCCGTCTGATGCAAGGGTGATGATGACTTCGGCCTCATTCTCGAGATCTGTGTTGGTTATGGTCACATTGATGATTCCCTCTGCATTCCGTGAGGCAGTTGCATCGATCAGCGGACATTCGCGTCCGTTTCCGTCTATAAAGGTTCCTGAACTGCAGGTGAGAGGAAGGTAGGTCGCATCCTGATGTACGTTGTACATCCTGAATACGTGATAAGTAGGGGTGAGTACCATTTTGTCTCCACGGGTCAAGACCATCGACTGGAGGACGTTCGCTATTTGTGCTATATTCGCCATTTTGAGCCTTCTGGTATATTTGTGGAAAATATTGAAACTCAACGCCGCTACCATAGCATCACGCATAGAATTCTGCTGGAAGAGATGTCCCGGATTGGTGCCGGGCTCGACATCGAACCAAGTTCCCCATTCATCAAGAAGAAGGTCGATCCTGCAGTCAGGATCATATCTGTCCATAATCTCGATATGGCGCTTTATCACGCTTTCCACTTCAACGGCCTTTCCCAGAGTGTTGTAATATTCTTCGGCAGTGAACTCTTTTGCGGAACCCTTGCTGCCATCCCATCCCTTTACTGTGTAGTAATGAAGTGACAGGCCGTTCATCAGACCACCTACATTCCTCATTAGCACTTCTGTCCAGTTGTAGTCATAGTCGGATGCTCCGCTCGCCACTTTATAAAGAGAGTTTCCGCCGAAGTTGCGGCAGTAGGTCTGGTATCTTCTGTATAGATGTGAATAGTATTCCGGCACCATATTTCCGCCGCATCCCCAACTTTCGTTGCCGACTCCAAGATATTTCACTCTCCACGGCTCCTTTCTTCCGTTTTCAGCGCGCAATTTTGCCATCGGACCGTCAGGAGCAGTCATATATTCTACCCACTTGGCCAGTTCTTCGACAGTACCGGAACCGACATTGCCGCTTATATATGGTTCACAGCCTATCATTTCGCATAAATCCAGGAATTCGTGTGTGCCGAATGAATTGTCCTCTACAGTACCTCCCCAATTACTGTTAACCATACGTGGCCTGTCCTCACGTGGGCCTATACCGTCAGTCCAGTGATACTCGTCAGCAAAGCATCCTCCCGGCCATCGCATAACCGGTACCTTCAGCGTCTTGAGCGCTTCCAGCACGTCAGTACGGTATCCATTGATGTTTGGAATGTCGGATTCCGGCCCCACCCAGAGTCCTCCATAAATACAGGATCCTAGATGTTCTGCAAACTGACCGTAAATTTCTTTAGGAATGACCTGTCCGTCTGTAATGTCGCTGTCTATATTGACTTCGACTTTCATCTGTGCATAGGCAGACGGGTAGAGTGCCAGTGCTATAATGGCTGTGAGGATTGCACGTTTCATATCTGTAGTTTTAGTGTTTTTGTTTCGTAAATATAGTCAAATGTATCGAAAGTGCGCGAAAATACTGTCTACAAACTTAATTTATGATTAAATTTGTAGAAATATAATTGATAACCGATATGAAGACAAGAATCCTTTCTCTTCTTTTTGCTGCTATCCTGCTCGCATCGTGCGCGGGAGCATACAGACAGAACGGAGCCGGAGTGACCGTGAAAGTCCAGAATCCCGTAGAAGGCGGTCCGCGCCTTGTGAGACTCGAAGTGCTTGGAGACAAACTTATCCGTGTGTCCGCAACACCTGAGAACAGATTTGCCGATCCGCAAAGTCTGATTATTGTGCCGCAGACCGGTATGCCGGAGTTTACTGTGACTGAAGACAACGGCATCGTTTCTGTCAATACGTCATCGGTCGTTGCGAGCGTAAACCTGGTTACAGGAGAAGTGTGCTTCACAGACCTTGAGGGCAATCCGATTCTGGCCGAACAAGCAGGTGGGGGAAAGTCATTCGAACCGATCGAGGTGGAAGGAACACACGGCTATACCTTCCGTCAGGTCTTCGAATCTCCTGAAGATGAGGCATTCTATGGCCTCGGACAGCATCAGGCAGACGAGTTCAACTATAAAGGGAAGAATGAGGAACTTTTCCAGTACAATACAAAAGTGTCGGTGCCTTTCATCGTCTCTAACAAGGGATATGGTGTCCTTATGGACAGTTATTCGATGATGCGTTTCGGCAATCCTGCTGATTATAAGCAACTTGGAGAGGTGTTCAGACTTTATGACAAGAACGGAAAGGAAGGCTGTCTGACCGGAACATACGTACCGGCTCAGGGCGAGACTCTGGTACGTGAGGAACCTAAGATTTATTTCGAGCATCTTGTGGCTCCGGAAATGGCACGTGTGGTGAATCTGCCTGAGGATTTCCAGTTCTATGGCTCGAATGTGACGTATGAAGGAGAATTGGAGGCATCTGTAACGGGTGATTATCAGTTCATCCTTTACTATGCAGGCTACACTACCGTCACTATGGACGGTGAGACTGTTGTTCCTGAGCGTTGGAGAACAGCTTGGAATCCAAATGCTTATAAATTCACAGTGCATCTCGAGGCTGGAAAGAGGATCCCTGTACGTATCGACTGGGCTCCTGACGGAGGTGTTTCATACTGCGGCCTCCGAGTTTATGATGTCGTAGATCCTGAGCAGCAGGCAAAACATCAGTGGTGGAGCGAGATGACCAAGCAGATGGACTGGTATTTCATCGCAGGTGACGATATGGATGAGATCATCAGCGGTTACAGAACCCTCACCGGAAAGGCTCCTATTATGCCTAAATGGGCTATGGGCTACTGGCAGAGCCGCGAGCGCTATAAGACCTCGACCGAGATGATCGAGGCTCTTGAGGGCTTCCGAAAGAGGAATATTCCGATTGATAATATCGTTATGGACTGGAGCCATTGGGAAGAGGACGCTTGGGGAAGCCACGAATTCGATCCTGCGAGATTTCCGGATCCTAAGGCAATGGTGGACTCCATCCATAATCTTGGCGGACGAATGATGATTTCGGTATGGCCTAAGTTCTATGTTGATACAGAGCACTATAAGGAACTCAACGATAAGGGCTGGATGTATAACAAGGCCAACGAGGACGGCATCCGCGACTGGATCGGACAGGGTTATCTCTACGGTTTCTATGATGCATATGCACCTGGTGCGCGTGAGCTCTTCTGGAAACAGATGTATGACCACTACTATCCTCTCGGAATCGATGCCTGGTGGATGGATGCGTCTGAACCTAACGTGCGTGACTGTACTGATATGGATTACAGAAAGGCTCTTTGCGGCCCTACTGCACTCGGATCTTCTACAGAGTATTTCAATACATATTCTATCGTAAACGCAGACGCCATCTATAACGGTCAGCGTGGAGTCGATCCAGACAAGCGCGTATTCCTGCTTACACGAAGCGGATTTGCTGGTCTTCAGAGATATTCTACAGCGACCTGGAGCGGTGATATCGCCACACGTTGGGAGGATATGAAGGCTCAGATTTCAGCAGGCCTTAACTTCGCCATCAGTGGTATCCCTTATTGGACAATGGACATCGGAGGCTTCTGCGTAGAGAACCGTTACGTTGCTGGTCAGGAGATTTTCACCCGTACAGGAAAGGAGAATGCAGATCATAAGGAATGGCGTGAACTTAATACCAGATGGTTCCAGTTCGGCGCTTTCTGCCCTCTCTTCCGTGCACACGGACAGTATCCTTTCCGCGAGCCTTGGGAGATCGCCCCTGAGGGACATCCTGCATACGAATCTATCGTTTATTATACAAAACTCCGCTATGCACTGATGCCATATATCTATTCTCTTGCCGGCAAGACCTGGTTCGAGGATTATACGATTATGCGTCCGCTTGTAATGGACTTCATTGAGGATAAGGCAGTTGAGAATATAGGAGACGCATATATGTTCGGCCCTGCATTCCTCGTCGCTCCTGTATATGAATACGGTGCACGCTCACGTGAGGTCTATTTCCCTGAGTGTCAGGGATGGTATGATTTCTACAGCAATGAGTTCGTCGAGGGCGGTCAGTCCAAGACAGTTGCTGCTCCATACGACAGAATGCCTTTGTATGTCCGTGCTGGTGCTATCGTGCCGTTCGGTCCGGAGATCCAGTGGTCGGATGAGAAGCCTGCTGATGTGATCGATCTCTATATTTATCAGGGTGCTGACGGAGAGTTCACTCTTTATGAAGATGAGAATGTGAATTACAATTATGAGAAGGGTGCATATTCTAAGATCGAGTTCGAATATGACGACAAGATGAGACTTCTTTCCATCGCCGAAAGGGAAGGGGAGTTCTCAGGAATGTTGGAGGAAAGGATATTCAATATCATCCCTGTTTCCAAGAACGGAAAGGGAGATGCAAAGACAGTTGAATATAATGGACTGGCAATGAAGATAGTATTGTAATCAAAACGCTGTGACTATGAAAAGATATTTGATTGCAGCCGCTTGCGCCATACTTTCAATGACATTATGCTCCTGCGCGGGGAACGATGTTCCCGTTACTGTCGGAAATCCGTATCTTCCTTTATGGGAGCATATTCCTGATGGCGAGCCTTATGTGTTCGAGGATCCGGATCATCCGGGCAAGTACAGAGTGTATATATACGGTTCCCACGATACTCGCATCACCGATTATTGCGGACGTGAACTGGTGGTCTGGTCGGCAGATGTGGACAATCTGAATGAATGGCGATATGATGGGGAAATACTGCGTGTGAGCCATAATGCAGAGGGAGAACCGCTTGATGCCCAGGGACTTTCTGACGTTCTTTTTGCACCAGATGTGGCCGTCAGGACCGAGCCTGACGGTAGCAGGATGTACTATCTGTATCCTAATGATCAGGTGGGCGGACGTCAGAACCTGATAGCCAGGAGCCCGAGACCTGACGGACCTTTCGAGGTGTGCAACTGGAGCAAGGACAATCCGGATATGACTGAGGGAGTGCTGGGATTCGATCCGGCTGTCTTTGTCGATGATGACGGAAGAGTATATGGATATTGGGGCTTCCAGCGTTCGTATGCAGCGGAACTTGATCCTGAGACTATGTGTACTGTGAAACCAGGTACGCAAATCATTGAAGATATGATTCCTGGAGGACAGGAAGATGATACCTTCCGTTTTTTCGAGGCTTCCTCCATCCGCAAGATCAAGGACAAATATGTGTTTGTTTACAGCCGCTGGACCAATGATGGCGAATTCGGTCTGCCGGTAACCAACTATACTCTTGCCTATGCCTACAGTGACAATCCGCTTGGCCCTTGGACTTACGGAGGTACCATCATAGACGGAAGAGCGCGTGAAATTGATGAAGATGGAAGGGTGATACCTTCAGCGACAGCGACAGGAAACACGCACGGAAGCATCTGCGAGATAGGTGGTCAATGGTATGTGTTCTATCACAGGCAGACCGGTCTTGATGAGTTTGCCCGTCAGGCTATGGTGGCTCCGATCACAGTTGACATTCAGGAAGGAAAGGGGGGCAAGGTGGCGATATCCGAGGGAGAATATGACTCTCAGGGCTTTGCAATGGACGGTCTGGATCCTCTTGAAATACATTCTGCAGGTATCGCGTGCTGGTACACCGGCACCAGACCTCAGCAGCATTCGTGGCCGAACAAGACATTCTTCGGGTCATACGTGGCATCCGGATATGGCACCGAGGATAAGTTTGAGGCTCCTTACGCAATAAGGAACAACACCAATCCTGTCGTGAATAACACTTCCGGCTCGATAGTGGGATATAAATATTTCAATTTTACATCAACCTATGGCCGCAAGAATCTTCGTCTTGTCCTCGATCTGATTCCGGAAGGTGTGGATGGCAGGATTACTGTCTTGGCGGACAGGCCTTGGACATCACAGGGAGGTGTTGTCCTGGGCGAACTTGAAATCACGGCTGATATGCCTCAGGTTCCAGTAGAATTGAGCGTCAAACTTCCTGCGGCAGCAGATTTGACAGGCAAGCACGCGATTTTCCTGAAGTTTGAATCTGACAGTCAGGATACATCCATCTGCGTGCTTAATACATTGGTATTCAAATAATCAGAAATATGGAAAAGACCTGGCGATGGTTCGGAAAGAATGACAAGATTACTCTTTCAATGTTGAGGCAGATCGGAGTGGAGGGCATTGTCACTGCTCTTCACGATGTGCCTAATGGAGAAGTCTGGACACGTGAAAAGATCCGGGATCTGCGCGAGTATATTGAAAGTTACGGGATGCGTTGGTCTGTAGTGGAAAGCCTTCCTGTGTGCGAAAGCATCAAGTATGGCGGCTCGGACAGGGATTCTTTGATAGAGAATTACAAGCATAGTCTGCGCAATCTTTCTGCTGAAGGTATTCATACGATATGCTACAACTTTATGCCGGTGTTGGACTGGGCTCGTACTGACCTGGACCATCCTAACCCGAACGGCACGACCAACCTGTATTTCTCATACAGCGAGTTCGCATACTTTGATATATATATAGTAGGTCGTGAAGGAGCTCGCGAAGAATGGGAGTCTTTCAAAGTGCCTGGACTTCAGAAAGAAAGGGACATCCTTGCCGAAGTTGATGCTCTTCGCGTGAAGATGACTCCTGACGCCGAGCATAAACTGGTCGAGAATATCATAGTAAAGACACAGGGATTCGTGAGTGGCAACATCCGCGAAGATGACGAGCATCCGATCGAACTCTTCCGACAACTACTGTCACTGTATGACGGCATAACAAAGGATCAGTTGAGGGAAAATATGCGATATTTCCTCTCTGCGATAATGCCTGTATGCGAAGAATGCGGTATGAAGATGTGTGTTCATCCTGATGACCCGCCGTTCCCGGTTCTGGGACTTCCTCGTATAGTAACATCCGAAGAGGATATAGAGTGGTTTCTCAAAGCAGTAGATAATCCTTGCAACGGTCTTACATTCTGTGCAGGATCTCTTTCTGCCGGAGCACACAACAATGTAGTTGAAATGGCTCGCAGATTCGCATCACGTACCCATTTCGTGCACCTTCGTTCGTGCCATATTTTCGACAATGGCGACTTTACGGAGGCGAGCCATCTCGGAGGACGCGCCGATCTTGTGGAACTGGTGCGCATATTCGAGTCTGCAAATCCTGATCTGCCGATGAGAGTCGATCACGGTATGACTATGTTAGACGATGCGTCCAAAGGATACAATGCCGGTTATTCCTTCCTGGGACGAATGTTTGCAATGGGACAGGTGCAGGGCATTATGGCGGCAGTCGATAAGGAATTAGGAATTAACTATAAGATTACAGGATTCTATGAATAAACTTTTTGATATTACAGGCAATGTAACGGTAATTACCGGAGGCACAGGGGTCCTGGGTCGTACAATAGCGAAATATCTGGCTCTTGAGGGTGCCAAGGTCATCATCCTCGGCCGAAAGGAGGATGTGGGACAGAAGATAGCAGAGGACATCTGCGCAGCAGGAGGCTCTTGCGAATTCATAAAGACCGATGTGATGGATGCGGAGGTCGTGAAGAAGAACTGTGAGGACATATTGGCGAAATATGGCCGAATCGACACACTCCTCAACGCGGCAGGAGGCAATATGCCGGGCGCGACTATTCCGCCGGACAAAACTTTCTTTGATCTGCAGGTGGATCAGTTCCAGACTGTCCTTAATCTAAATCTGACAGGTACAGTGATACCTACTCAGATCTTCCTAGAGCCGATGGTGCGTCAAGGCAAGGGCTCGATCATAAATTTCTCTTCGATGGCGGCATTCCGCCCTATGACTCGTGTGGCAGGCTATGCTGCAGCAAAGGCCGGTATCTCCAACTTCACTGCATTTATGGCGACAGAGTGCGCGAAGAAGTTTGGCGAGGGCATCAGGGTCAACGCCATTGCTCCGGGATTCTTCATCACTGAGCAGAACCGCTCCCTCCTGACCAACCCGGACGGCACATACACCCAGCGTGGCCAGGATGTTATACGCCAGACTCCTTTCGGACGTATGGGCGACCCCGAAGAACTCTGTGGCACAATCCATTATCTGATGTCTGACGCATCAAAATTTGTCACAGGCACAGTGGCTGTCGTTGACGGCGGCTTCAATGCCTTTGCAATGTAATTCAATACGATGTCAGATGATAGATGTCCAGACGAATTCAGCAATTTCCGTTGACTGCGTGATCTTCGGTTTTGACGGAAAGAACCTCAAGGCTCTTCTTGTGAGGCGCAGGACTGCAGATCCTCTTTATGATGATGGTGAGCAGAAGCTTCCAGGTGCGATGATCCGAGAGAATGAGACCCTGCCTGAGGCCGCAGCCAGAGTACTGGAAGGGGCGACAGGACTCACAGGACTCTATCTTAAGCAGACGTCTATCTTTTCAGATCCGTACAGGGTTGATGCCGATGAACTGAAATGGATATGTCGGTATCATAATATCAATACCGACCGTGTCGTGACAGTCGGGTATTATGCTCTAGTAAAACTGGACAAGGGACTGTCACTTTATACCAGCCGCAAAGGCGCTATATGGGTCAACGTGGATGAGATCCACAATCTGATAATGGATCATTTGGACATATTGTCAGATGCGCTTTCTGCCTTGCAGAAGGATATGCTGTGGTCTCCGATTGCATTTCAGATGCTTCCTAAGAAGTTTACTATCAGGCAGTTGCAGAATCTGCTCGAGGCAGTCTTCGGAATAGAGATCGATAACAGAAATTTCAGAAAGAAGATATTTACAACTGGCATATTGCAGGAAACAGATGAGATGGAGCGTAATGTCAATCACAAGCCAGCCCGGCTGTATATGCTCAACAAGTCGGCATTCGGACGCAAGGATCTTGTGCACAAACTTAACTTTGTAGCCTCGTGGTTAAAGTAATTTTTTCTGTAATTTATGCCTTTTTAAGTTTTTGTATATCAATGTTGTATTGCAATACTTAGCGTATTTTTGGTACAAACTGGTGGAGCGAATGCATTCTTCTATTAAATTTGCATAGATAATAACACTAAAACTAATAATATGTATCTCTTAGGTTACGATATCGGAAGTTCGTCTGTAAAGGCGAGTCTTGTCGATGCTCAGTCCGGTAAATGCGTCGCCTCTGCATTTTATCCCAAGACTGAAGCGGCAATCATTGCTGTGAAGCCCGGTTGGGCAGAACAGGAACCGTCATCCTGGTGGGAGAATCTGAAGTTGGCTACGGCTGACATACTCACTGCTTCCGGGGCTGATCCAAAGGATATAAAGGCGATAGGCATATCATATCAGATGCACGGTCTGGTCTGTGTCGATAAGGATATGAATGTCCTTCGTCCATCAATAATATGGTGTGATTCACGTGCTGTGCCGTATGGACAGAAAGCATTCGATGCCATTGGTCAGGAGCAGTGTCTGTCACATCTGCTCAATTCGCCGGGCAATTTTACGGCATCAAAACTGGCTTGGGTCAAGGAAAACGAGCCGGAACTCTACTATAAGATATATAAGATTATGCTTCCTGGAGACTTCATTGCGATGAAACTCACAGGTGAGATCTGCACAACGATATCAGGTCTCTCGGAGGGAATTCTCTGGGATTTTGCGGAGGATGCCCCTGCACAGATTCTTCTGGATCATTACGGGATAGATCGATCTCTTCTTCCTGATATAAAGCCGACTTTTTCCGAACAGGGACGTGTTACTGCTGCAGCAGCGCAGGAACTGGGACTTGCAGAAGGCATTCCTGTCACCTACCGTGCAGGAGACCAGCCTAACAATGCTTTGTCACTCAATGTGTTCAATCCAGGCGAAATCGCTTCTACGGCAGGTACCTCGGGGGTGGTGTATGGCGTTCTCGGTGATGTGAATTATGATCCTCAGTCACGTGTCAATACCTTCGCTCACGTCAATCATACATCAGAACAGACCCGTCTGGGAGTCCTTCTATGCATCAACGGAACAGGCATCCTGAATTCGTGGATGAAGAGGAATGTCGCTCCGGAGGGCATCTCATATTCTGAGATGAACGACCTTGCCGCTCAGGCTCCTATAGGAAGTGCGGGTGTAAGCATAATGCCGTTCGGTAATGGTGCTGAACGTATGCTCGGCAACAAGGAAACCGGATGCTCTGTTCACGGAGTTAATTTCAATGTACACGGCAGGCAACACCTTGTGCGCGCTGCTCAGGAAGGCATTGTTTTCTCTTTCAAATATGGTATCGAGATTATGGAGCAGATGGGAATGAATGTGAGCCGTATCCACGCCGGCCACGCCAATATGTTCCTCAGTCCTGTCTTCCGTGATACGCTTGCCGGAGTTACCGGAGCGGTCATCGAACTTTATGATACGGATGGTTCTGTAGGCGCTGCAAAAGGAGCGGGAATGGGCGCAGGAATCTACAAAGATAACAACGAGGCGTTTGCAACCCTCGAAAAACTTGCAGTAATCGAGCCTGCACGTCAGAACGAATATGCTCAGGCATACGAACTCTGGAAATCGCGTATGTGATACAAATAACAACAAAACACATAAAACTATGGCAACAAAAGAATTTTTCCCTGGCATCGGTAAGATCCAGTTCGAAGGCAAGGAGAGCAAGAACCCTATGGCTTTCCGTTACTATGACGCAAACAAGGTCGTTCTTGGCAAGACTATGGCTGAGTGGCTCAAGTTCTCAATGGCTTGGTGGCACACACTCTGCGCTGAGGGTGCAGACCAGTTTGGCGGCGGAACAAAGACTTTCCCTTGGAACGGTGCAGAGTGCCCAATTCAGGCAGCAAAGGATAAGGTTGACGCTGGTTTCGAATTTATGCAGAAGATAGGCATCGAGTACTATTGTTTCCACGATGTTGACCTCGTTGACGAGGGAGCAAACGTAGAGGAATATGAGGCTCGTCTCAAGGAAATAGTTGCATATCTCAAGGAAAAGCAGGCTGAGACCGGAATCAAACTTCTTTGGGGAACAGCAAATGTATTCGGACACAAGAGATATATGAATGGTGCAGCAACCAATCCTGATTTCGACGTTGTGGCGCGTGCTGCTGTCCAGATCAAGAACGCTATCGATGCTACCATTGAACTTGGAGGTACAAACTATGTATTCTGGGGCGGCCGTGAGGGTTATATGAGCCTTCTCAATACAGACCAGAAGCGTGAGAAAGAGCATCTTGCAATGATGCTTACCCTTGCTCGCGACTATGCTCGTTCAAAGGGCTTTACAGGAACATTCCTCATCGAGCCTAAGCCAATGGAGCCTACGAAGCATCAGTATGATGTTGATACAGAGACTGTTATTGGCTTCCTTAAGGCTCACGGCCTCGAGAATGACTTCAAGGTGAACATCGAGGTGAACCACGCTACTCTCGCAGGCCACACATTCGAGCACGAACTCGCTTGTGCTGTTGATGCAGGTATGCTCGGCTCAATCGACGCCAACCGTGGTGACTATCAGAACGGCTGGGATACTGACCAGTTCCCGATCGACTCGTTCGACCTCACTCAGGCTATGATGCAGATCATCCGCAACGGCGGACTCGGAAACGGTGGTACAAACTTCGACGCGAAGACACGTCGTAACTCTACTGACCTCGAGGATATCTTCATCGCTCACATCGCAGCAATGGACGCTATGGCACGTGCACTCGAGAACGCGGCAGCACTTCTTGAGGAGTCTCCACTCTGCCAGATGGTGAAGGCGCGTTATGCTTCATTCGACGAGGGTCTCGGACAGAAATTCGAAAATGGCGAACTTAGTTTCGAGGATGTTTATGCATACGGCAAGAAGGTCAATGAGCCTAAGCAGACTTCCGGAAAGCAGGAACTTTACGAGGCTATCCTCAATATGTATTGCTAATTTTCATATTCCGTCAAAGACGATGACGGACGTAGTTTGAGAAATCTATGACAAATGATTTGAATAAAGGCAGCAAGGGCTATCTGATATCGATAGTCCTTGTGGCCGTTATAGGCGGTCTGTTGTTCGGATACGATACAGCAGTCATTTCCGGAGCGGAAAAGGGTCTTCAGGCGTTCTTTATGGGAGCCAAAGACTTTGTATATACAGATTTTATGCACGGTATCACTTCTTCCAGCGCGTTGATCGGCTGTGTGATAGGTGCCGCCATTTCAGGAATATGTGCATCGAGGATGGGACGAAAGAAATCCCTCATTATGGCAGGTGTATTCTTCTTCCTTTCCGCTCTCGGATCATATTATCCGGAGTTCCTTTTCTTTCCTAAGGGAGAGCCTACATTCTCTCTTTTGATAGCATTCAATCTCTATCGTGTTCTTGGAGGAGTAGGAGTTGGCCTTGCATCGGCAATCTGTCCTATGTATATTGCAGAGGTGGCGCCAAGCAACCTTCGCGGAACCCTTGTTTCGTGGAACCAGTTTGCCATCATCTTCGGTCAACTGGTTGTATATTTCGTCAACTTCCTTATCCTGGGTGACCATATCGCGCCGGCAATTCAGAAGGTTGCAGAAGGCATCAATCAGGTTATGAATCCAGGAGAAGCGCAATGGATGACTGAGACGGGATGGAGGTATATGTTTGTAAGTGAGGCGGTTCCGGCCGGTCTCTTTACTGTCCTTCTTTTCCTTGTTCCTGAGACTCCGCGCTATCTTGCGATGACAGGCAAGGATGACAAGGCTCTTTATATTCTTTCAAAGATCAACGGCAGGACCAAGGCTCAGGAGATTCTCTCCGAGATCAAGGCTACCGTGACAGAAAAGACCGAGAAACTTTTTACATACGGATGGCTCGTCATCTTCGTGGGTATTATGCTCAGCGTCTTCCAGCAGGCTGTCGGCATCAACGCAGTGCTCTATTTCGCTCCTCGTATATTCGAGTCGCTCGGTATGGGCAACCCTATGATGCAGACCGTGCTTATGGGTATTGTGAATATCACCTTCACCCTCGTGGCCATCTTCACTGTGGAGAAATGGGGTCGCAAGCCTCTGCTCATCTGGGGATCCCTCGGTATGGCTATCGGAGCAGCCGGTGTTGCAGTGACAAGCGTTTCTGCTGCTCTTCCTCCGGTGGTGGCTGTGGTCAGTATTATGGTCTATAGTGCATCTTTTATGTTCAGTTGGGGGCCGATCTGCTGGGTACTCATCTCAGAGATCTTCCCTAACACCATCCGCGGTGCAGCAGTAGCGATCGCAGTAGCATTCCAGTGGATCTTCAACTTCATCGTCTCTTCGACCTTCCTCCCTATGTACAATATGAGTCTCGGCTCAATGGGCGAGAACTTCGGTCACGCCTTCACATACGGCCTTTATGGAGTAATCTGCGTCCTTGCGGCCATCTTCGTATGGAAACTCGTTCCTGAGACCAAGGGCAAGACTCTTGAGGATATGTCAAAACTTTGGAAAAAATAATCTTCCGAGTAGTACTTTTATCTTATTTGTCCGTCTTATAGTCAAAACCATTGATTATGAGACGGACATTTTTAATTCTGACATTGGCAATTCTGTCAATATTTGCTTCAAGTGCCCAGGACAGGATTCATTTTCTGGATTCCAGAGTGGTGGATGCGGTAGTGGATGAGGTGGGCAGTGACCTTATATATTACCGGCTGTACGACAATCAGAACGGCCCGATATATTCAACCCCTGTGATGAATGTGTTCAAGATTGTCTATCACAACGGCTATGAACAAATCATATCGGTGTCTTCTATCTTTGATGAAGAACTTTTAAAGGCCGTGGGTGGTTCCGGTGGAAAAATGCGCTTTGCCGGTGGCAAACTCTACCTTGGTTCCCATTCCAGATACGGTGAGATGCAGGCAGACTATGTGGCCTTCAATCTTTACGGAGACGATTATTACAAGGCGCGCAATCGTAGGAAAACCGGCCATACTCTGACGTGGGCAGGGGCATCGGTGTTCACATTAGGTTTTCTTTTGCTAGCCGGATCGGATATCCCGGAAGGAGGAGCGGTCATTATGGGTGTTGGTGCGGCTGGTATGGGAGCAGGCATTCCATTGATATGTAATGGAAACAAAATCCTGAAGGGTATAGCTGCCGATTATAATTCCCGTCTTTCCCCAGACTATAAGCCGAACCTGACTTTCGGCTCTTGTCGCAGCGGTGTCGGATTCGCTCTTAATTTCTGATCCATACCCTTGACACGTAATCGCTTGTCTGTTAAGGATATACGTAATATGCCTGCTGTCAATCGACAGCAGGCATATTACGTAATTCGCTGAAAGATAGCGAGTTGTGCGGCGCATTTTGTGCGCAGGGAAACTGCTATTTCAGATTCCAGCCGCAGTGGTCAAGGAACCATTCGATGTCGGTATCCTTGATTTTAGGCTGCTTCTTGAGAATCTCAGGAAGATTGTTATAATTCTTCATAAATGCCTCTGCAAGTTCTGCTGCCTTTTCAGGGGCGTACATTATTGCCTCATTGATGTTACCAAGCATTGCGAGGTCATCGATTGGGTCGGCTCCGGTGCGGAACTTGAGAGCCTCGATGCTTCGTGCCATACGGCGTGAAAGACCGATGAGTCCGTCTGCAAGTGCAGACTGACCGTCATTATATGTGATAACAACAGTCTTTTCTACAGAGCAATCTGCAACAGGTACGTCTATCACGAACGCGAGATTCTCACCGAGATATTCGAAAGGAACATCTTCTCCGTTTACAGAAACGCTTGCAGGAGCCTCAGAGGCAAGAACCTTTACTTTGAACTCTCTCTCCGCCGGCATACCTTCGTATGAGCCCTTGCGAGGTGCTATAGTCACAGTCTGGACGTTTCCGTTCCATCTGCTGGAAATGCAGGTAGTCGCGTATGATTCAGCGTAATCCTTGTCGTTCCCGGCATCCTCGTACATCTCGAAGCATCCTTCTCCGCCAGGGAAAACGGTCACATATATATCCTCGTCATTGCTGTTAAGGTTGTTGACCTCTTCTCCGTAGAATGGAAGTATAGAACCGGCCTTGATATATACTCCGTACTCGTCAAGTGCGAAATGACGCTTTACTACATCGCCTCCCTCAAGCAGAACGCCTGTATGGAGTTCGTACCAGGTGCCTTCTGGAAGCCAGATCTCCATCTCTGCGAATCCGTCAGTCATAGGCTTTGTCACAGGAGCGATAAGCATATCATCACCGAACATATACTGGCTGCGGAATTTTACGTCGTATGCTTCCTGAGCCTCTGGCCAATCATAATACAGAGGACGGCAGAGTGCTATACCTTCGTCATATCCTTTGCGAGCCATTGCGTAAATATATGGTACCATATCATAGCGCTGACGTACCGTCTGACGGATTACGTCGGTATATTCTTCTGTGAATACCCAAGGCTCTTTGTTGAGAGCGCCGCTCTTTGAACTGTGGGTACGCATTACCGGGCTGAAACCGCCATACTGAAGCCATCTTGTGTACATTTCAGGATCGATGCTGTCTCCGAGGTGACCTCCTATGTCGTGGCTCCAATATCCGTAGAGCACATTCGAAGCGGTAGATGTGAAATATGGCTGGAATTCGAGGGATTTCCAGGTGATGGTGGCGTCTCCGGAAAAACCGATCTGATAACGGTGGTTACCTAAGCCTCCCCATCTGTGGTAGAGGAGCGGACGCTTCTCCCCATATCGCTGCATATCGCTGAAATAGCAATAGTTTATCCACCAGGTATTGTGCAGTTTGGTGAGTTCGGTGTCAAATACGTGCTGCTGCCAGTCGAGCCACCAGAAATCTACGCCTTCCTCCTGCATAGGATGCATCACCTTGTCGAACATATTTGTCATAAATTCCTTGTCGGAGTTTATCCATCTGATGCGTTCCTTGCCCTCAGGATCCTTTCCTAGACTTTCAGCAAGGGCGGGGTAGCACTCCTCCCAGTGGTCAAATCCGTCTGCGGGGTGGAGGTTCAGAGTCACTTTAAGGTCCTCATCCTTCAGATAGTCCATAAATTTGCGAGGATTCGGGAAAATGCTCTTGTTCCAGGTCCATCCTGTCCATCCGCCACGGCCTTCGTCAGTATAGTGCCAATCCATATCGACAACGAGTACGTCAAGCGGAATGTCGTATGCGTGGAACTTGTCAACCAATGTACGCATTTCTCTGTCGGAATATGCCCAGTAGCGGCTCCACCAGTATCCGAAAGTGAAACGTGGAGGAAGAGGCATCTTGCCGGCAAATACAGTGAAGTCCTTCAAAGCGGCCTTATAGTCGTGTCCGTATGCCATAAAGTACCAATCCTGACATTCCTTGGGCTCTCTTTCCTTCACCCAGGCCCACTCGGAGTCGTCGAAGAGGTAACTTTCTGACTCATCTATGAGTGTCCATCCATCTTTGGCGAGAACTCCGTCCTCGAACTGGCGGATTTCACCTTTTTTCATATCAGACACCCAACCTTGAGTCTGGACATCACCGTCCAGTCCGTCAAGAGTCCTGAAAGTACCTTTGAGATTCTCTTGCTGCTTCATTCCTGGCCTCCAGGTGAAGAAGCCGTCGTTAGCCTTGATTTCGAGGTTACCGGCATCGAATTTCCCGGTTCCGGTCTTGTATTCCAGCGTCATCTTACAAGTCTGGATCCTGACTTTCTTTCCGGTTTTCTTTACCTTGAATTCAACTGCCGGGTAGTCGCGCTCAGATGCAACAAAAGAGGCAAGATCCGTGAATCGTCCTTCTGGCTCCCATTCCATACGGATGACACCGTCTGTAATAACGGTGAAACGAACCTGTCCGTCCTGGTAGGCGACATTGTCGGAGGATTGCGCAGATAGAATTGCTGAGATAAGCATCAAGAAGGTGCAGATCAGTATCCTGATTCTTCCTGTTGTCATAGTCGTTATGGAATTAATGATTAATCAATATGTAAATATAGTCATTTATTTTAAAACCGGCCCGTCCTTCACAGGAAAGGCCGGTTGAGCGTGACAATCTACTAACCAACAATAAAAGATTATCACAGAGTCTGACAAAGACTATTTCAATATCAGATATCCGTATGGATCAAGATGTATCCTGGCACCAGGAATTACGGCTTCCCCAGTCATAAGGTCAGTGCACATTTTGCCTGCCCATTCTGCAGGAAGGTCTATAGAGTAGTCCTCGTGGCGCACATTTACAAGCACAAGAACAGAATCATCGCCAAGTGTCTTCTGGAATGCGAGTATGTTCTCGTCAGGATAGGCTGTAATCTCACCTTTGCGGATAGCAGGTATCCTGTTGTAATTGTCGAGTAGTCTGGTGTATTCCTTATTGAGTTCCTGACAGTTCTCCCAATTCATCGGTACATATCTGAAGAAGTTGATTCTACCTGGATATCCGATTTCCTGAGAGCCGTAAACGAGAGCACCGCCGTGGAGATATGTGGAAGCGACAAATGCAGCCATAGAACCACGCTCACCACCGAACTCCCTTATAGGGGACATCTTGTCAGATTCGTCGTGGTTTGTGGTAAAGCGGAGTTTCACACAACCTTCAGGGATTCCTGCATACTCGGCTGAGTCCGCTGCGAAAAGAGCGTGTGCAGGCTGTGCCGGGCCGCGTCTTCCACCGTTGAATACTCTTCTTACCGCCTCAAGATAGTCCCAGGCATAGTTCATTTCAAATCCTGCGTCAAAATGATCCTTTCTCTTTCCTTCTGCAAGAAGGAGAAGTTTGTGGTCAGGAATTGCGCGGAGCGAATCGCAGCACTGCTTCCAGAAATCGAAAGGCACGAAGTCGGCAGCATCACAACGGAATCCGTCGATGCCGACTTCTGTTACCCAGTATTTCATTGCATCGATCATCGCAAGACGCATCTCGGCGTTGTCGAAGTTGAGGTCTGCAACATCGAGCCAGCCAGTGTTTGCAGGAGAAACGATCTCACCGTTCTCATCCAGGGTGTACCACTCCTTGTGCTCCATCCAGTTGCTGTCCCAGGATGTGTGGTTGGCTACCCAGTCCACGATGACACTCATTCCCTTCTGATGACATTTTGCAACGAGGCTCTTGAATTCATCCAAAGTACCGAACTCCGGATTCACACCCTTGTAGTCGCTGATACAGTAAGGAGAGTTTACAGTCTTGATCTGTCCCACAGGATATATGGGCATAAACCATACTACGTTGGTACCCAAGGCCTTGATCGAGTCAAGATGCTCGGATACCGCATTGAATGACTTTTCAGGAGCGAACACGCGAGGGTTCACCTGATACATTACCACATCCTCCGGAGCAGGAACTTCATATCTTCCTTCGCAGGTGCAGTTGCTGCCACAAGATACAAGCAGCATAAAGGCCATAAGGCCGGCAAATATATTTTTATAGGTCATTATTTCTCGATTTTCCAGATTTTATACTGATATGCTTCAAGATTCAAGGCTGCAGGAATTGTTTCTGACTTACCGGTCATCATATCCACTGCCTTGTCTCCGGCGCGCTCCATAGGTGTCTTGACCTGTACGGCAGATCCGCTTGTATTGGCAACGACAAGCAGGCCTGCCTTGTAGTAAATAGATGCGATATCTCCGGTGTTGTAAAGAACCGGTTCTCCGCCTCTGAGTGGGGCAGACTCTTGGTATGCCGCCATAACTTTCTGATATTCTTCAGTGTATGAGGGATTGCTGTCCCAGTCCATAAGTACATTGGTGAAGAAGTTGACAGTCTTTGCATATCCGATCTCCTGAGAACTGTAGATCAGAGGGATACCTCCCATATATGCAGAGATGACAAATGCGGCCATTGCACCACGCTCTCCCTTGTACATTGTGATAGGGGAGGCTTCGTTCATAGCCTTGTCGTGGTTAGTGGAGAATCTGAGCCTTTCCTTACCCTCGGCCAGTCCCTTGTATTCGTTTCCGTGTGCCTCGTAAAGTCTTGATACATCCATTCTTCCGCTGAATACAGATGCAAGTTTCGACTGGAAATCCCATCCGTAAAGCATCTGGAATCCACAGTCGAGAAGCCCCAGTTCGGAACCTTCTGCAAGAAGGACAGCATCAGACTTCAGAGCCAGTACTGCATCCAATGCATCTTTCCAGAAATCCATAGGTACACCATCTGCATAGTCGCATCTGAATCCATCTATGTCTGCTTCCTTGATCCAATATGTCATTGCATCAATCATCGCGGTGCGGAGTTCCTTGCTGTTGAAATTGAGGTCGGCCACATCGTTCCAGCCCATACCGGCAGGAGATATTATGTTGCCGTTTGCATCCTTTGTAAACCAGTCCGGATGTTCTGTAATCCAGACATTGTCCCAGGATGTGTGGTTGGCGATCCAGTCCAGTATCACCTTCATATCCATAGAATGCGCCTTCTTTACAAGTGATTTCAGATCATCGATAGTTCCGTATGAACTGTTCACGGCCTTGAAATCCCTTATACAATATGGAGAACCTACGGAATTCTTCGACCCCTGCTGCTGGATCGGCATAAGCCATACGACATTTACTCCCAGATCCTGAATCTCGTCGAGACGTTCTTCAATCGCTTTCAACGACTTGCTTGAGGCGAACACTTTCGGGTTGGCTTCATATATGACCATTGTGTTCCCTGGCTCGGTCACTTCTGGAGTTTCAGACCCTTGCTGATCAATGGGATCGTTATTTTCATTCCCGCAACCTGCTGCGCTCAGGGCGAGCGCAGCAAGAAGGGAAATGAACAGTGTTTTATTTAACTTCATTATTCAATAGGAGTTACGCCTTCAGATGTCACTGTGAGGTAGAGGTCACGGTCTGCCTTTACATTATAGTCACCGTGCTGGATTCCGCCTCCATTGTTGTTGAAGATAAGATTGCAGGATGTTCCGAATCCGTTTGCTGGAATCTCGAATACCTTGTATTCCTTACCGTCAACAGTCTCTGTGGTGCAAGCGGCACCAGGCCATCCTCCGACAATGTCGTTGATGTCACCCCAAGAGTACATTGTGATAGCATCCCAACCGGTCTTGTCGTCAACATATACCTTCACAGCAGGTGCAGTACCGATCTCGGCTGCAGTCTCGCCTGCAACAAGGAAGTTGTACTGAGCGATTTTGACAACTGGTGTATCGTACTGAGTGCCGTTATTGTTGTTCAGGATAGGATGATATTCGAGGTCGTACGCTGTAGCGGTAGTCTCTACTCTGCTGTATGCAGCGCCGCCGCAGGTCACATTGTCCTCAAGTGCAACGCCCGGCCATTTACCGAAGATTTCAGGAAGATCTGTGCCCCAGGCATACATATATGCAGCCTCATATCCTGTGTTGTTCTTGACATAGAATACTACAGGGACAGAAGCAGGTGTCTCAGGCTCTGGTTCCTTGTTTATGCAGTCCTTGCAACCCTCACAGTCACAATCGCACCCACCTTCTTCTTCGCCGCCTTCTTCACCACCGCCTTCTTCGCCACCGTCAGAATCGCGGTTGAACGGATCTTCTATAACTGTGCAGTCCTTCTCACCTGAGAGGAGATAGAAGTGGTCAACCACATCGGCACTGAATGCTACAGGCATATCACCGGTCTGTACACCGTTATTGTTGTTGTTGAAGATAAGGTTCTGTGCGAGACCCTCGACATCAGCGATAGCATACTCGAAGTATGTGTATTCCACTCCGGCAATCTTAACAGTTCCGACAGGCTGCTGGCCAGGCCAAGTACCGCCAAGATCATTCACATCACCCCACTGATAGAGGGCAACTGCCTCCCAGCCGGCCTGATTGTCAACATATACACGGATAGTACCCTCGTGTGCAGGGAGTGAGTTTGCTGCCTGCACGCCCTCGTCTGTGATAGTGAGGAAGTACTCATCCTTGTCAAGGGTCACGTTGTAGTCGGCAAGTTGTGAACCGTTGTTGTTATTGTTGAAGATAAGGTTGAGATTAAGACCTCTGTTGCCTTCGCCAAGGTCGAAGTATGTCCAAGTCGTTCCGTCGATGACAATCTCGCCGGTAGGCTGCATTCCAGGCCATCCGCCGAATGCCTCGGCATCACCCCAAGCATAGAGAGCGAGGGCATCCCAACTGGTCTGGTTGTCAACATATACCACAGGGCCGTCGTGCTCGATCTCAGGAGCCACATAGAAGAATAAATTCCAATATGACAGATAGATGTTTGCTCTTGTACCCGGAGCAGGATTCTCAGTACGGTTTACAGCCTCGTTCTTTGCTGTTCTCTCTTCGCCTTCACGTACAGAGATGAAGCGATAGCCATCAGCAAGTGTCTTTCCGCTTACGAAAGTTGAAGGATCGAGGTAGATACCCCACTTCTTGTCGATGGTGGTGGATTTCTCAAGATGCCACCTTACATCCCCAGCGGCAACTTCGTCGCCACCGTTGAATGCACCTGAGATGTAGATCACATCGTCAGCCTTCGTGCTTGAAGGAACGATGACCTCAAGGAGGATCATACCTTCCTTGGTCTCAAAGGCAGGCTGCTCGTGGTCAAAAACGATTTCTTCCTGAGCGCAGGCTCCGAGAAGCATCATCAATGGCAGCAATAGCCAGTTAAATATCTTTTTCATTATTTATGATCTATTAATAGTTAGGATTCTGTACAAGACCTGGGTTAACCAGAAGTGCTGATGCAGGAAGAGGGTACCACTCGTACTTTCTGTCACGCTGTGCAGGGTATGAACCATATCCGTCAGACTCTACGCGACCGAAGAACCACCACTGTCCCTGAGTGAACTTGTCGAAGCGGCGGAGATCTGTACGACGGCGGCGACCCTCACCGAGGAACTCTATACCCCACTCGTGGAGCATCCAATCGTTGTCGTATGAAGAGAAGCCCATAGGAAGTGCGAGAGCATCATCAGCATTGTCGAAATATCTGCTCTTCACGCTCTTCACGAGATCCTTTGCAGCCTCTGTCTGTCCGGCACGGAGTTTACACTCAGCAAGTGTATATACAACTTCTGCGATACGGAACTCAACTTCATCGATATTCTGGAAATCGATACCGGCATCCTGAGGATAGATAGGATACTTGATCATACGGATACCAGAGTTGGTCTCACCCCAACGTGGATGCATAACGGTCTGGAGAGGTGTACCGAGGTTGAGGAATGTTCCCACCTGGTCAACATATACCAGATCCTGACCCTCACGGTCTGCATCAGCCTTGAGAGGAGTAGTACCGTCGTGGCTCATCATTGCTCCCTTGAGGAACATACCGCCGTTCCAGGTTCCATCCGCTTCAGCGCGGAAGTTTGCCTTTACACGGATGTCGTTCTTGTTGAATCTTTCATATACTGCTCCAAGTTTGTCGCCATATCCTGCCGATGCATCAAGGAAACACTTTGCTCCTGTAGAACCACCGAGAGTCTGTACCTCTCCGGAGTTGTCGAATGAAGGAGTGAGACAGGTACAGTTCCATCCTGACTGCTCGTATGTTCCGCCCATATACTCCCAGATGTTGTAAGGAAGGCTAGGCATATTCTTCATCCAACCGATGTTGAGTTGGCCTACTTCAGTAGCGAAAGCCATCACTACCTCAGGACAGTTCACGTTGTCGATGGTGTAGATGTCCCTGTGGTCAGCAGCGATGCTGTATGTACCGTATTTGCCGTCAAGGATATCCTGAGCGAGTGTTGCGCACTCATCATACTTTGCCACGCCGGTAAATACCTCTGAGTTCAAGAGCATACGCATCTTGAGCATACGGTTCACAGCCTGGTTCATTCTGTTGGACTCGTTCTGCGGAAGAGCCTCCCAGCAGCCGTCGAGTTCCTCTACGATGAAGTCGAATATCTTCTGGCAACTTGTGTTGAAATCAGGATCGGCAGTGCCCGGAATCTCTGAAGACTCTGCAGATGCCTTGATGTTGAGTGGAAGCGCACCACCCCAGATCTCATAGATGTTGTAATATGCCCAGGCGCGGAGTGTGCGGCACTCGGCGATATAGAGGTCGAGTTTCTCCTGAGACATACCGATAGCCTCCGGGGTTACATTGTTGAGTTCATAGATCACATTGTTTGCAAGACCTATGGTAGTCCAGGCCTTTTCCCAAGCCTGACGAACGATTGTTGACTCAGCATTCCAGGTATGCGAAGAGAGGACGAACTTGAGCGCCTCGTCCCATCCCCAGGCACCACCGTTCCAGGTTCTCCACGCAATCTGGTCGGCAGAGAACTCCTGAAGATACCAGAAATACTCGCAGTAGCCGTATGCCGCCTCTGCATAGATGGCTCCAACGGCACCCTGCACACTCGCTTCATCAGCGTAGTAAACTGATCCGTCAACCCTGTCGAATACCTCTTCATCAAGATTGAAGCAGGAAGTATATGACACGCAGGCTGCGAGCAGCAATGCAATATTCAATATATATCTTTTCATTTCATTCAAATTATTAGAAGTTCATTGTAAGACCCAGAGTCACCTGAGCAGCAAGTGGATATGCACCAGAGTTGTCGATGCTTGGTGTCAGACCGTTTGAAGCAAGGATTGATGGATCGTTTCCTGAATAACCGGTGAGAGTGAAGAGATTCTTCGCTGAGAGATATACTCTCATCTTCTTGAGAATCTCAGTGTTTGCTGGAGTGAAATTATAGCCGAGAGTAAGGCTCTCGAGTTTGAACCAGTCACCCTTCTCAAGGAAGTATGATGAAATCACACCACCGCTGGCATATACGTCCTTGTCAGCAAGGTATGCTGAACGGAGAACGTTGTCAGAACCTGCTCCGATAAGACCCATACCGTATTTCTGCATATTGAAGATCTCGAATCCGAGGGCTCCTCTGAAGAAGATGTTGAGGTCGAAGTTCTTGTATCTGAGAGAGTTGTTCCACGAAATGAAGTGTGTAGGAACACCGTTGCCGATGTATTTCTTCTCGGCAGGATCTGCTGTAGAAGCAAGTACAGGACCATTTGCTGTCTGGACAAGTATGTTGCCGTTCTCGTCGATTCCGGCGTGCTCAAATCCGTAGAACTGACCTACCTTGCTGCCTTCCTGAACGCGGAAGAAATACTCGTTGGCTCCTACGCCACCCTTGGAACCCATATCTACGTATGATGCCTTGTAGATATTGTTCGAAAGGTTCTTCATAATGGTGTTTCCAGTTGACCAGTTCGCACCCATTGTCCAGGTGAAGTCTTTAGTAGAGAAAATGTCACCGTCAAGAGATACCTCGATACCGCGGTTCTGAGTTGTACCTACGTTCACGAGAATGCTTGAGTAGATGTATGGAGGCTGAGGTGCCGTATAATTATAAAGGAGATCCTGTGACTGTCTGTCGAAGAGATCGATCGATCCGCGGAGACGGCCGTTAAGGAGAACGAAATCAACACCGATGTTTGTACTTACGAGTTTCTCCCACGCAAGACCAGGGTTTGCGTTCAGTGATGGAGCATATCCTGTCACCCACTGACCGTTGAAGAAGTAACTGTTACGTGTGCTGTAAGTCGAGAGAGACTGGTATGAGCTGAAGCCTGAACGACCGGTAACACCGTAAGAAATACGTGGCTTGAGGCTCTGTACGATATGTCCGTGATCCTGAAGGAACGGCATATTGGCCATTTCCCAAGCAACGGAAGCAGCAGGGAAGTAACCCCATTTATTGTTTGTACCGAACTTAGTCGATCCCTCATAACGGAGAGATGCTGAAGCCATAATGATGTCCTTCCAGTTGTAGTTCACACGGCCGAATACCGAAACGAGTTTGGAAAGAGACTTTCCGGAGTACATAGAAGCCTTACCTTCAGCGAGGTATGAACCTGCACCGATATTGTTGTACTTCATATTGTCGAATGTGAAGTCCTGGTTTGACATTCCCATTGACTCATTGTTGGAATCCTCCCAAGTGTAACCTGCTACAGCCTGGATGCTGTGATCCTCAAGATACATAGAGTAGTTCACGAGCCACTCGAAGTGGTTGCTCCAGTACTTGTTGTAGTCCAATGAAGCAGTTCCCTTGTAGCCGTTCCAGAATGAAGTTGCAGCGTCAGAAGGCCTGTAGTTGTTGGACTTGAAGTCATTATAGTCAAGTGAGTAACTTACTGTAGTGTTGAGGTTGTGTACATCTGTAGTGAGGATGTTTACCTTTCCTGAAACAGTACCGAGGAGGTAGAGTCTCTGACCATTGCTGTTGCCCTCGAGAAGAACCATTTCCTTATATGGGTTGGTTGCTCCTGTAGGGGATGTAGGCTGGTAGAATGAACCGTCCTCGTTGTAAACAGGCATTGTCGGGTTCATTGTAAGCGCTGTACCGAAAAGTCCGTCATTGCCCCATTCCTCGTTTACGCGGCGTGCATTGATCGATGCATTCACCTGAAGTCTGTTCTTGAATGCCTTCTGCTCCACTGCAACGCGACCTCCGAACTCCTTACGGCCGGAACGGATGTCAAGACCCTTTGCGTCCTTGTAGTTGATGGAAGCGTTGTATGAACCACCCTTTGTACTGCCGTCGATAGCAAGATACTGGTTGTGGTCATATCCGAAATCCCTCATAAGGAGGCTGTACCAGTCTGTGCTGTAGCCGTAGTCTGTACCTCTTCCCGATCTGCGGAATTCATCGGCAGAAAGGATTTCAGGATGCGGCTTTGCGAAGTTCATACCGAACCAACTGTCGTATGTGATGCCTGAAACGCCTTCGCCACCCTCAGAGCCTTTGCGGGTTGTGATGAGTATCACACCGTTTGCTCCTCGTGTTCCATAGATCGCTGCAGAAGCGGCGTCCTTGAGAACTGTCATAGACTCGATGTCCTGAGGAGCTATAGTCCTGATGTCTCCGCCAGGGACTCCGTCGATTACAACGAGAGGGCTGTTGCCAGCCTGGAGTGATGTTGCACCACGGACCTGAAGGTCAGAACTTGAGTTCGGGTTGGCAGCGGCTGCTGTTGTTACATTGAGGCCGGCAACCTTACCGGTGAGCATCTCCATAGGGTTGTTCATCGCACCCTTGAAGAGGTCATCCTTGCCCACCTGCACGATTGAACTGGAAAGTTCCTTCTTGCTGAGGGAGCCGTATCCGATCACGACTGTCTCTTCGAGGAACATTGCATCCTCAGTGAGAACAATGTTAGCCGGAACTGCTGATGCCGGATAAGCCTGTGTCGCGTAGCCGATGCAACTGATCTCTACAATGGCATCGCGACTTGAAACCTTGAGGGAGAAGTTGCCGTCAAAATCAGTTGAGGTTCCGTTTGTAGTGCCTTGCTCCAATACTGTAGCGGCAGCAACGGGACCAAACTCATCGACAACCGTTCCCTTAACCTCATAGCCGCTCTGAGCGACTGCTGAAAGCGAGAAGAAGCACGATAGTACGAATCCCGCAAATAAGGTCATTATTCGATTCATAGATTTGGGTTGTGTATTAATGGTTAATGTTTGTACCGCAAATTAACCCAAATCGCGCGTGTAAAAGAAAATATTAAGGTCTTGTATTGATGTTTTAGGCTGAGGTGAAATCTAATGTGTTGAAAACCAATGATTACGATGATGTGTTGCCGGCGTTTTGTATTAATGTTTTCTAACCAGTGTTCAGCCCATTTCGACTGCTTTTATGCGTTTTTCGAACTCCTCATTATCTACGATGCTCTTGGTCTTGACTCTTGTCTTGTATGTGTATATGGTGTGAACGGAGTAGTTGAGGAATCTTGCAATCTTCTCGCTGTCAGTGATGCCAAGACGGATCAGGGCAAATATTCTCATCTCGGAAGTGAGTGACGTGGAGTTTGGATCGATGTATCCTTCAGGAAAGAGTCTAGAGTATTCGCTGATGAATGAAGGGAAGATTTTGAGGAAGCATTTGTCGAATGATTCGTGCATACTTTCTCTTCTTTTGTTCACTTTGGAAAGTTTGGAAAGATCCCTCAGATCCTCATACTGGCGCGCGGCCAGTTTCTGATTGATGGTCTTGTACATTTCCTCCACTTCGGAAAGAAATTCGGCATTTACATAAAATGAATGCCCTATGTACTCTTCCTTGATTCTGTTAGCCTCTTGAAGTTGACGGCTTTTCCTCTGCAGTTTCTTATGCTGTTTCCTGAATATGACGAACGTTGTCGCAAGCAGAATTATCATAAGTATGCAGAGAATCGCTATGATGCCGATCTGGTTTCTCTGCCTGGTGATGGCATCTAACTGGGTCTTTTCTATGATCGGCAGTATCGGGTTGATACTGAGTTTTCTATGCCTGGCGTTGTAGAAGTCTGCATCTGCCAATGCTGTATGTATATAGGTATATGCCCTTTCCGGATCCTCATCACAGAGCATTTCTGCAAGGCGGTAAAGTGCTGTCGTCTCCTTTGTGGCAGATGCAATGTCGTATATTGCGGCTTTTGCAAGATATACCATTGCACTGTCGGGCTGCCCCAGTACCTTGTAGGCTCCTCCGATGCTTGAATTGATGATGGCCTTGTTGTGGTCGCTGACTGAATGTCGTGACAGCAACTCCTGGTAGAACTTGAGGCATTCCTTGTAGTGCCAGTGCTTTATCTCACATTGGGCTACTGTAAATATATAATCATAACTTTCTTTAGGTACGATTGCCATCAGGGAATCAGCATATAGAGTCCCCAGATGGGTATATTCCTGACTCCAGTTTTCAGTGTTGTTGAAATCCGATGCATCATAATACAGGCGGTTGTATAATGAATAGTACTCTTTCCTGACTTCCCGTGAAGCCTTGCTGGCATCCACTTTCTTCATTTCATCGAATGCTTCGAGAAAAAGTCCCGATGACATATAGCAGAATACGATTGCACAGCGTGACCTGACCATCTTGTCCTGATCCTTCATCTGACAGGCTAGTTCGAGGGAACGGTTGGCATAGAAATACGCAGAATCATATCGGAAAGACTGATATTCTTCAAAAAGTCCATAATTGATTTCGTATGCCTCGCTGCAGGATGCCCCCCCCAGCAGTTTCTGCTGCAGATGATCGATTCTCTCCTGTTTCTGCTGCACATATATATCACTGTTCTCTATATAATTGTCCAGATCATTCAGGATAGATCGCAATTCATCCGATTTTGCTGCGGAGGTATATAATGCTGCTGTTAAAGCCGTTACGACAGTCAGGAGTTTTTTCATAGGCACTGTATTAAGTTCCGTAAACATAAGCAAAATTCCGGTAAATCCAAAAAAATCCCGTGACAACCATCCTTGGCCATCACGGGATTGCATTGTTATTCAAGAATTTAGATGTTGTTCTTCTCGATATCCTTGAAATATCTGTAAGTGTTTACTTTCAGTTCTCCGACTGCGAGTTCATCTGCCACGATGATTCCGTGAGGATGAGCCTGAAGAGCCGAGAGTGTGCAAGCCTGAGAGTATGCTCCTTCGATTGCAGCCTTGAGTGCATTTGCCTTCTTGTGGCCGAATGCAAGTACGAGTACTTCCTTCGCATCCATAACGGTGCCGACTCCCACTGTAAGTGCTGTTGTTGGCACCTTGCTGAGATCACCGTCGAAGAAACGTGAATTTACGAGGATAGTGTCGTATGTGAGGCTCTTTACCCTTGTGCGTGATACCAATGATGAGTATGGCTCGTTGAAAGCGAGGTGACCGTCTTCACCAACTCCTCCCATAAAGAGGTCGATTCCGCCTGCTGCCTTGATCTTCTCTTCGTATGCCGCGCATTCTGCTGCAAGATCTTCTGCATTTCCATTGAGGATGTTGATGTTTTCCTTCGGAACATCAACGTGGTCGAAGAAGTTTCTTGCCATAAATGAGTGATAACTTTCTGGATGCTCTTCAGGAAGTCCTACATACTCGTCCATATTGAATGTAATGACATTCTTGAAGGAAACTTCTCCTGCCTTGTACATACGGATAAGTTCCTGATAGGTAGCCACTGGGGTACCTCCTGTTGGAAGACCTAGTACGAAAGGCTTGTCAGTAACGGCAGCCTTTGCCTTTATTCGTGATACGATATAACGTGCAGCCCAGATAGAGCCCTTTGCACTGTTTTCATTAATTATTACTCTCATATTGTTGGTTAAAATAGTTTTACAAATACTTCAATTGCCTGATATTCTGCCATTCCAAGTTCGTTGTAGAGGCGTGCGGTGTTCTGTGTCCTCTCTTCAGCCCTCTGCCAGAATTCACGTGGGTCTTCTCCAGGGAAAGGAACGATGTCCTTCTGAGAGAGGTGGCGATAGATAGCGTGACGCTTCTTGATCACTTCGTCAGGGCTGAGCGGCACTGCCATATCAACCTTTCCGAGTTCCCACTCCATCCAGGCTCCTCTGTAGAGCCATACGTGACACTCTTTCAGCCATTCTGCACCGCTGAGTTGATTGAGCGCTTCAAGAACTGCCTCAGTACATACTCTGTGTGTTCCGTGAGGGTCAGCGAGGTCGCCTGCAAGGTAGATCTGGTGAGGCTGTACCTTCTGGAGAAGTTCGATGATGATGTCGATATCTGCCTGTGTGCGCTGTCCTTTCTTGATGCCTCCGGTCTCATAGAAAGGAAGGTTGAGGAAGTGAGTGTTGGTCTGGTCGTTAAGTCCGAATGAGCGTACTGCACTCTTGGCCTCGGCACGACGGATGGCGCCTTTGAGGTTGAGAAGCGCTCTTGGCTCAGGCTGTCCAGGTTTCTTTGATGCAATGATAGCCTTGACTTCGTCAAATCTGTCTCCGAATCCGAGTTCGCGAGCTGCATCCATATGCTGGAGAACTACGTCATCGTGAACTGCTACGTTTCCTGAAGTCTCGTATGCGACGTGTACATCGTGTCCCTGCTCGGCAAGTCGGATGAATGTACCACCCATCGAGATTACGTCATCATCAGGGTGTGGGGAGAAGATAACGACTCTCTTAGGGAATGGAGATGAAGGAACAGGCCTTGTGCTGTCATCCGCATTCGGCTTTCCTCCCGGCCATCCTGAAATTGTATGCTGGAAGTCGTTGAATACCTTTATGTTGATCTTGTCATACGGACCGTGCTGTTCAAGGAGTTCTCCGAGTCCGTGTGCAAGATAGTCGCCTTGAGTGAGTTTGAGGATTGGCTTGTGAACCTGCTCGCAAAGCCATACTATCGCTTTACGTATGAACTTAGGTGTCCATTCGCACGGTCCTACGAGCCAAGGTGCTACATTTCTTGTAAGAAGGCTTGCTGCATTTTCTTCAGTATAGAAAGAAATGTTCTCGTGCTGCTGAAGATATGATGCCGGACAAGTAGGGCTCATAGGGTCTTCAACTACCTTCTTTACTACTTCAGCCTTATCTTCGCCCCATCCGATCAGATATATCTTCTTTGCACTGAGCATTGTGGATATACCCATAGCGATAGCCTTGTCAGGAGTCTCGTCCATATTGGCGAAATTCTTGACCTGTCTCTTTCTGGATCCGTAAGGAAGGAGCACAGTCCTTGTCCTGCTCTTGTCCGATGCACCGGCTTCATTGAATCCGATCTGTCCTTTTTCTCCTATTCCCATAATGAGGAGGTCAAGACCTTTCGCTTTTGCATCGAAATCAGCGCAGAATGCTGTAACTGATTCTGTATCAAGAGTCTCGGTGAGTTTAGGGATGTGGACGTTTTCAGGCTTTACATCAATGTTGCAGATGAGTTCCTCATAAAGCCTTCTGTTGCGGCTCTGGCTGTCTGCCGGAGCAGGATAATATTCGTCGATACTGAATATTTCCACATTGACGAAAGATACTTTTCCTTCCTTGTGATATTTGGATAATGCCCTATAAAGGAATATTGGCGATGAGCCGGTTGACAGTCCGAGACGATAGGTTCCTTCACAACCGTTGATCGCTTCGACAATCTTTTCAGCAAGACGTTCGCTTGCAACTTCTTCGTCTTCAAAAATATGTGCTGGTATCCTCTCGTAAGTGTGTTTGATACCGTTTGGAAGACCGGCCTCGATCAGGCCTCCGTCTTTAGGTAAGGAAAACTTCTTCATAAATATGTGGTTTGATATTTCAATAATCTTACAAATGTATTGATATTTTTTTTAAATATGTTGGAGTATTGGCAGAATTTATCAAAGCAGATTCTCTATGATAGTGATGTTCATTTCCTTGATTTCTCCACTGCTATCCATATAGTTGCTGTTGGTTCCTACAAAAGTTACAGTATAATTCCCTGGCTCGGCCCATACATATTCGTATGTATACAAATAATTCTGGATATTCTTGATGACCACTGCTTTGTCATTCGCTACCTTGTTCAGAGAGGACGGTGTTGATATTGCCCATCCGTCTAAAGCATATTCCAATGCGTTGGCACCTACTCCCTGAAAAATGATAGCCGCCGTGTTGGGGTTATTAAGTATTATGCTTCCGTTTCCATTGTTCTTGAGGTAAGGATCTTCAATCTGCTCATTGAGCATAACTGTTTTGAACCCAAGTTCCGATACATCCATAACCGAGGGTTCTGCCCCTTCGATGTCAAGAGAAAGACTACCATTTATCCAGTATGTTCTTTGCGTGGTTGTGGAGGATTCCGGTTTCCAATGGAATGCAATGCAGAAGTTATCTATAAATGAAGATAGGTCAAAGTTCTGATTAGTCCATTTGGTGCTTGCACCTTCCTGATAATCAAGTCTTGTCCATCCTGGCATCCCTTTGTCATAAAGATCCTTCAGCATAGCCCTGTCGGACTCTCCATCTTCTCCGTCAAGACCTTCGAAACTGTTGGATATCCATATCTCCAAAGCACCGGCATTGCCATATCTTGCCTGGAAATCAAGTGACAGGTTTGCAGATCTTACATCGTCCGCCACAACACTATATCTGTCCTTGTATTTATACTGCGAACCGGTTTCTCCGCTGTAGAATATTATGTTATCGACCTCTCCATCTATGTTGAACCGTACAGGTTCTCCCGCTTTGTATGTGTTTGATGGATCAAGGGTTATATTGAAATCTGCCTCCCTGACTATATCGTGCTGACAGGAGTATATGGCTGTGGCAGCCAAAAGTATAATGTATATCTTTTTCATATCCATTGTGCTTTATATTTACCATAAAGGGTTTTGTGTCAGGAGGTTATTTACTCCTAGTTCGACAGATGGGATCGGGAGGACAATATGTTTGTCCTGTACGGCGCTTCCTATTGCTGCGGCGTATGAGGCTTTTGCCGATCCTGACCATCTGTCATCACTTGCCATTCTGACGTATTCTTTCATTGATTCTTTGAATATCCCCCATCTGATAAGGTCATACTTCCTTAAAGCCTCGAAACAGAGTTCGCGTCCTCTTTCATTTCTGACCAGTGAACGGAATGATTCAACATCATATTCCGAGAATCCGCGAGTCTTGATTCCTGCTCTGTCTCGTACCATTTTTACGCAGTCGTACGCCTCCTGAGATGCTGTGCCATCATATTCCAGGCTTGCTTCAGCATACATAAGCAGGACATCCGAGTATCTGAGGATCGGGAAGTTTATTCCCGTATATAGTCTCTTGGAATCCATTACACCTTCGTATTGTACTTCTCTGCGCCATTTACCGCAGTTTCTGATGGCCTGTGCTGTGACAGGATCATCAAATGTACTTTTTCCTGCATAAATATAAGGAGCCTTCTCAGTACTTGCCGGAATGTTCAGGCCAAGTGAAGAACTTGTACAGCCGGCATAATTGTACGGAGGCATATTCCACTCCTGGCGTTTGTCAGTTATTGTTGCAAGACTTGTTTCATCATCTGTTCTGTCTTCGATCCAATACAGATCCCATAGTTTAAGTGATCCGTCATATTGTCCGTATGCAAAATTGCAAAGGAAACTACCGTATTCAGAAGATCCGCTGCTCTGAAGTCCGATGAGATCTCCGATCCTGCCGTTAGACCAACTTTCAGCGCTCGCGCGGTTGCCCATAAAGTCCACTTCCCAGATTGACTCATTATACTCCTTGTCATATTTGTCCGTTATCATATTAACGAATACGGTTGAATAATCTGGAACAAGGCTATGCTTTCCGCTTGAAATCACAGCGTATGCGTGGTCTCGTGCTTTGCCATACAGCGCTTTTTTGTCACCACCCTGAACTGATTCGCCGGCGATGAACAGATACACTCTGGCCAGAATACCGTGAATTGTATTCCTGCAAATTCTTGAAGGAGCATTTTCGAGGGACTCGTCTGCCAGAGCGAGGCATTCTTCCATTTCCTCTGCCGCCCAAGTCAATATTTCGTATTGTGAGGATGCCGGACACATAATGGCTTCAAATGTTTTCACGCTTTCCTTTCTCATAGGCACATCCCCCCAGGCCTGTGCGAGGATGAAATGATAATATGCTCTGAGGAATCTTGCTTCATTATAAAGTCTGCCATTCAGGTCGAAAGCGGTTTGTGACACGGCCTCCATAAATGCATTTGCATTGCGTATTCCTTTGTATATTTCAGTCCACGCAGCATATATTTCAGTGGCACTTGCATCGTGGCGGTAAAGATTAGTGTAATTTGCCGATGTCGAACGGTTGAAATAGCACAGATCATCGCCATTCGAGCACATAAGCGAATAATAGTTGCCATAGAAGGCTTCATTACTCAATACTCCATATACTCCTGCAAGCCCGTATATAACTTCCTCCTCTGTGTTGTAGAAAGTGTCCGAACAGATTACCTGGGGCTCCACTTTCATAAATCCGCAGGAAGTAAGCAGGAATCCAAGACTGAGACTAATTAATATGATTCTGATCTTCATAAGCTTCAAAAGGTTTAGAATGTGAATGATACGCCGGCTGTTATACCTCTTGAACGAGGGTAGGCAGACCAGTCGAAACCAGGTGTAAGAACTGAATTCCTTGTGGAAACTTCAGGATCCGGACCTGAATAACCAGTGATTGTGAGTAGGTTGTCTGCAGAAACATACACTCTCATAGTGTCGAAATGTAATCTTCTGAGGACACTTCTCGGGAATGTATAGCCCAAAGATACATTCTGAAGTCTGATGAAGGAACCGTCCTCTACGACTCTTGATGAGTAAACAGACATTCCATTTGCTCCGATTCTAGGCATATCGCTGTCAGGATTGCTCTCTGACCAGTGATCTGAATATGTCGAGAACAGATTCAGATTCTGTTTTGAACCATTTTCGAAAATCAGCCTGTTGGCGTTGATGACGTAATTCCCGTAACTCCAGGAGAAGAATATATTCAGGTCGAATCCGTAGAAATTGAACGTGTTTCCGATTCCTCCGGTATGAAGCGGCTGACCGCATCCTATAATAGTACGGTCATTGTCATCAATGATTCCGTCCTCGTTTATATCTCTGTATTTAGGATCACCCGGGCGTGTCTGGCTCTTTCCGACACTATTCATATAAGGTACTCCGTCTTTAAGGATGTTTCCGTTGAATTCATTGCTCTTATATGTGCCTTCATATATATATCCGTACATCATTCCGGAAGGTTTGCCTACCTGGGTTATGTATGGATATTGACTGTTGTAGTTGTAGTCCCAGGATACAGCCGACAAAAGTGAATATTGATCATTGGTCAGGGCGGTGACTTTGTTACGGTTCATCGCAATATTGAAGTCAACTCCCCAAGTGAAGTTCTTTCTTTGTACTGGCACCAGACCAAGAGTGATTTCTACACCTTGATTCTGCATAGAGCCTATATTTAGCATTGCACTTGTGTATCCGGATGAGGCTGGAATCGTTGCTTGCAGAAGCAGATCCCGGGTATTCTTCAGATACCAGTCAGCGGTCAGTTTGATCCTGCTGTCGAAGAAAGACAGATCGATTCCGGCGTTCCACTGTTCCGTAGTTTCCCATCTTAGTTTGTCATTGGCCATATTCGATGGATAGTAGCCTGATACGATCTGGCCGTTGAATACATAATCGTATGACTGGACGTGTCCGGGAAGGGTGGCGATCTGAGAATAATAATCGTATGGTGTTGTCGTACGGTTGTTTCCGGTAAGTCCCCAGGATGCTCTTAACTTTCCGTTTGACAGCCAGGTCTTGTCCTTAAGCCAGTCCTCTCGATTGAAATTCCAGGAAAGACCTGCAGAAGGGAAGTAACCCCATCTGTTTCCCTCAGGGAACTTGGATGATCCGTCTGCTCGGAAAGATGCTGTCACATAATATTTGTATTTGAAATTATAGTTCACCCTGAACAATCCTGACATCATAGTCCAGTCGTACTGCCAAGGTGTGACGTTCTGATATTTACCAGTATGGAATCCGTTGAGACCTAATGATTCAGTACTCATTTGCTCTGATACAAGGCCTTTGTAATCAAAGGTTTCACCCTGCATCGTGAAGCCTGCCAGGAACTGGAAATTATGCTTGCGTGCAAAGCGCTTGGTATATGTAAGAGTGTTCTCGTTGAGCCAGGTCTTCTTATCATTCCAATAAATGGCTCCGTTGATACCCTTTCCGGATGGAGAACCGGCATAACCTGTGTAGGTCTGTGTGCCGTTGAATTCCTCTCTTCTTCGTTTGTTCAGAGTGTATCCTCCGGTAATCTTCAATTTCAGATCTTCTGCAATCTCCCAAGTGATTCCGGCATTGGCGTTCAGATAATCAACGATTGTCTTTCTGTATTCGTTGCGTACAGTCTTTGCCGGATTGAATCGGTAATCGTCTCCACTTGATACAGTCGCATCCAGAATGGAATCAACGATAGACTCATCCTCGCTTTGCTGGCTCAGTGGCGTAACTGGCCTATAGCCCCATACCGAATACATAAGCCATCCTGAAGCAGAGGATGATTGCTGTGCTGAAGTAGGAGTTACACCGTTGGTTATTGCTCTGGAATAATTGGCGAGAAGGTCAACAGTCACTTTCTTGCCGATCTTCTGCTGGAAATTGATTTTTCCCTGATATCTCTGGAAATTGGATTTGACGATGATACCATCCTGATCTGTTGTCGAGAAACTTACGTTGTATCTGTTGCCTGCTTCCTTGCTTCCTCCTGAAAGAGATATATTGTAATTCTGCATCAGAGCATTACGATATATCTGATCCTGCCAGTCGTAACTTTGTACATTCAAATAATCCTCAGGGGTATATGGAGCCATTCCAGCGGCTGCATCCTGCTCGTTACGACGCAGATAAATATTGGATGTCCCCCAGTATTCCGACATTTCAGTCTGAAGTTTGACGAAGCCGTATGCATCCATAAGATCCATTTTGTTCGCAATTCTGCTACCGGTCCAAGATGCAGAGAAATTGACCTTAGGCTTTCCCTCCATTCCTTGTTTTGTGGTTATTACGATGACTCCATTTGCTCCTCTGGCTCCGTATATGGCGGTTGCCGATGCATCTTTCAGAATGTCTATTGACTCTATGTCAGCAGACGAAAGTGATGTCGCCATAGAACTTTCAGTAGGGAATCCGTCTATGATGTACAGAGGTGCGCTGCTCTGTGTGAGCGAGTTGTTACCACGTATGGTTATATTTGCATCCGTACCAAGTGCACCGTCCGATGTCGTTACGACAACTCCGGCAACCTTACCTGTCAGCGCCTGGTCGAAATTGGTAACGGGCGCTTTCATAAGTTCGCTCATATCCACTTTGCTTACGGAGCCTGTCAGGTCTCGTCTGGATACAGAGCCGTAACCAACACTTACGACTTCAGCAGCATCAATGGATAACTGCTCTTCCGCCATAATGACATTGATCACTTTCTGATCTCCGACTTTTTCCCTGACTTCAGTGAATCCCAGACAAGAGAATATTATCGTACTTTCCTTTGAGGGAAGCGTGATGCTGTAATTTCCGTCGATGTCAGTGACAGTACCATTGGCTGTGTTGCCGTCTTCATAGACAGTTACCGCGATAAGAGGTATGCCTGCTCCGTCAACAATCTGACCGGTGACGGGAACATTCTGAGCCTTAAGGTTCATCGAGAATGCCGTGATCAGCAGCAATACGTGTAATGCAATGTATTTTCGCATAGGTTGTATATGATTTTATTATTTCGTCAATATGAATTCTACAGGTTGTCCGTGACGGCAGCAGGCTGTTATTGTCGTTGTGCCGGATGAAGAAGAAACAGATACTGCATCATTGGCCTCTGTCAGGAAATATGATCCGTTAAGAGTTACTTTCTTCTCAATGATCTGGCTTTCTTGTGATGTAGTGTAGCCTTTCTGAGTTATTCCCAGGTCTGGGGTACATAAACTCATAACTATTTTGCCATCCTCTCTGCACCTTTCCATTACGATGGTTTCCGCATCAGCAGACTTGACCAGACATTCATCTCCGGTTTCGTCCAGACCTTTATAAAAGATATATGCTGTAATGGCGGTAGGATTGTCCTTGACAATATGCGCATAAGCATCGGCTCTCACCACTTCGTACGGAGCGTTTTTAGAATATGTCTTGACCTCTTTAGCCGAAGGCTTGACAAGCAGCATATACTCGTATGAAGCACCGGCTGGCGAACAGCCGTGGTTGATGTAAGCCGTGATGAAGTCACCTTTCCCATCTTCTTTCATTTCATCAGAAGGAGATGTCTGGGATTTCTTCTCCACTGTAAGGCCGAATCCGTCCTTGATGATGTAGAAGTTATTCTTGGTGTCTGTGAGCACAACCTGGCCGTGCTCGGTTATAACTTTTGAATATGGGAAGGCCTCAGAATACTCATCATTGATATCCACTTCGAGTGTCTTATCTTCCAGAAAACTCTGATATAGAGTGGTTTCGGTAGGGTATTGAGAATTGTTGCTGATCCCTGTTCCTATGTGTATTATTCTATTGTCGAAGCAGAATACGCTCTTTGTCGCGGTGGCTCCAGCACAGAAGTTCTTCCTGTCCTTTTCCTTGTAAGTAAAAGCAAGGCATCCGTTCCTGCCTTCCAAGGACGATACTCCAGGGAAACGTGAGTCGTTTCTCTCCATAAGAGTGCCCGGGAGCGGACTGTTCAACATATCGAAAGGAAGATGGATAGATGTACCACCCGGGAATCTGTTCCAATCCCATCCTTCACGTACATAACCGCTTTCTTTTGCAGATTGCTCGCTGAACAACTGTGCTGTTCCGTAACTGAGATAACGACCATATCTATTTTCTTTGGCATATATTTCAGAAGACCAGACATCGCTGTTGTATCCTTTCAACGACAGCATCCATCCCTTACGCCTGTGTATGCCGAAGCCTCCGTAATTATATACTGTGAATCCTTCTTCTGGACTCAGTACATCGAATCCCATCTTCTTGAATGAAGCAAGAATGTTCTTGTCTGTGCCTCCGAGAGCAATGTATGCTCCGGCAAGTTCCGGATCGGCCTGCAGTCCCTGACCGGTAAGATCTCCCAGCATAGCAAGTCTCGCAAATGCGAGGACATCAGGCTCCGGTATGGCTCCGTCCAGAGGATGGCGGCCGCATACTGCTATTCCCCAGTCGCGGATATGGCTGTAGTTGCGCATTTCCATCAGGCATTTCTTGAAGCAGCGCCTGCCTTCTTCCCCGGGAACGAAATCAGTTCCTGCAGTGAAATGACAGAAGTCTCCGACTGCTGCGAATGCTCCTACAGAGTATGAAGGGTAGTGTCCTCCGTGATGGAATGATGTTCCGTCTGGTTTCAGGCCTCCTAATGTTCCGTGCGAATAAAGCATAGAACTGGAAACCCAATCGCCAAGCAACTTCATATATGCATATTTCGCTCTGTCGTCATCCTGAAGCATAGCGGCAATAACCTTGCTGTTGAGAAGCGTATTCCAAGTATCTAGTATTTCATCTCTATGCTCAGCGTATGGCTTTCTGGCTTCCTGAATGGCACTCCAGTACTTGAGAACCTTTGTGTATTCATCAAGTTTGCCAGCCTTCTGAAGTTCTTTGCGCAGTATCCATATACCTTTGTACAGGTTGCGGACCTGGTAGCCGTAATGCTTGTTCGTACCCCATCCGCTTCCGTAGGCAAAGCCCTGATCTATAGCGTGGTCTATTGCATTGATGACCTTGTCGATATTGGCTGTATTGCCAGTGTAAAGATAGTCGAGCGCATACCAGTAAACTATTTCCTGAATGTATCTGATGCGCATCTCGCCGAGAGAATTGTTGAATTCGTCGTCATAAAGGAGAGGAGCACCGGTCACAGATCCGTCCGGAAGACGCCTGATTGCATATTTTGAATATGCCTGATCCGCACGAGGAATCAAAGTGTTCTGAGTGTATTGGGCACCAGGGTTGCCGGTAGCGGCCCACTCGTCCATTCTCTCTTCTACTTTTCTGAGCATCTGTATCTGATCTGCACTCAATTCATTCAAAGCCGGTTCAGGATACTGCTCCCATTCCCAAAGTCGTCCCCATTGCCATAGTCTGCTCCTTAGTACTGTGTTGTTGTCCGGAATCTGCATATCAGGTGCGATCTGATCCTGCATCCTGGAGGTCAGGAACGAAAGGCGGTCAAAATAGAAGTTGCCTTCTTTCGCTGACGAAGGGACAGAAATGCTCATTCTTGCCACTGCAAGATTTCTGTCAGCCATCTTGATGTCTCCTACCAACTGACCTTCCGGAGTCCTCATATCCTCATATTTCATCCATATCGTTCTCCAGCCGGTGAAGCCCATATTGAAGTTGAAGGAGCAGATTACCTTTCCGTTCCAGTCGTGAAATCTGAAAAGAAGCGGATCGTCAAGTTCTTTTGTATTGTATATCCATAATATGATACCGCCGCCGTCTGTCTTCATCGATGCCTCCATATCGGAGAAGTTGGAGAAGAGAAGTTGAGCAGGACCGTTCCATACGAAGGATACAGAACTTTCGCCATCCTTGAATTTATCTGTTGAAAGCGAAATAGTTCCGTGTCCGTTCACCTTTACGAACGAAGGAATGCTGCCTTCAAAACTATGCTGTGCGTTTATGGCTGCATACGAATACATTGCTGACACTAAAAGCATACAGCATAAAATGTAGCGCTTCATAATTATATGTGTTAGTTCAAACTTACAAAACTATATTTTTTTTGTTAAAATTTCAATGAAAATGTCAAAATATCAGAATTTGGTTATAAAATAGTTTGTTTTTAAGATAAATTGATTAGATTTGCGAGGATATGACGATGTCGAAACTATTTGCTAACCCGTAATTTACACTATAAATGAATACAAGATTTCTTATCCTACTGCTCTTCGCGGCACTCGCAGTCCAGTGCAGACAGAAGACTGACATCATTCAGGAGAATATTGAAAATGCCGAGCAGCAACTTGCATATCTGATTGCGGCAGCGGAAGAGGGGGATACATTGAAGATACCTTCTACATATAAGAACGGTGACATCGAGTTCGTACCTGTCGATGACTGGGTGAGCGGATTTTTTGCTGGAACACTATGGTATATGTATGAACTTACCGGCAACGAGATGTATGCGGAGAAGGCTCTGAAGCATACAGAGATCCTTCACGAAATCCAGTACCTCAAATGGCACCACGATGTGGGATTTATGGTCTATGACAGTTATGGAAATGGACTCCGTCTGAAAAATATCCCTGGATATGACACGGTTCTTGTGAACACAGCAAAATCTCTTGCTACCCGTTTCCGTCCTGCAGCCGGTATCCTCCAGTCTTGGAATACAGACAATCCTGTACAGTGGCAGGCACACAGAGGCTGGGACTGTCCTGTGATTATCGACAATATGATGAACCTTGAACTTCTCTTCAAGGTCAGCGAGATGACAGGTGACGATACCTATAAGAATATCGCTGTCAGCCACGCCGACAAGACTTTGGAAAATCACTATCGTGATGATTTCAGTACATATCACGTGGTGGATTACAATGATGAGACAGGTGAAGTACGTGGCCATTACACTGCTCAAGGTATTGCTGACGGCTCCCGCTGGGCACGTGGCCAGGCCTGGTCTATTTATGGATTTACAGTCGCTTATCGCTTTACAGGCGACGATAAATATCTTCAGAGAGCCAAGGACGTGGCAAATTATATCCTCGTCGAGGAGGACAATATGCCTGAGGATCTTGTTCCGCTTTGGGACTTTGATATCGTAGAGTATTCTGAAAATCTTCCGGAGAATGAATTCCTCTATCCTAACCTCAAGGATAAGGAACTTCCTAAGCAATACACCGAGATCAGAGATGCATCTTCCGCTGCTGTCATCGCTTCGGCTCTGTACGAACTTTACTGGCAGACAAAGGACGAGTTCTATAAGGAAAAGGCAGACAAGATGATAGAGAGTCTTTCAGCCGAGCCATACAGAGCAGAGATTGGAACTAACGGCGGATTCATTCTCAAGCATTCAGTCGGAAGTCTCCCGCACTCTCTTCTTAATATCGAGGCTGGACGTCCTAACGACCACAATATCGATGTTCCGCTCAACTATGCGGACTATTACTTCCTGGAGGCTCTTATCCGTAAGGGCAGGGTGGAAAAGGGAGAGAACCCTATAAAATAATGATCTTACGCAAAACTATAATATGTCTTTTGAATTGTTGCCTCTTCGCCTTTGGTGTAGAGGCACAAGTCGTTGATTATGGTAGCGAAAACGGAGTGTTTTCGTTTGAGGAGGATTGCTCTATGCTTTCCTGCTCAAAGCATTCTGAATTAAGCGTTTCCGATTTCCATAGCAAACTTGGATACAGATCGCTCGAATGGAAATGGAAGAAAGGAGGTTCATCTTTCAGCATCAATGCTCCGGTTCCGTTCCTTTCAGAAAATCCGGATCCTAAGGAAACCTCGGTGTCATCATTCGTGTTCTGGGTTTACTCTCCAGATGTCCTCGATGGCGAGTTGCACTTCAGTTTTATGAAGGATGGAAAGGAATGCTGCCACTTCGACTACTCTCTCGGTTTTACAGGCTGGAGAGGTGCCTGGGTGGCATTTGAAAGGGATATGACCGGCACTCCGGTTCCGGATATGGATCAGGTGGTCGTGACCGTATCGGAGAATATCAGGAAAGGAAGGCTTTATTTTGATGGAATAATCACAGCATCATTCCAAGATGTAAGATACCATACCGCAGATTGGCAGGCAAGGTTCATAAACAAGGAAACTACTAATTTCTGGCTGACACTCAATAAGTTCTGGGATAATGTGATTGATCTGCCGGTGAAAGAATCCGTGTCTTCAGAAGAGATCGATGACCTCAAGACCATAGAAGACAGGTTCGTCACTCTTGTGACTGATAATGTCAAGCCTTGGACGGTTGAAAAAATACGCGATGTGTACTCGTCATACAATATTGTGAGGAATCCCGACGGAACAATCAAAGGCAAGCCTGTATGGTTCATCAGGTACGGCGAGACTTATCTGAATCAAGGTATTCCGGATGCTATGCCATCGTTTACTGCAGCCGGCCAGACGCTGCGGCAGTTGAATGATACTATGCTGAATATTGCGGTTTCGTATATGTACGAGACGGATCCGGCCGTAAAGGATGAGATAGCGAAAATCTATACGGACCTGACCAGGCATCTTCTGGATCAGGGATTTGCAGCAGGAAGCGGCCAGGGAACCCTTCATCATCTTGGCTATAGTATGAGGAACTTCTATACCGGACCGGTCATAATGAAGGATGTCCTCAGGAAAGCCGGACTTGACAAGGAGATGCAGATGGCTATGGAATGGTTCTCAGGAGCGGGTGAAGTGAAACTTGCACCGACAGAACCAGGAATGGATATAGATGCCTTCAATACATCTTTGATGGGACGATTCGCATCTGTGATTATGATGAATTATTCGCCTGAGAAGTATAACTATATGAAAGCCCTTTCGCGCTGGGTGGACAACGGTTTCAAATATACAGAAGGCCTCAGACCTTCGTTCAAGCGTGACGGAACTGTAGTGCATCACCGCAAATGCTATCCTGAATATGCTGTAGGTGGTTTCAAAGGTTCTGTTAATGCGATATGGATGCTGGCAAAGACTGATTTTGCGATTTCTGAGGAAAGTCACAGCAATCAGAAGAATGCTCTTCTCTCGATGCGTTTCTTCTCCAATACAAAGAATTTCCCGCTGGCGATGTCCGGCAGGCATCCTGACGGCACAAGATCGCTGATTCCTTCGCAGTTTGCCCTTCTCGCCGATGCCGGTACACCGGACGGAAGCGCATCGATCGACAAGGAACTTGCAAGTGCTTATCTCAGACTGGCAGGCAGTGAAGGCCGCTGGGGTGAAAAATTCACATCTGCAGGCATTGTTCCGGAAGATGCTCCGACAGGGGGAAGATACTTCGGTTTCAACTGTTCTCTTTCATATAGGCAGGAAGACTGGTTGATTACATTTGCCGGTCATAGCAGATATCTCTGGGCAGCAGAGACTTATAAGAATGAAAATCATTACGGACGTTACCTCACTCACGGAAGTATGCAGTTTATGAATGAGGATGGGAACTTTGGCAGCGGATATCGTCTTGAAGGCTGGGATTGGTGCCATATTCCAGGAACGACAGCGGCAGAGATTCCGATGGAGAAGATGAAGGCTGATGTGCTGAATGTAGATGAATTCTCTGGCTATGAAGAGATGCTGCTTTCAGATGAGTGGTTTGCCGGTGGTGTGACATTCTCGGATGCGGCGGCGATGTATTCGATGAAACTTCACGAGCACGACAAATATAACGGTTCTCTCCGTGCCCTTAAATCATTCTTTGCATTCGATAATAGAATCGTATGTGTTGGCTCCGGTCTTGAGAACAGGCAGGAAGGATCCGAACTTCATACTACGCTTTTCCAGAACTCACTCACTGAAGACGGCCAGATGACTTTTGTCAATGGAACAGCCCATTCTGAGAATGGATATAGAGAGTCTGTTTCCGGTGAAAGGATCTCTCTTACTGACAGACTTGGTAATGCATACATTGTCAGAGATGCCGAGGTTGTCGTGTCACGTGGCTGTCAGACATCTTTTCACGAGGAAACCGATGCAGTGACTGAAGGCCTTTTTGAAAAGGCTTACATCAGGCACGGCTCTTACTGCGGCTTCGATGTTCAGGGCTGCGACGACGATTATGAATATCTTGTAGTGGTGGACGCAGACCCGGGGCAAGCCGAGGCTTATGTGGCAGAATCTCCATACGAGGTGAAAAGATGTGATAACGATGCCCACATCGTGAAAGACAGGATGTCGGGTATCACCGGATGTGCTGCTTTCAATGAAGTGGATGTTGACAGCCTGATAATCCGTACTTCGCCTGCTGTACTTATGTACAAGACTGATGGAAATGTACTATCCCTTGCTGTGAGCCATCCTGACCTTGCATTGTATTCCGGCGCTTCCGACGAGATATTTGATGATGAAGGGAAGCGTAAGGAACGCAGCGTTTACGGACGCAGTTGGATCGATGCGCCGGCAGGCGAGACCGTCGTGGAGATTACACTTGACGGTAGGTGGGGACTCTGCGGAACGTATATGTCTGACATAGAAGTAAATGCAAATGATGATACTACGACGCTGAAAGCAAGGATCAAGGAGTCTGCTGCAGTGAAAGTTGAATTGAGAAGATTATAATTGAATTATATGCACAGCATACTTAAAAGAATATGTAAGGCAGCATCTGCATTTTTGATGACAGTCGCCGTTTCCTGTGTCAGCACTGACCATCTCATCTCTGAGATGGACAGTCTCGAGCAAAGGATAACGGCTCTGGAATCAGCAGTATCCGCCATCAACTCCAATGCATTGGCTATATCGGCGCTGCTTGATGAAGGGATTGCCATCCTGAGCATAAAGTCTGTCGAAGACGGCTACACGATCGAGTTGAGTGACGGAAGGATCATCAAGGTAACGGAAGGCTTGAAATCCAAAGGAACGGTTCCGGTCATCGGTATTGATGCCGACGGAAACTGGATCGTCTCCTACGATGACGGAAAGACCTTTGAGAAAATCCAGTCTGAAGCATCTTCGACTCCCGAAGATGGGCTTACACCCCAGATCAGAGTAAGTGAAGAGGGTTATTGGGAGTACAGTTTTGACCAGGGTAAGACCTGGCAGAAGTTCATCGGATCCGACGGAAGACCTGTAAGTGCCGTAGATGGCAAGGAAGTCGCTGGAAAGAAAACTTTCTTCGAAGATATCAAGTATCAGGAAGGAAATGATATCATAACATTCGTACTTGCTGATGGCAGAAGTGTATCCATAGTGGTACTCAAGGATTTCCATCTTGAGGTCATAGGTCATACGGACAGAAGGTGGATATGTCTAGGAGAGACCGTTAATTATGAAGTAAGTTCATCAAATGTATCCGAACTTGCTCTTCGCGTGCCGAAAGGATGGGAAGCTTCGTTCAGCAACAACATACTTTCAGTAACTGCTCCTCAGGACGGTATTGCAGGTATATTCAGCATAGGTATGACAGTCGTATCCTCTAATGGTTACGTCGTGGTCAGAGAGATCGCATTTACCCTCAATCCGGTAAGGCTTGACGAGACATCCTGCAAGGAGTGGAACGACTTTGTAGCCGGAAATGAAGATAATGTTCTCCTTGATTTCTCTTTTGCAGGGTACGATCACGGTGAGACGGCTCCTGCCGATGCCTGGTCTATGGGCTACAGGATATTCGATGTTACCGGATATGGTGCTGTTGCAAATGACGGAAAATCCGACCGTGAGGCTTTCCTTGCAGCAGTCAGTGATGCAATAGGAGGCGGCTATACGATAGGAGAAGACAACAGTATCACGTTCACGCACAAGGAAAAGGCGGATGCAATCATTTATTTCCCTGAGGGTGAATTCATACTTCACGACAGCAGTGATGACGCGGATGGAAAGAGCCGTAGCATAATTGTACGCTCCGGAAACATCATACTGAAAGGGGCAGGAAGAGAGAAGACCCGTATCGTTATGAAGAACGAGATGCTTCCTCTTGACGAGTCCGTACTATACAGCAGTCCCGATATGCTTCAGTTCAAGCACAACAGTTCATACTCGTCATTTGCTGTACCAGCAGCAGTGACGGGGAATGCTCCGAAAGGCTCATACTCTGTCACTGTTTCCTCAGCCGCATCGATCACTCCCGGCAATTGGGTATGTCTCAATGTCAGGAATTCCGATCCCGACTTCATAGCACAAGAACTTGCTCCATACACCGCAGATGGCAGCTGGAGTATTGTTAAGGATGGTGTTGAAGTGATTGACTATCATCAGGTAAAGTCTGTTGAAGGTAATACTGTTACATTCGTTGAACCTTTGATGCACGCAGTTGATGCAAGCCGCGGTTGGGAAGTCAAAAGTTATCCTCACTATGAAAATGTCGGCATTGAAGACCTCACTTTCGTCGGGAATGCAAAGCCTGACTTCATACATCATCAGTCCTGGAAGGACGACGGAGGATTCAAGCCGGTAAGTATGACTAGACTCGTGAATTCCTGGATACGCCGGGTCGGTTTTGAAAGCGTCAGTGAGGCCTGCTCTATAATAGCAAGTGCGAACGTATCTGCATACGATATCATTATGACAGGCAACAGAGGCCACGCTTCTGTAAGGTCTCAGGCTTCATCGAGAGTGCTGATTGCTGCTACTCAGGATCTTACCTCGGACAACGCCGGCAACTTCCACGGGGTGGGTGTCTCCAAGCAAAGCATCGGGACCGTCCTCTGGAGAAACAAGTGGGGAGATGACAGTTGCTTCGAGTCCCACGCTACTCAGCCGAGAGCAACGCTTATAGATTGCTGTACAGGTGGATGGATGCGTGGCAGGCAAGGTGGAGATGCAGCAGAAGCACCTCATCATCTGGATGATCTGGTGATATGGAATTTTGATGCGACAGGAATGGATGTGTCCGGCCAGACAGACTACTCGGGATATACCTGGTGGGAGACAACCTGGTGGAGATTCCTTCCTCCTGTGATCGTAGGCTTCAGATCGGACTTCGATGTAATTTTCGTTGCAGATCAGGCCAAGGCAATTACTTCTCAGGGAATGCACGTGAATCCGGAATCTCTGTATGAGGCACAACTCAGACACAGGCTTGGATCAGTCCCTGCGTGGATAAATACGTTGAAATAGCAAATATTACGGTTTATGAAACTGACACACATATTAAAAGCGTTTGTTGCAGCAGCAGTATTCACTGCAGCGTCTTGTACCGATCTCACACCTCTGGAAGAGCGTCTGGACTCTCTGGAAAGCAGGATTAAGGCAATAGAAAACGTCATTCCTCTTCTTAATAACAATATCGAAGCCCTTCAAGCAATTGCTGGAGGAACGACGATCAATTCGGTCGAGAATATAGACGGAAAATACAGAATAACCCTCAGCAACGGCAATGTGCTTACCCTTACCCAGGGCAGCATAGGCGTAGCCAATCCTCCTATCCTTTCGATTGATGCGGACGGCTGGTGGATGATAGACTATCGCGACGGCTATGGTGCACAGTATATCCTCTGTGACGGAAATAAGGTAAGGGCTGTCGGAAACGATGGTATCACTCCTGTCATAGGTGTGGACGAGAAGGGATTCTGGACTGTCAGTTACGACAACGGCCAGACCTGGATGCAGGTCAAGGACGCGTCCGGCCAGCCTGTCGCTGCGGTTCCATCTGAGGGAGCGGACGAATATTTCGATGATATAGAAGTTACCGAAACTACCTTCACTATCAAACTGAAAAACGGACAGACCATAACAGTACCGATTGCATCAGGCTTTCTCTTTAAGATAAATGCCCCCAAGACCATTGAGTTCTTTAAGGCCGGTGAAGCAAAGGAGTATGTCATCGTAAGCAAGGGTGTGGCCTCTGCAAGCGTCATTGCCGTTCCGGACGGGTTTGAAGTTACGCTGACTGACGCCAAACTCTTCATAAAGGCAACAGCGGCAACCAAGGCTACGGCTGACAGCCGCATTGATGTAGCTGTGCTTGCGATTTCAGAACAGGGATTCGCATCTATCAGCAAGGTTTATGTACAGCTGGAAGGCGCCGATATCCCGGATGTCGATGATCCTGAAGATCCTGAAAATCCGGACGATCCCGGTCAGCCTGGAGACCCGGAAAATCCTGAAGACCCGGAAAATCCGGAACAGCCGGAAGATCCCGAGCAACCTGAAGCCGGAACAAATCTCCAGCAGTGGCTTGACGGAAAGGACATCGTTCTCGGTGGAACGACCTTGAACAAGAGTATGTTCGAGGATATGGTGCCTATACATATAACATCCGAAAGCAACACTGCAATATCCGGCAACGGTGTCTATTTCATCGACCCGGATGTCAATGCTTCGCTTGATATGACCGGAAAGAATGCAGGCAGGCTCATTGTGATCGGAAACGATCCTCAGAAACGTTCCGTACTCAAAGCCTCGTCACAGCTCAGGATCGCCTTCACCGAAGGCACAGACTATGCTGTCTTCGGCAATGTGGAGATCGACTTCAGCAATGCCGGAAATTACCCTGTGAACCTTACCAATAATGCTGCAGGAGAGTTCGACCATCTGATCTTCGACAACTGCTTCATCAACTCATATTCCGGCAACGGTAACTTCCATTATAACGGTGTGGCAGGCAAAGGAATAGGCAATTTCGTTCTCAGCAACAGTGAGTTCCTCGTACCTGAAGGACAGGCTACATTCAAACTCATCGCGGCATCTAAGGGACAGAACTACAGGAAGATCACGATCGACAACAGTATCGTCTACAGCAAGGCGGACAAGGCCATCAAGTTCAATATATGGGAAGGATTCTCAAACGGAACCGTATCTATCCTTGAGAAACTCACCATCACCCAGAGTTCGTTCATCAACCTGATGATCAACAACGGATTCGTAAGAGTGACCGACCTCAAGGAGATCGACCTTCAGAATAACGTATTCTATACGACGGACTCCACTGTCAGCAGCTGGCAGTACATTCTCCGTGCAGAGACCAATGGCCCTACATCCGGAACAGGCAAGAACAATTTCGCATATATCCAGGGCAACGACGCGCAGAGCTACAAGATGTTCTATGCCGATGCACAGATGAACGCCATCGGTGCGGAGCAGTTCAAGAAGTCCCCGGCTCTCTTCGACACTGCTGCAGGAGCAGTCTTCGATCTTGCAAACTGCATTTTCACTCCGTCAAAGAACTACGCAAAGCACGGAGCCCAGAGATAATCAATTTAAAATATCAAATTATAGTATTATGAATAAAAATTATGTAATTGCTCAGTCTGTCAAGGACAGCACTGTTTATGAGTCACCGATGTGTGACATCTACAATCTCAAATCAGAGGGAGTACTCTGCAGTAGTATAGAGAATCCAGATGATTTACCTTATTAATCCTGTTCAATCATTTAGATTATGAAATTCAATAGATTTACAATGCTCGTCATAGCAACTATGGCAGCAGTTTCATGTGTCAAAGACATAAATAACGAAGTCGATAATCAGTTGGATGACGTTCAGTTGGTTCCAATGACTTTTACAGCAGTGTCTGAGGGCAATGAACTTCCTACAAAAGCCCTGATTACAGCTGATGGAACTGAGTATTCAATGCAATGGAAAGGTGATGAATCCATATCAGTTCTCAGTGCATCCAAGACAACAGCACAGCAATTTGATAATCAGACTACAACTGGAGGTAAAAATGCAGAGTTTTCTGGTTTTGCCGCATCAGACCCTACCTATTATGCTGTTTATCCGCATAATGACGCCATCACCCTGTCTGAGAACACAATTAACAATGTAGTCATTCCTGCTAATCAGACTGCGACTGCCGGTACATTTGATCCGAATGCGTATGTAGCCGTGGCTCAGTCATCAACTGAGGAATTCTCTTTCAAGACAGTCTGTGCAATGGTCAGATTCAGCCTTACTGATGTTGAAGGTGTTACAAAGGTCACCTTCTCAGGAAACAATGATGAAACATTGGCTTGCACTGGTAACGTAACATTCAATGGTACAGGTATACCGTCACATGCTTATGCTTCTAACGCAAGTAAAGTGATTACTCTAGAAGGTTCATTTAAAGCCAATACCGATTATTATATAGTTTTCAGAGCAGGTGCTCTTACAAATGGTATGACTTTGACAGTTCATACAGCAAGTGGTCCTAAGAACTATATAACCAAGTCAGCCGAACTTACAGGTATTCGCAATAAGGTTATCAACCTTGGAAATCTTAATGAAAGAACTGGAGATAACGCTTTAAAGACAGGAACTCCAAATGATCTCTATGTGGCATATCTTCACGGTTTTGATATCAATATTTGTGGAGAAGCAGTTGTGAATAAAACAAACGAACCAAATGCTCTGCTTATAACAAAAAAATCTTCTACAAAAAATTTGAAAGGAGGAGTATATTTTGTTGACCCGGATACAGAATGTTCAATAGGTACTGGCATTTCAAGTCTTGTTGTGATAGGTAGAGTTGAAGGAACTAGAACTCCATTGAAGAGGATAGCTATATCGCTTCTGGATGCAACAAACACCACTTCTGACAGACTGGTACTTAAGAATATCACTGATAAAGATGCTATTTCGAGTCATAAATATCAACTTAATACGACAGAGACTTTTGAATCTGTAATATTTGATGATTGTTATTTTGACATCGAATCAGAAAAAGCACTTCTTGCTTATGCAAATAATGATAGAAAGTTGAATAATTTTGTAATGGAGAATTGTGATTGCAAGATCAACACAAACGGATATATTGCTTCCGTTAGAAATACCCCAATACAAAAAATAGGATTAGAGAATAACGTGATTTTCAGTGACAATCAGGGCACACTCCATATTATAGATTTCACTGGAAGTAATCTTGCTGAAATCACAACAGTTGATCTCACAAGCAATACCTTATATAAAGTCGTTGCCCCGTCTGCATCCCAAGGATATATTAAAGTAAAGAGCATATCAAATCTAACAGTTACTAATAATCTGTTCTATGATTGTGCTTCAGATGCTAATCATTCATTCGTATATTATAGCACTGTATCCGTAACCAATCCTTCAGCAAGTCACAATATTGATTCTGAGAATGGAGAGAAGAGAGTTTATATTGTAAACGGGAATGCTCCATCTGGTGTTACTGCACCAAGTATCACAAAATTTGACTTCCCTTTAACATTATGGAAGCCTTCTGAAGGTTCGTATGTTATACCAGGTGATTATCAATCAGACTATTACGGTGCAACAAGATAGTCACCATAAATGACAAAAAACTCAAAGCCTGCCGCCCGGCAGGCTTTTTTTGTTATGCAACTTTAGCGGTTTTGGATAATTACGCAAAAAAATATATATTTGTAAGTTAATAATTATGCACACTAAACTAATAATAAGATATGGTAAATTTTTCACTCGAAGGTAAGGTTGCTCTTGTAACAGGAGCAGCATACGGAATCGGTTTCGCAATGGCTCAGGCTCTCGCTGAGGCTGGCGCAAAGATCGCTTTCAACTGCCGTTCACAGGCAAATATGGACAAGGCACTTGAAGAATATGCAAAACTTGGCATCGAGGCTAAGGGATATATCTGTGACGCAACGGATGAAGAGGGAGTCAAGGCAATGGTAGCCGATATCGCTGCCACTCTCGGCCCTGTTGACATCCTTGTGAACAATGCTGGCATCATCAAACGAATCCCTATGCACGAAATGGCTGCGGAAGAGTTCCGTCAGGTTGTGGATATCGACCTTGTCGCTCCATACATCTGTGCAAAGGCAGTGCTTCCTGGAATGATGGAAAGAAAGTCCGGAAAAATCATTAATGTCTGCTCAATGATGTCGGAGCTCGGACGTGAGACAGTGTCTGCATATGCGGCGGCAAAGGGCGGTCTGAAGATGCTTACCAGAAACATCGCCTCAGAATACGGTGCTTACAACATCCAGTGCAACGGTATCGGCCCGGGTTATATCGCTACACCGCAGACTGCGCCTCTTCGTGAGCGTCAGGCTGACGGAAGCCGTCATCCTTTCGACTCATTCATCGTTGCGAAGACTCCTGCAGAGCGTTGGGGAACACCAGAAGACCTTATGGGACCAGTTGTATTCCTCGCATCGAATGCTTCTGACTTTGTGAACGGTCACGTTCTCTATGTGGACGGAGGTATCCTTGCATATATCGGAAAACAGCCGAAATAAGAATACGATATGTCATCTGCGAAGACACTCAGACTTTTGTCATTGGCAATAATGGCATCCGGAGCCTTGATATCGTGCAGGCCTAAGCCTGTCGTGACTCCGGATCCTGTTCCATTGACCCTTTCCGCACAGGTTATGTCACTCGATTATGAGGATAGCAGCCTTTGGGGAAAGAAAGCTGAACTCGGTGTGTTCGTGACAGAAAGCGGGACGTCAAAGGTTGTCGGAGAAAACAGAAATGTCAGATATTATGCCGAATTCAAGACCGGTATCATTTCCCTGACGCCTTCTGACAAGCCTGTAATCCTCCCTGAAGACAATATTGATATGGATATAGCGGCATATTATCCATACACATCAGAACTGTCTTCCGGTGAGGATTCGGAATATGTTTATCAGGTGGATCTTCAGGATCAGAATGCCCTTGATCCGGAAGTCTTGCTTGTAGCTCGTATAGAGAAACGTAATTCTGTCCTCCATACGGCAATGCTGATTATGAAGCCGGCATTTGCGAAACTGAAGGTAAATCTCAGGAATCAGACAGATGTGAAATCATCGGAATCGGAGACTGAGGTGCGTCTGGAAGGCATACCGTGCGAAGCCGGTATCGATATTCTCAACGGCAGATATGTATCATACGGCCCGGAGGAATCTACAATACTCGGAAGGCCAGTTCAGACAGCACATTTATATGAGGCTATTGTACTTGCCCATACAGTGTCGGATAATGCCAGACTTACAGTCTCCATCCCAGAGAGTGGTTCCAGTCCGGAAGAGAAGATTTCTCTGCTACTGAAAGATGTGATCAAGGAATTCAAAACGAATACACAGTATGATGTAACCGTCACTGTTTCTCCTGGAGGAGTCAATGCAACTCTGGTAGGAATGTCGGATTTCTTCGTGTCCGACTGGAAAGAAGACTTCGATGATGTAAACGGTGAAATAGATTGATAATCAATAATTAAAATCAATATGAAGAAAATTGTTTTTATCGTTGCTATGGCAGCAATACTCTTCTGCTCTTGCGACAGGAAAGAACATCAGCCTATCCACGGAACCGATGAGGTGAAGTTTGCTATCAACGGTCCTGTGACAAGGGTGACAACAACAAATAACGTAACTGCTTTTGAAGTGGGTGACCAGGTCGAGATCACTTCTTCAAACCTTGTTAAGGATCTGGCTGATGCACCATATACAGTGGCTGCTGCCGGCCTTACAGGAACTGGTGCAGCATACTATGACGGAGAAAACAGCGCGACATTTGTGGCTCATTATCCTGCAGCGGCCGCTACTGATGCTCAGGGAGCAATCGCAATGACGATCCTCGCAGACCAGACATCCAAGGAGAAATTCCATAACAATATGTTTATGGTCGCTCAGGCCGAAGGTTCTGCTGCAGTGAATTCCGGACTTGTATCATTTACATTCGCACATCAGACTGCTATGCTGAAGGTGATCGTAAGCGGTATTGACGCTGCTGAAGCAGTAACTGTCAATGGTGTTGTTCCTGATATGAAGTGGACAAAGAGCGGCGTTGAAGCCGGTACTGCCGATCCTATCAACGTAAAGGCTTGGAAACAGGGTGAAACACAGGAGTATTGGGCAGTAGTACCTGCACAGACTTTCAAATCAGGAGAAAAGTTCATCAGCATTACTGCAGGAACAAAGACTTATGAATATGCTCTCACAGCAGACCTTACTGTCGCAGCTGCAAAGGTTAAGACTGTAACTCTTACAGTTGCCGAGGCAGAGAAGGTGGATGCAACATTCGCTATCGATGATGTTGATTGGACAGATGAGGCTGCCGGTCTTGATGGTGAAGTGGTAGAGAAGACCGTTCCTCCAGTGGTGGTGATTTCTGAAGAGGATGGCAACTTTGCTAACGTTATTGCTCTTACAACTGGAGCGACAGGTTGGGCTAAAGTTACTACAGACGGTTGGAATGCTGTCATCAACGGAGCAGAGAACGGAACTGTGACGTTGAACGAAACTGACGAATGCGTAGAATTCACCACTGTTTCCGGTGCAGATTGGTTCAAGGTTGCTGTTGCATACAAGACATCAGCAAAGGTGACTGCAGGAGAATACACGTTGGCAGTCAATGCGAAGTCGGAGGTCGCAGGAGAATTAAGATATGTTGTGGCCAAGACAGACGGAACGGTTATAAATCAGAATCTGTACCGTGCAACAACTACAGAGTATCCGAATAGTCCATATAAGAATGCTGTCACTTTATCGGAGGATTATAACGGACTGATCATTGCAATTGCTACGAAGACTCCGGCAGGAACCAAGTACAGTATCAAAAACGTAACCTTCATCGAGAAAAAGTAACCTATGAAAAGAACATTTCTATACACTGCGCTTCTACTTACCGTGCTGGCAGCAGGCTGCAGGAAGGATGAGCCCGTGGACGAGAAGAAAAAGACTCCTGTGTCGTTTGTCGTGGATGGCCCTGTGACAAGGACTGTCACCAACGGTAATACGACTACTTTCGTCAAGGGAGACCAGATCGGAGTCTCGTCTTCAGGATTGGCATCAGAAATGAACAATGAGGTATTCACCGTTGCAGATAATGGAAGTCTTGCTGGAAAAGCATTTTATTACAATGATGAAGATCCGGCTACTTTCTATGCTCATTATCCTTATACAGCCACATATACCAAGGGTTCGGTGACTATGAAGGTTTCTCCTGACCAAAGTACTGCAGAGAAGTATAATGCCAATGACTTTATGACCGCAACTGCAGTCGGTGATCCTGCATCCGGCGGAACAGTGGTGCTGAAATTCTACCACAGACTTACGCTTGTGAAGGTCGTATGGAACGGATCGCTTACCGCTGCTTCTGCAACAATCAATAATGTACTCACCGATGTGACCTGGACTCAGGGAAGCAATGAACTTCTCACCGGAGGAAATACGGCCAATATCAGGATGTGGAAGGTTTCTGCTGATGCCCAGGAGTATTGGGCTCTCGTTCCTGCTCAGACAATCAAGGCAGGAACCGAACTTATCACAGTAAGCGATGCAGCTGAGAATTATAAGTTCATCACAGAGTCTGACATAACCTTCAACAGCAATACAACCAAGAAGATCAACCTTACAGTGAAGGCTGACGGATCTGTCGAGGCTGCCATCAGCGAACTCGATATCGAAAATTGGGGCGATGACGAGGAGATAGGAGGAGAAGCAGATGCCGTTACAGTTGCCCTCATTACAGAAGAGGAAGGCAAGAACATCACGCTTACTCCGAACAGCAAGAGCAATGCAGTAGAAGGAGCGTGGAATGTGGCTGTGGAAGAGGGAAGTACAATTGAGGTCAATTCAAACGGAGAACTTCATATCAACATTGCAGATGGGGCAAAGTGGTGGAATAACGCAGTATATTTCCGCCCTACTGCAAAGGTCGCTTCCGGCATCAAGCCTAAAATTTTCAAACTCACCTTCGAGGCTTGGGCTTCAGCGCCAGGCAAGGGCTTTATGGTTCAGGTTATGAAGGGGGACGAGTCTGCCAACACATATTTCGGAATCATCAATACCAATCCTATAGGCAAGGACGAGGTGACATACAACCGTATGTACTATCCTTCATTCAAGGCCGAGCAGCTTGAAGACGGATTCGTGAAGATGACATATTGGGTCAATTTCGCTCAAATCATAGATGCTGCAGGTACCACTGTGACTGAGGCAGGTGACGGTGATTATGAAAAGGTGCTTCTCACTCTTTCAATCAACACCGGTACAACTGACGCCAATGCATATGGCATTGACTTCCTTTTCAGAAACTTTAAGTTTATGGAGGTTAAATATTGATGGCTTTCAGACAGATAGTTTCAATTGCAGTTTTTGCTCTCTTTTCGATATCCTGTGGCAAAAGCCTTACCGTCGAAGTGACGAATCCTGTCGATGTCGCCCGACATCCTGAATTGGTGTCGGTTCCATATATTCAGATAGAGGAAGGACTTTCACTTTCAGATGATGAGCGATTCGTCATCAAGGACAGAAGGGGAGAGGAATTGCCATATCAGATAACAGGTGACTCTACTGTGATTTTCCCTGTCCGGATGGAAGCGGGCTGCAGATCTATATTCAAGATATCAAAGGGTACTCCTGCCGCATATCAGACAAAGGTCTGTGGCAGGTATGAGCCTTTGAAGGATGGCGATATAGCCTGGGAGAATGATCTTGTCGGCTTCAGAATGTACGGACATAAACTGGATGTCGCATCCGGTTATGATCTTTTCGCCAAGAGAGGAACAGATCAGCCCGTTCTGGAGTCTTTCTATGTCAATGAAAGATATGATTCAAAGGCCTGGGAGAGGTATTACGAACTCGAGAAGACAGATCCAGAGGCCGCTTTCCGTTTCAAGATGGACACATTGTCATATCACGTTGACAGAGGATTCGGAATGGATTGCTACGGCGTAGGCCCCACCTTGGGAGCCGGTGTGGCTGCTCTTGTTGAAGACGGACGAATCGTATATCCTTTCTGCTACGATTCCTACGAAATACTTGATAATGGTCCTTTGCGCTTCAGAATCAGGCTGACATATCCTCCTTTCGACATAGGAACAGATAAGGGAGTTGTCGAGACCAGAATCATTACTCTTGATTTGGGCTCTCATCTAAATCGTACGGAAGTTTCGTATTCCAACCTCACTTCAGGCAAGACTATCGTGGCTGGTATCGTGCTTCAGGATAAAGAAGGACAAGAGACTGCAAATGCTTCTGAAGGCTACATTTCCTATCCGGCACCTACCATCAATGTTGACACAACACAGGAGGTTGACAACGGAACCTTGTTTGTCGGTCATTCATATCCAGGGACAGTCAAAGATGCAGGTACTGTATATTTCAGCGATGAGGAAAGTGCCTCTAGAGGAGGAACGAAAGGACATATACAGTCATTCAGCGAGTATGCTCCTGGAGATGTGTTTACATATTACTGGGGCTTCGGATGGAATCATTCGGATATCACTTCGTATCAGGAATGGAACAAGTATCTTGAAACAGTTACTGTTCAGGTAAGGAATCCGTTAATTGTAACTCTAAAATAATCAACAAAACAAACTAATGGAACAAGTATTCAGTTATATCATCGGTCTGGGTGCTGCAGTGATGATGCCTATCATCTTCACCATCCTCGGTGTGTGCATCGGCATAAAATTCAGCAAGGCTCTCAAGAGCGGTCTCCTCGTAGGAGTAGGATTTGTGGGCCTTTCTGTAATAACATCACTCCTGACCAGTACTCTCGGCCCGGCCTTGAGCAAGGTGGTGGAGATATATGGCCTTCAACTCAAGGTATTTGATATGGGATGGCCTGCTGCCGCTTCTGTGGCGTATAATACATCTGTGGGAGCCTTCATCATTCCGGTATGTCTCGGTGTGAACATACTTATGCTCCTTACAAAGACCACAAGGACTGTGAACATAGACCTTTGGAACTATTGGCATTTCGCATTCATCGGGGCTGTCGTGTATTTTGCATCTGATAATATCTGGTGGGGATTCTTTGCAGCGATTATCTGCTACATAATTACACTTATTCTTGCAGACTATACCGCTGACAGATTCCAGAAGTTCTATGACGGAATGGAAGGAATTTCTATCCCGCAGCCTTTCTGCCAGGGATTCGTTCCTTTTGCAGAAGTAATCAATAAAGGTCTTGACAAGATACCAGGTATGGACAAACTGGAGATCGATTCCGAAGGTATGAAGAAGAAGTTCGGACTTCTGGGTGAGCCTCTTTTCCTTGGAATTCTTGTGGGAATCATAATCGGTGCCCTTTCGTGTGAAACTTGGAAGGAGGTTGTAGAGAAAATACCGTATATCCTTGGAGTCGGAATCAAGATGGGAGCAGTTATGGAACTTATTCCTCGCATCACTTCGCTCTTCATCGAGGGTCTGAAGCCTATTTCAGAGGCAACTCGTGAACTTATCAACAGGAAGTTCAAGGGAGCAAAAGGTCTGAATATCGGAATGAGCCCTGCACTTGTGATAGGACATCCTACCACTCTCGTCGTATCCCTTCTGCTTATACCGGTAACTCTTATCCTTGCAGTTGTATTGCCTGGCAATGAATTCCTGCCATTGGCATCACTTGCGGGAATGTTCTACATCTTCCCTCTTATCCTTCCTATTACCAAGGGTAATGTGGTGAAGTCTTTCATTATCGGCCTTGTAGTGATCCTTATCGGACTGTATTTCGTGACAGACCTGGCTCCTTTCTTCACTCAGGCTGCTCAGGATGTATTTGCAAAGACAGGAGATGCTGCGGTTGCCATTCCAGAGGGATTTGAAGGTGGAGCACTTGATTTCGCATCAAGCCCTCTTGCTTGGGTGATATTCCATCTCTCATATTCATTGAAGTGGATCGGAGTCACTGTTCTCGTGCTCTTCACGATGTTCCTGATGTTCCTTAACCGTCGTGCCATCATCAGATACCAGAAGGCGGCTTCAGCCGACGTGGAAAATACAGATAATAAATAAAGTAAATATGAAAAGATTTTTTTTAATCACAGCAATGACAATTATGACATTTGCAGCAAACGCACAGTTGAACTATAAAGTTCAGACCGCTTGTCATCCTGATGATGTCAAGCATTACGACACAGAGCGTCTCCGTAGTGCCTTCCTTATGGAGAAGGTTATGGCTCCAGACGAAATCAATCTTACATACACTCTTTATGACCGTTTGATCTACGGTGGAGTGATGCCTGTCAGCAAGACTCTTGTTCTTGAGACTTTCGATGAACTCAAGGCTGAGCATTTCCTTGACAGAAGAGAACTCGGAGTTATCAATGTCGGCGGTGACGGAGTCGTGACTGTTGACGGCAAGGAGTATCAGATGTCTTTCAAGGAGGGTCTCTATGTGGGATGCGGCAAGAAGGAGGTCACTTTCAGAAGTGTTGACCCCGCAAATCCTGCTAAGTTCTACATCAACTCTACTCCAGCATACAAAGAGTATGTCACTCAGTTGATAACCACTGACAAGAATGCAGATCCTAAGAAATATGCAATTGCCCAGTCTGACCATTATGGTAAGATGGAGGATAGCAACGACCGCATTGTCAACCAGTTGATAGTAAGTTCAGTACTTGGCAAGGTTAAAGGTGGCGGTACCAATCAGTTGCAGATGGGGCTTACCGAACTTCTTCCTGGTTCGGTATGGAACACTATGCCGGCTCATACACATACACGTCGTATGGAAGCATACTTCTATTTCAATGTGACCCCAGGCAATGCGATCTGCCATCTTATGGGCGAGCCTAAGCAGCAGAGACTTGTGTGGATGCAGAACGAGCAGGCCATCACTTCACCTGAGTGGTCTATTCACGCAGCAGCAGGAACCAGCAATTATATGTTCATCTGGGGAATGGGCGGTGAGAACCTCAACTATGGTGACAAGGATGAGATCCCATATACTGAAATGAGATAAAAAATAACAATATTATTATGGCAAAAGTCATTACTTTCGGCGAGATTATGCTCCGCCTTTCAACTCCGGGATATCTCAGATTCTCGCAGGCAAAGCAGTTTGAGGCCACTTTCGGTGGCGGTGAGGCCAATGTTGCAGTGTCACTTGCAAACTATGGCATCGAGACAGAGTTCGTGACCAGACTTCCAAAGAATGATATCGCGGCTGCCTGTGTCAAGGATCTTCATAGTTATGGCGTAGGCACCAAGCATTGTGTATATGGCGGTGATCGTCTTGGAATATATTTCCTTGAGACAGGTGCCGTGGCACGTCCTAGCAAGGTGGTATATGACCGTGCATACTCTTCAATCGCTCAGATCGAAAAAGGTATGATCGATTGGGAGAAAGTGTTCGAAGGTGCAGACTGGTTCCACTGGACAGGTATCACTCCAGCAATCAGCCAGGGCGCTGCAGACGTATGTCTCGAAGCCATCCAGGCTGCCAACAGGCTTGGTATCACTGTTTCCTGCGACCTTAACTACAGAAAGAATCTCTGGAAATACGGCAAGACTGCTTCAGATGTTATGCCTGATCTCGTGGCAGGCTGCGATGTTATCCTTGGTAACGAGGAGGATGCAGAGAAAGTGTTCGGAATCAAGCCAGAGGGCTTTGATGTGACTGCGACAAAGGGAGAGGTCAATGCTGCAGAGTTCGAGAGCGTATGCAAGCAACTTATGGCCAAGTTCCCTCGTGCAAAGAAGGTGATCATCACCCTCCGCGGATCGATCAATGCGAACCATAACACTTGGGGTGGAGTCCTTTATAGCAATGGAACTCTCTATCAATCACCAAGATATGATATCACTCATATAGTTGACCGTGTCGGCGGCGGTGATTCATTTATGGGCGGTCTCATCTATGGTCTGCTGACCTATACAGAAGACGATCAGAAGGCTCTCAATTTCGCAGTAGCTGCATCTTGCCTCAAGCACACGATCTGTGGCGACTACAATCAGGTGACTGTTGCAGAGGTTGAGAATCTTATGAAGGGTGACGGTTCAGGACGCGTATCAAGATAAGATTATGGCAAAGTACAATAAATTACAAGTGATTGCGGCAATGAAGGAGACTGGAATGGTTCCGGTCTTCTACAATGCTGACCTTGAGACAGCAAAGGCTGTCGTAAAGGCTTGCTACGAAGGTGGCGTACGTGCCTTCGAGTTCACCAACAGAGGCGATTTCGCTCACGAAGTGTTCGGTGAACTTGTAAAATATGCCAACAAGGAACTTCCGGGTATGATTCTCGGTATAGGTTCGGTTGTTGATCCTGCCACGGCGGCTCTCTATCTTCAGTTGGGAGCGAATTTCGTTGTCGGTCCTCTCTTCAATCCGGAGATTGCTCCAATATGCAACCGTCGTCTCGTGCCTTATTGCCCAGGATGCGGTACGGTGTCGGAAGTGGGTAAGGCTCAGGAACTTGGCTGCGATCTATGCAAGGTGTTCCCAGGCGATGTCCTCGGGCCTGCATTCGTGAAAGGCCTGAAGGCTCCGATGCCTTGGAGTCAGATTATGGTGACAGGAGGCGTAAAACCGACTAAGGATAACCTTGAAGGCTGGTTCAAGGCTGGAGTCACTTGTGTAGGAATGGGCAGCAACCTTTTCCCTAAAGAAGCCATTGCAGCAAAGGACTGGGCAGCAATAACTGCTCTATGTCGTGATGCACTTGATATAATCAAGTCGGTAAGATAGTCTTCAAGCATAGATTTTGTTTTAACATCCATACAGGAGAATACTTGTATGGATGTTTCTTTTTATAGTTTCAAGTCCGGATACGACGGGTTGGATATAGGTGCCGTTGCTGTTCTACCTGCCGGCAGACCCGTTGCTCTTATTCAGGTTTCGCACGGGATGTGCGGGAGCAAGGAGAGATTTCTTCCTTTTATGCAGTATATGGCTGAAAGGGGAGTGGCCTGCTTTGCCAATGATCATAGGGGACACGGAGATAGCGTCAGGGTCAAGAAAGATCTTGGCTATATGTATGGTGGTGGCCTTGAGGCTCTTGTGGATGATATGCGGACATTGACTGTACAGATCAAAGAGAAGTATCCCGATATCCCTTTTTATATGATTGGACACAGTATGGGGTCGATGGCTGTCCGCGCATATCTCAGAGAGTATCCGGCTGGGATTGATGGGGTCATTCTTTGCGGAAACCCCTGTTTCAATCAGATGGCTTCTATTGGTAATGCATTCGCTTCTGTGGCCTGTTTCTGTGGCCTTGGCAGGTTGCGTCCGAAATTACTCCACCGGATCCAGTCAGATGCATACAACCGATCATTCGAGGATGAAGGAGCACAAGCCTGGATCTGTTCCGACCCTTCGATACGAAATGCCTTCACAGAAGATCCACGACATAATTTCAGATTTACCATAGACGGATCCCGCTGTCTTTTGGGGCTGATGATGCAGGCATATTCGTCCGATGGATGGAAAATAGCAGATCCCGCACTCCCGGTGCTTTTCCTGTCTGGGGCAGACGACTCCTGTATGGGTGGGATCCCAGGTCTGGACAGGGCTCTGTCCGTAATGCGTAAGGCCGGGTATATGAATATCAACAAAAAAATATATCCCGCGATGCGTCACGAAATCCTTAATGAAATAGGAAAGGAGCGCGTCTGGCGGGATATTCTTGCTTTCTTGGGACTATAGCCTATTTGCAGACCATAATATCGAGAATCATATTGTCGGTGTGCTGCATTCCTACTGAACCGATTCTTCCAAGATTACGGATGGTCTTTTCTATATCTTTCTCGATGATTCCGTCGTGTTCCGATATGCATATACCTTCTCGCGCAAGGACTGCCGATTGCAGTGCGCTGGAAACTCCCGAAGCAACCTTCATAGCACAGCCGACTTTTGCTCCGTCGCATACCATACCGGTGATGTTTCCGATCATATTCTTGATTGCCGCGCAGATCTGATCATAGTCTCCGCCGCGCAGATAAACAAGTCCGCACGCAGAACCTGTTGACGCTATGACGCATCCGCATAGTGCAGAAAGTTTTCCGAGATATCCCTTTATGTGGATGGCAATAAGATGGCTAAGTACCAGTGCACGGGCAAGTTGTTCGTCGTTTGTTCCATATCTGATCGAATATGCTATCACTGGCATCGTGACGGTTATACCCTGGTTTCCGCTTCCTGAATTGCTCATAGCGGCGAGTGTACAGCCTGCCATTCTGGCATCAGATGCAGCAGCAGTGAGGGACATTGCATAGCATAGGAAGTCTCCACCGAATACCTCTCTATTGTCTTCTAGATTTATAGCATATCCTACCTTGAGACCGTAATTGCCTTTGAGGCCTTCTTTAGCGAGCGCAAGGTTGAGTGTACGTGATTCCAGAATGAATCTGATATCTTCAAAGGATACATTTCTTGCGAAATCAAGAATCTCCTTGACATTGAGCCTATAGTCGAGGGTGGTCTTGCTGTCGGCATTCTCTCCGCTTTCCTTTTTATGCGATTCAGAAAGAGTCTCTCCATCGAAGCCGGTTTCGGTGATATTGTCGTGGTCATCCTGTATGACTGCCGATGAGCAATGACCTGCATAGTCGATGTATGCTTTGACGTACAACTTGCGGTCAGTCTCAGCAAGTCCGACAGATACTTCCTTGCTCTCCACAATGTCTTTAGCCTTTGTGATGGAAGCCTCGTCGAGGTCGTGCAGCACTTCAAGACCGTATTCCGACCTTCCACAGACTGCACCAAGTGCTGCTGCGATGTGGAGGCCTACCATACCTGTGCCTGGAATGCCGACTCCCATTCCGTTCTTGAGGATGTTACCGCTCACCTCGATGCGGAGTACGTATTTTTCCGTCATCCTCCATTGCTCCTGAGGTGCGCATTTGTCTTCTATGATCTCCATTGCCTTTGCAACGGCGAGTGCTACGGCAATCGGTTCTGTACATCCGAGAGCCGGTTTGACTTCTTTACGGATCAGTTCGATGATCTCTGCTTCACGTGCGGTCATTTGCTGAAAAAGTCTAAGGTTGTCTTTATGATATGGTCTATATTCTTTTCCTCCTTGATGGTTTCAAGAGGGAATCCTATGCATACTGTTCTGTAGCCGTCTCCTATATGACAGACTCCGGCCGAGATGTCGGTGTCGGCATAACGCAGGAATGTGCTTCCTGTCTTAGAGGATCCTGGGACGATTCCGTCTGGAGCCTCTACGCAGTAGCAATCTTCATTTATCGTGTTATGGAACCCGAATGCTTTGCCTTTATGGCTCGAAATACGTGTGCTTTTGACGAATCTGACGCTTCCGTCCTTACTTGCATAATTCCTTATCCATTTGAATCCAAGAACCTCTCTGGCGAATTTTCTGGAGTCGGCTCTGAATGTACTGTCTGTGTCCACAGGATAGATCTCGTCCCAGATGTCGGTGCCGATGTGGGCTCCACTCAAAAATACATTTCCACCTCTTTCTGTGTAGGCTTCGAGGGCATCCTGCATCTGCTCTGTGAACACGGTAAACCGGGTCTCTTCACCGATTTTGACCGTCACTTGCTTTCCACAGATGAGATCTGCACTCCAGGCTGCATTTCTGAATGTGGTATCTGTGCAGAATGTCTCATTGCTGCAGGAGAAGAACGGATAACCGGCCTTGAGAATTGCCTTGCCGTGTGTGTATGGAAAATCGAAGGTGTTTCCTGCCACTGTCTTACCTGCATAATTGTCGAATGATGCACCGAATCCCGGATTTACGTTGGTGATGAATTCAGAACTGCGCCTGAAATCATACATTTCACCGACAAATGCTATATCTCTGATATGAGGTACTCCGCTGTCGAGATTGTTTGTAAAGCCGGCATATCCCGGAGTATCATAGAATGCAGGACCGCTTACCCTGTCGAAGTTGTTGACTATCAACACTTTTCTGTCTGTGTCTTTTTTTGAAGGTATGCCTATGCTTACTGTCTCAGATGGAAAGCCTATTCCTCCATCATTGTATGCGGCAATGCGGAAACTGTAAATCTTTCCCTTCTCGATCCCGGTTTCTGCATATATCCTTCCGTCTGCTCCCTTGCGGACATCGATCTTGCGACCATTGTCGAAACCTTCGTCATCGATACGTGTATATAGTATGTATCCGGATGCTTCTGCTGTAGGCTCCAGGGGATCGCAAGTCTCTTTCCAACTGATCAAAGCCTTGTCTGAATCTTTGAATGATACGCCCATATACCCCACTGGAAGCGGCTGCACTGCGTATGCTGTGCCGTATCTGTTGCTCATATATTTGAGCATACCTTTATATACAGCGCGGCTGACAGTGAAACGGAATCCGGGATCGAGGCCATATTTCATATCGGCAAAATTCTGATGGGACAGAAGTTCCAGAAGCATTGCAGGACAGGATGGAGTGCGTGATTCTCTATATGATCTGTCCCAGATGCATCTTCTGCTCCATTCCGGATTGAAGGATGCCTCTATGTCATTGACTATCTGACTCTGGACGAGGTCTGCAAATTCCCGGTTCCCCATTCGGCTCTCTCCTCCAGGAAGTTTCTCCGACCCTTCGGATCTGAGTGTGTATATGGCGAGTGTTCCTACTATGGAGTCGTTGGGAGTGATGCCTGCATCCGAATGGAATCCTAGAGAGAGATCGATAGGAATGCCTTTTCCTGGTTTCTGAGATGGGTTCATATCCGATCCTCTGCTTATCCATTCCACCCAGTCTCCACGTGACATAAAGTCATCTCTGTAATCGTCTTTCAATTCGTTCTGGCTGAATATTTCAGGTGGAACTCCAGACCACTGGAGCCAGTATCGGGCACCTTCGGCGTATCGTGGCATACCGGAGACAACAGGCTCTTCTTCCGATTCCTTTCTGCCTCTTGCAATATTGCCCATACCTCCTCCGAAACGCACAGCATCTGCTGTAACGATGCTTCCTTTCTCGAGATTGTGTCCTGCCGGAGGTGTATTGGTTAGAGTTACGTATCCTTTGGAACCTTCGTCGAATTCAAATGTACCAAGATATATCCAGATACCTCCTCCGATCTTCTGGTTGACTATGAACTCGCTTTTGCCTCCGAGATGCTGTACTGTGTAATGAGCCTTGGATGTGCTTTCCGGAAATGACTTATAAGAAATATACACTGCATATTCTCCTCTTTCTGGGATTTCCGGTCTCCATATAACGGAAGCCTCTGATTTGCTCCCTTCCATAACGCAATCTGCTTTACGGGACGATCCTGTCGTGAAAGGATTCTCTATGCCGGTATATGTCGGTTTCAGGGCAGCAAAACCTGCTCCTGCATCCGTCCATTTACCGGTCTCCTTGTAAAGTGCTTTGCCGTATGCTTGGTCGGTCACGTCAAAGTCTGAAATGACTTCATACCTCTGAATATCCCTTTCTCGTGGGAGAAGCACGTATGCTCCGGCATTCTCAAGCATCGGTACGAGGTAGGGGAGAACGAAACTCTGAGTGAACATATCCTCGACAGTCTGGAAGAGACAAGGACGCTGCCATATCCAGCGTTCACTGTTGTAATCGAAGTATCTTCCGTGACTATGCCATACCGCTATGTTTCTGTCTGACAATCCTTTGCTGAATTCCAATCCGTTGAGTGCGCTCACAAGAGGAGCCTCGCGAGAGGGTTTCTCTACGGCCTCTCTGATGGATGTGGGATTTCCGTCCGACCCGAGTTCAGAGGTTTCAAGCCTTTCCAATGATATGTTCTTACTGTAAACTTTGCCGAGAGTATATTTACTATACTGATCCGGGAAAAGGGATTTGAGATGTTCTCTGAACCATTCGGACTCGCCTTCACGCCAAGGGTAGTCTCCAAGGGATTCAGTGAAGTAAAAGTCGAGTCTGTTCCCTCTCTTCATTATATTCTTAAGCAGAAGCCGTCCATTGATATCCCGGTTTTCCTTCAGTATCACATCAAGTGAATCCACCACGGGCTTGAAATCTTTCGTCATTGCATTCTGACCTTCTGCCGTCATACATAGGGAGAAAGAGATGAATAGAGCAAATATGAATTTCGTCGTATGTCTTTTCATAGTTTCCTGAAAATTATGCACAAAGCGGTAATGAATGCCGAACATTCCATCCCCAGGATATCGGCATAGAAATCCTCCATTTCAAAACTTCGGTATTCCGACATCTCTTGCAGCCTTTCTGTTCCCATCGCAATCCCTGTCCCGGCAGCAAATATTGCGGCGAGAACAAGAAGGTGGATCCATTTGGAACCGAATGCGGGTCTGAATGTCCTGTATGCAATGATAGGATAGGGGAAGAACATAAGGAAATGAGCCACCTTGTCGATAGGAATTCCCCATAGGTCAGGCTGTACTTCCGGTAGGGACTCAGGCCTTATAAGACATACGGTCAGCACTGCACCGAAATAGATGCATAGAATACATATCCAGATATATCTTTTCTTCAGTTTCATCAGAGCGCCTGCATATCATTGAGTTTCTTGTAATAGCCGTCCTTTGCTATAAGTTCTTCGTGCTTGCCTCTTTCAACTATCCTGCCTTCGTGCATTACGCAGATTTCGTCTGCATTCCTTATGGTGGACAGACGGTGTGCTATGGCGATGGTGGTTCTTGTGGATGTGAGCCTGTCAAGGGCTTCCTGAACTATCTTTTCGGATTCGGTGTCAAGAGCAGATGTGGCCTCGTCAAGAATGAGGACCGGAGGGTTCTTCAGGATGGCACGTGCAATGCTTATCCTTTGTCTCTGACCGCCTGAAAGTTTGCTTCCACGGTCTCCGATATTGGTCTGATATCCATCCTCCTTCTCCATAATGAAGTCGTGTGCATTGGCTACCTTTGCCGCAGCAACCACCTGTTCCATAGTCGCTCCCTCCACACCGAATGCTATGTTGTTGAATATGGTGTCATTGAACAGAATAGCCTCCTGATTCACATTTCCGATCAGACCTCTCAGATCCTTAACCCTGAAATCGCGTATGTCGTTGCCATCGAGGGTGATCTTTCCTTCGCTGGCATCATAATAGCGCGGAATGAGATCCACCAATGTGGATTTGCCGGATCCTGATTGACCGACAAGCGCAACGGTCTTGCCTTTAGGAATGGTCAGTTCGATATTCTTCAGCACTTCTTTACCTTCCTCATAACAGAACGTAACCCCTTGGAAACGAATGCATTCATTGAATCCGTCAAGAGTTCTTGGTGCTGCCGGTTCCTTGATGTCATTCTCTGCATTCATAATTGTATCGACCCTTTCCATAGAAGCCAGTCCCTTAGGGATACTGTAACTTGCCTTGGAAAACTCCTTGAGAGGTGCAAGTACGCTATAAAGGATCGTCATATAGAAAATGAATGTAGGAGCGTCTATAGGAGCCTTGTCGCTGAGAATGAGCGTACCTCCGAACCAGAGTACAATCATTATCATAATCGAGCCGAGAAGTTCGCTTACAGGATGGGCTGATGCTTGTCTTACAGCAACTCTTGCGGATGCTCTCCTGTATTGGTCGGCAGTGTTGCTGAAGCGCTCCTTCATCTTGTCTTCTGCGATGAAAGCCTTGATCACTCTCAGACCTCCGAGGGTCTCGTCGAGTTGAGCCATAGTGTCGCTCCATTTGCCTTGAGCCTCGAGTGATTGCCTCTTGAGTTTCTTGCCTATCGCACTCATACCCCAGGCCATTGCAGGTACTACCGTGACTGTGAACAGCGTGAGTTCCCAACTCAGATAGATGAGTGCAGTGAAGTAGCATATTATCAGGATAGGGTTCTTGATGAGCATATCAAGGGAACTGATGATCGACACCTCGATTTCTGTCACGTCTCCGCTCATCCTTGCTATGATGTCACCCTTCTTCTGCTTCGAGAAGAAACCCATAGGAAGACTCAGGAGTTTGTTATAGACCATTACCCTTATATCTTTGACGATACCTGTCCTCAAAGGCACCATCACAGCAGATGAAGCGAAATAGCATCCGGTCTTAAGGAGGGTCATAAGTCCGAAAATGACTCCTAGGATGAGGAGCGCGGTGGAACCTCCCCATTTATCTATCAACTGGCTTACGGTGTAATAGAAATTGTTCATCAACTGCTCTTTGCTGGGCATTCCGTCCCAAGGTATGAATGTATAGACCTTGGTGTCCATCTTGAACAGTATGTTGAGTATAGGAATGAGCAGGGCGAATGAGAAGATGTTGAATACTGCCGAAAACAGATTCAGAACAACTGATCCTGCGAGATATTTCTTATAAGGGGCGGCGAAACGCTTTAAAACTTTCCAGAATGCTTTCATTTTCAAATCATTTGTAGTCCGGCGCAAACAGAGTTGCGCACAAAACACAAATATAGCAATTATTTTTGTTTTAAAGCATCTTCTCTATCCAGTGGTATATAAGATATATCCTTTTCTGCAACACTTCCATATCGAGTGTTTCGACGGTGTCGTAAGGCTTGTTGTTGTTCATCGTTATTCCTGACGTGAACATAACGGCAGGAATCCTGTTGTCTGCAAAGACTCTTTGATCGGAGAGCCTGTAGAAAAGTTTTGTGAAATTCTCGCTGCCGTAGTATGTGAAGCCGAGATCGAGTCCTATGTCGTATGATTCGTTGCAGACCTTCAGCATATCGTTGTAAGCCCTCTTGATGCTCGGATTGCCAAGCATAATGATATAATCTTCGCGGCTCTTGTCCAATGGGGCTAGAGTGCTGCCGATCTGGTCGATATTCACCATAAAAGCGATTTTATCCTTGGTGATCCTTTTTCCTGACACGGGATCGGTAAGTTCGCCGTTTTCAATCATATCCCACAGTTTCTGCGATCCGGCCATATTCATCTCCTTTCCGTCAAAACCTACGAATATGATATTGCTGCTGAATGAACGGCCGATGGAACGTGTCATAGCAAGCATATCTGCAACAGATGTCATAGCCACGACTCCCGATGCATTGGCATCCGCTCCGGGGAGGAATCTGCCGTTCACGGTGCCGAGGTGGTCGTAATGTGCTCCTACTACGACATAACTGTCCGGATGCTGTTTGGATGCTCCCGGCAGGAAGCCGATGATGTTGTGTCCTGAAGTTCCGTTTTCAGTGGTCAGAGCCTTGCCCCAGGTGCCACCGATCTTCAGAAGTCCGGTTTTGGAAAATTTTCTCGCAATCCAGAAAGCAGCCTCTGCGCTTCCTCTGGTGCCTGTTGCTCTTCCTTCGCAGAGTGAGTCCGTCAGAAATGCAACTTCACGCTGAATAAGATCCTGCGTGATGAGGCTTCTGGCCGGCTTATGCAGTGTAAGTCTGGAGTTCTGCGCTTCAGCAGGCTGGCAGAGGCAGGATGAAATCACCGCCAATGTGAATGAAATGATATATTTTTTTAACGTTTTTGTCTGCATCCGCGCAATAAATGACTATATTTGTAAATTGGCTCGAAAAGGCTATGTGCTTTCGGAGCGCCAAATTTAGGAAAAATCAACAATAACGGAAAATTTTTTGTCTATATGCATAAAGTGATCAGGTATCTTGCCGTAATGCTCTTCCTTCTGTCAGCACTGCTGCAGGAGGCATCGGCGCAATACGATAAGGATGTCTTCTATATGCGTGGAAGACAAGCGCTTGCCGACGGAAAATATGCCCTTGCCATTGAGAATTTCAATGTCCTGGCGCGTCTTGATACATCTGATCATTTCACCTTCTTTTTCAGAGGCATTGCAAAGTATAATCTGGGTGATCTCCGAGGTGCAAAACGCGATTTCGACCGTTCTGTCACTCTGAATCCTGTCTTTACCTCCGGCTGGCATTACAGAGGTATAACCGAGAGCCGTTTCGGCAACTATGAGAAGGCATTGGAGGATCTTCAGCAGGCCATAGATCTGCGGCCGGGATATATCGGGCTGTATTTCAGCCGTGGTGTGACATATTTCCTTGCACAGCAGTTCGACAAGGCCATCGGTGATTTTGACAAATATATCAGGAAAGAACCTAAGGATCCATCAGCATATCTGAACAGGGGGGCCAGTTGGCTTTTCCTGGGAGACACTCTGAAGGCGGTGCAGGACTATAATAAAGCCATCAGGCTTGACCGTTTCGATCCTGAAGGATATGTCCGCAGAGGACGTCTGTATGCGATGCAGAAGAAATACGATCTCGCTCTGGAAGATATGGATAAAGCCATAGAACTGGACACCTCCAATACATTTGCGTATTTCAACAGAGCCATAATGCATTATGAGCAGGAGAGGTACAAGGAGGCTATGGACGACCTCAACAGGGTGCTCGAGGATGAGCCGGGCAATGCCTTGACTCTATATAATCGAGGACTTATCAGCGCACAGCTCGGTGCATACGATGATGCGCTCGAAGATATGGACAGGGTGTTGAATATCAATCCGGAGAATGTGCTGGCATATTTCAACAGGGCATCCATCTTCATAGAAATGGGGTTGTATCAGAATGCTTTGGAGGATTATGACAGAGCCATTGAACTGTATCCTGATTTTGCAAAGGCATATATGAACCGTTCGTATGTCAAGAATCTGCTGGGACGGCATAAGGAGGCGAAAAAGGATTATGACGTAGCACAGAGGAAGGTGGCGGAATATCGTGCAAAGAATGTGACTGATGAAGGATCGTTTGCCGATACGACGAAGAAGTACAGTTCGCTTCTTTCCCTTGATGCGGAGTTTGCAAAGAAAGATTTCAATGACGAACTTCTCCAGCATCGTGACATAGACATTCGTTTGAGGTCACTGTACAAATTTGTGCTCACCGGCGAGAAGGATAATACTGTGTATGCACTCAACCGAGGTTATGAGAATCCTCTTATCTCTCGTTTCGAGAATGAACTTCCTGTCGGGGTAAGTGTATTTAATGCAGATAGGCAACTGACTGATGCTCAGATGAAAAATGTTGAAGCAGCGGCTTGGGAAGGGGATTCTTCTGCAGAAAAACTGTTCCTTAGAGCATTGTATGACTATGATGGAAAGCAGTTCAATTCTGCTTTGAATTATTATGGTCAGGCGATAGATAAGGCAGAGGCTGAGGCGGCCGGCTTCGATGCTCTATATACGGCTTTCTACCATCTGAACAGAGGAGTGCTCAGGGCGGAAATGATAGATTTCATATCTTCGATAGAAAGCAATGTCCAGGTGTTGTCTATGGATGATACCGGTAATACCAGAGCCCGTGTCAAGGATCAGGTGGTACGCCAGTACGACTATACAGATGCAATAGATGATATGAACAGGGCAGCGGAAATAGTTCCTGATCTGCCATACGTGTATTTCAATCTTGGCAATTTGTACTGCCTGTCGTCTGAACACGTCACATCAATTGAGAATTATACCAAAGCCATAGAATTGTATCCTTATATGGGAGATGCGTATTTCAATAGAGGCCTTGTGCTTATCTATCTGAAAGATAAGGAGAAGGGATGCATTGACCTTTCACGTGCAGGAGAATTAGGCGTTCAGGATGCATACGGCGTAATAAAGAAATATTGTGAGGAGGAAAATGAATAGGAAAGCATTGATATTCGATATGGGAGGGGTGCTTGTGGATCTTGATATCGAGGACTGCAAGAGAGCATTCAAGGAAGATCTTGGTTATGACAGGATAGATGAAATCATCGATCCCTGCCATCAGAAGGGGATTTACGGCGATCTGGAAGAGGGACTTATAAGTCCGGAGGAATTCAGAAATGCCGTTCTGGCTGAGTCCAGGCAGGGCGCACGTCCGGAAGAGGTTGACAAGGCAATGTGGCATATTCTGGTCGGTATGGAACCATATAAGGCAGATTTGCTGAAAAGATTATCGGAGTCTTACGAACTTTATATGCTCAGCAATAACAACGGAATATGTCTGCCACGGTCAAGACGGATTTTTGCAGATGCAGGTGTGCCGCTGGACGACATATTCAGAAAGTGCTATTTCTCTTTCGAGATGAAGGCATTGAAGCCTTCAGAGGCCTTCTATAAGGCTGTTATGGAAGATATAGGACTTGAGAGGGAAGATATGCTTTTCATCGATGATTCGCAGAAGAATGTGGATGGGGCTCTGGCAGCAGGACTTCCTGCCGTTTTTTACAGGCCGGGCTCGGATCTGGCGGAACTCTTGGATAAAGAACTGGAGGGGGGCTGCTGATGGTGAAGTTTATGAGTCTTTCCAGCGGAAGTTGCGGCAACTGCTATTATCTGGGCACGGAAGAAGGTGGAATCATCATTGATGCAGGGGTCAGCCTGCGCAGACTGAAGAAGGTCCTTCAGGAATATGATCTTGGTATGGACTCGTTTTCGGCTGTGCTTGTGACGCACGACCATCTTGACCATATACGTCATCTCGGTTCGTTCTGCAAACGTCTGAGCAAGCCTGTTTACACGGCCAAGGCCATTCACGATGCTCTGGCACGTCATACCTTCACAGCGCCTACCATAGGCCCTTGCAGGAGGATATTGGAGGAGGGTGAATGGAACGAAGTGGCCGGAATGAAGGTACGCTATTTCGTGGTTCCGCACGATGCTACCCAGACTGTAGGTTATGCGATAATGGTCGAAGGACATATATTCGTGATAATGACCGACATAGGAAGAATGACGGATGAGGCTGTCGAGTTTGCGCGTCAGGCTGATACGGTGGTCGTGGAGTCGAATTACGATATGGATATGCTGATGAGCGGCCCATATACATACGAACTGAAGATGCGAATTGTCCAGGGATGCGGTCATTTGAGCAATGACGAATGCGCAAGCGCGATTAAGCGTTTCTGGCATCCGGGACTCAGGAATATATTCCTGTGTCATCTTAGTGAGAACAACAACACTCACGACCTTGCATACCGTAGTGCAGCAGGAGCCTTGGGCGAACTTGGAGTGGAAAAGGGGACTGTGGCACTGCGCTGTCTGCCAAGACAGTACCCTTCCCAAATGTATGAACTATAATTTATTGATATATGAAACCTGACCACAACAAGAATATTTCTCCGGAAATGAGAGAAAGACTTGCCGGAATCAAGCATCTGGCTCTTGATATGGACGGAACCATCTATATGGGTACAACGCTCTTTCCTTTCACGATTGATTTTCTCTCGGAAATGAAGGCTGCAGGTATAGGTTATTCCTTCCTGACCAATAATCCGTCCAAGTCTGTAGCGGATTATCTGAAGAAACTGGAAGGGCTCGGTATAGAAGCGGATGAGGAAAATATGTACACGACCTCTCTGGCTGCAATAGATTATATCAAAGCCAATTATCCTTCAGCAAAACGTCTGTTTCTCCTTGGAACTCCGAGTATGATTTCTCAGTTCGAGAAGGCTGGATTCGAAAGTTGTGCGGATGATCCGGATGATGTGCCGGATGTGCTTGTGGCCGCTTTTGATATGACTTTGGATTATTCGAGACTTTGCAGGGCTTCCTGGTGGGCTTCGCAGGGTATTCCATATATCGCCACCAATCCTGACAGAGTCTGCCCTACAGACCAGCGTACCGTGCTTGTTGACTGCGGGTCGATATGCAAATGTATAGAACACGCAACTGGCCGCAGACCGGATATAACTCTCGGAAAGCCTGACCCTAATATGCTGAAAGGTATATTGGATCGTCACGGACTGCAGCCCCAAGAGATTGCTATGGTTGGAGACAGGATATATACCGATACCGCTATGGCACATAATGCCGGAGCATTCGGAGTGCTCGTGCTTTCGGGTGAGACGACTCTGGAGACTGCGGAAGCCGTGGCAGAAGATGCCCGTACGAACCCGGCGCCGGAGTTTTTCCCTCCAGACCTTATCTGCAGGGATATAAAGGAATTGGGCAGATTGCTTATGGAATCAAAAAAGTAACTGAAAACCACATAATTATGAAAAAGAAAAGTTTTTTTATTCTTGCAGCGGCAGCACTTGCCCTTGCATCCTGCAACAACGCACCGAAGGTGGCTCCTGCCATACCGCAGGATAAGGACATCGAGTCCAAGGTAGAGAAGATCTTGAAGGATATGACTCTGGAGGAAAAGGTGGGTCAGATGACTCAGATCACTGCTACAGCCATTGCGAACGGACTTGATATAACTCCTGCAGGAGATTCTATCATCAGGACTTACAAGATCGGCTCAGTGCTGAATACTCCTGGTGATATTGCGCAGGATCCTGAAGGATATGACAAGTTCATCAAAGAACTGAACCGCATATCTATTGAGACAATGGGAATACCTACCCTTTACGGTCTGGATCATATCCACGGTACAACCTATGTGGTGGGCGGAACTCTCTTCCCGCAGGAAGTGAACATCGCTTCGTCATTCAATCGCGAGCACGCCTATAATATGGGTAAGGTCACAGCGTACGAAAGCCGTGCGGCAAATGTTCCTTGGACATTCTCTCCGACAATGGATCTCGGACGTAATCCTGAGTGGCCCCGTATGTGGGAAAGTTTCGGTGAGGATACATACGTGAATGCAGAGATGGCTGTAGCCGAGGTTCGCGGTATGCAGGGAGATGACCCTAATCACGTGGGACCGTACAATATCGCGGCTTGTGCAAAACATTTTATGGGATATGGAGTGCCTGTTACCGGACAGGACCGTACACCGTCTTCAATTGCTGCTTCAGAACTTCGTGAAAAGCATTTCGAACCATTCAAGGAAGCGATGCAGGCCGGAGCGCTTAGCATTATGGTGAACTCGGCAAGCAACAATGGGGTGCCTTTCCACTGCAATACGGAACTTCTCACACAGTGGGTGAAGGAGGATCTCAACTGGGACGGTATGATCGTAACCGACTGGGCTGATATAAACAACCTTTACACTCGTGAGCGTGTTGCATCTTCAAAGAAAGAGGCTGTGAAAATGGCGATCAATGCAGGTATAGATATGGCTATGGTTCCATACGAATGCCAGTTCGCAATCGATCTTAAGGAACTTGTTGAGGAAGGTGAAGTTCCGATGTCACGTGTTGATGACGCTGTCCGCCGCATCCTTCGTCTGAAGTTCCGTCTGGGTCTGTTTGATCAGCCTGATACCGTTCTCGAAGATTATCCTGAATTCGGCGGTGAGGCACACGCGAAACTTGCATACGAGGCAGCCCTTGAGTCTGAAGTGCTTCTCAAGAATAACGGACTTCTTCCTCTCCGTAAGGATCTCAGGATCCTCGTGACCGGTCCTAATGCCCACTCAATGAGAACTTTGAATGGCGGATGGTCATATACCTGGCAGGGACACGGAGCATCCATTCCGGCATTTACTGATAAATATAATACCATTTATGAGGCTATTGATGCCAAGTTCGAGAATGTGACATACGTTCCGGGAGTAGAATATGACTTGATGAGCCCTAACTGGAAATTCGATGAGGCTACAAGTGTGCGCGAGGCTGTTGCAGCGGCACGCAAGTCGGATGTCATAATCGCCTGCATAGGTGAGAATTCTTATTGTGAGACTCCTGGCAACGATGAAGATCTCAACCTTTCGGCTAACCAGAAGGAACTTGTCAAGGCGCTTGCTGCTACCGGAAGACCTATAGTTCTGGTACTGAATGAAGGCCGCCCTCGTATCATCCGTGAGATAGAGCCACTTGCTACTGCAGTGGTGGATATTATGCTTCCTGGAAATTATGGAGCAGATGCACTTGCGACACTTCTTGCCGGCGAGGCCAATTTCAGCGCAAAACTACCTTTCACATATCCTAAGTATACCAACAAGTTTGCGGTATATGATTACAAACCTGCTGAGAATCAGGGAACTATGTCTGGAGTGTATAACTATAATGCTGTGATGGATGTACAGTGGCCATTCGGACACGGTCTCAGTTATACAAAGTTCACGTATTCCAATATGACTGTTTCACATAAGGAGTTTGCAGCCGGAGATGTGCTGAAGGTGACTGTAGATGTTACAAATGCCGGAGAGGTTGCAGGTAAGGAAAGCGTGCTTCTTTTCTCAAGCGATATATATGCAAGTTCAACTCCTGACGTGCGTCGTCTGCGTGCCTTCGACAAGGTATATCTTGAGCCAGGTGAGACAAAGACTGTTGAACTGGAGGTAACCGCCAAGGATCTTGCATTTGTCAACTATTACGGAAAATGGACACTTGAAGAGGGCGAGTTCGCACTTTCAGTCGGTGATCAGAACCAGGTGCTCAGATGTGTTGAGACAGTAGTCTGGGATGAACCGAATATTGACTGATGATCCGCGGCTTCTGGTCACGCTTCCGGTCTATGTGATTCGAGTTCTTTGTAGAGATTCCTGATATAGATGCTGATGTTTGTGTCGTGACCGCTCAGCCCTAGTTTTTTACGAACGTCACTGCCTATATGGTAGTGACGTTTTACATTTGTAAATGATGTGACCATCTTACCGTTCATACCGATTGCATAGAGGCAGCAATGCTCGATCTCCAGATCTGTCAGCCCGTGATCGGTGAGATATGCTATGAATTCCGGTGATGACTGGTTGAAGATAAGTCGGTTCTGTCTGACGAATTCCGAACGGTCTCCTATGATTTCTTTCAATCGCTCGGAGGCTTTGTGCTCAAATACCTTATCGTTGAAGGCATCGCTCATTACGAAGCCATCGATGATCTGCATACGTTCAGAAATGATTCTCCGTCCCTCCTTGCCGGATGCTTCCAGTGATGCCAGTTCTTCACGTTCCAGCATAAGTTCGCATATCTGTCTTTGGAGGTCTTCTTGCTCAAGTTCCCTGATTTTCAATTGCTTGCGTGCTGCTATGATTACTGCGGTTGCAAATCCCAATGCCAGCAGTACGATGACTGTGATAAGTGAAAGTGTCACACGTCTTGTTTTCTCTTGTTCGTGGATATTGAGGTGCATTTCCCGCTCTTCGATGAACTTGGTGTCCTGGGTCAGGATGCTTTTGCCTATTTTTCCGCTCAGAATATCATATTTCTTGTATTCTGCCAAGGCTTGGGAATAATTACCAAGCATTTCAAGCGCTTGTGCTGAAATATAATGATATCCGGCATCGCAAGGATGATGAAGGTTGTGTAATCCGATATAATCCAATGCTTCGGATGCATTGCCTTCCTTCAGGCTGACTCTGGCCAATAAAAGCCAGTCGGTCATTTCGGGGATGCTGATTTCTTCCAGGTATCTTGCTTTCCAACTGATCAAGTCAGGGTCATCCCTTTCCAGGCTGACAGCAATGGCCAATTGATAATATTTGTTCAATGTAGATATGGAAACTCCATCCAGATGGCTTTCAATTGATTTGACCAGGCTGTCCGCACTTGCTGTATTTCTCTCCTGAAGCAGACAGACTCCTTCCCTTGTCTTGTTTACAGCCCATCGGTCAATGTTCAAGTCTTCTTTGCAATATCCGGCTGCTTTGTTGAAATTCAGGGCAGCCTTTGAGTATTCGAGATTTTCAAAGTATAGCCTGCCCTTGCTGGAGAAAATCAGGGATTTGAGATAGTTGTCTTCAAAATTGTCTGATAGTGATTCCGCCTTAGTCAGATACTCCATTGATTTTTCATAGTCCATTCCGTTCTCATATACTCTTGCAGCATAATAGAATGTTCGGCATCTGTCGTAAGGAGCACCTTTACGGGAATAGTATGAAAGAGCGGATGATATTATGCTGTCATTGCATATATCAATGCAGTTCTTGTCCAATGCCATAGATACAAGCAGTGAGTGGAAGGCTTTATCCTTTCTTGCTGCAAGCCTGTCGGCGTCAATATCTTCCAGCATTTCAAGTGCCGTATCAGGCTCGATGCTTATAAGATCCGCGATCTTTTCAAGATCTTGCGTCCGTGTGGTGCAGGATGAGCAGTACAGCAGCACACACAGGACAATGGTTGCCATAAATCTATGGTACGTCATTGGTATATGTTGAGTTGAATCAAGCGCAGGATCTTTCCGGTCTGCTCATCAAGTGGTCGAATACTTTGTGGTACCGGAAGTGATGCCTGCGCTTAGTTTATATATAATGTGGCTTCTCCATAATACTTCTCGGAACTAAGCACGATGTAGTATGTTCCTGCTGCATCAGGAGTGTCTATGACAGCGACGGAGGTCAGATCCGAGTCGAAGGATACGTATCCTATTTCATTTCCGTCTCTGTCCAGAAGCAGGATTTCTGTGTAATTGCCAGTGTTGCAGCACGTAAATTCCAATATGTCGTTCGACGTATCGTATGTGAAAGTGCAGAAGGCCATACTCCTGTCCTTGTCCATCATATCCCTCGGAGTCAGTACGATATGGTCGGAACCGGGTTTGACCACAGGCGGATCGTCATTAAGGTTTCCTGCGTTTGCTCCAATGGTCAGCAGCATTGCTGCAAAGATAAAAAATCGTTTCATAATGCTAATGTTTTGTGGTTGATAAATGAATTGTATGTATCTCAAAGTTAAGTCAAAACCTTGATCAAGTCAAGATGAAAAGTTTGACATTCTGAATATTTTCATTTTGTAACTATTTGATTATCAAGTGTGAATGTTAGCCTATGCCGCAAAAGTTTGCAACTCCTTCTTTTGCACTGTTTCTGTCTTAAATTGTCGTGTTTTATATTGTTTTGTGGGAATATATCCGTATATTTGCATTACAAGGTTTTAAACAAAGACTCATTACATATCTTCCTGTACTCACCACCGGAAATTCGACACTTTATATGATGAGCAGGATTATTCAGGAAGGCGCGTGCCAGGCACGGGCTTGTTTCTGTTTGCTCACAAGTGGTCGAATACTTAGGTGGTGCGGATTCGGGTTCGTGCCTTTTTTTTCTTTGCTGCTATAGGAGAAGAACTCGGATTGATGTATATTTGAAAATCTTTTCATATTACAGTACGTCTTCGAAAAATGTGAAAAGTTATGAATCGTTGAATTAATATATAATGTTGAAAATATGAAAGTACAGGTTGTAAACAAGTCATCTTATCCGACACCGTTCTACGCTACAGAGAAGTCAGCCGGTATGGATCTCAAGGCAAATATAACCGAACCGGTAACGTTGAATCCTCTAGAAAGAGCAATGATCCCTACAGGCCTTTATATCGCTCTTCCTGACGGTACAGAGGCGCAGGTGCGCCCTCGAAGCGGTCTTGCGGCCAAATTCGGCATATCCGTCCTCAATTCTCCAGGAACTATCGATGCCGATTACAGAGGTGAAATCAAGGTTATTCTGGTCAATCTGTCAAATGAGCCGTTTGTGGTGAATCCTGGCGAGAGGATCGCGCAGATGGTGGTGGCAAGATATGAGAAGGTCGAATGGGACGAGGTTGAGGTACTTGACGAGACAAAGAGGGGAGAAGGAGGATTCGGAAGCACAGGCAGGTAAGATGGAAATAATAGGCATATACAATAAATTCAGACAGTGCGGATCTGTATCGACGGATACGCGTGCGTTGAAGGGTGGAGAAATGTTCTTTGCCCTGAAAGGAGAAAATTTCGACGGAAACCAGTATGCTTTCAAGGCTCTTGAGGCAGGGGCTGCGTATGCTGTCGTGAACAAGGATTCCGAAGCGGCGGCATCCGACGATCCTCGTCTTATCAAGGTCGATGATACTCTTCGGACTTTGCAGGATCTCGCCAGGTGGCACCGTTCGATGACAATAGTTGACGGAAAACCATTGACCGTCATAGCATTGACAGGTACCAACGGAAAGACCACGACAAAGGAACTTATCCGTGAAGTGCTCTCCGTGAAGTATCGTGTCACTGCAACAGAAGGCAACCTCAATAATAGTATAGGTGTCCCGCTCACCCTTTTGAAAATCACTCCTGAAACTCAACTCGCTGTCATAGAAATGGGTGCAAGCCATCCTGGGGATATTAAGGAACTTGTGGATATTGCCCTTCCTAATTACGGTTTGATTACAAATGTCGGTAAGGCTCATCTCCTTGGATTCGGCTCATTCGATGGGGTAAAGAAAACCAAGGGTGAATTATATGATTATCTGCGCCGTACATCGGACAAAGTCTTCATCAATGTGGATAATCCGCATCTGTGCCAGATGGCATCCGAGCGTAACCTGCAGAGCGATCCCGAACGTCCGTACTCTCTACTGATCCCGTACGGTCTTGATTATCAGGGTGCTGAGGTGTTGCCATCCTCTCCTGAACATCCTTTCCTTAGAGTGGCTTTCCCATCTATTGACAGAGTCATCGATACTAATCTGGTCGGTACATATAATGCTGATAATGTTATGGCGGCTCTTGCTGTAGGACAACAGTTCGGGGTCTCATTCGATGAGGCGGCTGCAGCGATATCTGCATATTTACCTTCAAACAATCGCTCCCAGATGGTACGGACAGAGCGCAATACGCTGATTGTGGATGCATATAATGCCAATCCTACCAGTATGGAGGCTGCTCTGAAGAACTTTGCTGACCTCAAGGCGGAGTCGAAGGCGGCTCTTTTAGGAGATATGCTTGAACTTGGAGAGGATTCTTTGGCTGAACATATACGGATCGCTTCAATGGCATTGGACTCAGGTATAGGCACATTGTGTTTTGTCGGTAAAGAGTTCCGTCAGGCATTGCAAAACTTGCCGGATTCTTCTGCTCATTCTTTCGAGACATCTGCCGAACTGGCTCAATGGCTTTCTGCAAATCCTTTCTCCGGCACTGCAGTCCTTATCAAGGGTTCCCGTGGGACAAGGATGGAGAATGTCATAGAGAGACTATAACTATCCGGAGCCCTGTATCATTTATGCGATATTTAAAATCGGCATTCTAGATATCTAGAATGCCGATTTTGGTGACTCCGACAGGGATGTTTACAAGAGTCCGTATTACCAGAAACGTGACATATCTTGGCTATAAGAACTTCTGTCGACAACCTATACAAACAAGTTCTTACCCCGAACATCGTAGCATCAATGTCCAGCCACGCCGAAGGCATTCGCGCTTTCAGCCGTTATCGTGAGATTGATAAGGCGATTAAGATTAATACTGTGGCATTGTTGGATTAGTAAAAATATCTTACCTTTGGAAACGATTATAACGTGAAGAGAGATATGGAGTACATTATCTATTGTGATGAGTCCGTAACGGACGGAAAGTACTACTCAGACTTCTTCGGAGGAGTACTTGTGAGGAGTGGAGATTTCGATGAAATCAAAGATACTCTAGAGGCGAAGAAACAAGAACTAAACCTGCTCAATGAAATCAAATGGTCGAGAGTAACCGAGAACTACCTTGACAAATACATTCAGATGATCGATCTGTTTTTCAGTTATGTAACACAGAATCGTCTTAAAGTAAGAATCATGTTCAAAGAGACTCCGCACGTACCGTCAGGACTCAGCCCGGAGCAGATTCAGAACAGATACTCCCTGCTCTATTATCAATTCGTAAAACACTCTTTTGGTCTGCCTCATCATGATGGTCCGGCAGATAAGGACGTCTATCTTAGACTATATTTCGATGAGATTCCATACCCATTGGATCAGCGTGACGCATTCAAGGCCCACATTCTGTCATTGCAGAAATTCTGGCAGTTCAGGAAGGCTCGTCTGAAGATTAGGCTTGACGATATTGCGGAAATCAACTCGAAGAAGCACACCATACAGCAATGTATGGATATCGTGCTTGGCGCAATGGCATTTGTACTGAATAAGAAACATCTCGAAACAGCTCCAGGCATCAATGAACGAGGCAAAAGGACAATAGCAAAAGAGAAACTTTTCAATCACATCATTGAACTCATTAAAAAATCCAATGGATGTGAAGTATTCTGCATATGTGAGACAACTCCGGCTAAATCGCCAAAGGACTATTGGATTACTCCATATCGTCACTGGAAGTTCCTTCCCGCAGAATTCAGAGAACAGAAGTGTATATAAAAGAAACAAGCCCCGCTTGTACTACATAAACCGCTAAAGTGGAACTAAAGCCTTCGTACAGAGTAGGACTCATTTTCTATTTCTGCAAAGTTAAGAACTTTTTTCTATTTGGCAATAACATAGCAATAAGTTTGCCGGAAGGCGATATGTTTAAAAACATATTATAAATGGAAATACAGAAGCTTTGGGAAGTCATATATCTATTACTGTTCATCTTATGTGTTATATCTACCGGCTTACTATGAGAGAAGAATACAGAAGGAATGATGACCTATGATTTTGTGAATTACTTCACCAAGAGGTCTCGTTGATATCAGTCTTAGCAAGTGGTAGTTTATGCCATAGACGAGTTTCTGAATGCAAATAAACAATGACTTCTGCAAGAAGTTGATAGAATAATGTGGTGGAAAAAGATATTTAAGTAAAAAATAGTTTTTCTACCTATGCTTAAACAGAGTGATTTTCAAAACGAATAATTATGGCAGTTGATACATTCCGCAGATATATATGGTTATTAGAGACCATAGACAGGCTTGGATATGCCGAGTTTGAGACCATTCAGTCCGAGTGGAACAGGTCTAGTCTGAACCCTCATGGAGAAGATTTACCGAAGCGTACATTCAGGAACCACATCACCGCTATAGCTGATCAGCTTTATATCTATATCGAGTATAAAAGTGGTTACGGATACTACATCAGCAACCCGGAGGATATGCACGAAAGCAAGATCAAGCAGTGGATGATATCTACTCTTTCAACATATAATTTCCTCTCAGATTGCAACGATATGAGGGATAAGATATTGTTCGAGGATGTGCCATCATCACAGAAATATCTGCCGCAGATATTGCGCTGCATCAGAAATAGTTGTGCATTGTCATTTATGTACCAAAGCCATTTCAGTGATTTTGCTCATATAAGCGAGGTCGAACCATATTGTCTGAAACTTTTCAACAGACGTTGGTATATGGTCGGAAGGAATACGGATATAGGAGAGTTAAGGACATATGCATTGGAGAGAATGTCTGACCTTGATGAGACCGAGCATACATTCGTAATTCCAGAACAATTCGATGGAGAGGCATACTTCAGCAATCAGTATGGTATTACGGCAGATGGTAAGCCTGAAACGATTGTCTTCAAGGCAATCCCTCTTGAAGCGAAATATTTAAGGACTCTGCCTCTTCATCACTCTCAAGAAGAACTTGAAACCAACGACAATTACTCTATCTTCACTGTTTATCTGAATCCTTCATGGGAATTCAAACATGAGCTCCTATCTAGAGCTGATCAGATAGAGATCCTTGCACCTGAGTCGCTTCGTAACTGGATGAAGGATACCATTTCCAGGATGAGCGACAAGTATCATAAATAATAACATACATCTAAAGAATACATTAAGGTAGGACGACAGATTTGTGGTTCTACCTTAAATTTTACCCTGTGCCGACTTTTGGCCTTCCTACCAGATAACTTTGCATCACAAACAAAAACAAACAACAAAAGTTATGGCAAAGGAACTGGTTTTCAAATTGAATGGCGCAGAGTATTCTTCGACTCCCGTCAAGTTAGAGAGAAAGAAGATATATGGTTGGAGCACTGTCGTCGCTACTAACAGAGAAGGTGAAGTCTGCGACAAAGCATATCTTCTTGCAGAGAGGTCTCTTCTTATCCCCTCAGGTGGTTATAAGCAGGGGATAACAGATACTGATGGAAGATGGCTGGATAAGGCTGACCTTATCGCATTTGATGAGAACGGCAATCCATTACAATCCTATGAATCTTCATTCGATGCTCCTATCGAACTTACTGAAACAGTCACAGAGGATGTCTTCCTGGACAATGATTGGGAGTCAGTCTATCATCTTCTAAATCCGGAACTATCCGAAATCGTAGGAGAGGCAATCTATACCTTTGATTTTTCCTATCGTGGTGGTACGAACCACACAACCGCTTATCTGTTGAATACTAGAGAGGGCCTTTTCCTGTTTACCGGCTATCCACAGGAATTCCAGTTGGTTTCCCTATCTGACGAAACTGTCATCGATGATCTCGAAGAGGAGATCGAGGAAGATATCGATGAACTTGATTTTTCTATGTTTTAAATACAGACACTATGAGAAGGATTAATATTTCAAATGAGTCAAAACGTGACGCAGAAGTTGCTTTTGGCACCTCATTCCACCGTCCAAAGACAATCTATAAGACATCCGATGGAAGCGATTCATCAAGTGAGAGAAGGCTTCGTGCCACAATGGATACCACTGACTCAGCACTATTTGCTGCATATGGCGAGAATCTCGCAGATGCACTGACAGAGTGTAACCCTGAAATCGACATGGAACTGATGGGATTAAAGCTTGAAGGTCTCAAGAGGGTATATATAAACCCGAATCAGAAAGTCGCATATGGAGTCTCATTGAATGAGCATGTATATATGGTTGACGGAACTATGAGGGAGATCCGTCCTGACAGTACCACAGCAGCGAATATCGCCGTTGAAGGCTACCCTCTCAGATGGACAGGCAAACTGATTCCGAAAAGTAAGGCAATGAGGACATTCATGTTCAAGAAGAGTTATCAGGTTCAGCACATCAACGGACTTACCTTTGACTTCCTATATGACATGGCCAAGAAACTCCACGAATCTAACTCTTTTATGCTGGTTGGAGCAGGTGCAAAAGGCATTGAACCTCTGGTGATGTCTAATGGTGGTACCCCATATCGTGCATTCCTTGAAGGAAGAATTGACGGAGACCGTTACACGCTCATTCTCCGTATGACAAACTTAGAGCTTAAGAACATCTCAAAATCATAATATCATGAAGACAATGGAAATCACAGCACAGATGCGCCAGAAGGCTATCGATTATAAAAAGAATATCGCCAGCAAGTATATGCTGGTTGAAGGTAGCAAGATCAAGTCCCGTATCACAGGAGAGGAATTCTGTGTAACCCGCAAGATTGACGGACATATGCAGTGCGTATTCTATAACGAAGGTGAGGTCGCATTACTCAATGCAAATGGAAAGCAGAAAGGAGAGGATTTGAAATGCCTCGAAGTTTTCGCAGAGCAAATGGCAAAGGCCGGAGTGAAGAGTGCCATACTTGCAGCTGAGCTCTATATGCCTCGTGAAGGTGGCCGCCCTCGTTGCGGAGATGTCCCGTCAGCTCTTGCCAGCGAAGAAGGACGAGAGAAACTTGCACTTGCAGCATATGACATTCTGGAAATTGACGGAGTGGAGTTTAAGGCAGAGCACTATAAGGAAGTTCATACCCGCATGAAGGAGCTACTGTCTCCAGTAAATGAACTCTGCAAGCCGGTTCAGATGCGCCTGGCAGCATCGCTGGACGAGGTTAAGGAAATCTATGATGAGTGGGTGGTGGAAGAAGGAGCAGAAGGACTTGTTGTCCATAACGAGACACATATCGTAAGCAAGATCAAGCAGCGTCATAGCATAGATGCGGCAATTATCGGATATACTACCGGAGAAGAAGGTGTGAGGGACCTTATGTTTGCTGCACGAAGGGAAGATGGTAAGTTTCAGATGTTCGCATTGGGCTCTAATGGTCTCAAGGAAGAAGATCGTCTCTCTCTTGCAGAAAGGCTCTCCAGCATGCATGTGGAGTCGCAGTATGTCCTCTCTGATTCAAGAGGTATTGCATATCAGATGGTAAGACCTGAACTAGTATATGAAATTAAGGTTCTGGAACTAGTGGCAAGAGGCAATGATGAAAAGGTGAAGATGAATCCGCTTCTTACATTCGACGAGGCTCAGGGTTGGATTATGAATGGCGTGACATCTGGTGTTTCAGTAATCGGATTGGCATTGGAGCATGAACGTACTGATAAGACTCCTAGTATTACAGATGTACGTATCTCACAATTGACTGACCTCTGCCCCTTCGAAGAAATTAATGAAGGTGTATCAGCAAGTCAGACAAGCCAACTGCTTGAGCGTCGTGTATTCAAGAAGAGTGCAAAAGAAAAGGTAATGCTGCATAAGTTCCTCATCTGGAAGACCAATAAGGAGCAGTCAGGGATGTATCCTGCATACATATTCTATCATACTGACTATAGTTCATCACGCAAGGAGATGATCAAGCGCGACATGGCCTTCAGCAGTTCCGAAGAACAGATTCGAGAGATTCTTGCAGCTGAGATTGCTGAGAATGTCAAGAAAGGATGGGAGGAAGTTTAATCAGTAAATCTATCTATATGAGTTTATTTGACTTTGATGACAAGATGATTGATAAATACATCCGTAAAGAGATACGGAGATGGATAAAATCTCGTTATCGGGGAATTCTGAAGCTCAGTGAAAAAGTGAATTCAGATGGCAAATACGAGGCTTCTTCTTGTCGTAGAATTGAAGTGACAGACAAAAAGATAGAACACCTGACAAATGGGTTGTTTGTCTGGTCTGAAGTGAAGGAATATTTTGATTGCAGCGATTGTCCGGATCTAAAATCTCTAGATGGTGCACCAAGAAAAGTTGGAGGTGATTTTAACTGCAGCAAATGTATTTCATTAGAATCTCTGTATGGTTCTCCGGATGAAGTGGGCGGCAATTTTAATTGTAGTGGGTGTAAAAATCTCACTACATTACAAGGATCACCGAAAAAGGTTGGTAATGAATATATGTGTGACGGTGCGGGCAAAATAGAAAATTTAGTAGGTATAACTCAAGATGTCAGATCTATATTGTGTAGAAAGACTTCTATACTTTCATTGACAGGAGCCCCTCAAATGATTGCTGGTGGTTTCCATTGTGATTATTGCACACAATTGACTGACCTGCGTGGCGCGCCCACTAGTGTAGGTGGAGACTTTTATTGCACACGAAACCCATCGCTATTGTCGTTAGTTGGAGGACCCGGATTTGTCGGTAAAACATTTGACACATCTGGTTGTAATAGAATAACATCCATAGTTGGTGCGCCTGAGACAGTAGTTGAGAACTTCATTTGTGATGACTGCGAAGAATTATCTTCGCTCGAAGGAGCCCCTTTGCATATCGGGAATTATCTATCGTGTAAGGGATGCCCCAAACTCAATAGTCAAAGTGAATTTAAGGCACTGCCTAAATACAAGAATAAATATATTGGATTTACGTATTCCCCTATAGTATAAGAGTATAAAGCAATTGAATATGAGTATATTTGATATGGACAACAACTACGACAAAATCACTGAGATGATTCGTAGTGGTGTCGTTGAGTTTATAGAACAGAATTACACCGGATCATATGAATTGAGCGAGTTGCCTGATTCTGATGGAAAGTTTCAAGCAAGTTCAGATTCCGATATAACTGTAAGCAATAAGGATATAATGCGACTGACTAATGGGCGGTTTGTCTGGACTAAGGTTAACGGGTGCTTTGATTGCAGTGAATGCTCGAAAATAACTTCATTAGAAGGAGCCCCTGAGAAAGTCGGAAGAGATTTCATATGTTGTGGCTGCAGCAAGTTAAAGTCATTGATGGGGTCCCCTAAAAAAGTAGGAGGCACATATGATTGTTCCACAAGCTATTTACTGGAAAGCCTTGAAGGTATGTCACAGGAAGTTGATTCTGTAATCTGCACACATACCTGGATAAAAACATTACAGGGCGCACCAGATATCGTTACCGGCAGTTTCGACTGCTCGTGCAATCCGATGTTATGTACTCTTGAAGGAGGACCTGAACGGGTCGGTAAAGACTTCAAGTGCAGCAAGTGCGGACACTTGGTTATGCTGCAAGGTGCTCCGAAGTATGTGGGGAATAATTTTGATTGTCAATCCTGCTCCTTATTGCTGGCTCTCTATGGAGCTCCGAATTACGTCAAGAATGATTTTGACTGCTCATCGTGTGAGAACTTAAGAATACTAAAGGAGGCACCGAAATATGTCGGTGGTAATTTTAATTGTTCTGACTGCAAGTGTTTGACAAGCCTCAAGGATTTTGAAGATCTCCCGGATTATATCGGTAAATACTTCAGTATCCAGTATCAAAATATTGCAGGATAATAAGGTGTGCCGACTTTTGGCCTTCTTCAAAAATAACTTTGCATCATAATATGATACATTATGACAAATCAAACTACAAACAATCAATCCGTAATCACTTGTCTCAGCAATGTACTGGACTGGTTCAAGGTTAAGAGGGAGGCCGAAGGCTTCAAATTCGATGAGTCACTCTTAAAAGAAGTGCAGTCAGACC
>JAZRBS010000019.1:0-12801 GCA_045635205.1 Candidatus Cryptobacteroides sp. | reverse complement strand
CACCTTGGATTTGGTAAACACGCTGCCAAGAGCACTCTTGCAGATGCCAATACCAAACGCAATTATCGCATCTTCGAGGAGTTTGCCTATAAGGTCATCGCCGAAGCTCAACGATGCCGAATCGTTGACATTTTCAAGCTGAATGGAAACGTCTATGCCTTTGATTCTACGACAGTTGACTTATGTCTGAGCACCTTTGAATGGGCACTGTTCAGGAAGAAGAAAGGTGGTATCAAGATGCATACATTGTATGATCTGGAAACACAGATTCCAACATTCTTTCACATAACGCCAGCAAAGGTCCACGATACAAAAGCAATGGATGTCATTCCGTATGAAGAGAACTCGTTCTACATCTTCGACAGAGGTTACAACGACTTCAAACGTCTTCATAACATTGAAAGCATTGGAGCCTACTTCGTCATACGAGGAAAGACCAACAATGACTTCAAACCGATGAAGTGGAAGCGCCGATTTCCTCCTGAATCAGGTATCCTGTCAGACGCAGTCGGCTATATGGCCGGTCAACTGACTATGGAGAAGTACCCTGACAAGATCCGAAGAGTCATCTACTTGGACAAAGAGAGCAAGAAGAAGTTCATATTCTTCACCAATGCCCTGACTATCAGCCCAGTAATGGTTGCGGAACTCTATCACAACAGGTGGCAGATCGAGCTTTTCTTCAAGTGGATCAAGCAGCATCTGAAGATAAAAAAGTTCTGGGGTACGTCCGAAAACGCAGTCCGCATTCAGATCTACTCTGCGATTATAGCCTACTGTATGATGGCCATAGTGCAGAAAAAGATGAACATTGAACGCTCCATCTACGAGATGCTGCAGATTGTAAGTATCTCATTAACAGATACTACCAACCTTAAAGACCTCTTTTCAAAACCTAACTACAATATTATCAATGAACTTGATGGTTCTACCGAACCAAGTTTATTTTAATTGTTAAACTTTATAATAATCGTCCGGAACTTTTACCGGACAGCAATGGTCTCAACTAAGAAAATAACACCTGCCGTCTGATTCTTATAGGATATAAAATGAATGTCATTGATTTCTTTGACAAATCGAGAGAAAATGTATTCCTTTGATTTCCAAGCACATCGTATTCCAGATTCCCTCTCTGGAGCCACAAGTGAATGATGTACTATGAACAATCTGTTCTGCATATCGAAGCGAACTCCACCGCTCTGATAATCATAATAAAACTCGACTACACCTCTGGGATCAGCCTGCACAGCATCATAATAGTACCGGAAGCAATTGGGGATCTTTGTTCCCTTGACATCGAACTGGAGCGTGTTGTTTATCCGAATGTCCCATTTCTTATCGTATGGGTCAGGATTATGCTCCACACCCTCGTTTCTATAAAAAAGGAACTCATCACAATCAGCACATCGAAGAACAAACCAACGCCGCAGATAATACTGCTGATGATCCGAGTCAAACCCGGAAATGAATCTCTCAAGATCTGCCAAGGATGCAACTTCAAAAATGTTGCACACTCTTTTCAACTCATTGTCATAGACATTGTTCTGCACGTGCCCCCATTTAAGAGGGATTCTCTGTGCTATAGTCCTCAAATCGCTTGAAATAATATCAAATTGGGCTTGCGTCAAATCCATCACCGAATAACATTAAAGAACGTCATATAACATACGGGACTACAAAGATAGTGCTTTTATTTGATCTGCATATTGGCTCCATTGCTTCTTGTAGATTTCTAAAGAAGATTGAGACACATAGAAGTTCCTGTCAGGAATATCAGGGTCAGAGCACTCTGCACCCAGAAGCGGAGGTTCTACCGGACTCAGATGAAATCGTTATCACACTAGCCGGTAAGTGTATCTCTGTCAGACCGTGACATCCGCCAAAGGCACCACAGCCTATAAGGCAAGCGAACTTGGCTTATAGGAAGCAGCGCAAGCATACTCACAAGCAGACTAGGAAGATGATAATGCGACTGCTCGCATTGTTAGGGAAGATGCTTGGTGAGATCCGCAGACAGATGCGCATCCATCCTGATGAAGAACTGGTGAATGACAAGCAGTTGGATATGCTCGAGACTATCACTCGGGTATATCGTCAGCAGAAGAACCATTATGGATTGAGAAAGATTGCTGCAAGGATAAAGTCAACGGAGATCTTGCTGATCTTCTTTGGTATCCACACTGCGAATGTGGTCATCCTCGCTAGACGAGAGTCGGTACAAGTAGCTCTTGCAGCCTGATGTTCTACGCGTGGAACGCGACTTTACGGGAGTGGTGGCTCCAGATGTGACTAAAAATGAAAAATCGGCCCTGAAACCAGAGCCGATGATATAAAAAGCGATGAGTTTGATCGGAAAAATATGGGAAAGTCTGCCGGTTGACTCAGAAAGAAGGAATTAAATGACTATCCCTAAGTAATTTATTGTATCTTTGGTTAATTATACAGAAATGCAATGAAAGAACTTAAAGACAGAATTTTACAGGACGGCAGATGCTTACCGGGTGGAGTATTGAAGGTTGATAATTTCATCAACCATCAGATGGATCCTATTCTGATGAAGTCTATGGCTGTTGAGTTTACCAAACGCTTTGCACGTGCGGATGTAAATAAAATCATTACAATCGAAGCAAGCGGTATTGCCCCGGCCATAATGGTAGGATACCTCCTCGGTTTGCCTGTAGTATTTGCCAAGAAAAGACAGCCAAGTACAATGGAAAATATGCTTGTGAGCGATGTCTTTTCTTTTACCAAGAATGAATCATATAGCATCTGTGTAAGTAAGGATTATCTTAAACCTGGCGACAAGGTACTTTTCATTGATGATTTTCTGGCAAACGGCAATGCTGCCAAAGGTATCATCGACCTTGTACATCAAGCTGGAGCAGAACTGGTAGGAATGGGCTTCCTGATTGAGAAGGCTTTTCAGGAAGGAGGTGAATTTTTACGAAATACCGGAATCCATATCGAATCTTTGGCAATAATTGAAAGCCTTGACAATTCTGAGATCAGATTTAAAGAGTAAACGACTTACATCCGCTATGAGAATACACAAGTTAGAATATATTTTGCTGATACTTTTCCTGACCATACCGATTTTTTCAATCTATGCTCAGGATGATGAACTTACGATAAGGCTTCGGACAGGACATAATGCTTCGTTCGGGGAGTTTGCTGCAGTCTCTCTTGAGACTGTCCAAAATCTTGGCAATAGTCTACAGTTAAGCGCAGGAGTACAGTACAATACCATAGGAAGGACCGCATTAGAAGCACGTCCTGCATTTATTAAGAATTACAGATGGGGAAGGATATCTGCGGAAGCCCTTTTTGCATATAGGAATCTCACATCAGTAAACAGTTTTGCTGCTGGTGCCGGTGCAGAAATATCCGGTAACTGGCTTTCTGCGAAATTAGGCTATTACTACCACTTGTATGGACACAAAGGCGAAAGCCTCAAGGAACCTTTCAATATATATTATGAGCTGCGTGCAAATCTTCTTCCTATGCTGGAAACCTGGGATCTGCTTCTAATCATTACAAACAACGAGCGATTCGAGCTGGAAAGGCATTATCAACCTACGTTTATAGCACAATGTAGCTATGATCTGAAAGAATACCTAGGTCTTACAATGGGCATAGGATACAAACCGGCCGGAATGTTTCATATTTCAGCTGATTATTATCAATCATTCATAAATCTAGGGATATGCTACAGATGGTAAGAGGATTATTTGCAGCACTCATAACATTAGCTGCCTGCAGTTGCAGTCATTTCAATTTGATGGGATTATTCCTGCCGACAGGGGATGATGTCGATTCACGATTTATTCAGAGCACAAAGATTAATGAAAACTTGTGTGCAGCTGCTGTAGAAACAGATGAGAGTTATGTCTTCTATGTAGCAACAGATCCTCACATAGATCAGACACATAACAATCTATCCATATTCAATGATGCATTAAGAAATGACATTGAAGCACCATTCGGAGTCATTCTTGGAGATTGTATCGACATACGTGACAATCTCCCGAGATATCTTGAAGCCCTCACATTTGATCCGAAAAGACATAAATGCGATCTTCAGATATTTCATCTTCTGGGTAATCACGATGTTTATTTTAACGGCTGGGACAACTTCAAGGAGTTGATAGGCCCCTCTGTGTACTGGTTTGAAGTAGTTTTCTCAGAAGGAAAAGATCTGTATATTTCTCTGGATACAGCAACCGGCACTCTTGGAATAAAACAGACGCAATGGTTGAAATCATTTCTGGAAAATAACAGAAGACAGTATCGCCATTGTACAATCCTTACTCATACTAATTGTTTCTATACTGACAATTCTCAGACCGGCTCCGGCAACTTGCCGATTGAAGAATCCTTCTCACTTATTGACCTTCTCTGCAGGCATAATGTATCTCTTGTTCTGCAGGGACACGACCATTACAGAGAGGAACTCATATACAAGGATGTACACTTTATCGTGCTTGGTGCTATCTCAGATAAATCAAAGAACCCGGAGTATCTGAGAGTGGTAGTAAATCCTGAGAAGGTATCCCTTGATTGGCAAATCATTGACAACTAGTGAAATATCATAATCGGAGGAATTAAATAGAATTTTGTAATATAAGATGCCTATGAACCGTATAATTATTATCGCATTAATTGTGATTCTATCAACTTCGTGTAAGTCAGATATGAAAACTATATCATTAGACCTGAAGAATCAGCAGATAGGAATAAACACAGCACACAATGCAAGACAGCTTGGTGGTTATATTATCGGCGACAAACAGATCAGAAATGATCTGCTTCTCCGTACCGCCAGACTATCCGATCTTTCAAAAGAGGACTCTACCCTATTGGCAGATAAATACAGGGTGCAGTGTATCTATGACTTCAGAGGTCAGGAAGAATCTATGGCTGCTCCTGATGTGATACCAGGAAATTCAAGACATCTGATGCTCTCCATTTCTTTTGAGAGCGGTACTGACAGCTCTACATTCAAGATTAATTCTGAAAGAGAAAGGATCGAAATGTTGCTGAAATATGCTGACAATCCAGCCATACAGGATTTGTGTGCACGTATGTACGACAAGATTTTCTTTGAAAAATCATCACAAGAGGTATATCGTAGATTCTTTTCAGATCTGATGTCTGTCAATCCGGAGAACGGTGCTGTTCTTTGGCATTGTACCCAGGGAAAGGATCGTGCCGGATCCGCATCGGCACTGCTCTTATCGGCATTGGGAGCAGATCGGGAACTGATTATGGCTGACTTCAAACTCTCAAAGGAATATTATGATCCGCAGGTGGATGCCATAAATATTCAAACCGATACACAAAGATATGTGATCAACACGCTTGTCAGTGTCAATCCGGAGATATTTGAAGAGACATTGGATAAGGTAGATGAAAAATATGGTTCTCTCAGGAACTATCTGACAGAGTGCATAGGCGTTACTCCTGAAATGATGGAGGTACTTCGTGAAAGATATCTGGAATAACTTATCATCAATATACCAAGAATTATATAAGTCTGCTGTGTATGGTGGTCATATCATTTGGCCATATTAATACACAGCAGACGACTTTCACTCCATAATGGACTGCTCAGAGCCAGTTTGCCTGATATTATGCTGATCCTCAGACCGGCTACTATGCTGAAGCCCTTTAATATCTAAGTCTCCTACGAGCAGAACAGATATCCTTTATCGCCTGTTGAATTATAGAAATCCGGAGCCAGTATATGATGGCTGATCTTACTTTTTAATCTGTGCCTTAATGATATATGCATAATTAACCCAGTTATGTGCACTCTTGAAATTTTGGAGGTTTTCAGGAGAGCCATCTTCCAACGCTATCCAACGCTCATTATTATCTAGATTCGCGTCATTCAATAAAGTACCCTTAAATGCACCTCCGTTCTCATCTTCAATCAATGTCGGAGGACCGGTATGCGCCAAAGTCATTCCATAGAGGCTCGAACAATAATAGAATGCTCCCTTACAGATTGTTTCAACTTCCCGAGGGATCCAGATAGTCTCCATCTGTACACCAGCGAACATATAATCAGAAATTGTCTTGACATTTCCCTGAAGGATTACTGTTACTACAGCATCGTCAAAGGACGTTGAGAAAATACCTTCATCCCATTGATCACGTGCCGCGGCATAAGTCTCTGATGCAACCAGTTCACGGTTAACATAGATATTAGTCAATGGCGACTGATAGAAAGGACCACGCTCATCTGTTCCCGGCTGAAATCCGATAGTGAGATTTTCTGTACCAGCCTCAAATCTGACAGAAGCAAGGGTTGTACAATTATAAAATGCATTATCCTTGATTTCCATCACTGTTCCAGGAATTTTCAGAGAAGTGATTCCAGAGTTATAGAACATATATGGCAACAATGTATGAACCTGCTCGCCAAGAGTCACTCCGTCTCCAAGAGATTTTCCTGCGAAAGGAACATAATCTTCATCAAACTCTTCGTTTGTCATTCCATATTCAAGCTGGCGATTCAGTTTTACAGTCTGAAGCGGACAGTCAACGAACAGACCTGCGTCCGTACCATCAGTATTCCATCCGATTGTAAGCGCTTGGTCTGTCGGGCTTGGTTTGAATATAAGGCTTGCCAGCTGGTCACATCCATTGAAAACATCATTACCGATCGTGGTTACTGATCCCGGAATGGTAAGTGATTGCATCTGCACGCCGGTGAACATATAGTCAGAAATTGTCTTGACATTTTCCCCAAGGGTTACAGTTACTACATCATCGTCAAAGGACGTTGAGAAAATACCTTCATCATTTTGATCTCGCTTGTCAGCATAACTTTCATTGGGAACCAGTTCACGGTCGACGTAGATGTCAGTCAACGGCGAATCATAGAAAGGACCGACTTGATCTGCTAAGTCTGATGCCGATTGGAATCCGATAGTAAGCGGAACAGCACTTGCCTCAAATCGGATAGAACTAAGTTCTTTACAATTGCAGAAGGCATAATCCTGTATTTTCATCACTGTCGCAGGAATGCTTATGGAGGTGATGCCAGAATTATTGAACATATTCAATAACAAGGTATGTACCTGCTCACCGAGCGTGATACCGTCCTCAAGAGAGTGTCCCGAGAAAAGTCTATCTGCTTGGTTTGCATACTCGATCTGACGATTCAGACTTATCGCTTTAAGAGGGCAATCAGCAAAAATACCATCTGGGAAAAATCCAGCCCAATTAGCACCTATAGTTAAGGATTCTCCCGTAGGACTTGGCTCGAATGTAAGGTTTGTCAGAGATGTACATTCATTGAAAACATTATGACCGATAACAGTCACTGTTCCCGGAATGGTGAGCGAAGTAAACTTAAGTCCACTTAACATATACTGAGGGAATGTACTGACCTGACCTCCAATGGTTATTGAAACGGAAGAATTTGTGTTTCTATTGTACAAGATTCCCTCATCTACTTGATCTGCCGTAAAGGATTCCCCATCGGGATCCACATAAACAAGTTCGCGATTGAGTTTGATGGATTTAAAGTACGCATTCTCAAATGGGCCAAAATCTGCCAATGATCTTTTGATGCACGCAATGGTAAGAGGCGTTTGGGTCGGACTTGGAAGAAATTCAATAGATTCCAACTGTGGGCAAAGACTGAATGCTTCAGTTTTAATTGTATTGACACTACCAGGAATAGTGATTGCAGGGATTTGTGTTTCTCCGAATGCTCCCTCTTCAATAGTTTCAAGGCCATCAGGCAGTTCAATTGTTTGAATAGCAGTGGAATAGAATGCCTTCGCCTTGATTGTTTTCACAGGACGGTCAAATGCAATGACATACTTACCTACTGATGAATCATAGTAGTGATCAATGATGGTTGCATCAAAAGGATTGGTCTGTTCATTTCCGAATGTTATCCTTCCTATCGGAGCATCTGCAACTTTTGTGTACCAGATCTTATTTGATGCAGGAATATTAGAGACAAACTGAAGTGCAGCCATCGGCTGTACGTTGTTTCTGGTGATGTTCACATCTTTTGTGGTCTGCTTTGTATATGTGTTCTCGTTCATATCGGTAACCACAATCTTGATACCTCCTTTGATGTTTACAGGGGGAAGAGCGAACCAGAATTCGGTCGGATTGTTCTGATCAGTACTAAGCGTAACACCCGCGCCGCCGTTACTGCAGTCCAATGTGACAGATGAAGATGCTTCGTCCGACATTGTTGCCACAGGGACCTTATTCTCGTCTGTTACGATGGTAGCTTTACCTGCAATCTTACTCACGCCGTTAACAGCAGACAGAGTGATGTTCTTGACTGTAGCTTTACCATATAGCTTGATTACCAGATAACCACACGCATTGCGGAAATGCTGAACTTCATCAGAGGACGAGGTTTCACCGGTTGCTATCATAAGGTTCGCACCCCTGCCGAAAGAATTAAGTGCATAAGTCTGAGTTGTAGGATAAGTGACATTGATCTTGTCAATCCCGCCTTCAACAGTAATGGTTGTCTGGGGATCGTAAGGATATACACTTCTAGAATAATTGACAGCAGGATTTACTATACCTGAGTTATCTATGTCGCTATAATATTCTAATTCAACATTTGATGCAGGAGTTTCCCCGTTATAAATATAGGGTACATTGCGGTGGATGTCATAAAAGTGAGAGATAATATCGCCTGGCTGCCACAAGACAGTCTTTCCATCAACATATGTACGGGTCTCTGGGTCTTGCTCGTCAACAACAGACGCATATAGTACCTCAGGATGACCTGATTCGTTTGAGTGGCCGTTCTGAACCAACTCGTTTACTTCCACCTTAGCGCAAGAACTTATCAGAGCAAGCGCTGAAAAACATATGATAAATTTCTTCATTTCTTTTCCTCCTGTAAATTACCAATCAATTTCAGGCAATGTTTCACCTATTTCCTCGATAGATGCAGACAGAATACTCTGCTCTACCTCTATTAATATCTCTTCCATAGCAGGAGATATATAAGTATATTCTGTTCTTTCCTTCATCTAATTGTATTGATTAAAATTATATTCTTCAATGGAAGTTAAGTTATTGTAATAGGGAAACCTCTCCGGTCTTTACATCATAATAGGCAGCTTTGACCAGAAGCTCTCCATCTTCTATCTTTTCAGCAATGTGAGGATATCCAAGAATTCTTTCCACCTGCACGTGGGTATGATGACGGATCGCATCATCAAGACATCCTGTCTTGCCGACATAATCACTCACATCATTACGGATGGTGCCAAGCAGATGACCTATGTTCCCGTGCTCTTCTTCTCCTTCAGATATAGCACCTGTGACACCGCCGCAAGAACCGTGTCCAAGTACAAGCAGAATCTTGACTCCAAGATGTTCGACAGCATAATCAACACTGCCCATCACCATCTCGCTGTTGACATTATTGCCGGCAGTACGAATAACGAATATATCGCCGATTCCCTGATCGAAGAGCAGTTCGACAGGTACTCTCGAATCGGAACAACCGACAACAGCGGCAAAAGGTGCCTGATGAGGAGCGGTATCCTCTACCCTATCCATATCGCTGCGAGGATTTATGCATTTCTCATTTACATAACGCTCATTTCCTGCAATAAGTGCTGCCAGAGCCTCCTCCGGAGTTGAAGGCACTGAAGTCTGGTGGTTGTTGCACATTGCAAAGGTCATCCCTATGAGGACCAGACCAAAAAGTTTCATTAAAAATCTTCTGTTCATAAAAAGGCGGCTTTTGGTGGATAGAAATGCGATTCTATTCATCCTAAATTTATTTAAATACATTTCCCCCGGAGATTATCCGGAGGAAATCGTTACAAAATCGTAGGGGTTTGACGCTTGTCAACTTCTTGTATTTTGATACCATCCATTTCTACCAGGCTGGTAATCAACAATGATTGTATGAAGATCATCCCAATAAGCATAACTATTCAAACCCTCGATTCAAAATCTTCTTTAGTTGACGAAGGTGCCCCACACACAATGAGCATATTGACTCCACTTCTCTCTATATTTATCGCCGCTGCTTCCATATGGAACTTTGATGAGCAAATTATTGTTATACTTGTCCTCATCATTATAGAATACGTCTTCACCTAAGGTAGGAGGTGTGTTATTCCTACAGGATACTTCCGTGAGTCGGTAGCAATTATAGAATGCCTGCTTTCTTATTTCGGTCACGCTGGTAGGGATCTCAACCTTCTCCATTCGCACACCGCTGAACATCCAAGGCAAGATGGTCTTCACATTAGTGCCGAGAGTTACAATAACGACAGGGTCATCATCCTCATCATCCGTATAGTCCGTAGCGAAGATACCCTCGTCCCACGCATCGAGGTCGTCATAGTCATATACCAGCTCACGGTCAAGGTTGATATAGGTCAAAGGAGAGTCAAAGAAGGTTCCTTTGTCAGATAAATGGTCTTGGAAGCCGATGTGAAGGTCTTGGCTACCACTCTCGAAGGTCACGCTCGAAAGATTTCGACATTCGTCGAAGGCATTGTTGCCGATAGTTGTCACGCTTGCAGGGATGGTGAGTTGCTGTATGCGCACGTGGCTGAACATATAAGGCCAGATGGTCTTCACGTTAGAGCCGAGCGTTACACTGGTGGTCAACCCAGAATCTTCGTAGTGGCTATTGGTAAATATACCCATATCCCAATCTTTAAGCTGCTCCTTGTACGTAGCAGAAGGTTCTAACTCACGATAGAGTCTGATGGTGGCCAAAGGCGACTGGTAGAAAGGACCCACATCGTCGGTGGTACTTGGCTGATAACCTATGGTGAGTTTGTTAGGACTCTCGTTGAAGGTCACACTTGAAAGTTTGCCACAGTTATAGAAGGCATTGTCGCCGATCGAGTTCACGCCGCCATCAATGACTACCGTCTGTAAGGCATTACAGTCATAGAACACACCATTGCCCACTGTAGCACCATAGAGCGTAGCAGAGAGCAGGCCGTCCATATCTTCGTAAGCATAGTCCTCTACCGTATTGGCACGGATGGCAAGCGTTTCGACAGCATCGCAGTCAGAGAAGGCATATTTACATACTCTGTCCACAGAGCCTTGGATGTCTAGCGTCAGGGCATCGCAATCTTCGAAGGCAGAGGCACCTATAGTACCTATCGAGCCTGTGCTGGTAACGGTGAAGGTGGTCATCTTGTCGTTATCGTCGAAGGCATTGGCACCGATAGTACCTACACGTCCCGAGATGTTGAGCGAAGTGAGGTTGAAGCCATCGAATGCACCATCACCGATAGTTTCTACCGAGCCCGAGATGTTCAGTGTGCTCAGCTTAGGGCAGCCGCTGAACATAGTCTTGTCGATAGTCTTGAGGTTACCGCTGACAGTTACTGAAGTCAGATTGTCACAGTCGTTAAATACTCCTTCGGCCATATTAGGAAAGCTGATAGTGAGAGAGACCAGGGCATCGCAATCATAGAAAGCATTATTTCCGATAGATGTTATGCTTGCGGGGATGGTGAGCTGCTGTATGGGTCTACCGGCAAACATATACTCTGATATTGACTTCACTTTATCGGTGAAGGTGACTGAGAGATTCTCCACTGTTTCTTCGCTTGCGAAGAATCCATCATTTGTTTCACCTGGAGTATACTTTTTGCCGTCTTCCTTGATATACTCAATCTCACGACCAAGGTAAATAGATGTCAGAGGCGAATCATAGAACGGACCCCAATATGCTGAGCTGGCATACTGATATTTGACTTTCAGAGGAGTATCTCCATCCTCAAACACTATATTAGCCAACTTGTCGCAATCAATGAAAGCATTTGAGCCGATGGATGTTACGTTGGCAGGAATGATAATTGACTGCAGATTCAATTTCGCGAACATATAATTGGAGATTGTCTTCACATTGTCTGAAATCGTCACATTAACATTCTCAACGGGTTCTTCTGTAGCGAAAAAGCCTGCTTTCCAAGAGCTAGGAGTGTAGGCGGATATGTAGTAGCCGGTATAGTTGATTTCACGACCGAGATAAATATCAGTCAACGGTGAATCATAGAATGGGCCATAATGATCCTGGTAAAATTGAGCTCCGAAGTTAAGAGTTTTGGTTCCGTCTTGGATATCTATAGTGCTCAAGCTTTCACAACCCCAGAATGCATTCAGTCCAACAGATTCCACTGTACTAGGGATGGTAATACTTTCAATGCTAGTATCACAGAATGCGCCTTCTCCGATTGTAGTTACCTTATTTAAGTTGATTGACTTTATTCCTGCTCCGGCAAACATATAATCAGTCAGTGTCGTCACTTGATCGCCCAAGGTAATTTCTTTCAAACTACCACTTTTTGAAACAGCAAACGCACCATCACTTGATGAAGAAATAATCCAATTGTTAAAAGGATAATTAATTTGACGATTTAGAGTCAGTTTTGAAAGTGCTGTGTCATAGAATGGTCCTTCTGAATCTACAGAAGAATCAGTAACACCGACATTGAAACCGAGTGTCAGTGGCTCATTTGTACTGCTTGGGTCGATGGTAAGGGTCGTAAGCTTTTCACATCCATCGAATACATTATTGCCGATAGTATTCAATGTTTCAGGGATGGTAAGTTCGGTGATGCCAGATCCTGCAAACATATACTTATGCAAAGTCTTGACCTGATCTCCAAGAGTTACACGGGTAAGAGTCGGCATACCTCCAAAGAGACCCTCGCTATCTGTGTCTATGGCACTTTCATCTAAGGTGTAGTCAATCTCACGATTGAGATTGAGAGTTTCCAGCTTTTTATTATCCTCGAAAAGGTTCTCATCCTCGTCGAC
>JAZRBS010000018.1:0-39366 GCA_045635205.1 Candidatus Cryptobacteroides sp. | reverse complement strand
TGCATTCATGCTTGTCCGATCTAATGTCGGCAGCAAATATGCGAAATCAATTCAAATCGACACGCGGTGTTTTCTGTTGTATTTAATTATATATTAATAAGTTACAAAGGTTTGTCAAAAAATCTTTTGGACACTAGTGATGATATGATATAATTCCTGCTTATGAGAATATGAAAGGCAGTAAACGGATGGAACTTTATATTGATTGACAATTATCCGGTCAATTTCTTCACACAACTTCAAATCGGACATCCTATTGTAATCGTTACGGCCTTTCTCATTGATCAGCATCTGCTTTGGTGAAGTCAGAGACACTCCTTTTTCGATCAATTCCATAGTAATCGGCTGCAACTGGACTTTATCACTCTTCTGTTCTTCAATCCACTTATCATCAGATGGCCTGTTCATATAATATAAAAAACTCTTTGGCGTGGAATATAGCAATTCAACCTGCTGTACGGCAGTAACATTCTGTCTTAATATCAGGCCCGATTTGTCCATTTCGTAATTATCCGGCAACAGGACATTTCTACCTATATGGTTATGTATGTATCTTTTGCCTAGAAGGTCAGAATCCGGGGATTTGCCCAATTGGGATTGGAATATGATATTGGCAGAACTGTATGGATATGCAAATGGGGTTGGTGAAACACCGTGGTGCAAAGCATTACGGAGAGTATATGAAATCGCAGCCAAAAGATGAAACAATCCATCTAGTTCAACACAAAAGTATTCGCTCTCCCCCAACGGTCCTTTTCTTTTGTATCTTGTATTCATATGTCTGGTATATGCCAGACGGTTGATCCGCATCATTTTTTCCGGTGCGTCGGTCTGTGCTACATAATGTCTGTGATTGGACATATGCGAATCAGCCAAGGAGCAGGAATCTGTCTTATATAATGCTAGTGCATAACAATTGAATCCCCAATTGTAATCATCGTGACTACGGAAAAGAACTTCCTCCTTAGAGGAATGACAAAGATGAAAAACCTTTTTCATAGCATAATTTCATATCTGGCTCTACTTCTACAACACTGTCTCATTCAACACATTCTTCCCAAATGCTTGAAACACAGCAAATATAAGATAGTTTTTCAATACTTCACATTAAAAATTAGTTCTAGTGAACTTTTCTACTGTTATCTTCACCAGAAGTACCGGAAACGACAGGATTCATTTAGTATCATATAGTTCTAGTGAAGGTACACGACCAGACATTCACTAGAAGTTTGTTATGAGCACTTCACTTTACATAAGAAATAGTTCTAGTGAACTTTTCTACTGCTTTCTTCACCAGAAGTACCGAAAACAGCGGGATCCTTATAGTATTATATAGTTCTAGTGAAAGTACTTGACCTGACATTCACTAGAAGTTTTTTAATGAGCACTTCACATAAACAAATAGTTCTAGTGAACTTTTCTACTGCTTTCTTCACCAGAAGTACCGGAAACAGCGGGATTCTTATAGTATTATATAGTTCTAGTGAAAGTACTTGACCTGACATTCACTAGAAGTTTGTATAGGGAAATGAAATAGAGATAATCCTCAGGATTTTAATGGTTCTGGTGATAATCTATATGAATCGATTTAATCTATAGAATCGATTCACTAGAAGGTACAGCCTGAAATCATAGGCAACCATTATAGAAATCATCCAACGAAATAACCATATCAATGACTTCCAGATAGTTAGCGGTGCCGGAGGTGACTTTGTTGCCTTTCAGGAAGGCATCATAGAATGCTGACTGCAGACGGCCGAGAGTCTTGCTGTAACGACTGTTCCAGTATTCTCGCTGTGAATTGTACATTGCAATGACTGCCGGGTTGATGCTTGAGACGAATTGCCTGTAATCTTCCTCCTGCAAAGCACGGGAGGCATTGATCACGACGTATGGCAACAAGCCGTAGTAACCGACATATCGCAGTACCGGATCATCTGAATGTGTACATATCATATAAGCCCAGAAATTGGCCTCGCCTTCGCTGCTGACTCCAAGGAGGTGAGAATACTCGTGTACATATACGAAATGGAACTGATAAGGCAGGAGATCATTATTCAACTGGGTCTCGCAAAAGAACGGACCGACAAATCCCATCACTCCGACTGACGAATACAATCCGTCGAACAGCAGACGTTTCGGATGCTGCCATTGACGTGGAACTGAAAGTCCGGTCGATGGAGGCAAGGCAGCAAAAGCCTCCTTGACCTGATCCTCGAAATGACCGTAGCCTACATAAAACAAATCATTCGGAAGAGCCTCGTACGTAGAATTCAGGCTATCGGCATAATCTGCGATGAAATCCTTGAAGACAGCCTCATCGTACGTCTGACGTTCTATGCCTAATCTTGTATAAAGGCTTTCTCTGTAATAATTACATCCCCATCCGATATAGAACCAGACGTAGATCCATAAAAGAAATTCAAATGCCTGAAAAAGGATATTTACAAAACCACGTATCTTCCTGATGCCGTTCACGATAATGAAAATAAGCAACAGGACGGCTCCTACTATAACTATTTCTTCCAACGAAAACGGTATCCAGGATACTGAATATGAAAGAAATCCTGATACGAGCGGATAGATTACAGTCGAGTACCACTCGCCTATCTCGACCGAAAATCTTGCAGTCAGAACAAAGGCGAGAAGTACAATAAGTATAATATGTCTATGCCTGGCCTTCACCTGAATTCTTCTTGATCCTATAATGGAGGATATTGTTTACAGCAATGTGGGAGAAGACGAATACAGCCGCAAGATACATCCACGGTGACATACCCTGCACCAACCGCATCACCACACAAACGACCGAAGCGACAGCAAGAACGGCTCCATAAATGATATTGAACTTGATCATTCCTAAAGAAGGCAGCATTTCGGGGAATTTTTCCATCTTGATGCGTCCTGCCAGAGAGGAAGGAATCATTACGACAAAAAGAATCAGAATGGCGATCATAATCCAGTCAGGCCTGGTGCCGGTAAAGGCTGGAAGGAATGCAAATACCATAAACAGAAGGGAAAGTGCGCCGAACAGCACACTTAATACTCTCAAAGTCTTCATAGTCAGGAGATTGATTTACGGAATCTATAAAGTATATACGAATCCAGGGAACTGAACACACCCAGGAAAAAGCAGGCGGACATCAGAAGCATATCCTCCGGATCAATAAAGGCAGCAACTATTGCCACAAGGGCAAAGACTGCATAGAAAAGCATCTTGCCATAGAGAGTTCCTGGAGTGATATGGCGGATTAGTTCACTCCTGCTTCCCATCTTTCTGCTCTCGCTATACATAAACGGCACGACACTCATAAAGAACACCATCAGGAGCAAAAGCGCTCCGGCCTCTGTCTCCCTGTACATATCGACAAATGCTATAGCAATGAATATTTCGGCCAACACGGCCGCAATCAAACGGCAAATCTTCAAAGTCTTCATATCTATTCGTTTATAAGTTCTTCAGCAGCAGCCTTATCACGTTTTCTCACAAGGACGCGTATCGGCATCGAGTGTTTTCCTACTCCCAGAGTCTCGGAAAGACCGTCACCGAAAATCTCGGCATCTATACCGTTGGTTTCGAGCATCCCTTTAATTATATATGCACTCGAAGAATCATTGCATTCCGCCACTGTCACAAGAGCATCCGGGTCTTCCTCATATTTCCGCTCTCTTTCATACAGTTGCATATCTTCCGGAGCATTACGGACAAAGGCATAACGAAACAGATATGCACCAGCAAGAGCAATAGGAATAAATATAAATCGGACGATACCCGCTCTTGCAGTCAGGACCCACACAAGGGTAGAAGCAGACACAAATACTATCAGACCTAACACACATAACCAGATCTGTCCGATGCTGATCCACTCCGGCCAACCGCCACGCAGGAAATAGCGGATACTGCCTTCATTATTGATGAAAATCACAAGAAAGCCCAAAACAAGCATTCCATACATTATGAATATATTCCACGAGACATCGTGCCGACCCACAAGTATGCAGAAGCCTAAGAGCAACGCAGGTGCCAGAAAAGAATAAGCAATTACTTTAAGATGTTTCATCTCGGATTATTTACACGTTCCAAAATCAACCTGTACATATCTTCTACAGGCTCGCTTAAGTTGGTCAATTGTATTCTGACAGGTTTTCTGCCATCAGTGAATTCGAGCAGGAGCATATCGTAAGTGGGAAACTCATACTTCAGCGTAGTCTTTGAAATATCATTGAAACAATATTTACGATATTCCTTCTGCCAGAGGAAACGTCTCTCTATGCGGTCTTCAAAAATCTTGAGAACCGGCCTTTTCATTCTTCTGCTACGGATCACAAGGATGATGGAGACAGCGATAAACGCCCCAAGGATCAACAGGTATTCAATTATATCGTCACGATCCCCGATACTCATTAAAACAATCAGTCCGAGGATGAATATGACTATAACATAAAGTACCGATACACGGTCAGGTCTGGAGTAGGCCTCAATTACGGGAAGTTCGTTCATAGTACGGCAGTTATTTGAGGAGAATCACTGTTACTGTTGCGCCTGCTGCGACGCCGAGAATTGCTAGTATCATAATCGTTCGTTTTTATGGTTTTCGATGATACAAAGGTAGCACGAAACAGTTTAACGCGAACAATTTACAGCAACAATATACCGCACATAACTCATTGATATTCAACGCCCGTGAAACTTAATTCTTTCACACATCGGATCACGAGTTTAACGCAGGAGGATTTTCCAGCAGATTCTTAAGGTGATTCGCCAGATTCCTGTCGTGTTCTCCAAGACCAAGTTTATGACGTATCACACTTCCGTATGTATAGTGCCTTTTCAGGTTTATGTATTCACCTATCTCCTTACCGTTAAGTCCGACGAGATACAGGCAGCAGTAATTCACCTCCCAATCGCTAAGACCGCGTGAACGAAGGTATGACATAAACTTCGGATGACCGGCCTCGAACGACTTTCTGGTCGATTCGAGGAAAGCCTCTCGATTTGATATGAGCATCTCGATCTGGGCATTGGCCTCCTTGTTTGCCGAAGATGAATCCGTAATGTATGAAGCTATGACCTTGTTGAGCAAGGCAAGCCTCTGCTTTATCACAGCCTTCATCTCATCATCGGCATTCGTCGCTTCCGCCATCTTGTTCAAGGCTTCACGCTCGATCAATGCATCAGCATATAGTTTCTCTACCCTAGCCTTCTCTATGCTCATAAGCACATTATCCTGCATACTCTTCGAAAGACGTTTTCGGGTTTCACGAAGGGCAAGAAGGACAGCAAGGAGAACAATGAAAAATCCAAGAAGAATGGTATTCATATCGCGTCTTCTGGCTTCCTTGTCCTCAAAAAAGAAATTTCTTTCCTCGACAAAACGGGTATCACTAGTATGTTGTATCCGAGCCAGCGAGTCAGCCAGAACATTATGACGTTCGAGTGCAGTCAAGGCTGCCTTGTAATCTCCCTGAGATTTAAGAACCTGATAAAGAACCACATAATAGTTCTGATCACGACTTATATCTTTGGTTTCAGCCTCCTTTCTTATGGAATGAAGTGCTTTCTCATATTCACCGGCCTCATTATAATAGAATGCCAGAATCCTCCAGTCAGGAGTACCTTCGGCAGGCAGATCAGCCAGATATGCATCAATCAGAGGAACAGCGGCCTCAGCCCCGTATTCAAGTTCGGTGAGTTTGATCTGACAAAGATGATATGCGTGTTCAGACTGTCCTTGATAGAATTTCTCATTTGCCTTCATCACTGTAATGCATTCCCGGGCACGCTTAACATCGAGATTCAGAATGCAAGCGTCACATAATAAAAGAAGAGCCCTGGAATGATTCAGAGTATCACCTGCAATAAGAAACAATTCAGAACCTCTGGAATATGCATCAATTGCCTTGACATAATCGAAGTATCTATAGTAGATATCTCCTTTACGCATCATCAGATATCCCAGTTCAGCGGAAGATATATCGTTGTTATAGAATTTCTCTGCATTGACCAACGCATTCATTGCCTCTTCGTCCTTACCTTGCTGGTAAAAAGCGTCAGCAGATCGGAGATATGAAACAAATTCCTCTGTCTGCTTCGTTTGACACGATACAGACAGAAGAATTATAATGAGGAGCGTAATGTTTTTCATAGGTGGGGAGAGTTCGTTCGAAATATTCAGCCACGCATTGCAGAAATGACATCTGCAGGTGAATCCGAGTTGAATACAGAACTTCCAGCAACCAGAATTTCTGCACCTGCTTCAATGAGTGGCTTTGAATTGGCTGGTGACACACCACCATCGACCTCGATTTTTACTGAAAGTCCCAAACGGTCAATTTCCATCTTCAGTGTCCTGATGCGACCATATATGTCCTCAATGAACTTCTGACCACCGAATCCGGCATATACCGACATAAGGATAATGTAGTCGCAAAGATGAAGATAAGGATAAAGGGACTCGACAGGCATATCAGGATTAATCACCAGGCCTGCCTTCATACCTGTCTCCCTGATATGAAGAAGAGTCTGTGCCGGTTTGTCTGTAGCATTAAGATGAAAACTAAGCATCGACACCCCTATTCTGGCAAAACGTTCGATATATTTTTCAGGATGAACAATCATCAGATGCACATCAAGGGGTTTTCTTGCAACTTTTGCGATAGCCTCCACGACTGGAAAACCGTATGAAATATTCGGAACGAAAGTACCATCCATTATATCAAGATGAAAGAGGTCGGCATAGCGGTTCACCATTTCTACATCTTTATCCAGGTGCAGGAAATCCGCAGCGAGCATTGACGGAGCAATCTGTATCATAATACACTTTGTTTCAACAAATAAAACAACTATGTTTTATCTAAAATTCTTTATAACATCAACAAGGAGAGCCACGAATTTATCCAGCGAAGCCAGGTCAAGCCTCTCTCCCGGAGCGTGAACACCTCTAAGTGTAGGACCGAACGAAACCATATCAAGTCCAGGGAATTTTTCTGTGAAAAGTCCGCATTCCAGACCAGCGTGAATTGCCTTGACCTTCGGCTCCACTCCGAACAACTTCTTATATGAAGCCACACAAGCATCCCTTATCGGTGATTCTGCAGCAGGAGCCCATCCCGGATATTCTCCTTCGTGCTTCACAATGGCCCCTGCCAGAACGAAGCAAGCCTCCATCTTAGCCGCGGCAGCGCGACGGGCTGCAGTGACGCAACTTCTCTGGCTTGAACCTATGCGGATAACACCAGGCTCAGTCATCTTGACAGAAGCAAGATTAGTCGAGGTCTCCACAAAATTCTCAATTTCCTGGCTCATTGCAAGTACTCCGTGCGGTGATGCACAAAGGGCTGCAACCAGATTCCAGGCAGTCATCTCATCTATTGCAGAATCCGTATCAAGATTGCTTTCAGCATAACCGACTTTGAGATCCTTCTCTATGGCGCCATATTCTTCCGCAACCTCTGCTGCATATTCTTCAAGTCTTTCATTGATGATCTCAAGAGTATCCTCCTCTGCGGCAATGACAGCCTTAGCCTCACGAGCAATGGCATTGCGCTTGTTTCCTCCGTCAATAGTAACCAATTGCCAGTCAAGGTCGAGAATGCTATAAAGGAAACGTCCTAGGAGTTGGACTGCGTTAGCACGTCCCTTATTTATATCATCTCCGCTATGACCTCCCATTGCATCTTTAACAAACACTTCCTGGAGAACGAAATCAGACTGAACGGGCTCATTCTTATAATTGAATTCAGCGGTAGTATCTATTCCACCGGCACAACCTACGAAAATTTCTCCTTCGTCTTCCGAGTCGAGATTCAAAAGGACTTTGCCTGTGAAGAAGCCCGGTTCTAGTGCCATCGCACCATCAAGGCCGGTTTCTTCCGATGTGGTGAAAAGGCATTCTATCTTGCCGCAAGGCATATCACTGACAAGGAGAGCCATCTGTGCAGCGACACCGATGCCACAATCAGCACCAAGAGTAGTATCCGGAGCAATCATCCAACCGTCCTTGATTATGTACCGGATCGGATCCTTGGCGAAGTCGTGCTCGACTCCCTCATTCTTTTCACAAACCATATCCGAATGGCTTTGAAGGACAATTGCCGGTACGCCCTCATATCCCGGTGTCGCCTCCTTGGTAATCAATACATTACCAGCCTTGTCAGTCTTGCATTCGAGATTGTTTTTTGCAGCGAACTCCTGCAGGTATGCAACAATCTTCTCTTCGTGTCCGGATTCGCGTGGAATCTGCGTGATTTCCTTGAAATAGGATAAAACTTTCTCTGAATTCATATATGTAGCACTTATTTTTACAAATATAATAATAAAAAGAAAAACCGCCCCTTTTGGAGCGGATTATACTATCTTCTTACAGGTACAAGCATCTTTTCAATGTCTGCGACATATTGCTTGAATGTCTTATCTGTAGTCATCAGATCATTGACTGTCGTACAAGCGTGAAGCACAGTTGCGTGATCCTTACCACCAATTTCTGCACCGATCGTTGAGAGAGAGCAGTTGAGCAATGTGCGAGCCATATACATCGCAATCTGCCTTGCCTGGACTATCTGACGTTTTCTGGTCTTGGAAAGAAGATCATCTCTTGTGATGTTGAAATAATCACATACAACCTTCTGTACCTTATCGATAGTGACATCGTTCTGTTGCTCGCCTACTATCTTTTCGGTGATCTTCTCTGCGAGTTCGACTGTAATCTCCTTGTGAGCAAGAGTAGCATTTGCTATGAGAGAAATCAATGCACCTTCAAGTTCTCTGAAGTTGGACTTTATCCTAGTTGCAAGGAAATGAAATACTTCGTCCTTAAGCGACACTCCTTCACGGAATGCTCTTGCCTTGAGCATTTCAAGCCTAGTCGAGAAGTCCGGCTTCTGAAGTTCGACAGAAAGTCCCCATTTCAGACGCGACAGAAGCCTTTCCTCGAAACTCTCGAGATCGACAGGCGGCCTGTCAGAAGTGAATATCAACTGCTTGCCTGACTGATGAAGGTGATTGAATATATTGAAGAACGCATTTTGTGTTCCCTGACCGATGAGATCCTGGATATCATCCATTATCAGCACATCGATCTTCATATAGAATGCAAGAAAATCAGTCAGTTTGTTCTTGACGTGAACAGCATCCATATACTGTGTCTTGAACCTGTTTGCAGGCACATAGAGGACAACCAGTTCCGGATATTTCTTCTTGATCTCCACACCAATTGCCTGAGCAAGGTGGGTCTTTCCAAGCCCCGGACCTCCGAAAAGGAAAAGAGGATTGAATGCAGTCTTTCCAGGAGACATTGAAATGCTTTCCGCGGCAGTGAATCCCATCTTGTTGCACTCTCCTACTATCAGATTCTCGAAACAATATACAGGATTAAGGTGTGACTCGATACGCACTCTCTGGATTCCAGGGAATACGAATGGTCCAGGATTGCCAGCCTTTCCGTATGTTTCCACAGCAACGGTCTTATTGACCGGAACATTGCCGTTAGAAGCCGGATAGACAAGTGACTGCTGCTTCTGGACTGGAGTAACGACATACACGAGTTTTGCACCCACACCAAGTTCCTTCTTGAGCGATGCCTTCAGAATGTCGAGATAAGCACCTTCAACATATTCACGGAAAAACTCGGACGGAACTTCCACGGTAAGTGTTGATTCAACCAATGATACAGGCTTTATGGGCTTGAACCAAAGATTGAACTGTCGTGGATCGATATTCTGCCCTATGAAGTTAAGGCAGTTGTTCCATACAGATATGTGTTTTTCCAGTGTCATCTATTATCAGGAGTCAAGTTTCAGACCCGTTTTCAAACGGGACTACAAAGATGAGGAAAAAAAAGTAATAAAAAATAAAAAATTCTATTGCTTTTTAATTTTATTTTACACCCCCAACAAAAATTCGAGCGCCCGATTTTAATTTCTAAAATATTAGATACCAATAGGTTACGAATACACAAAACACATAAACGCCTATAAAACAGCGATGTTTCAATTTTGAGTTTTTCAAAAGTACTTAAATCGCGATTTTTTGCAGGCTGAGCATCCTAGAATACAGAAATTCTTAAATATTTCTTAGGATTTTCCTGTATTTGGTTAATCAGAACATCAATGTCATTTAATAATGCATCTATCGAATCATAGACTGAGTTATCAACAAAAAGTTTTCCGACAGTTCCCTCAGGGTCGTTCATATTTTCCAGTAGAGTTTTGAAAGAGGATATGACACCTTCTATATCGGCCTGTGAAATCGAAGAAATTACCGTATTCACTCCTGTCATTGCTGTATCAGCCTTATCAACTATGCTTCCCATCCTCATAGAAAGAGTATCGAGGTCATCAATGAATGCGGTCAATTCATCTGACTTTCCTCCGATAGCAGAAGATAAGGATTGTACTTGAGACATTGTCCGTTCAAGATGCAGGAGTGTCTTTGAAATCAGAGCACTGTTCTCTGCTGTAAGAATGCTGTTTATTGCGGATACAGTGTAACTGAGACTGTCGAGAGTAGCAGAAATTTTTGTAATGAGAGGGCCGATGCCGGCAGAAAGGCCATCCATAAGACCGGCCTCGAATGAAGGCACAAGAGTATCTCCGTCAGAAGCCATCACTTCAGATGTTCCCAAATCTATCTTTATACCCTTTCCTCCCATAATATCGACGCTATAAATGGTCATCTTCGAGTCCGCAGGTATCTTGAATTCCTTTTTAATTGAGCACAGAATCTCGAAATCCTCATCTGTACTATCGTATATGACTTCCGATACCTTTCCTGCCTTATACCCCTTTATGAATACAGGGGCAGAAGGAACGAGTCCTTCAACATTCTCAAACCTTGACGACAATTCTATCTCTCTGTTGAAAATATCTTCGCCACGGAGATAATTTATAAGAAAGAAGGACACAATCAGAATGGTGACGGTGAAAACACCTATTTTCAATTCCTTGCTCATTATCATATTATTTTACGAGTTCCACTTTTGTACCACTTACTTTTACTACGAATGCTTCCGGAAATTTTTTGCGCACAGCCGGAAGATCGGCATACGCTTCCTTTAAAGTTGCATACGCGCCATATACATATTTATATATATTAGATTGTTCGGCCTTGACCGGTCGGACGGAAAGTCCTTTCAATGCCGGGTCTCTGTCGGCAAGAAGACGACCGAGCCCCATTATCTGTATCCCGAAATATACCTCCTGGGTACTATTCTGAACTTCAGTGACAGGTGTCGATGAAACATCGGAAGAATCAAATGAAGTGACAGATGAATCATATTGTTTCTTGTAGGCTTTGAAAGCATTGAAAAGTCTTTCTGCTATCTCCTCCTGCCATTTGGCTGACACAAGTATCTGCCTTTCATTGGCATTGGAAAGAAATGCTGTTTCTACAAGCACGGCAGGACAGGTCATTTTCTTCAGAAGAAGGAAATCATTCTGATGGATTCCTTTGCCCCACTTGTGCAGAGGCTTGGTTGCAAGATTGTCAACGATAAGTTGCGCAAAAAGGACACTATGATCGAAATTCGCGTGAAACAAGAGAGTATTAAGTATCTGGTCTTCAGGAGAATTCTCAGCATAGCCGGACTGGTCTTCCTCAAATTGAATAACAGAGTTCTCGAGTTTTGTCAATTCCACATTTTCATCGAACAGATCTCGGTCGGGATTCCTGCTGTCCTTTCTTGACAGTATATGTGCAGAGGATCCTGAAGCAGACTTGTTCTTGCTCGAATTGCAGTGTATGGATATAAACAGGTCTGCATTGTTGTCGTGGGCTATCTTCACCCTGTCTGTGAGTTTTGGGAAAGTATCTCCAGACCTTGTATATACAACCTTGACCTCAGGATATTCACTCTTGATCTTTTCACCAAGTTTCTTTGCAATACTAAGAACAATGTGTTTCTCACTTGTCTTGCTGTCCGGTCCGGGAGCACCGGGATCCTTGCCACCGTGTCCGGGATCGATCACAACTGTCCTGAGTCCTGTTCCGCTGCCGGATGTCTGGCCGGAAATATGCAGGAAAGGATTCAGCAATGCTGCAAGGCTGATCATTATAGTGGAAATTATAACTTTAATGTCCATATCGGCATCTCAATTTGGTAATAATTGAAATTAGTTTTAAATTTGCGACTTGCAAAAATAGCAAAAACTTGCAATAACAGGAAATTATTGATGTCAATATATATTAAAGGAAAGATGAAAATGTGGTCTGCAAAGTGGATACTGGCGGCACTTATGCTGTTGGTATTCAACACTTTCACATTATCATCCCAGGAAAGTAGAAGAAGCCGCCGCGCTCAGAGGGAGCAGATTGCAGCAGAAGTTCTTTCCGGCTTCAATATGAAATCTGAATCAAGTGACTCCCTTGACATCAGCGATTCTCTTTCTGCTATAAATGATTCCACACGCTTCGTTATGGATTCGATTGCAAGAGCAGACTCAATTTTCAAGCAGGACTCCATCGCGATGCTCCGGAAAAGTTCTCTGGAAGCACCGGCTTTTACGGCTGCCCGTGACTCGATCATAGAAGATTTCAGCGACGGAAAGAAACTCATATATTATTATGGAGACGTAAGTGTCACATACGGAAATATGAAGTTGACAGCCGATTATATGGAGTATGACCTGAACACTTCCACCCTATACGCCCGAGGCACCAAGGATACCACAGGAGTGATTACCGGCCGGCCTGTAATGGAACAAGGGGGAAAGTCGTACGAAATGGAGGAGGTCAGATATAATTTCGAGACCAACAAGGCCAGGATTACCAATATGATCACTCAGGAGCAGGACGGCATACTTCACGGAAAGAAAATCAAGATGATGCCAGACCGTTCGATCAATATTGCCAACGGTAGATATACCGTCTGCGATTGCGAAGAGCCGCACTATTACCTGCACTTGAGCCGAGCAAAAGTAATGACCAAGCCGTCGCAGAAAACAGTGTTCGGTCCTGCGTGGCCGGTCATAGCCGATGTGCCGCTGCCATTGGCGCTTCCTTTCGGATTCATTCCTGACCGCCCGGACAGAGCCACAGGTATCCTCTTCCCTTCATTCGGAGAAGAAGCCTCCCGAGGATTCTATCTAAGGGATGCCGGACTATATTTTGTGATTGGAGATTATTTCGATATAGCACTCACAGCCGACATATACACTCTCGGATCGTGGGCTGTCGATCTCAATTCCCGATATAAGGTGAACTATAAGTTCAACGGTAACGTATCCATAACATATTCCAACGACCAGGCTGGCGAGAAAGGTAGTTCTGACTTCTTCCAGACAAAGAACTTCGGTGTAAGATGGACACATTCCCAGGATGCAAAGGCGAGACCGGGAACTAGTTTCTCTGCATCGGTGAACTTCTCCAGCCCATCCAACAACAAATATAACTCGACTTCTGTCACAGAAGCATTGCAGAACCAGATATCCTCTTCCATTTCATATTCCAAGAACTGGAATGGAAAACTGAACCTGTCCATCAATGCCCTTCATAATCAGAACTCGAAGGACAGTTCATATTCATTTACGCTGCCTAATGTAACATTTTCCGTAAGCAGATTCTATCCGTTCAAGCGCAAGAACAGAGTCGGAAAGGAGAAATTCTACGAGAAATTCTCCCTCGGTTACAACACAGCATTCCAGAACAGGATCAACTTCAAGGCATCTGAATTCAATAAGCCGGGATTCTGGGACAAGTTCCAGAACGGTATGACTCATACCTTCCAGATAGGACTCCCTAACTTCACCGCCTTCAAATATATCAACGTCACTCCGAGCGTCCAGTATGGTATGAACTGGTATTTCAGGAAAATCGAACAGGAATATAATCCTGATACCGGCCAGGTGGAGAAAGTGCAGGGAAAGGCATTCGGACATTTCGGAACGTCCCACAACTATTCCGGAAGCATATCGATGAGTACGCGAATCTATGGTCTGTTCAACTTTGGAAAACATCGGAAACTGCAGGCAATCAGGCACGTTGTATCACCGTCCCTGTCTGCTTCTTTCAGTCCGGAGAAAGGCACATATTTCAATGGATACAGAACCTTGACATATACGGACCGAAACGGTCAGGTCAAGACTCAGGATTATAATATATACACCGGAGCAGGTACCGGATCCCCTCCTGGAAAGGGAAAGACAGCCAGTCTTAATTTCAGTCTCGGAAACAATTTCGAGGCTAAAGTCCGCGATCTGGCTGACACAACAGGTACTGGTACCAAGAAGATCAAACTTATTGACCAGTTGAACTTTTCTACAGGATACAACTTCCTCGCAGAAGAGTTCAAGATGAGTAATGTCAGCGTGACAATGTCCACATCGGTATTCGGCAAACTCGGTGTCAATGCCAATGCACAGTTCGATCCATACGCCATTCTCGTCGATCAGGATCACAAAAACGGCCAGAGGATAAACAAATTTGCAATCACTCAGGGACAGGGACTTGCACGAATGAACAGCGCCAGCGTATCCCTTTCATATTCGATTTCCGGCGAAGGAAAAATCAACGGTAACGATGGAGGACAGCAGGCGACAGGAAATGCATCTGCAAACTATATGAGAATGTATTACCACCCAGTCACTGGAGAATACATTCCCGGAGGATGGCTGTACTATATGAACCCTAATGCTCCTTGGTCAGTCAATTTCAACTACTCATACAGTTTCAGAAGAGGATACCAGTTTGCCAACGGCAAATCTACAGCAAACAACACTCACACTCAGACTCTTGGTATCACCGGACAGATCAAACTTACTCCGCGTCTATCGATGAACCTGACTACAGGTTTCGACCTGATGGCTCTTAAGATGACCACTACACAATTCAGTGCACAGTACGACCTGCACTGCTTCAATATCCGCGTATCCTGGGTGCCAAATGGCCAATGGGAATCCTGGACATTCCAAATTGCTGCAAATGCTGCCGCTTTGGCAGACCTTTTGAAATACAAGAAGAGCAGCAGTTACTGGGACAACAATTTCTAATAAAAAGTCTTTCAACATTGGTTGTTCGGATTTTTTTATTACCTTTGTGAACCCCGTTACGTTTGGGGAGTTTATTATTCTTTCAATTCAAATTTCCCTGACTTCACGGGAAGTTCCCAATTGATTACAATCATATTAAATATTTTATATGCACAAGATTTTTGACCTTAGGGAAATGGATATTGATAGTCTCCGTTCTCTTGCAGAAGGGCTTAAAGTAAAGAATTACAAAAAGTTAGAGAAAGAAGACCTGGTCTATGCCATTTTAGATGAAGAGGCTAAACAAAATGCTCTGAATGCTCCGGACAAGCCGAAGAGAGGACGTCCGCGTAAGGAAAAGACTTCGGAAACAAAGCCGGCGACACAAGAAGCGGCACCAGAGCAGAAGCCTGTGGAGAAGATTGCTAAGCCGGAAAGCAAGCCGGAGGCCCAGCCAGAAGAACAGAAAGAGCAGAAGAAGCGGGGCGAAAATGCTGGTAAGAAACGAGGTCGCAAACCGAAAAATGAAGAACAGCCTGTCAAGGAAAAACTCGAACCCGCGGAAACGAAAGAATCGGCTGAACAGCCAGAATCTGAGCCTGCAGTACTCGAACCTAGACCGGAAGAACGTCCACAGGAAAAATCAGACAAGCAGCTGCCTAGACAGAAAAGAGCAAGGATCCAGAAGCCACAGGCAGCAGTTGAGCCTGTAAAGCACGCTGACAAAGAGTCAGATGACTCAACAGAAGAAAAGCCGAAGGCTCCTCAGCAACACAATAACAACCAGTCTAACGGTAACCGTCACAACGGACAGAAACAGCAGCAGAATGCCAAGGAAAATATCCCTGCGCAGGCTCCATCCAACAACTCGCAGCGTCCTCAGGAACCGGTCATAGAATTCGACGGAGTCGTAGAGGCAACCGGAGTTCTTGAAATTCTTCCGGAAGGATATGGATTCCTCCGCTCGTCAGACTATAATTACCTGAATTCTCCGGATGACATCTACGTTTCGCAGTACCAGATCAAGCAGCACGCTCTCAAGACTGGAGATACAGTTACAGGAGAAATAAAGCCACCTAAAGCCGGTGACAAATATTTCCCTCTGGTACGTATCAAGTTCATAAACGGTCGAACTCCGGAATTCATCCGCGACAGAATTCCTTTTGACTTCCTTACCCCTCTCTTCCCAGAGGAAAAATTCAACCTTCTCGGTAAGGGTCATAATGATATGTCTTGCCGTATTGTAGATATGTTCACCCCAATCGGAAAAGGCCAGCGTGGACTTATCGTCGCACAGCCGAAGACCGGTAAGACAATGCTCCTCAAGGCAATTGCAAACGCTATAGCAGACAATCATCCGGAGGTCTATATGATCGTACTCCTGATCGACGAGCGTCCGGAAGAAGTTACCGATATGGCTCGCAGCGTGAAAGCGGAAGTTGTCGCATCTACTTTCGATGAGCCAGCAGAACGCCACGTGAAGGTAGCCAATATGGTGCTCGAAAAAGCCAAGAGAATGGTTGAATGCGGACACGACGTAGTCATCCTCCTGGACTCGATTACACGTCTCGCACGTGCATACAACACCGTACAACCTGCATCAGGAAAGGTTCTCTCCGGAGGTGTGGATGCCAATGCACTTCACAAGCCAAAGAGATTCTTCGGAGCAGCCAGAAATATCGAGAACGGAGGTTCGCTTACTATTCTTGCCACGGCTCTGACAGAGACAGGCTCCAAGATGGACGAAGTTATCTTCGAGGAATTCAAGGGTACCGGCAATATGGAACTTCAACTCGACAGAAGACTTGCCAACAAACGCATCTTCCCTGCTGTTGACGTTACATTGTCAAGTACACGCCGAGACGACCTCCTCTACACCCCTGCCATCGCCAACCGCATCTGGGTTATGCGTAAATTCCTGGCCGATATGACCTGCATCGAAGCAATGGAACTGCTTCAGGACCGTATGCGCCGCTGGGGAACCAATGATGCCCTTCTCCAGAATATGGATAAAGACGATATGTAAAGGATACTCACAAATACAAATTGATCACCTGTTGTGGCTTGCACCGCTGGAGCATAATGAAATGCTTAGCCCGCCACAGCAGGTGATTGATTTTATATCCTGGAGAAATTTCTGTTTCAGTCGGGAAGCAGATGAAGGAAATGTCAGAATTCAAAGAGATTATAAAGCAAAACCCTCGTAGAATGCATCTACGAGGGTTTTGAGTGGTGTCACCGGGAATCGAACCAGGGACACAAGGATTTTCAGTCCTTTGCTCTACCAACTGAGCTATGACACCAATTTTGTTTTAAGAACTCCCATTCTTTTCGTTTGGGATTGCAAAGGTAGGCATTTTTTCTTTACCTGCAAATTTTTTCGAAGTTTTTTTTGAAAAAATGTATAAAATATGAGTTTCGGGGGCAGATTTGAATAGTTTTACTATCTTCGCATAGATTATGAAGGACGACACAAGATATATTTCTGTCATTCTTCCGCTCAAACTTGAGTGGGAGCCTTGCTATACGCTACCGGCTGAGATGAGTGATGTGAATGAGGGTGATCGGGTGAAAGTGATGTTCGCGAACAAAGAATATCAGGCCGTGGTAAGCGGAACAGATATCACACCTGAGACCGATTCCTTCAAAATCAAGCCCATACTATCTGTCGAGAAAGGCCTTGGGAGGATTCTTCCTCAAGAAATTATTTTGTGGAGGAATGTGGCAGATTACTATCTTTGCAGCGTTGGAGAAGTCTATAAGGCAGCATATCCGCACGTCCGGATCAATCTTGAAGAAGCACGCGCGGCTGCAAAAGAAAAGATTGCATCAAGAGAAGAAAAGATTGCCGATAGTATCAGGAAAAGGATAGCGCGTATTGAAGCCAAGGTCGAGAAAAGGCAGATTATGCTATCAAAGGCCAGAAAAGAATCAGCAAGACTCACTTACTCCAAAGAATTGGAAAGCGCCAGCGCTGATTTGCAGAGAGCAAAAGAAGCCTTAGCCGACATATTGGGTAAGACGATCAAAAGTGGCCTGCAGCGAACTTTCGATTATAAAGATGTAACCTTGAGCCCTGCACAAGCACTCGCTTACAAAAAAGTCAGGAACGGATTTGAACAGGAGAAGCCGGTAATGCTCAAAGGAGTGACCGGTTCGGGCAAAACGGAGATTTACATCAAATTGGCTCTGGAATGCCTGAATAACGGGAAGAATGTCTTGTATCTTGTACCAGAAATAGCATTGAGCAGGCAACTGGAAGAAAGGTTGTCGGAACATTTCGGGGACAGACTTATGACTTTTCATTCAGGCAGAACCCCTGCGGCCAGAAGAGATATCACAGAATCCGTAAGAGAAGCCGCAGAAAACGGCAGGCCATATATTCTTCTGGGCACAAGATCGTCACTATTTCTTCCTCACAGCAACTTAGGCCTGATTGTAGTCGATGAGGAACACGACAGTTCATACAAACAAGACTCCCCTGCTCCCAGATATAATGGACGTGACACGGCACTGATGATGCACAAGATTCATAACTGCAACATCATCCTGGGATCAGCGACTCCATCTTTGGAAGAGATGTACAACTGCCAGGCCGGCAGACACAATCTCGTCGAACTGAACCAGAGGTTTCACGGTGCAGAAGAATCTGACATTGAAATCATCGACACAAAGGCAGAAAGAAAGAAAAGAGGAATGATGGGGAATTTTTCCCGAAGACTGATAGGACACATCGAGAAAACACTTGCACGCGGCGAACAGGTGATAATACTCCGTTCAAGAAGAGCCTGGGCCTCGGTTATGCAATGTGAAAATTGTGGGGAAATCGTAAAATGTCCGCATTGCAATGTCAGTTTGAGCAGACATAATGACGGCAGTATGGTATGTCATTATTGCGGCCACACTGCCCGATTCACAGGGAAATGCACCAAATGCGGAGGAGAGTTATCAAGCCTTGGAGCCGGAACGCAAAGGATTGAAGAAGAGGCATCTGCCCTCTTCCCCAGAGCACGCATTGCGCGTCTGGACAGTGATACATCCAAAAACAGGAATGTTGACACCAAGACAATACACGATTTCAGCTACGGAGAGATAGACATTCTGATCGGCACACAAATGGTGACCAAAGGATTTGATTTCGGCAATCTGGGACTGGTGGCTGTAGTCGGTGCAGACTCATTGCTCGGTATGCAGGATTTCCGGGCGGATGAAAAGGCGTTTCAACTCCTCGAACAATTCAGAGGCAGATGCGGACGAAGAGAGCAGAAGGGCTTGTTCGTCATACAGACCTCACAGCCTGACCATCCTGTATATAGAAAAATTATGAGCAATGAAGGGGCGGAGTTCAACACGCACCTTCTACAGGAGAGGAAAGATTTCAACTTTCCCCCATATTCGCGTATAATCGAAATATGCATAAAGGATCGAATTGAGGAACGCGTATGCCGGATGGCTGGAAAAATCGGGACTATTATAAGAAATACATTTTTTGAAGGCAGGATAGCGATTATAAATGACCCGGTAACAGGCCCGTTCTCCCCTGCCGTTGACAAGGTAGCCGACCAATATATCAGATGCATCAGGATCAGTCTGCGCAAAGATCGAAGTCTCTCAGGCAGAAAAGAAACTCTGAAGAATATAGTCCGTGATTTTGAAAAAGCCAATCGCTACGAAGGACACATTACAATAAATGTGGATCCATCATAGAGAGGTTGGAACCAGAATATTCAATTGATCTTCAAGTACATCGAAACGTACCGGAGCCACTCCTGGCACCTCACCATCCACCTCTATCGGCTCACCCGAACAGATATTGGAAGGGTTGTCGGTATATGGCAGGACAGTAATGCTCTTGCCTCGCGTCATCACCAGTTCTTTCACAGTATTGAAGCGCCCGTTAAAGAGTTTCGGAGCCTCCTTGGCGATTTTCAGAAGAGGAAGTTCAGGAATTATACAAATATCAAGAAGACCGTCATCAAGTCTGGCGTCAGGCGTCTGCCGCATTCCACCTCCCGAATATTTGCCTATGCCGAATGCCATAGAAAGGAATGATCCGGAAAATATAGTTTTGCCATCACATACCACCTTTGCTGAGGCTGGAGCCCTGTGAATTATATTATGTATGAGTGCACTTACATAGAGTTGTTTGCCTGAACGGCCTTTTATCTTGGCATTATTCACTCTCACACACACTCTGGCATCCAGACCGACACCTCCGACATTAGCCATATAGGAGACTCTCTGCACCTTTTCTTCCGGAAGGTGTACGGGATCGAGAAGAGTGGCCTTGACTACATCCTGCTTTGCTATGCTTCCTTCCCGAAACAAAGATACAGCCTTCGCTATGTCCTTAGGGATGCCAGCAGTCTTGATCCAATCGTTTCCTGAACCAAGAGGGACTACAGACAGGGTGAATTCCGACAATGAAACAGGAGAATCTGTGAATGACCTGCTTTCGACAAAGAGCATAATACCCTCCAGAACATCGTGAATCGTGCCATCACCTCCGGCTGCAATGAATTTGCGGTATCCACTCTCGCAGGCAGAATGAGCAAGACTCATCGCATTCCCATCTTTTCCGGTAAAAAACGTCTCGAACCGTACATTCAACGAATCAAGCATCTTATCCGCCCTTCTCCACAGAGAAGAAGCCTTCTTTGTGGCAGCATAAATATTGACAATGGCACACCAGGAATCCTGTATTGCTGTGACTTCCATAATTATCAAGAGGTTAGTTAAAGTACACTTCTGTCAGTCAGAAACAATTTATCAACAAAAGTAGCAAATAAAGCCGAGGTATGAAATTATTTTTATAAATTTGCGAGAATTATGTCCTTAAAGAAACGAAGATGGGAAAAGTAATAGCAATAGCAAATCAGAAAGGCGGCGTGGGTAAGACCACAACTGCCATTAATCTGGCCGCGTCGCTGGCTGTATTGGAGAAAAAGGTGCTCATTATCGATGCCGATCCTCAGGCCAACACGACTTCCGGACTTAACTTTTCTCCAGACAATGACCAGAAAAGGACCTTGTATGAGGTAATGATCGGGGAAAGGGATATTACAGACACACTTATCCAGACAGAAATAGCAGGTCTTCATATGATACCATCCCACATCAATCTCGTCGGAGCCGAAATAGAGATGCTCGAGGACAGCAACCGCGAGTCAGTACTCAAGAATGCTTTGTCTGGGATCAGGGACAATTATGACTTCATCATTATCGACTGCTCACCATCACTTGGACTGATTACAGTCAATTCCCTGACTGCAGCGGACTCTGTAATCATACCAGTACAGCCGGAATTCTTCGCGCTTGAAGGTCTGGGAAAACTTCTGCAGACAATCAGACTCGTACAGAACGGTGTGAATCCGGATCTTACCATAGAAGGATTTGTCGTCACTATGTTTGACGGAAGGACGAAGGTACATAATCAGGTGCTGAATGAACTTCGCGAACATTTCAAGGATATGGTTTTCAACACCATAATCCAAAGAAACATCCGTCTTAGCGAAGCCCCTTCGCACGGTAAACCGATCATATTGTATGATGTGATCTGCAACGGTACGACCAATTATCTCAATCTTGCCAAGGAAGTGCTTGAGAAAAACGGAATGACCGCTAGAAACAATTAAACACCAGAGAAATGGCAAAACAGCAGAGAGGATTAGGAAAAGGTATAGGTGCACTGCTCGGATCAGACAAGGATTTTGCTCCGCTCAGGCAACCGGTAGGCTATGTACATAAAGAGGTCGTAGGACAGAGAGAAATACAGGGTACAGCAGATATTCTCCGCATTCCAACCGACTTGATAGAACCGAATCCGTACCAGCCAAGAATGAGTTTCGACCAGGAGGCACTCGAAGAACTTGCCGAATCCATAAAGACACTCGGTCTCATTCAGCCTATAACGGTACGCCGTAAACAGGAGGACAAATATCAGATTATCAGCGGTGAGCGTAGATTCCGTGCCTGCAGACTGGCAGGAATGGATATGATACCGGCTTACATCCGTGACACTAACGATCAGGGAATGCTTGAGATGGCCATCGTGGAGAATATCCAGAGGGAGAATCTCGACCCTATCGAAGTGGCTATGAGTTATCAGAGACTTATCGAAGAATGCAACCTGACCCAGGAACAGATGGCCATCAGGGTAGGAAAGAAACGTGCATCAGTCACAAATTACCTGCGCCTGCTCAAACTTCCTGCAAAACTCCAGCACGATCTTAAGGTGGGACTGCTCAGCGTTGGACACGCTAAGGTTCTTCTTGGAGTTGAAGACCTCAAACTTCAGGAATATCTCTGTGACCTGGTGATAAAGGAAGACTTGTCTGTGCGCCAACTTGAAGAGAAAATCAAGAAATTGACCGAACAGAAAAAGGCTGACACACAGGAAGTTCAGGACTTGCCTGAAGAATATTTCAAGGTGCTTGAACTTGTAGGCAGATATTTTGAAAACAATATCAGCCTGAAGCGCAGCGGAAATGGGAAAGGTACAATGACCATACATTTTGGTTCGGATGATGAAGTCAAGAATTTCCTTAAAGCGCTTGAAGATTCCAATTTTTAATTGACGACATCATTAAGATGCATAGAACGCTCATCAAATATATATTCGCATTAACAATATTCCTTGTTGGATTCGCTGTAAGAAGCGAGGCTCAGTTCAAGGAAGAAGCATTCAAGCAGACTTACAACAACGACACGACTGCTGTCGGAGACACTGCCGACAAGTTGTTTTCCATAAAGGAGTTTGCCGGTGCTCTTGCGCACAAAAACACGATGAAGATCGGTACAATGTTCGCAGGATCGATGATTCTTCCAGGTACAGCCCAGATATACAATAAGGACTACTGGAAACTTCCTGTCATATATGGAGGTATCGGAGCGCTGGCCGGCACCGGAGGATATTATCTGCACAAATACAATCTGACACAGAAGCGTTATGACCAATGGGCTGGAGAAAAGACTTTGTTCGAGGACAGATATAATATTGAATACCCTTTCGAAGCCCCTTTTGTTGATACAAAATCCAAAACCACCGGTACCTGGCTTATGGCAGGTGCAGCCTTGTTTTACTGGGGATCGCTTCTGGACGGTGTCGTATGTTATGAATCCGACAAAGAGCCACTCCCTGGCAGAGCGACTTTGTATTCGATCTTATGTCCGGGATTAGGCCAGATATATAACGGAGAACTTTTCAAGGTTCCGATTTATTGGTGCGGACTTCTTGCTTCAGTACATTTCCTCACTACAAACAATCTCAACTACAAGAGATTCAAGAGAATACACAACGAAGCATCAACTCCTGGCAGCGGATATTCAGAAAACATCACCGCCGAAACCGCAAAATGGTACAGGGATGTTTACAGAAGATACAGGGATTACTCGATAGTTGCGACAGCAGCCGTTTATCTGCTGCAGGTGATAGATGCAAACGTATTTGCATATATGCACGACTTCGAAATCAGCGACGATATCACAATGAATATCGAACCGGCCGTAATATCTCCGTACAATGCTTACGCAATGCATACGCCTGCTCCGATTAACGCAGGGGGGAATGCGTTCGGAATGAGGCTTGGATTAACATTCTGACATTACATTTGAATAGCATATAATGAAGATAATCAGGATTCTGGCAGTCATAACGGCTGCCCTTTTGATTGCAGGACAAATCGAAATTTCTGCAGATAATCACAAAGAGGAAAGGAACAGAACTAAACTGAAGGAGCAGAACAGACGTCTCCAGGAGATGGTAGATTCACTTCAGATGGAACTCGAAAGATACCGGAACGAACTTCAATACACTGACAGCATTGCCAATGAAATGCTCGCCGTATATGAAGAGAACGACTACAAAGGTGCTCCCGGACTCAGTCCGGAAGAATATACAGCGGAAGTTTCTGACAGTCTGCTCAACATCTGGTACACCCACAAAGTCGCCTCTGATGACGAAATGGAAGTGTATGATATGGATTCGATAAAGTTTGAATCCAACGTTCCTGATGAGGTGTATATTGAAAGAATCAAGAAAATGAATTCATTCATATCACTGCCTTATAATGAAATAGTCAAGAACTATATAATCCTATACTCGGAGAAAATGCCGACAAAGATGTCGCATATACTTGGTTTATGCCAATACTATATGCCGATATTCGAGGAAATATTCAACCGATACGACATACCTCAGGAACTGAAGGCTATGGCCGTTATCGAATCAGCCCTCAATCCTACTGCAGTATCCAGGGCGGGTGCAAAAGGAATGTGGCAGTTTATGTATTCGACTGCAAAGATGTACGGGCTCCATATCGATTCCTTCGTTGACGAACGTCTTGATCCTGTAAAGTCGGCAGAAGCAGCCGCACAGTACCTGCAGGATTCATACGAGATTTTCGGAGACTGGAATCTTGCCATTGCATCTTATAACTGCGGTGCAGGAAATGTCAACAAGGCTATCCGTAGAAGCGGAGGCAAAAGAGCATTCTGGGACATCTGGCCATATCTCCCACGCGAGACCAGAGGCTATGTTCCGGCCTTTGTTGGTGCATTATATACAATGACATACTACAAAGAGCACGGAATAAGGCCGGAATCTGTCGAAATACCAGCGCACATCGACACGCTCAAGATCAACAAGCAACTGCACCTGAGACAGGTATCCGACCTGACATCAGCACCGCTTGATGAACTCAAGAATCTCAACCCACAATACAGACACGAGATAATTCCAGGCGAAAGTCGCGAATATATACTTAGAATACCATACGCCTATACCAATGCCTTCATCGAATATGAAGATTCAGTTTATAGGCACAAAGTCGATGAATACTTCAATCCGGTCACAATCAAGAAGATAAAGGATGGCGGCGATGGAGAACGCATAGTATATCGTGTAAAGAACGGAGACTATCTCGGAAGGATCGCAAGCAGACACAGATGTACTGTAGCCCAAATCAAAAGATGGAACGACCTGAAGAGCAACAACATCCGCGTAGGACAACGGCTTGTCATTTATAGAGGAGGATCTCCAGCCTCATCTTCTGCCTCATCGTCAGCACCTGCAAAGACATCGTCAGTATCCTCAGGCGCAAGCACATATACCGTAAAGAGCGGAGATACATTGTCAGGTATAGCCACAAAGCACGGAGTGACAGTTGGCCAGTTGAAAGAATGGAACTCTCTCAGCAGCAACAACATAAAGGCCGGACAAGTACTGAAAGTAAAAGCGACAGCCAGCAGTCCGGCACCATCTTCAGCAACATCCGATGAATATGTTACATACACTGTCAAAAGTGGAGATTCGTTCTATAGCATCGCAAAGAACTATCCTGGTATCAGTGCTCAGAACATTATGGATTTCAACGGTTTGACAAGTTCGAAACTGAAACCTGGTATGAAGATCAGAATCCCTAAGAACTAATCAGATATCAATCTTCAAATGGATTTTAAGTTCGGCTCTGCCGGACTTTTTTTCTTTCATAAAAGGGTAAGTAGTGTAGGCTGCTCTGAAATATGCTCTCCCCCATCGGGCGAATTTCCAGCATCCGGTCGCAGCAGTCCACAGCCCTCTTCCATAAAATGCCGGAACATTGAATGAGCCTGGAGCATCACGTTCGTATGCATAGATTCTGTCATCCCAATTGTCAATCCGGAAAAATCCCTGTCGGATAAACGCATTGAAAGAACGGTTTTTCAACCCATATTCAATATACGAAAGCAGGCCATATCCTTTGCACTTCAATGCATTGAATCTGAGATTCACGGTATGCATTTCCGTAAAGTATGACAAATCAAGTCTCAAATCTGTTCTGAAAGGAACATCCCAGGTTCGATATCTCTCTGAAAGACGGACTTTCAGGGAGAATGATGGTGATACAATCGTTCTAATTTCAGCAAGCGCCTTGATTTGAAGACTTTGATCATTACCTTCCTTAGCCATAGGCAGATATGCTCCATCAAGACTTATAAATCCCGACAGACGCCTTATGCTCGAGCCGAAGCCTTCCATACCATTGATTTTCATCCATTGTCCACACGTAAATTCACCGGAAACAGAAGCGCCGTATTCGTTGCTGCATTTAGTCAGAGAACGTGCAGCACCGCTATAAGAGGGATTGAAGCCTGACGGATATAACCTAAGCATAGAAGCCATATGGATATCATCTCCTACGGGAAAAACAACGCCGCAAAGTGCTGCTGCTGATGCAGACACCCAGTCGTAAGCAGTCTCTGCAAACAGGTCTGTCCCTTTGACGGTATATCCGATATCGAAGGATGTTTTCATATCCGGAATGTTACATCGGTCATCTTTAACTCTGAAATCGGCGAAATGAGTGATTCCTATTTTCCCGTTGCGACATAGCAATGAAACATTTACAGCAGGCATAATCCCATACGCACGTACCGAAGGATCAAAGTCACTCACAGCAGTCATTGCACTGATCCTTAGTCTGTTAAATGTCATTTCACCAGCGATTCCACGGAATGAATATGCTCCGGTAAATGAAGATGAAGGCGAAAGTGAAGTGGAGCGTCTCAAATATCCGGAAGGTCTGGCGGTTCCAGACAATGCAAGGCCGTTCCACAATGTGAGTCCCTGACCGAAACGGGCATTGAAATCACCGACGGTTATAAAAGCCGATCTCCTTTTGAAGTGCCATACAATATGTCCTGAATAAGAATCCGGTACTCGGGAGTCTAAGGACTTTGACAATGCAAAATGTGCAGACAGCCTTTCACCTGCTTCGATATGATACTTCAGAGAATAGTTATTTTTCAAAGACTCATTATGTCGGAGAGAACCTCTTACGTTAATTTCCTGAGACACACGGGCATTTCGCTGATTGTCCGGATATCCGGAACTCTCCAGAGAAATAAATGGCGCGATCCGTCGGGTGAAGTCTTGTCCGAATCCATCAATCGCAGCAAGTTCCGTAAGCGACATCACATCACCGTGACGAAGCCTGTAATCCTCTAATGAAGCCATCTGATAATGGGTAAATAGTCCACTTTTCTTGATGACTGCCAGAGACTGCTGATTGATTCTTAATGGGCTGGATAAAAACCTTTCAAGGTGTTCGACTAAATGTTCATCCAATTCTTCTTCAGATGCAACACCTGCAAAATTCATTATAGCGCAAATCCCGTCGGTCTCTTGGGAATATAATCCATCTATACAATACAATAAAATCGTAAGTACAAAAGCAATCCTCCTCATATCCATCTGATGTTCAAATCTAAAAAACTGTCCGAAAATATTGCTCAAGTTTGAATTTGTTGTTGTTTTTGATAAAACAAATGCAGATTTTTCTTTTTTTTATGTCTTTTATATTAATTTTGTCATAATAAATACAAGATTATGGAGAAAATCACTCTTTACGACAAGACATTCAAGCGCTTTATTCCGTATGACAGGCTGATGGAAGCGATAGACAGAGTGGCAGAAAAGATTAATGACGACTTTGAAGACTGCAAGGATATTCCGATACTGCTTTGCGTTCTGAACGGTTCCATTATGTTTATGGGAGAACTGATGAAAAGACTCAGGTTCAACCTGCAGACCGTATCCATCAAACTCACCTCATACGAAGGAACCAGTACGACAGGTCGCGTAAAGCAAGCGCTGGGGCTTACTTCCGACATCAAAGGAAGAAGAGTGATCATTGTGGAGGATATTGTTGATTCCGGCAATACGATCGTAGAACTCAAGGAGATTCTCGCGGAGAACGGTGCCACTGAGTCCAAAGTATGTACACTGCTTCTCAAGCCGGACGCATATAAGAAGGATGTTGCCCTCGATTACGTGGCAATGGAGATTCCAAATGACTTCATCATGGGTTTCGGTCTCGATTACGACGAGTTAGGACGCAATCTCAAAGATATATATGTTCTTGACAAGTAAAAGATATTAAATAGAGTACAATTAAACGATCCGATATGAAATATTTCATTCTTTTCGGCCCTCCAGGTGCAGGAAAAGGCACTCAGGCCACAGCAATGGTTGAAAAGTACAATCTCCACCATATTTCGACTGGAGCGCTCCTCCGCAAGGAGATTGCAGCCGGAACCGAACTTGGACTTCAGGCAAAGGCTCTGATAGAGCAAGGCTCATTGGTTCCAGACGAAGTTGTGGAAGGTATGATCGAAAGTGAGTTCAATTCGGTAAAAGGAGTAGATGGTTTCCTTCTTGACGGATTCCCACGCACACTTCCTCAGGCTGAGGCACTTGATGCAATCCTTGCAAAAACGTCTGAGGCTGTGACTGCAACTGTTTCCATAATGATTCCGGATGAGATGATTATGGAGCGTATCAAAGGACGCGCACTCAAAGAAGGTCGTGCTGACGACGCAAGCGAAGATATAATCAACAACCGTATCGCGACCTACCACAACCAGACTGAACCGCTCATCGAGTACTACACAAAGGCTGGAAAATACAACGAAATCGACGGAATCGGCACAATCGAGGAAGTGCGTGACCGCATTTTCTTTGTAATGGATAAATTCTAAAGTCGGCAACCCAGTCGCATAAACGACTAAAAATCAACAGAATACGTAAAATGCCTGCTGCATTTATGCAGCAGGCATTTTGGTTAACTTCCTATATTTCAGAAGGTTAGATGACAGGGTATATATATTAATCTGTTTTTACTATATTTGCAAATTGAAATAAAGAGATTATAGATTATGGCGGATTCGAATTTCATAGACTATGTAAAGATCTATTGCCGTTCGGGCAATGGTGGTGCGGGTTCTACGCATATGAGGAGGGAGAAATACATTCCGAAGGGTGGTCCTGACGGAGGTGACGGCGGACGCGGAGGACATATCATATTGAGAGCAAATCCGCAGTTCTGGACTTTGATTCATCTGAAGTATCGCAAGCATATTATGGCTGAGCACGGAGGTGCAGGCAGCGGACAATTGATGAAGGGAAAGAATGGAGAGGATATCTATCTTGATGTTCCTCTTGGTACTGTAGCAAAAGATGCCGAGACTGGAGAAATTCTATTCGAACTTGTCGAACCATACGAGGAAAGGATTCTGGTGAAAGGCGGCCGCGGAGGACTTGGAAACAACAATTTCAAGACAGCTACCAATCAGACGCCACGTTATTCCCAGCCGGGAGAGCCTTTTGAGGAAGGATGGTTCATTCTGGAACTCAAACTTCTTGCTGATGTGGGTCTTGTAGGATTCCCTAATGCTGGTAAATCCACCCTGCTTTCGACAGTGTCTGCAGCAAGACCTAAGATTGCCGACTATCCTTTCACTACTCTTGAACCAAATCTGGGTATTGTAAGTTATTATGACGATAAATCGTTCGTAATGGCGGATATTCCTGGAATCATCGAGGGAGCACACGAGGGCAAGGGCATCGGTATGCGTTTCCTCAGGCACATAGAGCGTAACTCCATTCTGTTGTTTATGGTTGCTGCCGATCAGGATGATATCAGGGAAGGATATGAAGTGCTTCTGAATGAACTTAGAGAATATAATCCTGAACTTCTGGTCAAGGACAGGGTTCTGGCCATCACAAAGTCCGATATGCTGGATGATCAACTCAAGAGCGAGATTAAAGAGCAACTTCCGACAGATATTCCGCACGTATTCATCTCCTCATTCACTCAGGAAGGTATAAAGGAACTGAAAGATATTCTTTGGAATGCTCTTCAGAAAGAAATGCCGGTAGAGGATGCTCCTGTGGTTCTGTTCCCGGGAGATGACAATGAAATACAGTTATAACCTATGGACTGGACAACTATCCACGAATTAGACCAAAGGATTACTTTGGAGATAAACAGTTGGGATTCAGCCATTACCGATCCTATATGGCAATTCTTTTCAGATATTCCTGTGTGGATTCCTATGTACGTTTTTATAGTTGGATGTCTGATCTGGAGGCTCGGATGGAAGAAAGGTTTGATAATGACATTAGCGGCGGCAGCGACATTTGGTTTCTGCGACCAATTCTCAAATCTTATAAAGGACCTCGTCTGCAGGGTAAGACCACTTAACGATGCCTATATGCTCGAAAACGGGCTGAATGTCCTCGAAGGTGCCAGCAGAAGTTTCAGTTTCTTCTCGGCACATTCAGCCAATGCCTTCGGACTGGCAACCAGCACTCTGATTGGATTCAGGCTGGATAAGAGACTGAAATACAAGGGATATGCTGCGTGGATGTATTTCTGGGCGGTGATGGTCGCAATAAGCCGTGTCTTTGTCGGCAAGCATTATCTGGGAGATGTCATAGCCGGTGCTCTGATCGGAGCGGCTGCAGGATTTGTATTCGCAAGCATCGCTAAACATATCATCACGAGATACATCAAATAATAAATTCCGACCGATATACCGATGACCCCCGCCTCCCTCTCGGGAGGCACCCCCTAGCCGGGGGTGGCACGTCATCTATATATCGGTCGGAATTTACTAATGAACAGATTTATTCCTACTTGTCGTGATGCCTGTGATGATGGCCTTCCTTCATCTTCGCTTCCTGCTTCTTCATATCAGCCTTAGCCTCATCAATCTGCTTATCAAACTTAGCCTTCATCTGTTCCTTGGTAAGACCCTTTGTCTCAATTTTGTGCTGTCCTTCCTTGAGTTTATATTTCACCTGATTGTTGAACAATTCTATATTATCATATAGTTCAGCCCTCTCGATCGCGTCACGATAATGACGTAATGCACTCATCTGACTTGGAAATGTATATACTCTTTCTGCCCCAACGCAAACATCTCCATCAAATGTATAGGTCTTAATATCAACGATGCCGTCGAAAATATGAGTATAAACGACAGTACTGTCGATTATATCAACTCTCTGCACATCGGGACTGTGATGACGTATAGCCTCACGCATAAACTCACGTTCCTGCTTCATAGGCTCATTCATCGCCTGCCTTTCCTGCTTCGCATTATTGTTGCAACTTGTCATCACCGCCATAAGGGCAGCAAAGGACACTACTACTAACATAACTTTTTTCATATCACAAATAATTTAAAAACACACTGGCTGAAGACAAGTCAATTTCTGTGCCTTTGTAGTGATATTCATCAGTTTTTGATTTACCCTGGCATTCAAACTACTATCATTCAGAGACTTAACAAGAATGCCTGCTGTTTTCCGACAGCAGGCATTTTCAGCAAGAGCCTCATATTCAGAGGCTTATATGACAACGAGATCCTAATACTGATCCCAACTCTTTATCTGTATATCATCAATCGACATAGCACAGAATGCGCGGATGAATGCAGTTGCTAGGCGAGCATTGGTAATAAGCGGAATATTGAAATCCACCGATGCTCTACGTACATAATACCCATTGGTCAACTCCTTGTGTGAGAAGTTCTTAGGAATATTGATAACAAGATCGAGTTCCTTGTTTGCGAGCATCTCCATAGCCTGCTTGTACTTAGCAGCAAGTTCCGGATCCTTCGCTTCAGAAGGCCAGATCACGCGTTCAGCAGGAACTCCGTTCTCCACGAGATACTTGCAGGAACCCTCAGTAGCGTAGAGGTTGTATCCCCTCTCCACGAGAAGTTTGCAGGCATTGAGAAGATCAGCCTTCTGAAGAGCGTTACCTGAAGATATGAGGATATTCTTCTTCGGAATCTCATATCCGACTGAAAGCATAGAATTGATGAGTGCCTCATTGAAGTCATCTCCAAGACATCCTACCTCACCGGTAGAGTGCATATCCACACCAAGAACTGGGTCAGCCTGCTGCAGACGAGAGAATGAGAACTGAGAAGACTTGATTCCTACATAGTCAAGATCGAATGCAGACTTGCGTGGAGCCGCAGGCTTAAGACCAAGCATAGCCTTCGTTGCAAGTTCGATCATATTGATCTTGAGCACTTTGGAAACGAATGGGAAACTTCTCGAAGCACGAAGGTTACATTCAATAACTTTGATATAGTTGTCTTTTGCAAGGAACTGGATATTGAATGGTCCTGTAATCTCAAGAGCAGAAGCGATCTTCTTTGCAATCTTCTTGATACGACGGACAGTCTCTACATATAGTTTCTGAGGAGGGAACTGGATGGTAGCATCGCCTGAGTGTACTCCGGCGAACTCCACGTGTTCTGAAATAGCGTATGCAATCACCTCACCGCCATCAGCGACAGCATCGAATTCAATCTCCTTGCAGCGCTGCATAAACTCAGACATCACAACAGGATGTTTCTCAGACACTTCTGCTGCCAATCCAAGGAAGTTGCGTAATTCTTCGTGGTTGTAGCAAACATTCATTGCTGCACCAGAAAGGACGTATGAAGGACGCACAAGAACAGGGAATCCGACCTGATCGATGAATTGATCCACTTCGTCAAAATTGGTAAGTTCCTTCCATTTTGGCTGATCGATTCCAAGAGCATCGACAATAGATGAGAACTTGTGACGGTCTTCAGCCTTATCAATTGATGTGGCCTTTGTTCCGAGGATATTAACCTTGTTCTGATCAAGTCTGAGAGCGAGGTTGTTAGGAATCTGTCCACCTACTGAAACCACTGTACCGTGCGGATTCTCCAAATCGTGGATATCCATCACGCGCTCGAATGTAAGTTCGTCGAAATAGAGACGGTCACACATATCATAGTCTGTAGAAACAGTCTCAGGGTTGTAGTTGATCATCACTCCCCTATATCCTTGATTGCGGATTGTCTGGAGCGCATTTACCGAACACCAGTCGAATTCTACAGAACTACCGATACGGTAAGCGCCTGATCCGAGGACGATTACGGAATTCTTGTCGTGCTGATATTTAACGTCATTGAAATTACCGCCGTATGTAAGATAGAGATAATTTGTTGCAGCCGGATAGTCAGCAGCGAGAGTATCAATCTGCTTCACGCAAGGTACGATACCCTTGGACTTACGGAATGCACGGACAAGATCTTCTCCCATCTCACTGTCCATATTCTTATAAAGAGCGTTTGCAATCTGAACATCAGAGAAACCTTGAACCTTAGCCTTCTTGAGGAGATCAAGCGGCATCTGTTCGCAATTGTCATATTTCTTCATCTCCTTATGAGTATTCACGATACCCTGGAGTTTGTTCAGGAACCACTTGTCGATCTTGGTGAGACTGTGAATCTGATCAACAGTGTAACCCGCCTGCATTGCCTTGGAAATCACAAAGATACGATTATCTGTAGGCTCATTGAGCGCCTGATCTATATCGTCCACCTTGATGTCCTTGTTGCCGACAAATCCATTGGCACCCTGACCGATCATACGGAGTCCCTTCTGGATGATTTCTTCGAAGTTGCGTCCGAGAGACATAACCTCTCCAACTGACTTCATCGACGAACCGATCTTACGCGAGACACCTGTGAACTTTGAGAGGTCCCAACGAGGAATCTTAGCAACTACATAGTCGAGAGCAGGCTCGAAGAAAGCCGGTGTCTGCTTAGTGACTGAGTTTTTGATATCGAACAGTCCATATCCGAGACCGATCTTGGCTGCAACAAAAGCGATAGGGAAACCGGTCGCTTTAGATGCAAGGGCAGATGAGCGGCTGAGACGGGCGTTCATCTCAATCACATAGTATTCCATTGAGTCTGTATCGTATGCATACTGGACATTACACTCTCCGACGATGCCTATATGGCGTACCATCTTAATCGCCAGATCGTGAAGATACTGCACTTCCTTGGCACTGAGTGTCTGGGTAGGAGCGACTACGATAGACTCTCCGGTGTGGATTCCGAGAGGGTCGAAGTTCTCCATATTACAGATGGCGATGCAGTTGTCATAGCGGTCGCGCATCACCTCATACTCGATCTCTTTCCAACCCTTGAGAGACTTCTCCACAAGCACCTGAGGAGAGAATGAGAATGAACTTTCGCAAAGAGTCACAAGTTCTTCTTCATTGTTACAGAAACCTGATCCGAGGCCTCCGAGTGCGTATGCAGCACGGACAATCACAGGATATCCAAGTTCCTTGGCTGCTTCCTTGGCAGCCTCGACTGTCTCCACAGCGTGGGACTTGATGGTCTTTACATTGATTTCCGCAAGTTTGGCATTGAAGAACTCACGATCCTCTGTGTCCATAATTGCCTGGACTGGAGTACCGAGTACCTTCACGTTATATTTATCAAGGATACCAGCCTCATAAAGGGCTACTCCGCAGTTCAGTGCAGTCTGACCACCGAACGCCAGCAGAATACCCTGAGGGGCTTCCTTCTGGATAACCTTTTCTACAAAGTATGCAGTAACAGGGAGGAAATATACTTTGTCCGCTACCTGTTCGGATGTCTGTACAGTAGCGATGTTTGGGTTGATGAGGATGGTCTCTATACCCTCTTCTCTGAGAGCCTTGAGAGCCTGTGATCCTGAATAGTCAAACTCTCCGGCCTGACCGATCTTGAGTGCTCCCGAGCCGAGCACGAGGACTTTCTTTATGCTGTTGTCAATCATAGTCTTAGAGTTTGCTTATGAATTCATCAATTGGTGTGACGTTTTCTGTCAGACCGACGCAGACCTCAGGGTTGAACTGGGTACCTGCGAACGGCTTGGTCTTATGGCGGATGCCATCCACAGAGCCGTCATTGAGGTTGGTGAAGTACACCTCCCAGTCTGACGGGATTGACTCCGGCTTGATTGTGCGATATACGTTCTGTGCTGTGATGTATGTGCGGTTGCTGCCTTCTCTGCGCACAGGCTGATTGGAACTTCTGTGCGGATGTGCAAGTATTGCCATCTCGCAGCCGACAGTCTTTGCAATGAGATGATATCCCACTCCAAGTCCGAATACAGGTTTGTTTCCAGTGAGGACCTTCTTGAGGATTTCCACTGTTTCACCATAATTGCTTAGACATCCCGGGCCGTTTGACACGAATACTCCGTCATATTCCATCTCAGTGAAATCATAGTCGTAAGGGACTCTCACGACCTCAGTTCCCCTTGCGATGAGTCCGCGGAGGATGCTGTGTCTGACACCACAATCGACAAGCACTATGCGTTTACCTTGAGCGGTAGCAGCCTTGCTACCATTAGGATTTTCCACATTCTGAGCAGGCTGAGCCTTGTAAACGATCACTTCCTTGCAACTTACTTCAGCAGGTGTCGGCTCCTTGTATGCCTCAGGTGCTTTTGCTCCGTCCGGAATGATGCAACCCTTCAAAGGGCCTTTATCGCGAAGAACCTTGGTCAGTTCCCTTGTATCAATTCCGTAGATACCTGTAAGCCCTTGTTCTATCATCCATTGTTCAAGACTCTTTTCGGCCTCCCAGTTGCTATAATCATCGCAATAATCAAAGATCACCAGACCGTTAGGTTGGATTTTCTCCGATTCAAGGTTCTTGGAGAGGTTGGTGCCAATAAGTTCTTCCGACGGAACACCATAGTTTCCGATCAATGGATAGGTCAGACAAAGAATCTGCTGATTGTAGGTAGGGTCGGTCAACTGCTCCGGGTATCCCACCATCGAAGTATTGAAGACCACCTCACCTCCAGCAGCCTGTGTGCAGCCCAATGAATAGCCGTGGAATTCCAGGCCATTCTCCAGACGAAGTGTTGCTTTAAGTTTCATTTTATATTGAATTTAAATTTATATTTCTCCACATCATCCCGACTTGATCGGGAATGAAAATAAAAAAAACGACCACTTCTCTATTTGAGAAAATGGCCGACAGTGATAGTTAAGAGGGAAATACGAGGCTGTGCATTAACTGGTAATGCGTTCACATTCAGATATGTTCCGGATGCATCTCGTTTACACATATTGTTTCCCCATTAGTAAATCCTTGCGAAGATAATAAATTTTGACTGATTTACACAAATTAAATTGTATTTTTGCACCAATAAAATACAGTGAGATGTACATTAGAAATGAAGATACGATATGTGCGCCTGCAACGGTGCCGGGAACTGGAGCCATTTCAGTCATCAGAGTAAGCGGCCCTGATGCTTTAGCGATTGCCGACAAGGTAATAAAATGTCGCCGCGGCACCATCTCGGATGCAAAAGGTTATACTCTCAAGTTCGGCACTATTTCTACTGCCGACGGACGTGTAATCGACGAAGTTCTCACAAGCATTTTCCGTGCGCCACATTCATACACAGGTGAAAACTCAGTAGAGATCTCCTGCCACGCATCCTCATATATAGTTTCATCATTACTGGAACTGCTTCTCAATGCTGGAGCCCGTACTGCCGAACCAGGAGAATTCACACAAAGAGCGTTTCTGAACGGCAAGATGGATCTTGCTCAGGCTGAGGCGGTTGCAGACGTCATTTCAAGTCAGAATGCAGCAGCGCACCGCATCGCTTTCAAGCAGATGAAAGGAGGATTTTCATCTGAACTTCGCTCGATGCGCTCCGAACTCCTGGAACTGGTCTCGCTTATGGAACTTGAACTTGATTTCAGTGAAGAGGAAGTTGAATTTGCTGACCGGTCGCGCCTGGACTCATTGCTTGACCAGATCATCGCACACTCATCCCGACTGATTGATTCATTCCGCCTGGGCAACGCAATAAAGAACGGAGTACCTGTCGCAATCGCTGGAGCGACAAACACAGGAAAGAGTACGCTTATAAATGCACTTCTGGGAGAAGACCGAGCAATCGTATCCGACATTCACGGCACAACCCGAGACACCATCGAAGAGACCCTGAACATCGACGGAATCCTCTTCAGATTCATTGACACCGCCGGACTCCGAGAGACAACAGAAACAGTCGAACAAATCGGTATTGAAAGAACATTCAGGAAGATTTCAGAAGCATCGATAATACTAGGAATGGTCGATCTCACACGCGACCGCGAGAGCACCAGCGAAACCGTACGCGAGATCATCAGCAAGATAGACTTTAGCAACCAAGAACTTATCATTCTGCTCAATAAAACAGATATTTCAGAGGTTAACAATAATGTTAATGTCACAAACTTAATTGTTTCCGAACTTAATAATAAGGGAATTATTCAGAACGTGACTATAATACCCATCTCAGCAAAGACCGGAGCCGGAATCTCCGACCTCCGCACCCATCTAGCCACATCGCAGCGTGATCTTCTCACCGACAGCGACACCACACTCGTCACCAACCAGCGCCACGTCCAGACCCTCACCGACGCCCGCACCTCCCTCCTCCGCGTCCGCGACGGCCTCGCCTCCGGCCTCCCTACCGACCTCGCCGCCCAGGACATCCGCGAAGCCATCTACCACATCGGCAGCATCGTCGGAGAGATTTCGACCGATGAGGTGCTGGGGAATATTTTTAGGAATTTTTGCATCGGAAAATAGATTCTTACAACTGACTGATTTCAATACGTTATATATTTTACGAATTTAATCCTACAAAACAGGTAATTATTTAAAAAAAGAGTGTCACGATTGGTAATACCAAACGTGACACTCTTTCATTAGAATTACCTATTTTTATGTACTCAAATTCAAGAACATAAATCAACACTATTATGACTGAAACTATCAAAGAGGAGCTCACGATCAATGCAGTTCCTAAAGCAGTAAACTACCTCATTGAAGAGGTGGCTGAAATGCGCTCACTATTAGACAAGATGGAAAAACAACTTGGTCTTGGCGTAAACAAACATCGTCCGATATTGACTGAAAGAGCTGCAGAAATACTTCATATGAAAGTAGGTACAGTACGAAGATTGGTAGCAGAACGAGCAATACCCCATTATAAAAGAGAGTATAATATATATTTCTTTGAGGACGAACTCATCAAATGGATCGAAGAGTCCAGAGTTAAAACTATCAATTATTCATCTTATCTAAGATAATAATATGGAACTTACCAGAAAACAGATATACGAAATGCTCTGGACAGACGGTGTCGGTAAAACAGAACAAGCACTTGGCTTAAAACATTTAGAATTAAAGGAAATCTGTGAAGCATTTGATATCCCACGTCCGTCAAGCGGATACTGGACATCATTGAAACTAGGAAAAGTAACAGAAAAAACAGCATTGCCAACAAGCAAAGATGACTCAGTATTGATTAACACAAATGACTACATTTAAAAAAAGATACAGCGTGATAAACCCACTAAGGTTGAACCATTAAAAGATGCCACGGGCAAATATAACACGCGGATATTACCACCAGAAGGAGGAGACATTAAAGCACCATATAAAGTACCCGAAGTGCTATATGCTAAAGACACGCTCATTCTAGACACAATAGCCAAAATACGCGAGAGAAATTTTCGAGATACAAATCCTTGGAATGCCAAGAATCCATTCAAATGTAAAGCTGACAAGTGGCTTTCAATGCGAGTATCTAAAGAACTGGAGGATCGTGCTATTCGAATATACGCAACTGTTATTAAAGCGGCTGAATCCAAAGGATATGAGGTTAAAATCGTAAAAGAAGGTAGTCAAGACTACCAAAACTGCACAACATTCATTGTTATCCGTGGCCATAAAATTCAGACTTATTTAAGAGAAGCGACAAAACAGGGTATTGCAATCCTTAAATTTGAATGCGATGAATACGAGCGCCACTATGGTTCATCATATGATAGATGTGCAGCACAGGATACAAAATACACAAAGCTTGAAGACAAGATTGAACATATTATCAACGTTCTAGAAGAAATAGCTGACAATAGGGACGAAAGAGAACGACAACGGAAATTGGAAGAAGAACGCAAAAGGCAAGAGGAGGAGAGAAAACGTCTGGAAGAAGAGGAACGAAAGCGCTTACAGGCATTGAAGGATGCTGAACTTGAAAAAGTAAAGGAACTCATTTTTAAAGCAGACAGGCTAAAGATTTCTAAGCTTATTAGAGAATATATTGAGGAATATACACTTTATATGCAAGAACAAGGCATATCAAGTGACATGGCTATGGAAAACGAAATTGAGTGGATGAAAAAGAAAGCTGATTTCATTGATCCTTTTGTGAACTTCCCTGATGATTTGTTGTCAGAAGAAGACATAGAAACAATCATTAATCCTGAAATTATTAAAACGATTGAATCGAAGCCATCATAAGGTTACTATCATTCAGAACCACAATATTCATATTGGCAACTGAAGAACATGTGGCGAAAATGATTCGCGCTATTACTCCCTTGGTCTTTTAATATGGTACTTACAGGTGGAGCATTATATTATTTTTCGTATCTTTGAGCCATGATTGACTTTGACTCATATATCAAGATGGGTGAGCCCGGCGGAAAGGAAAGAGCCGAGGCTTGGAAGACCGCTATTGGACTGCAGGCGGTTGATGGGCTCAAGACTTCTGAGTACCTGAATGAGACTGCAGCTAAGCATATTGAAGGAGATATTACCATCGATCAGGTGAAAGACTTGATTGACACCTATTACCAGTCAAAGACAGCCAGGACACCTGAGGATGACGACGTAGAGGAAGCAGACAAAGCTTCAGCAAACATCGCTCGTATCCTTAACGAACCGTCA
>JAZRBS010000017.1:0-26868 GCA_045635205.1 Candidatus Cryptobacteroides sp. | reverse complement strand
AGCGATACGGTAGGAAAATAAAGCCACCTGGCTCTCTGGAGAACCTGTGTCAGTATTAGACTTTCCGTACTTCTCGAAAAGCTCCTGTTTTTTCTCTGGTGCCAAATATTCAGCCATCTTTTGAAAAAATTAGAGGTTAATGAATAAATTATCGTGCTCGTACCCGGATAGCGGGATTAAGCGGGCGCAAAGATACGCATAAAATCCGATAAAACAACGGGATGCAATTAAAAAATCGATATAATTCATATCTTTGTTGTCGGTAATGGCAAAGATAATCTCAAAAATCATCAATGACCCCGTTGTTGGGGAAGTGATGCTCAAAAAGAGTGTCTCCAGCCGTCGTATAACCATCCGTGTTCATCCCCGTAAAGGCGTGAGCGTCACAGTACCGTATATAATGCCTTATGCCGCTGCACAGGCTTTCTTTCTGGCTCGTCGCGGATGGATCATTGAAACTATGAAACGGCAGGAGGAGAAATATCGGAACATTCCTCAGCCCTCATCATCTGAAATAGAAGCCCTGCGCCATCAGGCCAAGGCCGAACTTCCGGGAAGACTGGCCGAACTGGCTGTGCGATATGGATTCTCATATAACAGAGTGACTATCAAACATAATGCTTCCAATTGGGGAAGTTGCTCGTCAAAGGGGAATATCAACCTCAATCTGAATATAATGCGTCTTCCTCGTGTCCTTCAGGATTATGTGCTTCTGCACGAACTATGTCATCTGCGACATCCGGATCACGGACAGGGATTCCATTTGCTTCTGGAGCACGTTCTTACAGACCATATTCTGAAACTGATGTCCGGGGATATCCCCATTTCTGAAGGTGACAGGGCTCTGGCAGTGGAGGTCGCGCGCAAAGGGGCCTCCTCCAAGGCACGGTATCCATTGGATTACACCATCACTCGCGCAATCAAGCAATTCCCTCTGGTATAGAGGTGGCGCCTAATCATCTGATTGCTAGCGTATTACGTAAAATGCCTGCTGTGCTTATGCAGCAGGCATCTCGCGTAAGTTGTTGGTAGGTAGTGGCTTATGTGCTACCGATTCAGATGCTGCGGTTCTTCCAACGTCCGCTTCGCATATACCACCAACTGCATATCAGGAGCATTCCGGCATATACGTGTTCGGCTGTCCAGCATACGGCCACATCAAGTTTCATCCATCCGATGATTACGGTGCAATAGATCATATATACTGCAAGAGCCACGAGTTCGAGTCTGAATGCAGTTTTGGTGCTTCCGGTGCCGGATACGGCGAGGAAGAATACTTGTCCTCCGACATTTACGAAATATGAGGATGCCATAACGACCATAGCAGGAATCGAGGCCGTAATCAGATCCGGGATGTCGGTGTATATTCTTGCAATGGTTTCAGGGAAGAGACAGATGATCAGAATCAGTGCACTGACAAGTCCGTATGAAAGTTTCAGAATGCGTTTCACCAGCAACATAACTTTGTCCTGATGGCCTTCTCCGATCATATTGCTGACGAGTGTGCTGCAGGTCGATGAAAATGCCTGGAGCACGACCCATATCAGTCCGGAGACTCCTCTGGTTATGTTTGATATGGCAAGGGCGCGTTCACCCAGATGTTCGATGTAGAGGAAGAAAATCAGCCAGGTTGAGATTGAGATCGTGTGCTGGATCATAGTCCAGGTGCATACTGGCATCATAGCCTTCAGTTCCTGACGGTCAAATCCGGCCGCTTTGTCGAGACCGTATTTCCTGCGGTCGCATCTGAGTGCTGTATAGGCAATGAAGAATATGAGTGAAACCAGTTCGGCCAGACTTGAGCCGATTGCCGCTCCGGTGATGCCTAATGCCGGGCATCCGAGTTTTCCGAAAATCAGGATCCAGTTGAATAAGATGTTCGATAGCACCATCACTATCGAGTTGAGTGTCAGGGTCTTGGTCTGGGTTGTTCCTACATAGAATGCTCTGAACATTGCGGTTATGAAGGCGAATATCATACCCGGGAGCCTCCACCGGACATAACTCAATGCTGCGTTGTAAACTGCTGCAGACGAGACCATATATTTCATCATCCACGGAGTGGACAGTTCGGACAGAAGTATTATGATGCCGGAGAGCCCAAGTACGAAATATAATCCTGTCCAGAAGACTTTGCCAGTGTCTTTGAATCTTCCTTCTCCATTCCGTCGTCCTATGATGATCTGGGCTCCGATGCTGAAGCCGAATCCTATCATAAACAGGACCATATAATATACTATGGCGATAGCAGATGCTCCGAGTTCGATTTCGCCGACTCTGCCAAGGAATGCAGTGTCTGTGAGTCCTATCATCTGCTCCATCACGAGGCTTATCAGGATAGGGTATGCAACCTTCCAGATGTTCCTGTATGAATATGTTCCCATAATCGTTCTTTCTTGTTTTCCCTATGTTGCTGATAGTCAATTCATTCCTTAAACTGCGTGCCGTCAAAAGGGGAGCACGTGGTTTTGGCAAGTTGTTGGCTGTCAGGATGATATGGTTTGCGTTGTGCGCGGAACTGATCCTAGGAAAGCAAGGCTGTGACCTGCTCTACCGTGAGGGCATTGCTGATGCGGAAGATTCCGCTGCAACTGCGCTGAAGACTGTCCAGATGGGCTCCGCTGCCAAGAGCCTCTCCAAGGTCGCGTGCAAATGCGCGGACGTATGTGCCTTTGCTGCAGGCTATTCTGACTACGGCTCGCGGGAGACCAAGTTCTGAATTATCGGTCACATTGATTCTGCTGGAGGCATCCGATGTTTGAAGGTCGGATGAGGAATCTTGGACGTTCGCTTCGCTCACCCCACCACTTCGCTTCGCTCGTGTCCCCCCCGCTTCCGTGCCGCGGGTGGCACGGTCCTCGATTTCCTCATCTCGACCTTCAAACATTATCAGTTCCAACTCTGTGATATTGATCCTTGATACCCTGATCAATTCCTCCGCTACCTCATCAAGAGTCTTGCCTTCCTTATGCAGTTTTCTTGCAAGTTCGTATGCGCGGACGCCGTCAACTGATTTTGCCGAAAACAGGGGAGCGATCTGATCCTGCTCGCCGATGAATGACGGTAAGGCCGAGGCCACAGCATCTGCATCGATATGCTGATATGGGAAGAATCTGTCGATTTCTTTTTCAAGATCGTATGAGGGGGTTGTCGCTCCGAATGTGATGCCGGCGACATATTCCTTATGATGTGACTGGAGCCATTCTGCTAGTTTGGTAGCCTTCCCGATGCATACAATAAGAACTCCTGTAGCAAGGGGATCCAGGGTTCCGGCGTGCCCGACTTTCAGATTCTTTTTACCGAAATGACGGATAGCGGCGAACTTGACCTTTCTGATCACGTCCGCCGATGTCCATCTGTATGGTTTGTCTATAGGGATTATTATCCCTTCCGGATAGTCGTTGATGTCCCTTGAAAGGGTTTTGTCTTCCGGAGTAAGAATCTTTGCGCTTATTTCCATCTATTTATTATAAGGTATCTTGTCGATGCGCTTCTGGTGGCGTCCACCTTCGAAAGTCTCTCCGAGCCAGGCGTCAGTGATCTCCAGAACGGTCTCGAATGAAACGAATCGTGCCGGCATAACCAGGACGTTTGCATTGTTATGCTGCTTGATGAGTTTTCCTATCTCAGCATTCCAGCAGAGGCCTGCGCGTATGCCCTGATGTTTGTTCAAGGTCATTCCGATGCCGTTTCCAGTGCCGCAGAATGCGATTCCGAGATCGACTTCTCCCTTCTCTACTGCTTCCGCAAGAGGATGCGCTACATCCGGATAGTCCATACTGTCGGTTGTGTCGGTGCCGAAATTCACCATCTCATACCCCTTTGATTCCAGATATTCCGACAGACGGAATTTATAGTCCACACCCGCGTGGTCGTTGCATATACCTATTTTCATATTATAATATATTCTTGATATATTCGATTCTCTTTGCAAACTCCTTCTTACCGATGAGGGTGACGATGTCTGCAATGCCTAATCCGCTTGATGCTCCTACGAGAGCCAGACGGAGGCAGTTCATCACCTTACCCATAGGCCATTCATTTCCGCGGATGTATTCCTCGAGCGGCCCTTCAAGAGCCTCCTTTGTGAATTCTCCTTTGAAGTCGAGAATGAAATCGGCCACCTGGAGCGCGAGAGAATAATTCTCCTCCTTCCAGAATTTTGCCGCATCCTTTTCCATAAATGAAGTCGGAGCGATGAACAGGTATGATGCGATATCCCAGAAATCGGCCACGAATGTCGCTCTTTCCTGGATCAGTGCCACTATTCTCTCTACATATTGACGTGAGAATATCCTGTTTTCGAAATCTGCTCCGGTGACGGTCATTTCGGATCCTGCAGTGAGAGCGCATACCGGACAGTCAACAACCTGAATGCCCTTGGACTCAAGTACAGGAATATAAAGGTCGGTCAGTTCTTCTACGCTCTTTGTACGAAGATACTCCTTATTGTACCATTTTGCCTTGTCGGCATTGAAACGTGCGCCTGATTTCACTACTCTTTCAAGAGAGAATGCTGCTGTAAGTTCTTCAAGAGTAAAGAGTTCCTGATCGTTGCCAGGGTTCCAGCCGAGCATAGCGAGAAGGTTGACGAATGCTTCTGGGAAATATCCGTCTTCACGGTATCCGCGTGATACCTCTCCCTCTGCATTCACCCACTTCAATGGGAATACAGGGAAGCCGAGACGGTCTCCGTCACGTTTGCTGAGTTTACCTTTGCCGTCCGGCTTGAGAAGGAGGGACAGATGAGCGAAACGTGGCTGGGTCTCTGTCCATCCGAATGCCTCGTAAAGGAGATAGTGCAGAGGCAGTGAAGGAAGCCATTCTTCGCCTCTGATGACTTCTGTTATCTCCATAAGGTGGTCGTCAACGATGTTGGCCAGATGGTATGTAGGGAGTTCGTCAGCCCTTTTCCAAAGCACTTTGTCATCAAGTGTATCTGTATTCACTTCTACGTGTCCGCGGATCAGGTCGTCCATCTTTACAACCCTGTTTTCCGGCATCCTGAAGCGTATTGTCCAGTCTGTCCTGGTCTCGAGAAGTTCCTTCCATTCGCTTTCCGGGAGGGAGAGAGAGTTGCGCAGACCCATACGTGTGGTCTGGTTGTAGATGAAAGTCTGTCCTGCGGCTTCCATCTCAGCCCTCTTTGCTCCAAGTTCTTCTGCTGTGTCGAAGGCGTAGTATGCGAAGCCGTTTGCAACGAGTTCCTCTGCATACTTGCGGTATATAGGCTTTCTCTGGCTCTGTCTGTATGGGGCGTGAGGATGACGCTCGGAGGCAGTCTCCACTACATTGCCGGCAGCATCAACTCCTTCGTCCGGGATGATTCCGCACCAGTTCAATGCTTCGATGATATATTTTTCTGCTCCTGGTACAAACCTCTGGGAGTCAGTATCTTCGATCCTTATGATGAAGTCTCCTCCGCGTTGCTTGGCGAAGAGGTAATTGTAAAGTGCAGTCCTTACTCCACCCATATGGAGTGGTCCTGTTGGTGAGGGTGCGAATCTGACCCTTGTCTTGCGTTCCATATCCTTATGTTTTAATCGGGCGCAAAAATAATAAAAAAATCCTATTCCCTGCTTCTTCCGGCCGATCTCTTGATGGCAGGAGTGTTCTCGAGTTCACTCTTGTCATCACCTTCGCGGATCAGAAGTACTGGTTTTCTTCCCTCCTCGAAAGAAATCCTTTTACGGATGGCTGTGTTGTTGTAGCCTATCTTCTGACTTCTTACTTCAGGAAGTTCTATGCCTTCTTCTGCGATGCCCTGGTTCTTTTTGTAAACGAAATTGCTGTCGATATTTATATAGTTGCCGAGATTGCCTTCCGTGATTTCGATGATCCTCGCCATCTTGAAGCCTGTCGCTATGACTGTGATGCTGACTTTGTCTCCGAAGTCAGGATTGTCATCGAATACGATTCCTCTCTTGAAATTGTTGGCATTGCCGGTGTATTCCTTGATCATCTTGTCGATCTCATCCAACTGTTTCATCATAAGACCATCCTTGTTCGAGCCGGAAGTGATGTTGATCAGGACGTTTTTCGCGGTCTTGATGTCGAAGTCGTTCAGGAGAGGGGAGTCCATTGCCATCTTGACTGCATCCTGGAGCCTGTTCTTGCCTGTACCGGTACCGCATCCCATCAGAGCCATTCCGCTTCCTGTCATCATAGCCTTGACATCCTTGAAGTCAACGTTTATGAAACCACGTTTCTTGATGATCTCAGTTATACCTCTTACGGCTGTGGCAAGGACTTCATCCGCTTTCGGGAATGCATCCTGTATGAGCAGGTCGCCATATTCTTTATATATCTTCTCGTTGTTGATGATTATGAGACTGTCAACATTCTTTTCAAGTTCGTTGATGCCGTCTATGGCTTTTGACATAGATTCGTTACCCTCGCTCTTGAACGGAATGGTGACTACTCCAACTGTCAGGATGCCTTTCTTCTTTGCCATTGCTGCAATGACAGGAGCGGCTCCAGTGCCGGTTCCACCTCCCATTCCTGCAGTGATGAACAGCATATCTGTGTTGTTGTTTATGACCTTCTCGGCTATCTCGTCCTGAGAGTTGAGCGCAGCATTGCGGCCTTCAGTGGGGTTACATCCTGCTCCAAGACCTTCTCCAAGTTGAATCTTGACAGGAACGTCACAACTGTTCAGTGCCTGGGCATCTGTGTTGCAGACAATGAATGTGCATCCTTCGATGCGTTGGTGATACATATAGTTGACGGCATTGCAACCGCCTCCGCCGACTCCGATCACTTTGATTATTGAATTCTCGGGAATCCAGTCGTTCGGCATTATATCGTTGGTTTCAATAAATTCAGTCATAGCATTGTCCTGTTATTCGTTTTACACCTCTTCTTCGCTCAGGATTGTGAGCAGTTCGTCTGTCTTTGCAGCAGCATCTTCCATCTTCTTCTTGGCTTTTCTCCAGATGGCGCTGAATCCGTTTCTCTGTTTTTTCGGTTTTTCCACAACTTGCACATCATCACTGCTGAAAAGTTGTCCGTTGTATTCCGGCTCATCCTGGTGCTCGGTATTCCCTTCTGTTTCAGGTACGTTTTCGGCACAATGTGGGGCGGTCTCTTCATTCTCCACGATCACATTGCTTCCTGTTTTATCCTCGCTGTATGCGCAGTTGACTGCAAGTTCGTCCTTTGCTGCCATAATCAGTCCGACAGATGTCGCTGCGGTGGTGTCGGTAAGTCCGTCACATACTCCGTTGGAGAACTGTTGCTTAGGGTATCCGGTCCTGACCCTGTATCCTGAAAGTTCGTATATGAAATTGCAGAGGTTGGCAGTCTGAGCCACGCCTCCTGTGATGACGATGCCGCTTCTGAGCATATCGGCGAAACCGCTTTCGTTGATTTCGTACAGCATTGCCATCATTATTTCTTCGATTCGTGCCGTTATGATTTCCGACAGATATTTGACTGTGATCTGCTTGTCCGGCTCTGTGTTGTTGCTTCTGATCTGCAGAATCTTTTCGCTGAGGCTCTGAAGTCTTTCAGGCATACAGGCTCCGTAGGCCAGTTTGATGTTCTCGGCGAGTCTTTCGGATATCTGGCATTCGCTCTTTATATCGTCAGTAATGTTCTTGCCTCCGAACGGAATGGATGCGTAGTGGCGCATAATGTTTCCGTGATATATCGAAACGGATGTACTTCCTCCTCCGAAGTCTATGAGTGCCACTCCGTTCTCCATTTCAGCATCTGTCAGTACGGCCTTTGCAGTGGTATCGGCAGTGAAATATTTCTTCCTGGCAGATATCCCTGTCTTTGTCATAACGGAGTCGATCTTCTTCAGATCGCTCTTTTTCCCGATAAATATCTTGAAGTTTCCTTCAAGAGTGTCGCTCGCCATACCTATGATGTCATTCTCTATGATCTGGAAATATTCACCGTCTGAGAAGGATTGAGCCACGGCTCCGTATATGGCCTCCTTTGCAGGGTCGTCAAGAGGATATGAATCTTCTGCATAACTTTTCAGGTCTGCGATGTCCTCTGCAGTGATGTCGGTGTCCTCGCCTCTGTCCTTGACAATGGCGCTGTTGCTCTCCTGTCGTACCGGATACTTCGGCATACCAATCACTGCCTGTGTTATCTTGATGTCAAGTGCTTCCTCAGCATCGCTGATTATTCTTGACAATGGGTCTGTAACCTGATTGATGTTCCAGACGCTGCTGTACTTGATGCCGGCAGAAGGCATTTCCTTGTAGTATGCTATCTGTACGTCATCGCCGTTTACCTTTGCGACCGTCAGGGCTATCTTGGAGGTGCCCAGATCTATCGCCACTATGTTCATTTCTTCCATATATCGTTTCTTATTTATCTGCATACTATCTGACCGTCAAACTCAAGGTTGACTCTGCTGTAGCAGGTCTCTCCTTTCTCAGGTACGATGTGCCTGTAATACATTTCCATCTTGCGGAATTTTTCTTCGATATTGTCCGGTTGTCCGAACACAAATATTTCCTGTCCTACCCTCGGTACCAGAGCAATCCCGCCTCCCTCAGAGACTGTGATCTGTACAATCTTGTCTTTCCACAATCTGCTGTTTTCCATATAGTTGACAATATTCAGGACTTTCTTCAGCCATTCCTGTTCCTTCGGGTCTTCGACCGCACCCTTGTATCCGCTGTTTGCCTTCAAAGGTATGTTTCCGTCAATGACCTGCACTCTTGAAGCATAACTGTTCTGGAGTGGAAAGAGGAATCCTTCTGCATCTGCATAAAATCCGCCGTCGCTTTTCTGGAATCTTACAACCGGTGTCCTCTGGGTCACGCTTACGTTCAGTCTTCCGTCTCTTGTGGTGTAGGCCTCGCTTTTCAGTACAGCGCTTCTTGCGTCTATGATCTTTTCCACTTTGGTCAGATCTATGCTGTCGAGACATACTCCTATATATTCTCCATACTCCTTCTTGAGATATTTCTCCACTTCTGCCCTGGTGACGAATCTGTTGGTTGCGCTGTCCTTGATCACGACGTTCAGCCCTGTGCATTCCAGAGGTGCCCTGCAGGATACGCCCGCCATATATGCTATGACCAGGCCGCTTGCCAGCAGCAACGCCGAAATCAGGTTGATTATATTTCTTGCCGTCTTTGACATAGCATTTCAGTTATAGGTCTTATATATCTGTCTATATTTCCTGCTCCGAATGTTATCAGCGTGTCGATAGGTTCATTGCTGAGGTAGTCCATAAGTTCTTCCTTCTTCATCAGGATCTTTTCCGGCCCGCATACCTTGTCGAATATGATTTCGGATGTGACTCCCGGTATCGGTTCTTCTCTTGCCGGATAGATGTCCAGAAGAATCAGTTTATCAACGCTGCTCAGAGCCTGTGCGAATCCCTCTGCGAAGTCTCTTGTCCTTGTGTAAAGATGAGGCTGGAATATCGCTGTGAGCCTTCTTCCCGGGAATATGTCGCGCATCGAACTTATTGCAGCCGAGATTTCCTTCGGATGATGGGCGTAGTCGTCTATATATGAGCATTCCGGGGTGTTGATATGTATGTCGAAACGCCTCTTGACTCCCTGGAATGTATTCAATGCTGCCTTTACCTTTTCTGGTTCAAGGCCGTATGTGAGTGCTATTGCGGATGCTGCTACTGCATTTTCCACGTTGACCCATCCCGGGATTCCTACCCTGCAGTCCTTGACCGTACCGTCCGGACAGTTGAGGTCGAATGTGAAATATCCGCATTCATCGACCTTGATGTTGCTAGCATAGAAGTCTGCTCTGCTGTCATCGTATGCATATCTGAGCAGTTGTGCCTTGGTGTCGCCGGCCTCAATAGGAAGTCCGTATTTGGCTATGACTGTGCCGCTGACCTGGGATGCGAAAGCCTTGAACGCATCGTGCATATTGCTGATGTCGTTGTATATGTCCAGGTGGTCTGCATCCATAGAGGTGATTACGGCGATTTCCGGGAACAATTGGAGGAAGGAGCGGTCGAATTCATCCGCCTCAGCCACGATGGTGTTGTTGCTGCTCACCAGAAGATTCGTGTCATAATTCTTGGAAATGCCTCCGAGAAATGCCGAGCATCCTTCTCCTGTGTCTTGGAAAATGTGCGCCAGAAGTGTGCTGGTGGTCGTTTTGCCGTGTGTTCCTGCCACGGCAAGGCATCTTTGTCCCTGGGAAATCTCTCCAAGAGTCCTGGAACGTTTGATAACCCTGTATCCGTTCTCCATAACAAATACAAGTTCACCCATATCCTTAGGTATTGCCGGAGTATATACGACCAAAGTATGTTCTACATCTTTAGGAACAAAACCTATATTGTCCTCATAGTGTACTTCTATACCCTCGTTCTCAAGGGCGTGTGTCAATTCTGAAGGTGTCTTGTCGTATCCGGACACTTTCAGGCCTTTCTGGTGATAATAGCGGGCTATCGCACTCATTCCGATTCCGCCGATTCCTATGAAATATATGTTTGTGTACATCATCTGATTATTCTATATACTTCGTCTGCGATGGTTCTTGCTGCATCCGGCCTTGCCAGATCTGCAACATTCTTTTCCATTAGAGCGATCTGCTCGGGATTATCTATCAGCCTGCAGGCTGTATCCATAAGTTTTTCCGCAGCCTCGCTGTCTTTTACGATCAATGCAGCATCCTTTCTGACCAACGCCATCGCATTATGTGTCTGATGGTCTTCAGTAACATTCGGCGACGGAACGAAGATCGATGCCTTGTGTGCTGCGCAAAGTTCAGAGATGGAACTTGCTCCCGACCGTGAGACAACTACGTCAGCGACAGCGTATGCCAGATCCATTCTCTTGATGAAGTCGTAGTGGTGGATATATTTCAGTTTTCCTCCGCCCAGTCCATTTTCCTGTGCCTCTTTCATAAAAGCATCTGTGCCCGGCTTGTAGTATTTTCCGCATTGCCAGATCACCTCGATATTCTCTCCTCCAGGACATCCGTCGCTGATCCATTTCTTCATAGCATTGTTGAGGGTTCCGCTTCCCAGGCTTCCTCCGACAATGAATATATGTTTCTTTTCCGGATCCAGACCGTAATATAGGATGGCTTCTTCTTTAGTCTTATCTGTGGCCGGAACAATGTCTTTTCTGATAGGATTGCCTGTGAAAATGATCCTGTCTGCCGGGAAGAATCTTTCCATTCCCTCGTATGCTACACAAATGGCTTTGGCCTTCTTGCCAAGAATCTTGTTTGCAAGGCCTGCAAAGCCGTTCTGTTCCTGAATCAATGTCGGTATCCCGAGACGTTCAGCCGCCCAGAGAAGGGGAGCGCTGGCGTATCCGCCGACTCCTATGGCAATGTCAGGACGGAATTCCTTTACTACCTTCCTGGCCATTCTGATGCTCCTTATCACTTTGAAAGGTAGTGCTAGGTTGGCAAGAGTGAGTTTCCTTTGCAGTCCCGCCATCGGCAGTCCTACAATCTCATAACCGGCAGCCGGTACCCTTTCCATCTCCATCCTTCCCTCCGCTCCTACAAACAATATCTCATTTTCCGGATTGAGTTCTTTCAGTTTCTCTGCAATGGAGAGTGCAGGGAAGATGTGGCCGCCTGTGCCTCCTCCGCTTATTATCGCCTTTATCTTTCTGTATTCTTTCATATTCCTATGATTGCTGTTCGTCGTCGATCTGTTCCAATATCATCATTCTTGCCTGTATGTCGTCTGCGCTTCTCAATTCGGATTCTTCGACGGTCTTGATCTTTTTATTTGCCATCCTGCTGATTGACAATATGATGCCGAATGCCAGGCAGGATATCAGGAATGCACTTGCTCCATCACTTAGCAGAGGCAGGGTCTGTCCCGTCATCGGGATTATGCCTGAGTTCACAAGAATATGGAGAAATGCCTGACCGGTGATCAGGAATGCCAGTCCTCCGATTGCTATTTTTGCGAATTCGTTGCTGCATAGTCTCACTATCATCGAACTTCTTGCAAGAAGACTCAAGTATAGGATGATGATGAAAAGTCCTCCGATAAGTCCGTATTCTTCGATTATGAAACTGAACATATAGTCGGAGTATATATGCGTCACGGAATACTTCTGGGTACTGTTTCCTATACCTTTACCAAGAAGTTTTCCTTCGTGCACAGCGACCTTTGCTCCGTATGGCTGTCTGATGGAGTCTAGAGCATTATAGAACTCTGCGCTTCCTTCTCTGTATTTCTCAAGTATCTCAGTGTCGTAATTCGCTTTCACGCGACTTTCGAAAGTAGCCATACGACCCATCACTTCTCCGTCTGTAGCCTTATAGATACCGAACAAGATACCCACCATCACGACCATTGCAGCACCTGCGGCCAGAAGTTCCTTGATCGGGATGCCTCCGATAAGCATAATGCCTATCAATATCAATGCAATGAAAATGGCACTCGAGTTACTTCCTGGCATCACCAGACCGCATACCAGGAGTGAAGGAAGATAGATGTACAGGGCTCTTTTGGAGAAAGGTCTGGCCATAAATTCCATTCCATTCTTTTCGGCAACTCTGTTGGCAATGCTCAACGTCGGACTCTTCAGTCCCTGTTCCAATGCCTCTTTGTCCTGTTTGAGAGCGTGCATAGCCCAGGCAAGATACATCACCATCGCTACCTTCACCACTTCGAATACGTGGATCTGCAGCCCGAACATCTCCAATGTTCTCCAGGCTCCGTTCAGATATTGTGCTCTGATGAAACCTAGATTGCCGTGCCCGTCCAGTATGAGCAGGAGAATCAGGGATACGAAGAAGCCGAACTGGGAGAAGAACCGGTAGATTCCGATCCTGGTAACGAATTTATATAGTACGAAGATCAGGGCAAGGCCGGACACTGCGACCAATCCGTGACTCTTCATAATCTCGATCCTGCTTTCTTCGGAAAGAAGAGGAGTCGAAGAGAATATGGCGAGTACTGATATAAGAATGAGAAGGAGAACGATGATCCATATCACCTTATCTCCTTCGATGCTGTCTATGATGCGCCAGAGACCTTTCTTTTCAGTCTCCGGCTCTCTGTAATCCATTTCTGCCATACGCTATAGATTTCTTACGGCTTCCTTGAACTGCCGGCCTCTGTCTTCGTAATTCTTGAACAGATCGAAACTAGCGCAGCAAGGCGAGAGCAATACTACATCTCCCGGTGCCGCCAGTCTGCTTGCGAGTTGTACTGCATCTTTTGCTGATGTTGCGTCGTGGATCTCCGGTACTATGTCTGCGAATGATTCGTGGAACTTGGCATTGTCCAGACCCATACATATCATAGCCTTGCATTTCTCCTTTGCCAGCGGAAGGAGGCTTGTGTAGTCATTTCCTTTGTCTGTACCTCCGACAATCCATACTACAGGTCTTGTCTGACATTCGAGGGCATACCACGCTGCGTCAACATTAGTTGCTTTCGAGTCATTGATGTACAGCACATCCTTGATGCTGAGTACATTCTCAAGACGATGCTCCACTGCCTGGAATGTAGCGAGTCCGTTTCTGATCACCTCGTTGTCAATGTCCATTGCCTTGGCTGCGATAGCGGCTGCCATAGAGTTGTAAACGTTGTGCTTTCCCCCAAGAGCGAGTTCCTGAAGGTACATATCGCATTCTTCCTCCTTGTAGCGTACTATCATCCTGTCGTCCTTGATGAAGGCACCCTGCTCCACTTCCTCTTTCTGAGTGAAAGGAAGTTTGCGTGCTTTCATAACGATCTGGTCGAGATGTCTTATTGTGATCTCGTCGTCGGAACAGAAGATGAAGCAGTCGTCGCTCGACATATTGCGTGTGATACGGAATTTCGACTTCACATAGTTCTCCATATTGTAGTCGTACCTGTCCAGATGGTCCGGCGTGATATTGGTGATGATTGCTATGTCGGCCTTGAAATCATATACGTTGTCCAACTGGAAACTGCTCAGTTCCAGTACATAGATGTCGTGTTGTTCTGTAGCCACCTGATATGCATAACTCTTGCCTATGTTGCCTCCGAGACCGACGTTGAGGCCGGCATTCTTCAGCAGGTGGTAAATCAGAGAAGTTGTGGTGGTCTTGCCGTTGCTTCCGGTGATGCAGACCTTCTTGGCTGTATCGTACCTTCCTGCAAACTCGATTTCCGATATGATTCCGATGCCGTTTTCTGCGATCTTCCTAACCATAGGAGCCTTCGGAGGAATTCCCGGGCTCTTTATCACTTCGTCAGCGTTGAGAATCAATTCTTCGGAATGTCTGCCCTGCTCGTATGGAATATCCCATTCATCGAGCACAGCAGTATATTTCTCCGGTATCTGACCCATATCGGAGAGAAATACATCATAACCTTTGACCTTTGCGAGGACTGCGGATCCTACTCCGCTTTCACCTCCGCCGAGAACTACTAATCTGGACATATAACGTATATAGTGCTTTATCTTATTTTCAACAATGCGATGGTTATTACGGCGAGGATCATTCCTACGATCCAGAATCTTGTGACAATCTTCGCCTCCGGGAGAGCCTTTTTCGGCAATTTGATCAATGCCGGCACTCCCTCTTTCTGATAGTGGTGGTGAAGGGGAGCCATCTTGAATATTCTCCTGCCTTCTCCGTATTTCTTCTTTGTATATTTGAACCAGAATCTCTGCATAAGCACCGAGAGGCTTTCCACAAAGAAAATTCCGCAAAGAATCGGAAGCAGAAGTTCCTTCCTTATAAGTACTGCGCACACTCCTATGATGCCTCCAAGCATAAGACTTCCGGTGTCTCCCATAAATATTTGTGCCGGGAATGAATTGTACCAGAGGAAGCCTATCAAGGCTCCGACAAAGGCAGACATAAACACAGCGATCTCACCGCTCCCCGGTATGTACATTATATTCAGGTATTCGGCATTGAGGATGTTGCCCGATAGCCAGGCGAAAATACCGAGTACCACACCTACTATGGCTGAGGATCCTGTAGCGAGTCCGTCCATACCGTCGGTAAGGTTCACTCCGTTTGAACAGGCTGTGATGACGATTATTATCATCAGCATATATATAGCCCATTTGCAGTACCAGCCGAATTTGCCTTTGAAAGGAGACAGCCACTTGTAGTCGAATTCGTGGTTCTTGATGAAAGGGATTGTGGTTTTTGTGCTTTTTATCACATCGTGTTGCTCTATCCCTCCAGTGAGTTCGAAGCCTGAGTCGATGGATGTGCTGTCGCTGGTGGCTTCCATTGCGATGCTATCCTGTATGTTCACCTTCTCTCTCACCACAATGTCGTCGCTGAAGCATACGGCCAGCGCTATCACAAGACCTAACATTCCCTGGGCAATCAGTTTGCCTTTCTCACTCATTCCTTCCTTATTCTTTCTGAATACCTTTATATAGTCATCTGCAAATCCGATGAGGAAGAACCATATTGTGCTGACTATCAATAATATATTGTAGATGTTGGCGAGGTCTGCAAACAAGAGGACCGGTACTATGATGGCGAGGAATATGATTATTCCTCCCATTGTAGGAGTTCCTTTCTTCTGCATCTGTCCTTCCAATCCGAGATCCCTGATCTCCTCTCCGATCTGCTTCTTCTGAATCCATCTTATGATTTTTTTTCCTGCAAAGATGGATATCAGCAGGGCAGTTGTGAAGGATATGATTGCTCTGAAGGACAGATAGCCGAAAAGCCCCTGTCCCGGGAGATCTATCCCTATTCCCTTCAGGTATTCTATGAGATGATATATCATTTTCTATAATGTTTCAAATATTCCGTTGACGATTTCCTTCTCGTCAAAATGTCTTTTTTCAGTTCCTATTATCTGGTAGGTTTCGTGTCCTTTTCCGGCGAGGAGTATTGTCGCTCCCTGTCCTGCGATCATTATTGCTGTCCTGATGGCTTCCTCTCTGTCTTCTATGAATAGCGATCTTGCTCTTCCGGAGGTGTCCATTCCAGCCTTTATGTCTGCCATAATGTCGGCAGTCTTCTCTGTACGGCTGTTGTCGGAGGTCACTATTATGCGGTCTGCATATTTCTGCGCTATCGCTGCCATCTCAGGCCTCTTTGTCCTGTCTCTGTCGCCTCCGCAGCCGAACAGACATATCAGTTCGTGGTCAGGTGCTATCTCCCTCAACGTCTTCAGTACGTTTTCAAGAGCATCAGGAGTGTGGGCATAGTCGATGATTACGGATATGTCTCTCGGACCTCTTATGTTCTCCAGTCTTCCTGGGGCAGGCCTCAGACTGCTCAACGCTACAAGTGCCTCCTGCGGATCTGCTCCGAGCGTGACAGCAGTGGTGTAGATTGCCAGAAGATTATATGCGTTGTGCATACCTATGAGGCAGGTCCAACTTTCTCTCTCATCAATTCTAAGAAGCATTCCTTCGAAACTCTGCTCAATGATGCGGCAGGTGTGGTCGGCAATCTTCCTGCAGGAATATGTAACTACTTCCGCCTTTGTATTCTGCACCATCACCATACCGTTGCGGTCGTCGATGTTTGTGATAGCGTATGCGTCCTTGCTCAGATTGTCGAAGAATAGTTTCTTGCATCTGAGATACTCTGCGAAAGTCTTGTGATAATCCAGATGGTCGTGTGTCAGATTCGAGAATATGCCTGCCTTGAATTCCAGCCCGGCAATTCTGTCCTGCTCCACGCCTATCGAACTGACTTCCATAAAGCAGAATCCGCATCCGGCCTTTACCATTTCGTCCAGAAGTGAGTTGATGGTCAGGGGATCCGATGTCGTATTGACTGCTTCATAGCATCTTGAACCTACATAATTCGCGATGGTGGACAGAAGTCCGCAACTATATCCCATTGCGGTGAACATCCTGTGCAGAAGTGTAACTGTCGTGGTCTTGCCGTTGGTTCCTGTTATGCCGACAAGTGTAAGTTTGCGCGATGGATTGTCATAGAAGTTGGCGGCCATTATCGCCAGGGCATACCTTGACGATTCTGCTTGAACCATAGTGATGTCAGAAGCCCCGGAAGCCTGTTTCACGGCCTCCTCTCTGTCTTCAAACACGATTGCCACCGCTCCTTTGGCGATGGCTGATGCTATGAATCCGTGTCCGTCGCTTGCGAAACCCTTAACAGCCACGAAAAGCGATCCGGGGGTGACTTTCCTCGAATCGCAGCAGATGGCGCTGATCTCTATGTCTCCGTTGCCGGAGATTATCACGCTGCAACTATCCTTTATTATATCGTGTAACTTCATCGCAGTTTTATGCTGATAGTTTCTCCTTTCTTCAATTTGCTTCCCGGTGCAGGCTGCTGGCTTGCTACGTGTCCTGTTCCGCTGTGGCTGCATCGGTATCCGTTGTTTTCAATGGCATATACGGCATCCCTCAGACCTAGTCCCTTGAGGTCGGGAACCGGACTGTCATCCGATCTGGCTGTACTGATATGCTCTGCAATCATCTGAGGAACCTCTCCTCTTTTCTTCAGTTCCTTTCCCCAGCCGGGAGTGGATGCCCAAAGTTCATCTGCTATTTCCTTGAATGTCATTGCAGGAATGCTTCCTCCATAGACATTGTGGCTTATAAGGTCGGTATAGACCACGACGATTGCAGTATATTGTGGTTCGTCTGCCGGGAAGAATCCGACGAAAGTGGCTTGGTGCTTCTTCCTTCCCTGATCGTCGGAGTATGGATCCCTGCTGCCATTCCTCTCCTCGTTGTTGAGGTGCATTCTTGATGTACCGGTTTTTCCGGCAACAATGCATCGGCTGTTCTTCAGTTTGCTGGCTGTTCCTTCCAGAGTCACCATCTTCAGGGCTCTTGTCAAGGTGTCAGCCGTCGCTTTCGAGCAGATGGATCCGTTAAGAATCTCAGGCTTGAACTGCTTCTCAATCTTGCCGTTGTGCTCGATGCTTTCAACGATGTATGGCTTCATCATCTTGCCGTCATTCGCAATTGCGTTGTAGAATGTTGCCACTTGGAGAGGCGTCACTCTGGCTGAATATCCGATTGCAACCGATACGAGGTCATATATTGTCCATCCTTTGTTGGAAGGATCCGGAATTCTAGGCTTTGCGCTTCCGACCTCAGTCAGGTCGAATTCGTATGCTTCACCGAAATTATATGCGTGAAGTCTGTCTATGAATTTCTCAGGATCATCGCCGTAATGATCCTTTACAAGTCTTCTGAATACATAGTTGGAAGAAATCTTGAATCCGTCTATTACAGGTATCTCCCTCACTCCGTTTCTGCTCTCGTATGTAGTGATGTACTTATCCTGGTTGATCTTTGGCATATCATCCATCAATCCGCGATTCGTCGGGATCTTGTCCTCGAGTTCCACCTTGCCGTCTTCCAGCAATGTGGTCAGAGTCACGGCCTTGAATACCGATCCGGGTTCAGCCGGTCTTCCTGCCGCCATATTGAAAATCTCCCTGAATTCTCCCTTTTTGTCCTTCTGAAGATTGACCATAGCCCTAATCGCTCCGGTTTCCACGTCGAGAACGACTGCACAGCCTCCCACGATATCCTCATCGCCGGACATATTCCTTCTCAATGCCCTGTCCGCTATGTCCTGTATGTTGATGTCCAAGGTTGTCCTTATATCATATCCGTGTTCCACTGCTATTATGCTGCTGTCCACGTCCTTGATCATCACCTTCTTATCAGTGATCTTCTTCCATTCGGCTCCCTTTTTCCCGTGGAGAACATAGTCATATTTCCCCTCGATGCCTATATGGTTGGAATTCGTGTCTTTATTGTGTCTGACGTATCCTATCACCCTTCTTGCCAGTTCGTCGTACGGATATTGTCTGGTCTCAACCTTTTCTACGATCAAGCCTCCCTTATGCTGTTTTTCATTGAACAAAGGCAGTGTCTTGAGTCGTGTGAGCACATCGTGATCGACGTTCTTTGCTATCGACACGTATCTTCTCTTGTTCTTTCTTCCGTTGAATATAAGCGAACTGTAATATGATTCATTCTTGCCTGCTTCATTCAGGACTTCCGGAAGCATCTTTGCAAGATTTTCTGCCTTCTCGACCCATTCAGCCTCATTCTTCTTTCCGTTTTTCATATCGGCATCGTGTGCCTCCTTCTGTACATAACAGTCCATATAGATGTTGTACATAGGAGTTGACATAGCGAGAAGATTGCCGTTGTGATCTATTATGGAGCCTCTGTCCGGATCGATATCCTGCTTCTTCTTCTTTGGCTGGAAATAATTGAGATATTCAGGGTCGGGTTCCCAGAAATATTGGGTGACTACGATTTTTGCAACGGATGCGAGGGCCATAAGCAGGAACACGACGTGAAAGGCGCTAAGCACATTGCTAGCCCTTCTTCTTTCTCTGTCAGCCCTGTTGATCATATCTCAATCCTTATTATTTAATTATAATATCCGCCGGCTTTACCGGTGCCTTCACATCCGAACCTTTTTCTTCAAGCATAGCCTCTATGGTGCTTATCCTGTCAAGCCCTACGTATTCGCAGGTCTTCTGAGCGTGATGTATCTTGAGGGTCTCAAGTTCCTTCTTGTTGCGCTCCACCAGAGTCATAGTCTGTTCGGCCTTATAACTCATCCAGATGCTCACCCATCCAAGAATGAACACATACAGAATATATGGGAACAGTCTGTGGACTCCCATCAGCAGCAGGATATCTCCGCTGATGATTGACTTCAGTATTTTTACTGCAGACATTTTCTCCTTCATCGCTCATCCTCCTTTTCCGCTATTCTGAGTTTGGCGCTCCTTGCCCTCGTGTTGGCTGCAATTTCGCTTTCCTGAGGCAGGATAGGCTTTCTGTTCACGGCTCTCAGAGGTGCTGTGGCGTTACCGAAGAAATCCTTTTCCACCTTTCCTTCGATGTTGCCAGATTTTATGAAGTTCTTCACCATCCTGTCTTCCAGCGAGTGGTAGGTGATTACTACTAGTCTGCCTCCCGGCTTGAGAGACTTTGCTGCTCCGCTGAGGAATTTTTCGAGCGACTTCATTTCCTGATTTACCTCAATCCTCAGAGCCTGATATACTTTTGCGAGGAATTTATGCTCGGCAAATTTCGGGAGAGCATTTTCGATCGCCTTGCAGAGTTCAGTGGTTGTTCTGATTTCCGCTGTCTCTCTGGCCTTGCATATAAGTTGGGCGATTCTGCGGCTGTTATCCACTTCACCGTACAGCCTGAGTATTCTTTCTAGATCTTCCTGGCTGTATGAATTCACGACATCCGCTGCATTCAGAGCGGCTTCCTGATTCATCCTCATATCGAGGGGTGCTTCGTATCTGAAAGAGAATCCTCTTTCCGCTGTGTCGAACTGGTGTGATGATACTCCAAGGTCGGCAAGAACTCCGTCGATTCCGCCTGCATATCCCTGATGGATGGTATGGTTGTGGATCCATCGGAAATCGCTTCTGATGAGGGTGAGGCGGTTGTCGTCCGGCTTGTTCTCGATGGCGTCGCTGTCGCGGTCGAAGGCAATGACACGTCCCTCAGGAGAAAGTCTCCTGAGAATTTCGGAAGTGTGTCCTCCGCCGCCGAATGTGGCGTCTGCGTAAATTCCTGATGCTGAGCCGATCAAAGCGGAAACGCTTTCATCAAGCAATACTGAAGTGTGATATTCTGACATCGTCCGGCCCTCCTCTTAAAGATCAGAAAGCATATTGGCAATGTCTGTGAACTCTTCGTTTGAGATGATTCCGGACTCAAAGTTCTCTTTGGCCCAGATTTCAATCTTATGGTCGTTGCCCGAGAAGATGACCTCCTTGGTCACACCGATCAGTTCCAAGAGTTTCTTTGGGATGGAGATGCGGCCGAGTTTCGCGTCTGGCTCGACGATGGCGCTGTTATGCATATATGCTCTCCAGAATTTTGCGTGCTTTTCGTTGAAGGTGATGTTGAGTTTCGACCTTACAAGTTCGGACTGACGTTCCCACTCCTCGAATGTGTACATCTCGAGACATTTTTCGAAAACGTCCTTCCTGACCACGAATCTCATATCTCCATCAGCAGGCATAATGCCTTTGAAGGCGGCAGGGAAAATGAGCCTTCCCTTGTCGTCAACCTTAACATTATATTCGCCGATGAATTTGATCATAGTCTTTCACACGTAATTGATGCAAAAGTAAGAATAATTTTCCACTTTCTTACACTTTCTTCCAAAATTTTCCACAAAAAGTTTTATTTTTGCAATCGTTCACTCAATCAGATAATTATGACAGTTTCAAATAAGTGGCTTATAGCGGCTTCTGCAGCCGTTTTTGCCATAATATCCGTTTCTTGCGGCAACGCTGGAAAGTCAGAAAAAGTCCTTGATGTTGAGGTTGCCTCAGAGGATAGCGTATGTTGCCCTTTGGGATTCTGCACCGATTCGCTTAAAGTCAGAGAAGGGAAGGTTTGTAAAGGACAGTTCTTCTCGACTTTACTTGGTGAACTAGGTATGAGCCAGAAAGAGGCATACGACCTGACCGTCGCCTGTGATTCTGTTTTTGATGTCAGGACTCTCAGGGTCGGTAACGCTTATAAAGCATATTATTCGTCGGAATTGGAATATCTTGTCTATGAGAGAGATAGGGCTAGCAGTGTGGTCTTTTCCTGTCGTCCTCCATACGGCGCGTGGGAGTATCGTAAACCAGTTACGGTGGAGAGCAGATATGCGGATGTGACCATAAATACTTCTTTGTGGAACGATATGCTTGCGGCAGATGTTTCTCCGCTTCTTATCCTTAGTCTGTCGGATATCTATGCCTGGACAATAGACTTTTTCGGTCTCCAGAAGGGTGATCGTTTCAGAGTGCTATATGATGAGAAAATGTGTGATGGAGAAGTACTGGCTGTGGATACTGTCAGATATGCTGTCTTTTCACACGGCGGGGAGGATCTTCCTATGATTATGTTCAATCAGCGTGACAGCGGAAATATATGGTGGAACGAAAAAGGAGAAAGTATGAGAAAGGCCTTCCTGAAGGCTCCTCTGCAGTACTCCCGTATAAGTTCTGGATTTTCCTACGCAAGGAGGCATCCTGTGACCAGAAAGGTTCAGCCGCATACAGGAGTGGATTATGCTGCGCCGAAAGGAACGCCGGTAATGACCATCGGAGATGGAGTGGTTACGAGCGTGAAATATGAGGGTGCCGGAGGTAATACCGTGAGAATCAGACATAATTCAGTATATTCCACCGCATATCTCCATCTGTCGAAATATGCCAAGGGTCTGAAGGCAGGACAGCGTGTCCGCCAGGGTGAGGTCATAGGATATGTGGGCTCAACGGGTCGCTCTACCGGACCACATCTTGATTTCCGTGTATGGAAGAATGGCACTCCGATCAATCCTCTCAAAATGGATTCTCCTCCTGCAGAACCGCTTAAGGAGGAACATCGCGCGGCTTTTGAAGCGACTGCAGAAAAATGCCGTGCCAGAATAGATACCATCCGGGCACGGCAAGTTATGCGTGAGTTATTGGAAAACCTATGATTCTCAATATCTGTTGAGAGGCATTCCGTTGGTCTTCATACGTACCTGCTTCCTGACATTGGCAAGAACCTCGTCGTAAGCTTCACGGCCTTCTTCTGTCTTACCTGCGATGAGGTCGAGGTTGGCTTCAGCATTTGAGAGTACCTGGTCAATGAGGTTGACGATGAATTCCATATCCTTTTCGACAAAGCCACGTGATGTGATGGCAGGTGTTCCTACGCGGATACCGGATGTCTGGAACGGAGTGCGTGAATCGAACGGAACCATATTCTTGTTGACGGTGATGTCAGCCTTTCCAAGTTCCTTTTCTGCAATCTTTCCTGTGAGTTCAGGGAATTTTGTGCGGAGGTCGATGAGCATAAGGTGATTGTCGGTGCCGCCTGATACAATCTTGTAACCTCTTGATGCAAAGGCTTCTGCCATTGCTTGAGCGTTTGATACGACCTGTTTCTGATATTCCTTGAATTCAGGCTGGAGTGCTTCGTAGAATGAAACAGCCTTGGCAGCGATGCAGTGCTCAAGCGGACCGCCCTGTACGCCTGGGAATACGCTTGAATTGAGTATCTGCGACATTTTCTTCACCACGCCCTTAGGGGTCTTGAGTCCCCAAGGATTGTCGAAGTCCTTGCCCAGGAGGATGATTCCGCCACGAGGACCGCGGAGGGTCTTGTGTGTAGTTGATGTCACAATGTGTGCATACTTGACAGGGTTGCTCAGAAGTCCTGCTGCGATAAGTCCTGCAGTATGTGCCATATCGATCCAAAGGATTGCTCCTACCTTGTCAGCGATTTCGCGCATACGTGCGTAATCCCATTCTCTGGAATATGCAGATGCTCCACCGATGATGAGTTTTGGCTTGAACTCGAGGGCTCTCTGCTCCATCTGTTCGTAATCGATCATTCCTGTGGCCTCGCTGAGTCCGTATGCTACGGCATTGTAAAGGATGCCTGACATATTTACAGGTGAGCCGTGTGTAAGGTGACCTCCGTGTGCGAGGTCGAGACCCATAAATGTCTCTCCCGGCTTGAGGCAGGCCATCATAACGGCCATATTTGCCTGAGCGCCCGAGTGTGGCTGTACATTGGCATATTCTGCTTCGTACAGTTCGCAGAGACGGTCTATGGCGAGTTGTTCGATCTGATCGACAACCTCACATCCTCCGTAGTATCTTGCTCCCGGATATCCTTCTGCATACTTGTTTGTGCAGATGGAACCAAGTGCGGTCAGCACCTGCTGGCTCACATAGTTCTCCGATGCGATGAGTTCGATTCCGGAGGTCTGTCTTTCCTCTTCCTTCTTGATGAGATTGAAAATCTGTAGATCCTGTTTCATAAACAATGTTTTTAAGGGAATGCAAAAATACTCATTTTTTTATTTTTACTACCTTTGTGTTGATAACTTTTTGGATTTATATGAACAATCGCAAATTATTGAACATAGAACTCGGCAGAGTGACTGCGGAAGAGTACAAGGAATTGCCGGAAACCGGCGTAGTCGTGGTGCTTGACAATATCAGAAGCGCGCATAATGTAGGTTCGGTCTTCCGTACTTCGGATTCGTTCAAGATAGACAAAATCTGGCTGTGCGGAATATGTGCGGTTCCTCCATCGGCTGAGATACATAAATCTGCATTGGGAGCGGAGGATAGTGTCGCGTGGGAGTATGTGGCAGATACATTGGATGCCCTCAAGCGTCTCAAGGAGGAAGGATATACTGTGGTGTGTGCGGAGCAGACTGTCGGATCGGTGATGCTCGATACGTTCCGCCCTGAGCCAGGACGTAAATATGCCGTTGTCTTCGGAAATGAGGTGTCCGGAGTCCGTCAGGATGTCGTGGATGCTGCGGATATGTGTCTGGAGATACCTCAGTTCGGCACCAAGCACTCGCTCAATGTTTCTGTGAGTGCAGGAGTGATCCTATGGCATTTCCGTCTTTTCCTTTAATATAGGGCTGGGATTCTACATCTATTGAGGAAGCAAGGAATGTGACAAAATGTCAGTCTGGCCCGGATGGCACTTCTTTTGCCGATATCCAGGCGCAACTGTTCCGGAGTGTGTTTCTAAGTTTCAATAAGCGATATGACTCCGATATGAACCGACATAAACAATAAAAATCAAATAAAATGATCAGACCATTAGCAGACAGAGTTGTGATCGAGCCGAAGGCGGCTGAGACACAGACAGCATCAGGACTTTTCATTCCTGACACAGCAAAGGAGAAACCGCAGCAGGGTACCGTAGTGGCAGCCGGCCCTGGAAAGAAAGACGAACCTATGGAGGTAAAGGTGGGTGATGTTGTCATCTACGGAAAATATGCTGGTACCGAGGTGTCGGTTGAGGGTAAGGACTACCTCATAATGAAACAGTCTGACATATTGGCAATACTTTAAAGATCTTGTTATGGCAAAAGAAATAAAATTCAATATCGATGCACGCGCCAAGATGAAGGAAGGCGCAGATGCACTTGCAGATGCAGTGAAGGTTACACTCGGACCTAAGGGTCGTAATGTGGTGATCGCGAAGAAGTTCGGTGCTCCTCAGGTGACTAAGGACGGTGTTACTGTGGCAAAGGAGATTCAGTTGGAGGATCAGTTTGCCGATATGGGCGCCCAGATGGTGAAGGAAGTGGCTTCAAAGACAAACGATCAGGCCGGTGACGGCACCACCACTGCTACTGTCCTTGCGCAGGCCATCATCAATGTGGGTCTGAAGAATGTTACAGCAGGCGCTAATCCTATGGATCTCAAGAGAGGAATCGACAAGGCTGTCACTGCTGTGGTTGAGAGTCTCCGCGAGCAGAGCCAGGAAGTGGGTGAGGATTATGCGAAGATCGAGCAGGTTGGAACCATTTCTGCCAACAATGATAATTATATAGGAAAACTCATCGCTGATGCAATGTCTAAGGTGAAGAAGGACGGCGTGATCACAGTCGAGGAGGCTAAGGGAACAGAGACAGAGGTGAAGGTCGTAGAGGGTATGCAGTTCGACAGAGGATATATATCTCCTTATTTTATGACAAACGGAGACAAGATGGAGGCTGTCCTGGATGCTCCATATATCCTTATCACTGACAAGAAGGTATCCACTATGAAGGATCTTCTTCCTGTTCTTGAGCCGATCGCACGTGAGGGAAAGTCTCTTCTTATCATTGCAGAGGATGTTGATGGCGAGGCACTTACCACTCTTGTTGTGAATAAACTCCGCGGTACACTCAAGATTGCTGCCGTGAAGGCTCCTGGCTTCGGCGACCGTCGTAAGGAGATGCTTCAGGATATCGCAGTCCTCACTGGCGGAATGGTAATCTCAGAGGAAAGAGGATTTACCCTTGAGAATACTACGCCTGATATGCTTGGAAAGGCAGAGAAGGTGGTTGTGACAAAGGATAATACCACTGTTGTTAACGGTGCTGGCTCGGCAGAGGCAATTCAGGAGCGTGCCGATCTTATCCGCAAGCAGATCGAGACCACTACATCTGATTATGACCGTGAGAAACTTCAGGAACGTCTCGGAAAATTGGCAGGTGGTGTTGCTGTTCTTTATGTCGGTGCAGCAACTGAAGTCGAGATGAAGGAAAAGAAGGATAGGGTAGAGGATGCTTTGAGTGCCACACGTGCGGCTGTAGAGGAAGGTATCGTACCAGGTGGTGGAGTTGCTTACATCCGTGCTTCAGAGGCAATCCGCGACCTCAAGGGCGTGAATGAAGATGAGACGACAGGTATCCATATTGTGGCGCGTGCCATTGAGGAGCCTCTCCGTCAGATTGCAGCCAATGCCGGTGTCGAGGGTAGTGTGATCATCAACAAGATCCGTGAAGGCAAGGGCGATTTCGGATATAATGCCCGTACTGATGAGTATGTGAATATGTTCGAAGCAGGTGTGATCGATCCTACTAAGGTGTCCCGTGTCGCTCTTGAGAATGCGGCTTCCGTAGCAGGTATGTTCCTTACTACAGAATGCGCTATAGCAGATATTCCTGAGCCTGCAGCCCCAGCAATGCCGGCAGGGGCCGGAATGGGTGGAATGATGTAGCCAATCCGTACTTATATATTAGACCGGCCGGTTTCCAATGATGGAGACCGGCCGTTTTTCTGATGGATCTTTGCAGGGTACAATGAAAAAGCGGCAGTCATTCAGACTACCGCTCCTCTGCTATAAGAAAACCCTTAAAATGGGAACCTTTCTTTATGAAAGTTTATTGATATAAACTGCGATACCGCTCTTGAGGTTTGCAGCCTTGTTCTTGTGAATAACACCAATCTTTGCCAACTTGTCGATCATTGCATAGACCTTAGGAGCGTTAGCCTCGGCTGCTGCCTTGTCGGTTGTGTTACGAATCGCACGAATTGCGTTTCTTGTGGTTTTTGCATAATACTTATTATGCAATCTGCGCCTTTCGCTCTGGCGATAGCGCTTGTCTGCTGATGCGTGATTTGCCATTGTTTTTATTTTTTATATTTCTTGTAGTCGGTAGGGGAATCGAACCCCTCTTGCAAGAATGAAAATCTTGAGTCCTAACCGATAGACGAACCGACCA
>JAZRBS010000016.1:0-53534 GCA_045635205.1 Candidatus Cryptobacteroides sp. | reverse complement strand
ATTGAGTCGATCTGAACTAGATTGACAGGATTTTCGTTGTCGTAATAGAAAAATAATAGAAATTTATTTGCCTGATATACAATAACTTATAGATTTGGTTGAAAATATTATGTAGGTTGTGCTTGGATTTCAACTGGGAATTTCGATTTGCCTGTGTAAATATACGAAACATCCCGCAGAAAACAATCAGCACGAAAAAAGCATCTCAAACGAGATGCTTAACTTTTGCCCCTTATGCGTGGCGGAGGTTTACGCCCTGAGGTGTGATGCGATGCGGGCGGGGACTTCGCACTACCCATTACATCATCCGACCACGACTTACTATTTATGCTGCATAAGATATGCAGTTTTTCTCTATTTGCAAAACAGATGCTCACAAACCTCAAAAAGGTGTATCAAAATGGGTATTCAATCTTTGAAATCAGCCATTTTGTATAGTGTCAGCTTATATTTTCATCTACATCGTACAACAATAGCAAAAATTACTATCCACCAAAACCTATGATTTTATGAACAGAAACCGGCCCTGCAGAATATGCAGTGTTTTCGCTGCCTATCAATACCTTTGTAGAAAGTTTACAGTGAAATCATAATAGACCCTGACAGGCTTGCCTCCTCGATATCCCGGAGTCCACTTTGGAGATGAGGTAATGACCCTTACAGTTTCCTCAGCAAAACTTTCGTGATCACACTTCAACACCTCCACATCTTTGATCGAACCGTCAGGTTCAACAAAGAACCGCACCTGCACGGCACCCTGTCTGCCATCGGAACGCAATTCCTTAGGATATTTCACCTTTGCATTCACCCAACGGGTAAAGGCTCCAGAACTTGACGGTTGTCCCTTGAACAATGGGGCCACATAATGGTTTTCGGCAAGCCAGGTCCTCTGCTCTTCCGAAAGATCACGCTCAACGAACACAGGCTTCTTTCCTTCAAGATGTGTCGGAATACATTCATACTTCTCACCATAATCAAGTTCACGACCTTTAACGACAACACCTATAAAGACCCGACCATCAGGATAATAGAGAGTGTCCACACCGTGGGCTCTGTCATTCTCGAATTTCCCCACAAAGATCTTTCCTGACTTTGAGAAATAATGGCCGTATCCATTCTCCTCACCATCTTTCATTTCACCCTGATAACGTCCTCCGTCAATAAAATAAGCCGTACAATACCCTTGTGGAACAGCACCGGAAAAATGGCCGAAAATCATTCCTCGATCAATATCATACAGAACGCCTTCTCCTTCCGGCCACTGTCCCTCGTATCGGAAGGTATCCTCTACAATGAGAGTATCTCTGACCTCAGGAACTTCTCGAACAATAATCTGTGCATAAGAGGTCACTACATACATCAACAAAAATGCACCAAGGCATACGCAACTCCTGACATTCATATATTCATCTTTTTATTAATCAAAGACAAATATATGTATTTATTATTCCCCCCCCCAAAAAAAATCAGACAATCCTGTGGATTAGAAGTCTTTCCACCAGTTCTTGCGATAGTGGAAGATGGCGCTTTTGCCTTCTTTGCGATTCTGCTTCTTGAGAAACGGGATCTGGTAGCCGACTCCGAACTCTATGTATTCAGCGATATGACGATGGGTCTTGGCAAGCGCCTGAATATAGAGATTATCCCAGATACGATATTTACACCAAAACGGATATAGTGACAGGCCTCCTGACTGCCGGCTCCTTTGGTCTTGTAGAAAAGAGGGAGTCTGTGATTATGTCCGAAATCCTTATGGTCACGTGAATAATAATGCCTTGAAGGATTTATGAGATAGACACCCCAATCGACCATCGCCGTAACATCACCGAACTGCAATTCGTTGTTCAGGGCAATTCCCACACGAATCTTGTCCGCTGTCGAATAATCGTGTTCCTCGCAGAACAAGCCACGGTTGGTCTCGTTTCCGATCGCATCATTATAGAACACATCCGCGCCAAGGCCGACACCATACCAGTTAGTCACATTATATATGCCACCTATATGAAATGTCGAAATAAAGAACTTCCGTTCGTCGGAAAGATCGGCATTCTGAGCACCTGCTGCACCGGTAATGTTCAGGCTCCATCGATACGGGAGATCCGGGAATATCTCCGGATCCTTCTCTTTGTCCTCATCCGGATTGATCGTTGCGACAAGACCCACACCACCATACAGGATGTTGGCGCCCTTGTTCGGCTCGGCTATACGCCCGTTACTTATATGGACGAATCCCAACTCACTGTTGATCTTTAAATTACGCGTGATCGGGAAAACAAGGTTCAGTCCTCCGTTAAGATATGCGTTGATGCACGAACCGAAAGTCTTGTTAGGTATCTCCTCATTGATAGTTGGCTTGTAGTGTCCATTAGCAGCAATCAGACCTGATGCCAGTTTGATATTCACATTGAAATGTTCTTTACGAAAGACATTGAGAAGAATATACGGATACATAGCAATACCTCTCCCATTACATCATTTCCCAAATTGATGGAAGTGATGCCTAGACCTACCGTCGGATCATTCAGATATTGCTGCCAGGGACGCTAACGTGAAGAAGGGAATTCAATGCCCAGATTCAATCCCACAGGTGCATTCGGATCTATGTCTTTGATATTGACGCTCGGATCCAGATAAGTTCCCATAAAGAACTGTGTCTTTATGGAAAATCTGTCATTCCCAGATTTTTCTATATGATTGTTCTGAGCAGAAGGGGGGGGATACAAGTAATAGCACACACACAATAAACACGAATATAAATACCGCATCTTTTATATTTCTTAAAAACACTAACTTCACTAACTGACAACATAGATGCAAAGATGGCTGCAAATGGTGCAGTCATCTTTAAAACATTTCGATATGTTTCGAAACTTAATTATTCTCCATCAGATAGACTTTCATAAAGTCGTTCAGATCTCCATCCAGAACTCCCTGGGTATCTGATGTCTCGTGTCCTGTACGCAGATCCTTGACCATTTTGTAAGGATGAAGGACATAACTTCGGATCTGCGATCCCCACTCGATCTTTTTCTTCTGACCTTCAAGTTCCGCCTGCTTCTCCTGACGTTTCTTGAGTTCGATGTCATAGAGACGTGACTTCAATATTCGCAGAGCATTCTGTCTGTTGTCGAGTTGTGAACGGGTCTCCGTATTTTCCACCACGATGCCGGAAGGAATATGTCTCACACGCACACCTGTCTCCACCTTGTTCACATTCTGACCGCCCGCTCCGCTTGAACGGTAGGTATCCCATTCCAGATCTCCCGGATTTATTTCGATCTCAATGGAATCATCGACGAGGGGATATACGAATACCGATGAAAACGTCGTCTGACGCTTTCCCTGCGCATTGAACGGAGAGATGCGGACAAGACGATGCACACCGCTTTCAGCCTTGAGATATCCGAAAGCATAGTCGCCCTCCACCTGCATAGTAACAGACTTTATACCAGCATCTTCACCTTCAAGTTCGTCAGTTATGGTCACCTTATATCCATTACGCTCCGCCCAACGTATATACATACGCATAAGCATTGCCGACCAGTCGTTGGCCTCAGTTCCACCCGCTCCGGAATTTATCGTCAGAACCGCACCGAGATTGTCGCCTTCCTCTCCCAGCATATTGCGAAGTTCCAATGCCTCGAGTTCCCCCACCACATTACCGTAGGCTGCATCTATCTCCTCATCTTCAAATTCGAGCAGGACATTGAGATCCTCCACACCGGAAGCAAGTTTATCAAAGCCCGTAACCCAGAACTTCACTCCCGAGAGTTCCTTGAGGAATTTCTCGGCCTCCTTCGGGTCGTCCCAGAAATCAGGTGCAAGAGTCCTTTCCTCCTTTGCTGCCACCTCAGCACGTTTATCTTCCACATTGATACATCTTCCCAACGTTTCCACACGCTGCTGCAATTCCTTTATCTGTTCTATACTTATCATCCGTCAACTATTAAATCACGCAAATATAATGAATTTTATCGTTCATAGCCCTTCAATTGATCCTGGATTGCATCACACAAGGTCAATTCCGGCATTATGACAAACAATGCGCATACTTTCCGGCCAGACGCTGCTCTGGATTTCTCCTATATGTGCCTTTCTCAGCAGGAACATACACAGGCGGGACTGTCCTATACCACCTCCTATCGTATAAGGAAGCCTGTCTTCCAAGAGCATCCTATGGTAAAGAAGGTCGGATTTATACGTCTCACCTCTGAGTGAGAGTTGTCTGCGCAATGCCTCGGCATCCACTCTGATACCCATACTCGAAATCTCGAAAGCACTCCCAAGCACAGGGTTCCAAAGCAGCAGGTCGCCGTTCAATCCCTCGTAACCTTCCTCATTCACAGTACTCCAGTCATCATAATCGGAAGAACGTCCGTCGTGAGGCTGACCGTCTGAGAGTTTTCCACCGATACCAATGATGAAGACCGCTCCGTATTCCTTTGCTACAGCATTTTCCCTTTCCTTCGAAGACAGGTCAGGATACATCTGCAGAAGTTCCTCAGAATGAACAAAATACAATTCTTCCGGCAACATCGGCTCAATCTGAGGAAACTCCACATAAAGTTTATTCTCTGTGACCTTTATCGCCTCATAAATCCTGCGTACAGTCTGTTTCAGATATCCGAGCGTACGCTGCTCCCGGGTTATGACTTTCTCCCAGTCCCATTGATCGACATATATGGAATGAATATTATCCAGTTCTTCCTCTGGGCGCAATGCATTCATATCCGTATATATGCCTCTGCCGGGCCGGACAGCCATCTGAGCCAACTTCAGCCTCTTCCACTTCGCCAGCGAATGAACTATCTCAGCCTGATGTCCTCCAATATCTCTTACAGGGAAGGCCACAGGTCTCTCCACCCCGTTCAGGTCATCATTCAGACCCATTCCGCTCATCACCACCATTGGGGCTGTAACCCTAAGGAGAGCCAACTGAGCCGAAAGATTGTCCTGAAACATATCCTTGACAGCCTTTATCGCCTTTTCCGTATTTTCAAGGCTCCCAAGAATATTACGGTAGCCTTCAGGTATCACTAATGACATATACTGCTTCTTTTATAAATGGACAAAATTAACAAAAAAGAGTATATTTGCAGTAATAAATTCTTCAACTATGATAAGCCCTGTATATTCAGCCGACGTTTCCCGCTACGAAAGCGGAATGAAATACCGCAGATGCGGCAGAAGCGGCATTCTGCTCCCGGAAATATCTCTCGGATTATGGCAGAATTTCGGAGACACCTCACCCCTCTCCCGAAGTCGTGATATGATTCTGCACGCTTTTGACAAAGGAATCTGTCACTTCGACCTTGCGAACAATTACGGGCCTTCATACGGCAGTGCAGAAGCCACATTCGGGCAGATTATGCAGAAGGATCTGCGTCCATACAGAGACGAACTCTTCATATCCACCAAGGCCGGATACGATATGTGGCCAGGGCCATACGGCGACAAAGGCTCCCGCAAATACCTGATCAGCAGTCTTGACCAAAGTCTTAAAAGGATGAATCTGGATTATGTTGACATATTCTACTCACACAGATATGATCCTGTCACCCCGCTTGAAGAAACTATGCAGGCTCTGGTCGATATAGTACGCAGCGGAAAGGCCCTATACGCCGGCATATCCAATTATCCGTACGATGCCGCCGCATTTGCATACTCATATCTCCGGGAGCACGATGTTCCGTGCCTGCTGCATCAGTTGAAATACAACATTCTGCACAGAAATCCGGAGAAGGAGGGTCTTATAGGTCAGGCGATGGAAAACGGCAGCGGACTCATCGCATTCTCACCTCTTGCCCAGGGTCTTCTTACCGACAGATATCTCAAAGGCATTCCAGCCGGCTCCCGTGCAGAAAGGAACTTCTCCCTCAAGAAGGAGAGCATCACCAATGAATTGCTCGGAAAACTCGAGAGTCTGAACCGCATTGCTGCGGAAAGAGGACAGACTCTGGCTCAGATGGCTTTGGCGTGGGTATTGCGGGATAGTATGGTGACCTCTGTGATTGTCGGAGCCAGCAGCATAGAACAACTTGACGACAATCTACAGAGCATCGGCAATACAAGATTCTCAGATGAAGAAATTGAACTGATTAACAGATTGACAATATAATGATAGGGATATTTGACTCGGGAACAGGAGGCCTGTCGGTATTCAAAGAGATCCGAAGACTGCTGCCCGAAGAAAAATACATATATTATTCGGACAACGCTCACTGTCCGTATGGAGAAAAGTCCCGGGAATATATTATCGAAAGATCCAGGGAAATAACAAGGTTCCTCCTTGAAAACGGATGTGACATAATCGTCGTCGCCTGCAACACTGCGACTGCTGCAGCGATTGCAACGCTCCGTGAAGAGTTTCCCGTACGGTTCATAGGTATGGAGCCGGCGGTAAAGCCTGCCGTCAAGACTACAAAGACAGGAGTAGTCGGAGTTCTGGCCACTGCAGGCACATTAAGAGCCGACAAATATCTCAACACCAGGGAAAGATTTTCTGAAGGAGTCAGAATAACGGAACACGTCGGACAAGGATTTGTCGAACTTGTCGAAAAGGGCTGTCTGACAGGCCCTGAAGCCGAAAGCATAGTAAAGGCAAGTCTGAAACCGCTTCTTGATGACGGAGCCGACAGGATAGTCTTAGGATGCACCCACTACCCTTTCCTTTGGGAGACGATTTCCAAGACCGCAGCCGAACTGTACCCCGACAGAGACATAGAAATCATCGATCCTGCTCCTGCTGTTGCAAGGCATCTGCTTGAAATTATGAAGCAGGAAGGCATCATCCGGAAGGAAGGATTCAGCATCACTCTTCATTCCTCAGGAGACAGTAAAATACTGAAAGAAACATTCGACAGACTATAATAAAAACTCCAAGGCTGTACAGCCGGCGATCCTCCCCACTATCGTGGGTGCCCTCCCTTTTCGGGAGCCAATGCCGCCTTGCTGTACAGCCTTTGAGTTTTTATATTATTCAGACATAAAGTTGTCCGAGTACTTCGAAGTAAGGTTTCCCTTCACTGATTATCACTCGATATACAGTATCATCTACCTTATAATATTCGTCATCATTGAGTGTAACCATCTCGTAATCTTCAGGCAAGGTCTCTACCAGTGCTCCTGCAGGAGGAACAATCACCTTGTATTCTCCATCAGAATCCATCATATAGAACACTCCGTCCTGATAGAAATATGAACTTCCAGCCGCAGCATAACTCTGCACGAGTCCAAGTCGGTCCGCCAGGCCGTATGCCTCTGATGCAAGTTGTCCGTTCATTGCAATAGCCTGATTCTGGGCCGCTATGGTAGCATTATTCTGAGCGATTATCGCATTCTGCTGCGCTATATATGCATTATTCTCTGAAATGCGGCTATATGTGTTCGCTACAGTATAATAATACGACATTCTCACTGCAGCCCAAGTCATATCGGCAATGAGATTTGCTGCCAGAATCGTTCCGAAAGGAGGCCTGCACACCACATAATATCCTCCGTATGGGCGATACCATATATCATTGTAGCAGTAGAAAGCCACACCGTGGTATATATGCCTTCTGACGTGCGATGGAAGGATCTTGACTCTGTGGCCGTAGCAGTGGTTGTGTCCTGTCCAGAAATGTGAAGGTCTGTCATATACGATGAAGTCTCTGTCTTTCGGATGCACCTTATGAGCATCAGGCTTACGGTCAGGACGTATCTGGACTGGATTGTCAGGCCTCTGAGCAGGGCGGTTTGAATGTCCTGCATCAGGTCTTACGGCTGGTCTGCCTGAAGAAGCATTGCCGGAAGGACGGCCAGGACGGGTTCCAGGACGTGTTACAGATACTGGTTTGTCACGATCCGGATTCCTGTAGCCATTATCCGAAGGCTTCGACTGACCGGAAGGCCTTGTCTGGGTAGAAGGCTTGGTCTGTGGTGAAGGCTTTGTATGTGTCGGTCTGGTCTGGCCTGACGGCCTTGTTACAGCACCGCTTTGTCCTGAAGGCCTTCCCGAAGCAGGACGTGTCACAGTTGTGCTTGGCCTGCGGTCATTTGATGGATTCGCAGCAGGACGTGCAGCCGAAGGTTTGCGCTCAACTTTTGTGGTGCTTGAAGTTGTACGTGAAGTACCGGTGTTCGAACGGGACGACTCTCCTCTGCGCGCCTGTGCATCTGCATCTGACTCGAACGCCACTAATGTCAACGCTGTCAACATTGCGGCAAGTGTTGCTGTGATCGTTCTCATAATCGTGCAGTTTTAGGGATTAATAGATGTAATACCTTTGCGACAATGTGCGGAAAGCCTCTTCGTCCTTCCGCCAATAGTCCTTGATATCGGTAAACTCATACCGTTTCTTGAACTCTGTTCTAACATAATCCGTGCCACAGACTTTATCGAACAACCCATAGCCACTTATGATCTCGAATGCCTTCTTGTCAGGATAGAGTTCCGCAACCGCCTGCATCACATAGAATTGCGTCTCTGTGATACGAGCATTTTCATAGTCGGTGAAAAAATATTGCAGACCCTTGACGAGTTGTCCTTTCTGACTTCCGGAGAAAGGCTTGAACCATATCGTTCTGAATGAGACACCCGGAAGGTCGTACGATTCAAGACGGTCTTTAAGATCATCCGGATCGAGCCAGGTCGCACCGAAGACCTGAAAAGGAAGGGTGTAGCCTATTCCGATATTCATAAACCCATATAATTCCCCACATATTCCTGCGGCAGCATAATACATAGGAGTATCTTTGAACGGGATATTGGGAGACGGAAGCACCCAAGGCAGACCTGTATCTTCATACAGCATATCGCGTGTCCATCCCTCCATCGGCACTACAGTGAGATCGCATCTGGCAGGTGCCTGATCGCCTTTCTGGCCACGGTTCATACCCTCTTCATTTATCATCACAGCCAACTCACCGACAGTCAGTCCATATACGTATGGTATTTCATACTGACTCACAAAAGAAAAGAATCCAGGCTCCACGAAGCACCCTTCTATCTTATTACCTCCCAGAGGGTTAGGACGATCCAGCACAACAACCTCCACACCTTTTTCGCCGCAAGCCTCCATCACCAGTCCCAAAGTACTGATGAACGTATATGAACGGACTCCGACATCCTGTATGTCATACACCATCACATCTATTCCTTCGAGCATCTGAGGGGTCGGCTTACGCGTCGCACCGTATATCGAATATACGGGAAGGCCGGTTGCCTCATCTCTGGTATCAGTCACGTGTCCACCGGCATATACATCTCCCCTCACACCGTGCTCCGGGCCATAAAGAGCCACAAGTTCCACACCCGGTGCATTGAAGAGTATATCGATCGTAGAGTTCAGCAGCCTGTCAACACCGCTGGGATTGGTCACCAGTCCGACTCTTTTTCCTTTAAGAATGTCAAATCCACGATCACGCAACACTTCCACTCCTGTCTTTACAGCAGGCTGTGCTGACGCTACGGATGAGGATACAAACATCAGAAAAAATAGCGTAACTGATATTCGTATAATTCTTTTAATCTGCATATATTCCATAACTATATATTGACGATTTTACCGGCAAACAATATATCCTTATCTTCCACATCCGCAATCACGAATATGAAAGGACGGTCAACATTCATACTTTGGGCTGGACGGGCTGATGTCATCCTGATCTGGGCTACAGTGACCGCTGCCGCTTCTGTTCCTTTTTCAGCAACATCGATATAGCATTTCTGCTTCACGAGATCGAGCCGGAGAGGTCCCATTGCCGATATACCTTTGAAGTCTGCAGCCGGAGAGAAGGCTGTAGTTATTCCCATTTTCTGCAATGTCTTGTTAAGGATGAGGGAAGTCTCTGCCTTGAATTTAGGCATCGACAGAGCCACTTCCTTAGGCTGAAGCATAGACATCGCCGAGCCATACAGATGTTCACCGATATATGGAAGAATCGATTCCGGGGTCATTCCTGCAGGAGGCAGCACCACATACATAGCATATTTTCCTCCGGCGTAAGGAATCTCTATCATCTTCGCCCCCTGATATTCTGCGTAATTATACATAGCCTTACGCGCCATCATCTTCACATCCGTATCTCCGTTTCGTCCGTGAAACACAGCATTATATGTCATATTTTCATCGAATGCATCTGCCCAAGGCGCATTGAAATACAAGGCATTGGCCAGAATCATCACCATATCGGGACTTATACGGTCAATTATCTCGGTAATCTTGCCCGATGTATGCTCGGAGCACCAATTGTTGATAGCCTGGACTGTCGCCGGATCGGCAAAATTCTGAGTAGTAATAAATGCATCGAAATCCTTCTCCAGAAGACTCACATACCGGTTTCTCACACTGAAATCATCACTGAGCCACACCGAATTGGAGGATTCTATGGTAATATCATCCCCACCGTCCAAATCCTCTGCCTTGAAGTATGCTCCGTTGAGAGCATTATCGAATTCGACTTTTGTCTCACCCTGTGCGCCAGCCTCAAGCATAGATAAGACCACGCCTGCACTATAAGGAGAAACGACCACATTTTCTTCAGAAGAAACTGCAGAAACCACATTCTTGAAAAACGACAGGGCAAATCCTGTTTGAGATCCTTCTGCCGGCTTCTGAGCAGGTTCCACGCAGGCTGTCATTGCAGCCATAACTGTCAACATAGCGATTCTTTTCATAATAGATCATTATTTGCGTCCATATTCCGGATCGACTTTCACCATCAGCGTAACACCGACTGTCACGAGACAGCACACCATTACAAAAATAAAGAAACTGGTATAGCCGAGAGCCTCCTGGATGTATCCGGCCACCATTCCTGGAAGCATCATACTCAAGGCCATAAATGCCGTACACAGCGAATAATGTGCCGTCTTGAATTCACCGTCTGAGAAGTAGATAAGGTACAGCATATATGCTGTGAAGCCGAAGCCGTATCCGAACTGGTCAAGAGCGACGCAGGAACTGATAAGCCATATATTCTGCGGCTGGAATGCTGCAAGAAATACAAATGAAAGGCAAGGCAGGGTGAGAGCCATAGCCATAGGCCATAGTGATTTCTTCAAGCCCCATTTCGATGCCGCAATTCCTCCAAGGATACCGCCGACTGTAAGGGCTGCAACGCCTATCGTACCATATACAAGGCCTACTGTCTCGGTAGAAAGTCCAAGCCCTCCCTGCCCTGTCGGGTCAAGCAGGAACGGATTCATCATCTTGACCAGAAAAGCCTCAGGAAGCCTGTACAGGAGCATAAACAGCAGGGCTACAAGTATATGTTTCTTGCGGAAGAAGGTGATGAAAGTACGGATAAATTCCTTTACAATGCCTTTGGCAGTCGTCCCATCCTCACGAAGGCTGTCTGCTTCAGGGCGCGGAAGCACAAATGTGTGCCATATTGTTATCACAGCAAAGATCACTGCGCTGACAAGCAATGTGACCGACCACGCCTGAGGAATGTCGCCAAGTTTTTTCTCAAGAAGGCCTGCAATGACCACCAGAACTCCCTGTCCGAATATGGATGCGAGACGGTAGAAAGTGCTGCGGATGCCCACAAAGACAGACTGTTGCTTAGGCTTCAGAGCCAGCATATAGAAACCGTCCGCAGCAATATCGTGAGTCGCTGATGCAAAAGCACTTATCCAGAACAGGACAAGGGTCATCTTGAACAGCGACACAGAAGCCGTGCCTGAAGCAATGACCTCAGGAGACGGATCTGGAAGGCCAAGGGCGACAAGAACGAAAGCAGCGGACATCACTATCTGCATCGCCAATATCCACCAACGCTTCGTCTTGATTATATCCACAAACGGGCTCCATAAAGGCTTTATCACCCAAGGAAGGTACAGAAGGCTGGTAAACATTGCCATTTCGCCCTTAGGCATACCCATATTGTTGAACATTATCACTGATATATTGTTCACTATGAAATATGGGATTCCTTCTGCAAAATAAAGGGTGGGAATCCACCACCAGGGATTCGTATTTCTGTTCATTGCAATTCGGATTCAGGGTAATAATGTTCCAATATCTGACGATAATCATATCCTTGCGAGGCCATAACCGCCGCTCCGATCTGGCAGAGCCCGACCCCGTGTCCCCAGCCTGCACCGTGAAGGATGACCTTGTCTTCCGCGATTTCCACATCAAAGGCCGAACTTTTCAGATGGCTTTCGGAAAGTATCCTCCTGATTTCCAATTCCTTTCCTAAAATCATAGTCCTTTGCGTACCGACTATTCTGAGTTTGGAGATTCTGCCGGAAGCACCTCTTTCCAAAGGCTCCATTGCTATGAGACGACCTATATGCACCCCGCTTTTCCTCTCTATAAGAGAAGAAAGTTCATCTTTATCATATTCTTCCGTCCAACGGTAAAAGTCTATGGTCTCCTGATCATAATTGTTCAGCACCTGAGAAAGCACCTCCTTATCAGATGTGTCGCAAAAGCATTTGCCTCCATCCTGATGTCCCGGTGTATCCGCAAGCGGTTGGAGATATGCATAATCCCGATCCTCCCAGCAAGTACCGAACTGCTCCATCCTTCCTCCGCAGCATTTGGAGAAGCGAGCATCGCAAAGTCCGCCATTATGAGTGAGAACCTGTCCCCAAGTGCTGTCGACAACCTTTCTCACCGTCTGCCCTGTGGCTCTGGTCAATCCCTGATATCTCTGGCAATGGTCGTCAGCGCAAACATCGAAATGACGATGATCCTCGTGGTCATACCATTTAATGCAGACATAATCTTCCGCTTGGGAGGCCTCGTCCTGATGCAAGGCCATATCGAGATGAGACACAAGCGAAGGCAGGTCGGAAACACCTGCAGGGACTTCGGCACGCCTTCTTTGCGCCCCTGATGCCACCTGAGCCATCAGCCAGGAACGCGAGATGACAGCGTGCGCCTTGAGAAATTCCTCTGACGCAGATGCACTCATCTCAGAGGATATTACACTAAGAAGGTAGTCTTCGACTCCGACAACATTCACAGCCGTAAGCCTGTCCTTCTCAACTATGATCTTCAACGCTCCGGCGAATCTCTGACTTTCCTTTCTTTCCCAATGGAAATCAACCCCTATAGTGACATCGTGCAGCACGAATGAGGGCTCCGCAAACATAGTTGAAGGGGTCTGTGCACCGAAATACAGTTCATCATACAATGCACCGTCATATTCTATCTTGCCCTCACGGAGCGAAGCCTTTCTGCGGCCTGCTCCATCTGACAGAATCTCGAACTCTATTTCTTTTGCATACATAATTCCGACTGACACATTGGGCTGAGTACGGGTGAGACGATTGATGATACGCGCCTCCTCCTCCTTTGTCACTGAGACTTCTTCAATCATTTCCTGCAGAAGTTCCGGAGAAAGTTTCTCGAACTCCTCCTCGACGGGTACTATGAAAACGCCTCCCATATCGGCGCAGCCTGGACTCATTGTCAGATGGTCAGGCCCCTCGCTGAAATAATGATGGGAACGGTGCCTGCTGCGGAATATGACAACAGAGATGAATTCCCCATCGCGGTAATCCGTGAACAAGTTGAACATAGGTTCTGTCTCTCCTTCCGGTATCTCAGCGCAATCCAGAAGACGGTAAAAGAGTTTTGCAGCCGACTTGGACGTCTCTGCCCTAAGGACAAAAACAGCAGTCGTGAATTTACCATAATGATACAGATGTGCGTCCTGCAAGGATGTCAGATGAGTCAAGGGACAATTGCCCGCATCCTCTACCAGCGGAATAAGCCCCTTGGGTGCAGCCTGGAAATGATGATGATCCGGTGCGGACGCTCCGCTGCGAGGCCCGTTGTAGAAAAAGGTGAATCCGGAATATTTTCTGGCCAGATCCAGCATATCCACATAACGCTGCCATATAGTCTGGTCGGTATGACGGTCGGCCGCTATCACCAGATGGTCGGGAAATATCGGGTACGGATTGAGCAGGATATGATATTTCTTGCCCTTACGGCCTTCGAATTTCAACATTATCTGTTCTGCAGGACGATTGTCCCGACATAAGAAGCACTTCCTCTTTGCAATGTCAGACTTATTCAATTTTGCTGCAGATGAGATCATTCTGGCAGGATTGAACTGAAGTTTCACCCCCAGACCTCCGGCATTGATTTCCCTTACCCGGACATTCTTCAACGCACGGAAATTCTCGCAGGCAAGGGGCCATCGCGATATCTGATCTCCTACGAATTTGTATAATGCTTCGCTGTTCTTCATTTCCTGTTCATTCTGATTCTTGCCTCAAGTTCCCAGGTACGGATACGGTCCTTGTACTGATTGTTTGCATTCACTTTATCTATATCCAGAGCAGCATCGGAATTACCGTCCCAACGACGGCAGCAGTAAAGTACATCATAGATACGGCCGATCCTATACTCCCTGCTTATCCGCAGTCCCAGTGCATAGTCCTCTCCATAACTTGTATTCGGAAGATTTATGGTACGCAGCAGAGGAGTCCAGAATGCCCTCGGTGCCCCAAGACCATTGATTCTCAAAGCATTATTGCGCCCGTTATCCTCAGTCCACTCCCTATGGTCGATCACGCCCGGAGGTATCGGATTCATCTGGAAATCCGTCATCTGGTACGTTCCTACCACCATTGCACACTTCTGCTGACGGAAGGCATCTACTATCTTCTGCAGGGTATCCGTGTCGCTATAAACATCATCGCTGTCGAGTTGGACAGCATATTCTCCACAATGCTCACTATGTACCGCGAGATTCCAGCATCCGCCGATACCGAGATCGGTTCTGGCCGGAACTATATGGACAAGTCTCTCGTTCCCGGCAGCCATTTCTTCCAGAAGTTCCGTTGTTCCGTCGGATGAATGGTTATCGACAACTATCACATTATACGGAAAATCGCATATCTGGCTCAGAGCACTTTCCACGGCATCTTTCACCGTCCTTATCCTGTTGAATACCGGTATCACTACAGAAGCCGTCACCTTGAAATCCGCCTGAGGGAAGTCATTTATATCCGGTTCCCTGAACTTCGGTTCCAGCCAGGCTCCGATACGCTTCAGATGAGCCGTGCAGACCTTCTCCATCTCGATCTGGACATTACGGTTCTTCGGATCGACATAATCGAACTGCTTCTCTCCCGACTTGCGGCTATCGGTCTCGATCTCAGTATAGAGGCATTCGTTTATATGCACTATATTCTTCATTCTAAGCCTTAGGTCATACAGTGCTCCGAATTCATAATCTGTATCCATCGCCCTGACGGCTCTCTTGAAGGAACTGCTTCTGAACACCAGCACGCTGCCGAAATCGAAATCATCCCTCAACGCCCCTTTCTGGCAGGCTATCAACGGATGCTTCTTCCTCACGGTCGTACCATCAGCTCCCGTAACCATCTTATAATGATCGGCATACAGCATATCAGCCCCCGTATCCTCTGCCACAGCCAGAATACGGTCGAGAGCAAAAAGTCCCATCTCCAAAGGAAGATCCTTTGTATATATAAGAATGAATTTCTCTGAAACAGCCTCTGCGATGCTCCTCAAAGTCTCCGTCGTCCTCAACGACACTCCCGACAGGATGGTCACACCCGTAAAAGCCTCACTTCTGCTGAAAGACTCCACCGTCACGGAAATATCCTCTCCGCGCATAGACGGCACAAAACACTCGATTCTCGACATTGCCTTTTAACTTTAGTATATCAAAGACAAATATACAAAACTTTAATCATCTTTCCTATGCAACAAAGAGTGATGAATACGCATCTATATCAGGTGATAAACCTGATGCTATGAAAAGACTTGCGTTCTTTCTTCTGTTGCTTGCCTTCCCGGTCATATTGTCCGGACAGGAAAGTCTCAAAGAGCAGATGCTCCGCATATACGAACGATACGGAATGAATTTCGTTTATGATGAAACGATTGATGTCGATGCGCCCTCATCAGCCGATATTTCCCAAACAGAATCTCTGGGAGAGGCACTTGAAGCCTTTGCAAATGGAAACGGACTCATTTTCGAGACCAACAGCAAATTCATTGTATTGAAGAAGGCCGACAGGGTACGGGACTATATCATATTCATTGAGGAGCAGAGGGATACGCTGTCAGAGTCCCGCATCACAGTTGCCACGGACAGGGACCGGAACACTACACAGACAGGCCTGATGAAGATAGATTCCCGCAAATTCAAGCGAGGATTCGCCTTTATGGGCTCTCCAGACGTGATAAAGACGCTTCAGATGATGCCAGGAGTCAGTGCTGGAACGGAACTGATGTCAGGGCTGTATGTCCACGGAGGCACAGGCACGGACAATCTGTTTCTTCTTGACGGCGTTCCTCTATATCAGGTAAGCCATCTCGCCGGTCTGTTCTCATCATTCAACACCGAAGTCATAGATAATCTTGATTTTTACAAAAGCGGATTCCCTGCAAGATATGGCGGCAGGCTATCTTCAGTAGTGGATGTGAGCACAAGGAGAGGTGATATGTATGAATATAAGGGGATGTTCTCTCTCGGAGCGATTGACGGCAACGTACAGTTTGAAGGCCCTATCGTGAAGGGGAAGACATCATTCAATGTCGCTCTGCGCCGTTCCTGGTCGGATCTGATAACTACCCCGGCTCTGATGCTGGCCAATAGAAAGAACGGAGACGGGAGCAAGGTGTTTATGAATTATGCCTTCTATGACGGCAACGCAGGCATAACTCACATAATCGACAGTAGAAACACTCTCTCCTTCAACTTTTATATGGGTCGCGACTACCTCAGGATACGTATGGAAGAAGAGGAGTTGGACAACAATATGCGATTCGTGCTTAACTGGGGCAATATCCTGGCATCATTGAAATGGGAATGCGACATCAGTGACGAACTCAGATCGAGGGTGATGATCTATAACTCCAGCAACAGATCCAAAATCGGTATGGAGATGGAAGGCGCTGATGGCATCGAGACTCTACAGATGGAAACAGCCAATCTCACGAGAGTCAACGACCTTGGCGTGAAAGGAGACTTTGACTGGATTCCATCACCATATCATCACATAAGGTTTGGAGGTGCATACCAGTACCACATCTATTATCCGGAAAGATATAGCAATTTCATCACAGCAGGAGCAGAGCCTATATTCACATACAGCGATAAAGCAAGGTACGACGGACACGAGCCCACGATATATATTGAAGATGAAATCAATGCCACGGGATGGTTCAAGGTGAATGCAGGATTGCGTGCGGCCACATTCTCGGTGCCGGGCAAGACATATTTTGCAGTTGAGCCCCGGCTTGCCTTGAGGTTTCAGATCAGCAGCGGAATAAGCCTGAAGGCATCATACACGGAGATGAATCAGTTCAATCATCAGGTTGCCACCAATTATATGGATCTTCCGACCAATACCTGGATGCCTGTGACGTCAAAGATACGTCCGATGCATTCACGACAGATTGCCGGAGGAATATATATGAACCTGCCGAAGGACATCGTCCTGAACATTGAAGGATATTGGAAAACAATGGACAGGCTGCTCGAATACACTGGAGCCAATGCATTATATCCGCCTCTGGATGAATGGGAATCATCTTTTTCCGAAGGTGAAGGACGCGCGTACGGAACTGAAGTGGAACTGGCCTGGAGAACCGACAGAACAGATCTTGCGGCATACTACACACTGGCGTGGAACGAACGTCATTTCGCTGACATACATCCGCTTTGGTATCCTGACAGAAATGACCACAGGCACAAACTGACACTTGCAGGCAGCCACAGATTCGGCAAAAGGCTCGATGTCTATGCAGCCTGGAACTGGCACAGCGGAAGCCGGATCACCGGATACAGCCACATTTCAGGAGAGCACAATTTCCACTACTCCAGACCTAACAATATAAAGATGCCCCCATATCATCGTCTTGACATAGGTATGAATTTCAGGAAGACCACCCGAAGGGGAAATGAAAGCATCTGGAACCTTAGCGTTTATAATGTCTATTGCCGTATGAATCCATTCTTTGCTTTCGTCACGAAAGGAGAAGACGGTGAATTCATCGGCACCAGCATCGGGATCATACCTATCATACCTTCAATAAGTTACACTCTGAGATTCTGATATTATGAAGAAAATGAATATTCTGCTGACAGTGCTGGCTAACATCGTCGTTGCAGGCTGCGAACAGCAATTCAACATAGTAGATACCGACGGCGAAAACAGGATTTACATCGAATTTCTGCCATCCACTCTGAGTGACTGGCACGAACTCACTGTGATAGGCGCAAGATCAATAAACAATGGGGCACAGGATGACATCTCCTCGTACGACATCAAGGTCAGACTCACCGCAGACGGAGAAGAAGTCACCCTCGAAAAAGACAACACATACCGGGCGACATATATGGCATATCATCACTTCGAGCCAGGACAGACGATTTCTATCGAGGCCGAAGCAGAAGGATACAGCAAGGCATACGCACAGTGCATAATACCCGAGCCGGTAAAGGAATTCAGCACAAAGGTGGAAAAAGGAGAAGACTACCCGGACGAAATCAAAGTGACAATAGAATATCCTGACAATCCCGAGACTAAAGATATGTATGGAGCGATGATGGTGCAGGAAGAATGGAATGAGGAGCAGATGACAGGGTTCATAGATGCTGTCAATCTGCAGATGTCATACAACGTTTTCGACGAATCAGCCTATCGTACAATGACACTCAGAGGGAAGAAGATCGCCTACTGGAACGACGCACAGGTCACAGAAAACGGAAGACAGAAGATAATCCTAAGTTTCAGCGGAGAGAAAAACGGCTCGGATGTCACATATAGATTTAAAGTACTGATGCTCAAGACATCTGCGGATTTCTACAGATACTTCGACGGACAATGGGATAAGGAAAGCAACATACTGGCATCTATGGGGCTCGCTTCCCCTACATTTACATTCACAAACATAACCGACGGCCTCGGGATACTTGGTTCCCTCAGCCATACGGAGTCAGAATGGATGGAAAATCCGCTATAATTTAAAGAAGTGCCAAAAGAGACTTTCGGATCATACGGAATTCACTCTCAAAATTTGGTGTGAAGATACCCTTGCCTATCGAAGCATCTATATCGGCAAGTTCCCACCAGCGGCCTTCATCAACCTCATCGTGATCGGGATGAAGATCGTATGAACCTACAACTGCAAAGACATTGACAAGTTCTCTTTCTATAGCAGATTCAAACTCGTATGTCTGCAGATACAGAGGGTTGAATTCCGTAAAGCCGAGTTCTTCCCAGGCTTCCCGGAAGACCGCCTCCATCAGGGTCTCTCCGTATGAAATATGGCCTCCGACAGCAGTATCCCATTTACCCGGTTGAATATCCTTATGGGAGGCTCTTTTCTGAAGATAGATTCTTGAATATCTGTCAATTATATGAATATGCACCACGGGATGAAGAGGCTTCGCTCCGCTATGGCAATATTCACGGAGTGCCCGACCCACCACAAGGCCGCTCGGCTCCACGACAGGGAACCATTCACAGGAAGCATCTCTTACAGGCTTGGATTCGGCCGTCGGTGCCGGTATTACTGGCGCTATTTCGTATGGATATATCAGGTCTATCATAATGACTGGCTCTCTAGAAAATCATTTCTACCGTAAATGAAGACACTTCGGCGATTTTTCCTTCAACATAAACGTGAAGGCCATCCTCCTTTTCAAGAGCCGCCCGGTAAAGTTTCACGACCTCTCCAGCCTTGGTCTCGTGGTTGAAATTGATGGTAAACTCTTTCAGCGGCATCTTGGAAGCCACCTCATAATTGACGGCATCCATAGCCCACTGCATATACATAGCATTGTTGGTGTGTCCGTTAGTATCGATATCGGAATATGCCACAGTATGTTCCATAACGAATTCCGATTCGACATCCTTAGGCATCTGCACCTTATCCGCTGGAGTCTCGATGACATTTTCCTCACATACCGTACCCTCCTCGACAAGTTTCGGGTCACGGACAAGTCTGCGGGTCTCTAGATTGAGTATGAGCCACGACGTAGTCGCCTTCACCCTTTCCCTGCCCTCATTGTCAGTAAGGATGAAATCCCTCAGAAAGAACAGACGGTTGAGCCCTTTATGCCAGGTAGTCAGAGTGATATCCTCCCTCCATTGAGGAGTATCGATGAATTGAACGTGAACTCGCGATAGAATCCAGGCTGTGTTCGATACGATAAGGTCGTCATAGCCGAACCCGAGATATACAGCGTGACGGCCGGCGGCCTCCTGGGCTAGGTTCATAAAAGACGCTGGCTTCAGGCGCCAGGATGCATCTGTGTCATAGCAAGGAATTGTATGTTGTTCTACGTACTTTATCATAATCTATAGTTAAGAATCTTCAATTCTTCAGGTGAATACAAGAACCCGTCTATCCACTCAGGGCACAATCTGCCGACAATGGCGAATGCGACAAGCGCAACGAGGGCAATGATAGTAAGAACAATGACAATCTTAAGGAACAGTCTGCCTTTAGGCTTATCTTGCGAAACGTGCTCTGCGGCTGGTTCCTGTACGGGTTCTGGTTCTTGTGCGGGTTCTGGCACAGGGATTTCTACGAGCGGCTCTGGGATTGGCTCCGGTTCTGGGGCGGTCTGAATGTGCTCCGGAACAGGAAGAGGATCTTCCAGAAGCGACTTCAGTCCCACCACAGCAGCACTTAACTCCTCACTAGTTTCCTGATGCGTCTTCAGAGAGACCGGTTCAAGCCCGAATCCTGCAGGATATATGTCCAGATCCTCATCAGCAATAAAGAACACATTGTTCTCTTTTGTGGCTCTCAGTCTGCCAAGTCCCGGAAACACTATCGTCTTTTTAGTATGCAGAATGGATTTGAGTTCCGCCACGAAATCAATGATTATCTTTTCGGCAAGCGCAATATCCACCTTATTGCTTTTTGAATAAAAATCAGCAATTTCACTGCCTTCATCCGGCTTCGCACGGAAATACAGACGCCGGTAAGGCGGATTGATAGTATATCCCTTATCAGAAAATGTAGAAGGGACCAACTCGGCAACAAAAGAACCGAGCCCCGGAAGCACCACTCTGTCATTGTCAAGTATGATTTCCTTGACCATCTTTGATAAGAGATCTATATCCATAACAACCGTTTTTAAGGCTAAACGCCATTTATTCTTCAGAATCGGTACAAAGATACATCTTTTTTAAAAAATTATGTGAAAAAGTTTGGAAGTAGAGAAAATTTACCTACCTTTGCAATCCCAAACGACTAGAACAACGTTTGAGACAACAAAATTCCCGAATAGCTCAGTTGGTTAGAGCATCTGACTGTTAATCAGAGGGTCCTTGGTTCAAGTCCAAGTTCGGGAGCAAGAGGATGGCTTTGGTCATCCTTTTTTTCAGAAAAATATTCCCGAATAGCTCAGTTGGTTAGAGCATCTGACTGTTAATCAGAGGGTCCTTGGTTCAAGTCCAAGTTCGGGAGCAAAAAAGCACTGAATTTCTTCAGTGCTTTTTTCGTTTATATATCCCACAAATAAAGCTCGGCATTGTCGTCTCTGAAGTTCTTGTTTTCCAGAGAGTGGAGGCAATCTGAAAAACAATTGAATGACTAGCGGAAACCGTAAGGAATAACCACTAGTGGACTGCTGAACTTACAAATCCTCTCCGGAGTGCCTTGACACTTCGGACTCTCGATAAGCTCTGCCTTGGGTTAAACTATTATACGAGATCCCCATCAGGTCGGGGATGACAGAAAGAGACGCAGAAAATCGGTCAGCTTAAGCCGACACGAAATTTTTCAGGAGGTGAGCCGAGAGGCTCTGCTCCTGAAAAATCTTTTTAGGGAATTCCAAATAGGCTTAACCCAGAGGGCTCATCGATAATTAATACAATCAAACATTCATTTACGCTAGTTTCTGTTTACAAAAACAAAAGTTTTATCCTACCTTAGCAGTTTCATTAATTCTTATTAGAAGCTAGACTATATGAATAGATTTATATCCATACTAACAGGCATTTTCTCAACAGCTTGCATATTATCCGGATGCTACGAGGAACTCTCCAGACCAGATTATACTATCTCCGATACAAATACGTTCACATCGACTCTTGAGTCATTCTCCCCAAGAACCAGAACTTCAATTGGGGACAACAATAGCATCATCTGGTCCGCTGGAGACTTACTGGCAATATACCAAGGAAGTTCCAGAGCAGATAAATATATGATCACCGACGAAAGTGTCGGAACACCCAACGGAGAATTCACCCAAGTTGACATTGAGAACAGCACCAACCCTACTGATTGGGAAATAAAAAGTAATGTTGCCATATATCCATATATGGAAGGACTGATATGCATCCCGGTCAACACCAATCCTGATCAATCGGAAACCGCTGTTACTTATGAAATTTCAAATCTAAATCTGCCATCAACACAAAACTACACACCAGACAGCTTCGGCAACGGAGCATTCCCTATGGTAGCAGTCACAACAGGCCTCAACGACCATAATTTGAAATTCAAGAATATCCTCGGAGCCATACATCTAAAACTTATTGGAACAGAAGTAATCAGTTCAATCCGAATTGAAGGTAACAACAATGAAATATTATGCGGACAGGCAATTGCAACAGTCTATTCAGACAATACATTTCCTACAATAACATTATGTGACATTGAGGCCACATCCGTAACCCTAGACTGCGGAAACGGAGTTCAGCTCAATGAGAATTCTTCAACCTCATTTTACATTGCCCTTCCTCCGACAGACTTCAACAAAGGATTCACAGTAACAATAACTGACTCAGAGAATAACGAAGCAGTCATTAAGACAAACAGAAGAAACGTCATAGAAAGATCCTCTATACTTGTAATGCCAGATATCATCAATGGCGAAACGAAAAGAACTGATCTTAACATCGATGGAGAGTCCGCCAACTGCTATATCATCTCAGAACCCGGAACATACTTTTTCCAAGCAAGAAAAGGCAACAGCAACAATGAAATAGAAGATGTTGAATCAGTAGACGTTCTGTGGGAAACATTTGGAAACACCACAACACCAGAGACAGGAGACCTTATAAGCTCAGCTCTCTATCTTGATGGTAAGATCGTGTTCACAACACCACTTACTTTCACAGAAGGCAACGCCGTAATTGCAGCGAAAGATGCCAATGGCACTATTCTGTGGAGCTGGCACATCTGGTTGGTGGAGGATAAGATCATCAATCACTTCCTTGCAAACAATGCAGGAGTAATGATGGACCGCAACCTTGGTGCAACCAGCAGTTCAAGTGAGGAAGAAGGATATTTTGGACTCCTATATCAATGGGGACGTAAAGATCCATTCCCTTCAGCTGGCAACAATTTCAATGGTTCATCTCCTGCAGCCACCACTGCAACATGGCCAAATTCTGTAAAATCAGATGCATCGACAGGAAACATAGCATATTCCACCCAGAACCCTATGCAATTCATCTACTGCACAAACAATTCTGGAGACTGGGTATATCAGAGAGATGACGAATTCAATAATCAGCTCTGGGATAATGAAAAGACCATTTATGACCCGTGCCCAATAGGTTGGAGGGTTCCGGAAGGAGGAAACAACGGAGCATTTGTAAATGCTGACATATCAACACCAACAACAGTTGCAGATGGCATGATATTTACAAACAATAGCTTCAAGATGTTCTATCCTTTTGCCGGCTATTACGATTTTTCAACATCATCATTTAGTTCCGGAAGCTACGGATGGTATTGGACCACAAGCACATCAGGTCTTGATTCAAAGTGCATGCAGATATATTCCGGAGGTACTTTGAAAAAGGATATACCATATTATAGAGCATCTGGCTTTTCTGTCAGATGTTTCAGAGACAAAGGCAGCGACGAATCTGCTTATGGAATACAGGATATTCAGTTTGAGCACAAATCTCTTAAATTGATATCCGGCATGACATATAAGTTAGTTGCAACATACGCACCGGGAAATGCCCAAAATACAACCTTGTTATGGACATCAGACAACGAAAACGTTGCTACAGTTGACTCAGAAGGCAATGTAACAGCTTTAGATGAAGGTATAGCACAAATCACATGTACAGCTACCTCAGGAATAAGCAAAACGATTGCAATCACGGTAGAAAATGTATATCAGATTGAAAAATATATTGACAACCATGGTGTTGACCATGGCTACGGAATACTGCTCAATGGTGTAGTTTGGGCCCCCGTCAACTGCGGATATCATGTAGAAAACTACCCTAATGGATTGGTATATCAATGGGGCAGGAAATCCGGTCATAGTCCAAAGGGGGCACAGGAAGCCAATGGTCCTGTGAGCTTATATTACTCCAGCCTTGGGAATACGTTCTACAAAGTCAGTTCAAGCCCATACGATTGGTGCCGAACGCCTGATGACACATTCTGGAACTCAGGAACAGAGGAGGAACCAGTGAAGTCCGCATACGACCCATGCCCTGCAGGATGGAGAGTTCCGACATCATCAGAACTTTCCAGTCTCCTGACCAATGTTTCATCAACAAGTGAAGGCTGTTATTTCAGTGGAGAATACCCTAACACAGAAGGGTACCCTAGGATATTTCTTGCCAATTCAGGATACAAGGACACTTCCGGTGGCGTCATGCTTGGAACGTATGGATGGTACTGGTCTTCTGAGACATCTTCAATATTAGCATGCGCACTTAAAACGACACATGCAGGAGCAGAGATTGTCAATTCAAGACGAGCATACGGATACTTTATACGTTGCGTGGCTGCCGACAAAGAACCTGCAGAGATTCCCCTTTTAGGTGTTGATTTTAAAATAGGAAATCTCGATCTTTACGCCGGTGAACAGAAATCACTTTCATATAAGACCGTGCCAGAAGATGCAACAGGAAAAATAACATGGATTTCTAATTCACCAGAAATCGCCACAGTCGATGCAGATGGCTTTGTAACCGGCATATCAGCCGGAACAGCAGTCATATCGGCAGAGCCTGCCGGATCATCACCAAGATGCTCCCTCACAGTATACAAAGCGGCCACTGCAACTGCAGACTACATCGACGAATATGGCATCAACCATGGCAAAGGCATCAAAATCGATGGCCCTGTGTGGGCTCCTGTCAATTGCGGATACCATTCGGATGATTATCCATACGGCAAGCTCTACCAATGGGGACGAAAATACGGTCATGGGTACTCCACAAGATATGACGCTACAGAACCGGATTTAAAATATGGTCCGGTAGACATCGAAACTGGACAATCTGAAGAGAATTCTAACTATATGTATATATATTCATCGGCAAACAACAACTACGATTGGCTTGACACGCCAAACAGTAAACTCTGGAACAGTGGCACTGAAAACGTTCCTGAAAAGACGATATATGACCCTTGCCCTGAAGGCTGGAGAGTTCCGACATATTACGAAATTAACCATTTGGTAGAAAACTACTCAGAATGGCTGAATAATGAAAAGGGACACTATGGTTATTGGTTTAGCGGCACGCAGGAATATAGAACTGATGCATCCAAAGTTTTCTTGCCTACAACCGGCTATTTAAACAAAAATGGTGGTGCAGTATACAAAGAGTCTGAAGGCTACTATTGGTCATCAAAAACAAGTGGTAGCACATCAGCATACAGATTGTATTTGGACAGCGATGAGGCATATGCCTACGCGGCATACACATCAGCCAAAATCAAGAGCCATGCAGTGCGCTGCGTTCAAGAATAGCATCTATACCGATCCGATAGCACCGCAGTTGTATAAAAGGTATTGGGAACTCAAAATATTTGCCTATTGTATTCTCTTTCCATAATTTTCTCCAACATAGTCTTAACCCAAGGATTCTCATCAATGAATTTTACAACCTTCCGGAAGTCATTCCAGAGGTTCAATAATTCGATACCTGCGGGAGCAAGAGGCTGTCAGAAATGACAGTCTTTTTTTATTTTGCATAGAATCCATTGAGCGGAAAATCACTCTCCTACAGCACTCCAGTCGCTCAATGGTGTCATTTTCCTACCCATTGAGCGGCCGGAACGAACTTCCGCGCACATTTTCCGCTCAATGGTCAGCATATACGACTGCTGTCACTCTGATTTTTCGACGGGGAGACACAAGGCCTCCGCATTTTTGCTAAATTTGTCATCCACCTCGGCCGCAACTATGGTCAGAAAGTTCTGAATTTGACAAAAATCATTAGATTTGTACCTATTAAACTAAAAGGGCAAATCATCGGATGAAGAAGTATATATCAATCATTGCATCCTTCGTAGCAATATTCACTGGATGCCAGTCAGAAGTCACCGACATCGTCACCATCAATGGTCCTGAATTCCAGGCTACTGTCGAATCCTTCGAGGACGCGACAAGGACTTCTATGACAACGGACAGAAACATCATCTGGTCCAAGGGAGACCTTCTGGCTGTGTTTCAAGGGCGCACAATGGCTGACAAATACAGACTTACAGACCAGACTGCGGGTACTGGACAGGGCAAATTCAGCATTGTAAGCCAAGGGGACAATGATTCTTCTTCCGAACTGGACGGAGCGCCTAACATCGCTTTCTACCCGTTTATGGAGTCGCTTGTATGCAGCAATTCAGGCGCATCATCATATTCGATAAGCAATGTAAATATTCCTGCTGTTCAAAGTTATGTTTCGGATAGTTTCGGGAATGGAGCCTTCCTGATGGCTGCTGTCACGGGTGACGTCACCGACCACTCGCTGAGATTCAAAAATGTAATGGGTGCTATGAAGTTGCAGTTGACGGGCAGCGAGACCATAAGATCCATTCGCATCGAGGGCAAGAATTCTGAGAAACTTTCCGGCTCGGCTACAATTACAGTTCATACCGACGGGCGCACACCTTCAATAGCGATGTCCGAGACTTCCTCCACATCAGTAATTCTTGATTGCGGGAATGGAGTGAAACTCAGCCAAAGGACACCTACGTCATTCATCATCGCGCTTCCTCCTGTGCGTTTCAGCAAAGGTTTCAAGGTCACTATAACAGACTCAGACAATATAAGCAAAGTAATCCAGACCTCTGTCGGGACAAATGAAGTGTTGCGTTCCTCTATATTGGTAATGCCAAGCATTGACCTGAGCACAGTAAAAGGAGAATTCGAGGAATTGGTTCACACTACCCTGACAGAATCAGACAGAGACATTGCCAATCCTGAACGCGGATTCTATTATGCAAGGAGCACCAGTTATCCGCTGAGCCAGAAGCACGTTCAGGCCGCAAGACTGCAGAAAGTGACCATATTCCATATCGGCTACCTCATTACCGACTATATTGAATCATACATCGCTGATTCCTTCCTCCAGCGTATAAGAACAGAAATGCAGATATTGAGAGACAACGGAGCCAAATGCATACTTCGTTTCTCATACAAGGACAGCGCGGGCGAGGAAGACAAGCCTTGGGATGCCACACCGGAATGGGTGGACAGGCACATACAGCAACTCAAGCCTATACTCCAGGAGTACGGTGATGTGATAATGTGCTTCCAGGCCGGCTTCGTTGGAGTCTGGGGCGAATGGTACTATACCAGCAACTTCATCTCAAGTCCATCTACACCGCAAGAACATTCGCTTCGAAAGAATGTGGTCGATGCAATGCTGGATGCCCTCCCTTCCGACCGTATGGTTGCACTGCGTACCCCGGCATTCAAGAGGATGATGTATGCTGAAAGTTACACGGATACACTCACCATTGCAACAGCATACAATGGCTCCGCTCGTGCCAGGATAAGTTGTTTCAACGACTGTTTCGGTGCATCAAGTTCTGACAGCGGCACATTCAGCGGGGAAGAAACACGTGAATATTGGAAAAAAGAGACCAGGTATGTCCTGATGGGAGGAGAAACTTGCGGCGTATCCTCCTATTGCACCTGCAATGCTTCACTCAAGGATATGGAGGATTATCACTGGTCATACTTGAACAACGATTACCATAAAGACGTAATAGCAGGATGGGAAAACGGCGGATGCCTCGATGAAATCAAGCGCAGACTCGGATACAGACTGTCTCTTACCGACATCTATCACTCCAGATCTCTGACTCCGGGCGAAAACTTCAACATTGTCCTAAAAATAAAGAACACCGGCTTTGCGGCTCCTATGAACGGCCGTGCAGTGGAACTGATAATGGTGGACGGAAATGGGCGCAAGACTGTATGGGAATGTCCGGACATCGACCCTCGTTACTGGTTCGCCGGCGAAACAGCCACAATTGACAAGACCGTGAAGATTCCTGCCGACGCGACAGGCGAATGTACCCTGTACCTCAACCTTCCGGATCCAAAGACAACCCTGCACGACAACCCTTTGTTCTCGATCCGCTTGGCCAATGATGGAATCTGGATGGAGGATGAAGGATACAACAAGTTATTCTCTCTCCCGGCTGCAGAGGGATCGGACAATCCGGAACCTGAGCCGGAGCCAGGAGAAGACTCTGATTCCGCCTCAGTGACAGGAGAAAATTTGATTCACGGGAGTGAATTCAACCCTTGGTAATCACCGTCTGAAATCACCAGCTTTTTGCAATATTGTCGGCCATAATCCCAATCAGACGGGCACGTGCCTCGACTCCTGCCCAAGCAATATGCGGTGTCAGACTCATACGCTCAGGATGCCTCATATTAAGATAAGGATGATCCAGCGGAAGAGGCTCTATCACAAACACATCCAATCCGGCACCAGCGATGATGCCGTTATCTACAGCATCAGCCAAGGCCTTTTCATCCACAATCGCTCCTCGACCCATATTCACGAGAAGAGCGGTGGGCTTCATCATTGCAAGTTCTCCGGCTCCTATCAGCCCGGCAGTCCTATCATTGAGCGGAGCGTGGATGGAAACAATGTCCGACTCCCGGAGCAGTTGTTCCAACGGCAGACAAGGATAGTCTTTGCAATGTCCCGTTCCTGACGTCGAGAAATAACACACTTTCATACCGAATGCCTCCGCTATTGAGGCAACCTTACGGCCGATATTGCCCAGGCCTATGATTCCGATTGTCTTCCCGGCCAGTTCCCACCAGTTCCAGTTCGGGTCAGTGAACATTCCGCTTCTGGAATAACTCCCTGACTTGACGCTCCTGTCAAAATATGGAGCGCCACCCACAAGTGAGAGGATGTGCATAAATGTGGTCTGAACGACAGAGTCGGTTGAATACCCCACAGCGTTACGCACAGGTATGCCCTTGGATGCAGCATACTCCACATCTATGTTATTGACACCGGTCGCTGCTATGCATATCAGTTTGAGATTCGGTGCAGCATCTATCAATTCCCTATCCACCAGCACCTTATTAATCAGAAGCACATCAATGTCACGAACTCTCTCACGTGCTTCAAGAGGAGTGGAGTTCTCATAACGGACAAACTCTCCAAGTCGTTCGAACGGCTCAAAAGACACATCGCCCATTGTAGCCGCATCAAGAAATGCTATCTTCATAATTTTCTTCGATTTTACTGGTAAAGATAAAGAAAAAGAGGAAGAATCCGAAAATTCTTCCTCTTGTAATAAGTGCGGATGATAGGAGTCGAACCTACACGCCGTGAAGCACTCGCACCTGAAACGAGCGTGTCTACCATTTCACCACATCCGCTTTCAGAAAAGTGGGACAAAGATACAAAATGTTTTTGATTTACGAACTATTTTCTGAATTTATATGACAACATCGAATTTATGTTCCTTTTCCCACCCCTGAATCACCAAAGTAAGATGAGTCACCGCAAAATCAAGTTCCATAGTGATATCTTCCAGATCCGGTGCTGACCAGTCGTATCCGCTTTCTGCAATATATCCTCCTAAGGTAAACTTCTTCAGCACTTCTGTCCCATCATCAAGTTCCATAATCAGGCTATCGTCTATCTGTCTTGGCAACACCATAGAACAGCTCCCATCAGAATCGAGACCGGAACTGCAGCGGAATTCTCCCACAGAAGGACACCCGTCACCTGCATATCCATTCACATTACCCAGAAGTGCTATCTCCACAGGAGTAAAATCTTTTCCTTTCATTATTATCGTAATTCTGCAATGATTCTTTCTCATCCTCACTATCTCGCCCAACTGTTCACAATCTGCATCTATGACGGACGAGTGTATATATACAGGAGGAGCATCCTCTCCGTATGGTATCTTCAATCCTTCTCCTGCAACACAATCCCCTCTGCCGTGCCATAAGCATAACCGATGCTTCCCACGTGGTATATTCACGACATAGTTCTCATAGTCATCAGAGGTTATCTGATCGTAAAAAACAAGGCCGTCCGGAGCAGCCACCTCAACATCTGCAGACGATATGACGGCCGTATCGACCTCACTGAAATCAAGCACAATCCGGCAGGGACACAATGAACGTTTCTCCTTTACGGAACACCCGGCACAAATAACAAGGCTGATAAGACAGATCAGCAATCTGGACGGCATAGTTTTCATATCGGAAAGATCAGATGGTTTCGTTTATATCTCCGCCGTCCTCCCAGTCAAGTACCTGGATTGTAAATTCAGCAGCCTGAGTTGTTACCGGCTTATCCGGAGAATCCGATCCCGGTCTGGTTACAGTGAGGGCTATGTCGTACGCAGTATTCTGATCGACTTCCGGAAGAGTTACCGGATAGTAATAAGTCTCGCCACCAAGCATCGCCTCTACGACAAGTCGGGTGAAACGAGGACTCCAGGATCCGCCATTACGATCGGTCGCAGTATGATTCGGATAAGAATAAAAATAATGGGATGTAGTGTATGAAGAATTATATGAAATAACCTCTCCTCCCAGGCTTTGCGACAGAAACGGAACTGATGAATTTTCGTTTTGCATTCTATTGAACCACGACGAAGGATCGGAATCAACCAGATACTTTTTATCACCTGCCACATTGATCAAATATACAGAAGTGACGGAAAAAGTCATTTTCTTATGATAATCCAGTTCCAATGCATTAGTGATTTTTGAAAGAGTGATCCTGGAAGCAATACGTTTTACCGGTATTGTGACACTCGTGGAGGAATTTAGGGTAACCTCAACCTTTCCCTCCATAACAAGGGAACTCACGGCATTATCAGACAGGGATGATGAAACAGATGTGAGTTCCGAATATGACGAGACCTCTGGATGAGCAGGAGCATTGGCCAAGGCTACGACTGTTTTGCTGCCAGGAAGACAAGTCAAAGCCAATGAGGTGGAGTTACTGTGACCGTATGCTTCGATGACCCCGGATTCATCAAAGACAAAGACCTGCAGATCATTCACTTGCGATTCAGAAGATGCACCTGACACCTTTGTCGCACCGGTTTGTAATGCTACACTAAGTTCCACTTTTCCGTCGTTTTCTTGTGGCACGACCGCAATTTGTTCCGCACACGCGGTCAAAGTCGCAGCAGCAATGGCTGCATAGAAAATTTTTCTTTTCATAAATTTAAAATTTAAAGATAATTATTGTCTTTACCTACCAGTTCATACATTTCAGGATCGAGATTAGCCCTGTGCCGCATATAAGGATCGTATGCAATACAGAGATCGAAGAATTTACGTGCCTCTGCATATTGCTCCAGCCTCACAAGCACCATTGCCATCAGGTAACATACCTTGGGATCTTTGTCATCAAGTCTTCCAAGAACATCAAGCGCCGAATGGTTGTAATCTGCTGACATAAAAGCAAGAGCGGCATTGTAGTCATCATACGGACGCAGGATGGTCACTGCACGTTTGTAGTCCAATTCCTTCATAGCCTCAATACCCGACATATACACTGTATCAAGTTCCGTCGTATGCACTGTGTCCTTCTGCATTCCCACCCGGTGCAGTTGAAAATCAAAACTGACGCTTCGCAATTTAGGATACAGTTTTTCTCTCAAATAGCGGTAATCCCGTAAAACAGAGAGTCGTTTCTCTGCCAGATCCGGATCCTTGACACTGTTGATTATCTCGATGATTTCATCAACAGACCCGGAGGACAATATCGTATCATTGACAACAAGCCGCTTCAATTGTTCCCAGTTTTCCGGCAATTCGGAAGCCTTAAGACTATCCTTCCATTCGTATGGGACATAGTCTCCGATATATTTTCGCACAGCCTCTGACCGTGCCGCAGAAAGTCTCCTGTTGGAGGCAAATGTGCCCTCAGGCGAACAGGATGCCACGATCACCAAGGAATCTAATTCAAGATCATCCCTTGCCACCACATCATCAATACATCTTAGAACTCTTCTCAATTCGGAAGCATTGTCACCCAATAGAGTATCTACATCTGACCTTCCCTGATGAAAATCGATGAAGGCCTTCGTGTTGTCATAGACATTCCTCTCGAGCACGAAACTTTTATACTTCGGTCTGTCGTCCACGAGTCCGGAAAGAGAACTGATATAGAACGTCAGATCGTCCGGAAAAGGGAAACAATGGATGCATTCTCCCTTATCATAAAGGCTGCCTTTCAATGACACATTGACTTTCTTCAGACGAGGCCTGCTCCTGAATGTATGCACATAGCGATATATGAAATCGCCGTCTGAGGCAATCAGAACCGTATCCAGCCGAAGTCCTTCCGATACTATAGGATCCTTGACATATCTGTCGAACATCATATCCCTTTTCTCCTTGCGCTTCTCATTACGTTTCCATTTCAGATGTTTCGAATAATGTATTAGAGCCTCTCTCTGCGTGACTCCGAAGAGGTTTTCCGCCATCGGAGAAGGAACGAATGAGGAATCACTTTTCATCGCATAGGTCTCCGGATAATATCTTTCAAGGAACACTTCCAACTGTCTTATCCTGACGAAATCAGTACTGTCCGTGATGATGGTGGAGAGAAATGCCCTATATCTTTCATAGCCTCTTAGTTGTTCTGCACGATACTTCTCCCCTGTTACATATATTGCTTCCAATGGTATCGTATCGTTCTGTATTCCCATAAAGGGAAGAATCTTCAATTGCCACCTGGAATCCGACATCGTAGCAGGCACTGTCAGATCAAAACCGATAGACACATACCCTGCTCTTTCTGCGACATTTCTGAAACGTGCCGTGACTTTTGAGGCATTAATAACATCTGTCGCCACCATTTCGCCAGTTTCCGTATCTTTGATAGCATTCATTATTATAGGTCCTTCAGGCAAGGTTCCCCTTATACTGTCGATGACCACATCTGTCCGGGTCTCATCCTCAAGCGGCTCATCATCCGGTACCGACAGACTCATAGCGACTTCGCCGGAACGTATCATCTTCATTTTGCCGAGAGTTGAACAAGACAACAGGGATAATGACACACAGATAAATATCAATGACTTAGAACACATAGACCAAAGCAATCATTATATCATCCGGAAGGACAAACCAGCGTCGTCCAGAACCCACAGTCAAACCACAAGACTGACAGGAGTATCTCGTAAACCAGTCCAGACCTCCCCAGACACCCAAACCGAACTCTAGATTGAAATGAGAACCGAGCATATATGTATAACCTGCATACATTCCCAATCCTGCTCTATCGCCTTCATCAGTCAAAGAAGACAATATACCTCCGGAATTATACTCCTGATAACGCATCTTACCTGCAAACCACCACCCCGACCAGGTATGCCACGGCCATAATCTGGCACCAATGCTATAAGACTGCTGACGAAGTTGGAACTGATCCGACCGGCCTTTCCTGAACGTAAAAGGATTATAGTCAGCACCTAAGGTAAGACTCCAACGCCTGGAAACGGAATATGCACCTTCAATGTTCATTGTCCCCAGGCAGGCATAATCAAGAACATTGGTCGATAAGGAGAAACGTTGTGCCTCAGCCTTGAATCCCTGCAGTGCCAACACAAGCGCCGCAAATACAAACAAACAACGTCTCATATCAATATCTGCTGAAAACCTGACTGATCATATTCTGCCTTTCGGGATAGGTGAACATCAGGGTCTTTTTTAGTTCAGACTTTGAATCAACATCCGCATCAAGAACCTGAAATATTTCCGACTGATCCAGCCCGCGCTCATCCATAAAGCGGAAAATCTGCGGATAGAACCAATAACTTGTGCCGAAGGATGGATAACTTCCGCCATACCTTTCTTTGTAAAGTTTGCTTTCCATATAATAGGCCCACATCTCTCCCACTTCACAGTTTCCGGCTCCATCTCCGCTTCCGTCTCCATATAATTGCCCGTCCGAAGTCACATACGACTCTATGATATACCTGATATAGGCATTCCAGTAATCAATCCCTGTCTGGACAAAATGACTGGCGTGCGCAAGTTCGTGACAGGTTGTGGAATACAAGGAACTATAGGTCAGAGAGGTCTTGGTTCCTATCGTTATGTCCGGCATAAACATTTCCACCAGACGTGAGAAATCGCCCAGAAAGGAGCGTATCAGATCACTCCGGAGAATTGCACCGTGATGAAGCATCACAGCACTGCTTGCTTCCAGCGAATTGAACAGCCATATCCTTAATCCTGACGGCGGAGGAGTTATACCCAAGTCTTCTATGCTGCAACGGCTTATATAGTCGTATGCCGCATTATTTACAGCACATCTGCGGAAAAGTTTAACATCGGATTGTTCCGTTATTGTCATATCGACTCCTTCCGGGCCGGCCTTTCCCAGAGTGGACACAGAGGCTGGGACAAGCACAAGATTGAATCCTATGGAGAAACCTGCCTCATTCTTGAATACAAGCCGGTAGCGGAGATCCGCAGAAAATGTCTTATTCATCTGATAATACCCGTCCCGGTCGGTATAGCAATGATCGAATTTCACAAAGGAATTGCAGGAAACCCGTACTCCGGCCACCCCTAACGGCTTGCCCTTATTGAATTCCTTGTCCTCTATTGTTATCCTGCCTGATGGAGTGCTTTTTCTGGAAGAGCGCGTTGCCGGATCCGCAATTCTATCTTGATTGCCTGTCAGAATATAGGACTGTAGTTCCACGGCTTCCCAATCAATACCATCAGACCTTGTGCCAGGGTCATTTTCAGCAATATAGCATTCATCGATGATTTCGTACGTCAGTTCAGGGAAATCAAAGTCCTGGGGTACAACCGCATATTGCCAGGTAAGATTACCCTGAGGTATCTCCGGATCGTGGTACCAGTCGCCCTCTGTCGCTATATCATAATCCAGGGGATGGTCTGTCAGAATAAGGCCTAGGCTGTTCAATTTCTGAAACTCCTCATCTGAAGCCGGAAGAAAACGGACATATAGATTGGTGGTCTTGACATCCACTCTATCAGCCTTGGTCGGATAAAGGGAATTGAGCGCCTTGGTCATATTCTCCGTCGTATAAGGATTTTCGAGACGATTACCAAGAACAATCATTCCGTGAGGGATCTCACGGCCATAGGAGTAATCCAGATTCTGCTCTGTATTTGCCCAGTCTTTGCTGCAAGAGATCATTATCAATGACAGCAACATAAAAGTAAATTTGCCTCTCATAAGTCTTACATTTAATTACAGAGGCAAAGTTCAAGAGAAATAGCCGTGTACTCAAAAGATATACGTTTATTTACACAAATCGGCCTCTCAGATAACTGAGAGGCCGATTTCTATTTCTTCATTTGTCCTGAAAATATAAAAAACAGGACAAATTGTTCCACGAAAAAGTGTAGAACATCATTCAGACAGTTCCTAAAAATATGTAACTGTCTTCTGCTCCACTGCAGAGAGGAGACTGTTTGCCACACGGCTGACTCCAAATCGGAAGAGCTCCTTATTGAGCCATTCCTTTCCTAAAAGTGACGATACAATGGAATAGTAGCAGAGCGCATCAGCAGCCGATGATATTCCACCAGCCGGCTTGAATCCGATTTTCTTTCCAGTGGCATCATAATATCTGGCTATGCACTCACACATAATATATGCTGCAAGCGGAGTTGCATTCACATCCACCTTTCCGGTTGATGTCTTGATGAAATCTGCACCGGCTTCCATAGCAAGGAATGAAGCAATGGCGATATTCTCTGGAGTCTTGAGGAGTCCGGTCTCAAGAATTACCTTCAGATGGACATTTCTGCCCTGTCGTCCTGCCACCTCGTCGATTACACGGCGCACCTGCCTTATCTCTTCAGATGCTGCTTCATAATCACCAGCGAGGAAGGCATTGAGAGCAAGTACGATATCCACCTCGTCAGCACCTTGTTCCACAGCCATTTCCACCTCTTTCAGTTTCACTTCAAGGAAACTCTGTGATGAAGGGAAGCAGGCAGAAACCACTGTGATATTGAAATCACATTTGCGGGATTCCTTCACAGTTGCGGCAAAATTGGAAAATACGCATACAGAGGCAGGCAGAGGCCATTCAGGGTACAAATTCTGAAAATCATTTACTTTGCCGACCAGTTTCATAACTGATGCCGGAGTATCATCGGTCTTCAGGGTGGTAAGATCCATCATTGAAAAACAATCCTTGTACACTTGCTCCGAAGATATGTTCTCCATATTTGCGGCAATCATCTCTATTGCTCTGCCGATCTCCTCACGATCAGGAGCATAGCCATATTTCTTCAAGTAATCCATAATATTTAAAATCGCAGTTTTGAATCAACAATTATTGTCACTGGGCCGTCATTCAGAAGCGACACCTTCATATCAGCCCCGAAAATTCCTTTTCCAACCTTTTGTCCGAGATGCTCCTCCAATTTCACAAGGAACTTCTCATACAAAGGAATGGCGACATCGGGCTTTGCAGCCTTTATATATGACGGGCGGTTTCCTTTTACCGTCGATGCATATAAAGTGAACTGACTTACAGCAAGAATCTCGCCGCCGACATCTTTGACTGAAAGATTCATTACTCCATCTTCATCATCAAAGATACGCATTGCCGCCACTTTCTTCGCAGTCCATTCAAGATCATCTTCCGTATCTTCGTCAATAAATGCAGCAAGAACAAGAAGCCCCTTGCCTATCGAAGATACATAATCTTCGGCAGGAACAGTGACACAAGCCTCTGAAACTCTTTGTATTACTACTCTCATTATCCCTTTATCTGAATCCTGAATCCTTCTTCGAGAAGAGGACGGACAAAAGCAGTCATCTCTTCCACTGTATATTTTCCTAGACTCTTGTCAGGAGTCTCTCTGTCAATCGTATATACCATTATCTCCCTCGGACGCAATTCCCTGACTATATCAAACCAACCAGAAAGAGCCTCTTCTGAAGCAGTATCAAACTCCGGAGAGCGCAGGAACATAGTCTGAAGGACGAAATTCCCGTCGAATTTCTTCAGTTCCGATACTATTTCTTCAAGATGATAATTACCGACAGGACGGTTTATCCTTGTTATCAATTCATCGGTTGAAGCATCGATCTTGAGTATCGGGTTATCCACTTTCCTCAATGCCTCCGCTACGGAAGGTCTCCCGGTCAGATATGCATTGGACAGCACCGACACCTTTGCATCAGGAAAATATCTGTCCCTGCTCCTTAAGACAGCATCTATTATCTGAGGAAAATCTGGATGCATAGTCGGCTCACCGTTGCCGGAAAATGTAATGGAATCCACTTTCGTTCCTTCTGATGCAAGCGCGGACATCCTTTCTTCAAAGGCCGACTCAACCTCAGCAAGGGTCGGAAAACTTCTTTCCGCAATTCCGTCCTTGTTCCACCCGCATTCGCAATACACACAGTCGAAATTGCATAGTTTGCCTTTGGAAGGAAGAATATTCACTCCCAATGATGAGCCGAGTCTTCTGCTGAATATCGGACCGAAAACTATTTCGTCAAAATGAAGCATATCATATAAGTCTCTTCGACTTGCTTTCTTCGGTTACATTACCATCCGCATCAAGGCCGGTTACAAGAACCACACCCGGACGTTTTCCGGGAGTCAGGGTACCAAGAACATTTTCCTTTCCAAGGAAACGGGCACCATTAAGACTGGCCCAGGTAAACAACTCCGCCATCGGTACCTCAGGGAAGTTCGTATGCAGACACACAATCTCTTTCAGCATATCAAGGTCGTCATTACTTGAAAGCGAATCGGTTCCTATGGCAATGTCGAGTTTATTCTCTCTCATCAGGGCGATTGGAGGCAAGGCTTTGTGTATGAATATGTTCGAGAGAGGACATATTGCAAAAAACGGATTATGCATCACCTCTTTCACAGCATTTATATCATCCTGTCCAAGGCATACATTATGCACCAGAAGAATATGTTCGTGGTACGGTGCAGGCTTGGCTTCGGCAAGACGATCCAGGAAATATTTCAACGAGGACTCTCCTGTCACAGGAGGAGTACTCATTCCGGAGCGCTTCCTGTTCTCATACATAGCGCCTGAACCACTTATCAGGAGATCCTCCTCTTCCTGACTTTCCTGCGAATGATAGGAAAGATAGCCTGACTCAAGTCCTTTGCCAGCAGATGCACTGAGCAATTGCGGACTCATCGTATAGCAGGAATGAGGCGTAGGCGCAGCATCTATTCCCGCCGCATCAGCCAGAGCCTGGAGACCGGCAACCTCATTCATAACTCCGTCACACATTTCCGGTTCGCTGCCAAAAACCTCGAGGAAGGTTCTCGTATATATCGGATGATTTCTCTTCACTTCAAAAGAAGAGTCGTCGTTGCTGATATCTGCCATCGCTGATACGCCATCCTCCCACATCTTGTCCATCCATTGTCTGGTCAGTTCTGCTTTTACATCACGCCCTGCCCAGTCTCGCAATGCGTTGATCTGATCGATGAATCCTGCCATTCCCGTTCCTTTACGGAACTTCTTGTGCAGATGCGACAATTCTATATGACAATGTGCATTGACAAAGCCAGGCACCAAGGCTCCGGCCTCGACCTCTTCCCCAGGCTCACAAGTACCGACAGAGACGATGGTACCATCAGCATCATCATATTCGACATAGCCGTTCCTGAGCGGCCGCGAATCCAAGGTATATACGTATGAAGCGGTTTTCCTTATTATACTCATTGCTTATTGCTTTCCGAATAATTCTTCAACAATCTTCCAAAACGGAATTTCCCAGAGGGTTTCTGCTCACTCGGAACTATCGAGTCGACATTCTGAGGTTCTTCTGTCACAAGCATTGTATCCTGCAGAGCGAGACTGTCACCTACTGCCAGAGAATCTCCGACTGCCAGAGCATCCTTTACAGCAACGCTATCCTTCAGGACAATGCTATCGCCCGCAGCAAGTGAGTCCAGAACAATCATCCTCAACTGATCATATATCGTATCCGCCCTTTCAATGGACTTGAGACGATATATCCACAGCACCGAATCAGGTTCGAAGGCTATACTGTCATAATAGTGCACGTATGGCTCGTCAAACAGATAAGGGAAGAATTCCTCAGGTCTGAAGTCCGCCTTGATCTTAGGCAGTTTTTCCCTCAACTCGATCAGAATCTGCTGTTTCTGCAACTCCTTGATCCTTTTGTCCAGAATCTCGCCGGTGCTTCGCAATATTCGGGAAAAACGTTCCGGATCATTCATATATACCTCGACACTTTTACGGTAATCATCTGAATCATATCCGTACTTGGCAAGAATAGGTTCATATACAAGCGATGTATCTGCAATCTTCCTCACCCCAGGAGTAGCAGTAATCCATTGATCCGTCACAAGCATCTCTGCATATATCTTTGCCAGTTTACTACGAGGTATCACTTCCGCTTCATCCCTACGGCACGAAGCGAAAAGTCCACATAGCAAAGCGGACACAACCATTATATGCAGCAACCTAACCTTCATTTCTATCTCAAAGTCGCTCCGAATTCATTCTGGAATGTAGAGAGGAGTTTGCTCATAACCTTCTCCACATCATTATCTGTCAGAGTCTTGTCAAGATCCTGAAGGATGAAACTGAGAGCGTATTGTTTCTTACCCTCGGCAATCTTGTCACCTCTATACACATCGAACAATCCAACCTGCTTGAGCAGTTTCTTTCCAACACGGAAAGCACTCCTGCGCAGATCTGCATAATTCACTGACTCGTCGAGAAGAAGAGCAAGGTCACGTCTTACCTCAGGGAATTTAGGAAGTTCCTTGTACTTTATCTTGTTTCTCTTGACAAGTTCGAACAATGCCGGCCAATTGATTTCAGCAGCAAACACAGGCTGCTTGATACCGAATTGCTTGAGTCTTGCTGGAGCAATAGTTCCCATAACGGCAAGTCTCTGATGAGATCCAGGAAGATTGTATGCAAGGCCTTCAGAGAAGAGATCAGCAGGAGCAGCCTCTGTCTCAAGAGAATATATATCGCATCCGAAACGCTTGAGCAGAAGTTCGAGATAGCCCTTCAACTGGAAATAACTTCCTTTGCCCGGATCCACTCTCCACGACTTGTCAGGCTGGCCGCTGATAAAGAGCGCATAATTGGTATGCTCCTCGTATGAATCCAGAGTCTTTCCATCCTTTTCAGGATCGAATGAATAGACCGAACCGTACTCAAAAGTCTTTATGTTGGTGATCTGACGGTTGATATTGTATGCAATGACTTCAAGTCCGTTAAGGAGAAGGGTCTGACGCATCACATTAAGATCAGAACTGAGCGGATTCATTATCCTGACACACTTGTCTTCCGGATATGTCTTGAGTTTTGCATAATAGTCTGACTTGGTCAGAGAGTTATTCATTGTCTCCACAAAGCCGTTTGCTGCAAGAAAATCTGCAATAGACTTTCTGACCTGCTCTGGCTCAGGCTTCTGAGGGGCGTTCACAGACATCCTCATAGCCTGCGGAAGTTCGATATTGTTATATCCGTAAATTCGGAGAATCTCCTCTACAACGTCACACTCACGATATACATCGATCATATAAGAAGGGACGGCCACCTTTGCACCTTGCTCGTTCTTTTCCACAAATTCGTATGCAAGAGCCTCCAGAATATTCTCTATAACCTCACCACCGATCTTCTTGCCCACAAAATTCTCGATGCGGCTGTAATCAAGATCGATAATCTTCTTTTCTATCTTCTCCGGATAAAATTCCTGAACCTTGCCTACAATCTGTCCTCCAGCAAGTTCCTGAATCAGAAGAGCGGCACGTCTTGCAGCATATTCAACGACCAGAGGGTCTGCTCCACGCTCATATCTGAACGAAGCATCTGTCTTGAGGCCGTGTCTCTTTGAACTCTTTCTGATGGAAACCGGATTGAAATATGCACTTTCAAGGAAAACATCTGTTGTTGACTCAGTCACACCGGATTCTTCTCCACCGAAGACACCTGCAAGGCACATTGATCTTTCTGTGTTGGCAATCATAAGATCCGCGGCACTCAATGTACGCTCGACACCGTCCAGTGTCGTAAATTTCTCACCCTCCTCTGCTCTGCGCACAACGACCTTTCCACCACTGATCTTAGAAGCATCGAATGCGTGAAGAGGCTGTCCGATCTCGTGGAGAACGAAATTTGTCACATCGACCACATTGTTTATCGGCCTGAGACCGATGGCAAGAAGTTTCTTCTGTAGCCATTCTGGAGAAGATGCAACCTTAACTCCTTTAATCGTGGTTCCAGTATAGCGTGGAGCGCCATCGGCTGCTGTAACTTCCACCGGGATAGCCTCACCCTCACCTTCTGCAAAGGCCGAGACATCCGGAATGTTCAGTTTGCAAGGAACATTGTTATGCTTCAGATATGCATACAGATCACGGGCAACTCCGATATGCGAAGCAGCATCCACACGATTGGCGGTAAGGCCGATTTCGATGAGTGCATCTGTGGCAAGGCCGAGATAATCTTTTGCAGGAGTACCTACAACTGCCTCTGGATCCAGCACCATTATACCATCGTGCGATTCTCCAATGCCAAGTTCATCCTCAGCGCATATCATACCGAAAGACTCTACACCACGTATCTTTGATTTCTTGATCTTGAAATCTTCACCGAGTACCGTTCCTACAGTCGCGAGAAGCACTTTCTGACCTGCGGCGACATTAGGTGCGCCACACACCACCTGAAGAAGTTCCGGTTCTCCAGTATTGAGTTTAGTGATGTGGAGGTGGTCAGAATCAGGATGTTCCACACATTCAACCACTTCTGCGACGATTACTCCGGCAAGTCCACCTGGAATTTCCTCAATCTGCTCGAGTGAATCAACTTCAAGTCCTATTGAAGTCAAAGCCTCCGCAAGGGCCTCTGGAGCGAGGTCACACTCAAGATAATCCTTGAGCCAATTGTACGAAATCTTCATATATCTTATTACTTTTTAATTTTCAAAATCTTCCTTTGAAAAGAGAGACTTGACGAATTCCCTCTTGTTGAATACTTTAAGGTCATCAATCCCCTCTCCGATACCTATGAATCTGATAGGTACACGGAACTGATCCACGATGCCTACCACAACGCCACCCTTGGCGGTTCCATCCAGTTTGGTGATAGCCAGAGACGAGATATCCGTCGCACGGGCAAACTCCTTTGCCTGCTGGAAGGCATTCTGACCAGTGGAAGCATCAAGAACAAGAAGCACTTCATTTGGTGCATCAGGAATGACTTTCCGCATCACATTACGAATCTTCGTAAGTTCGTTCATAAGGTCTATCCTATTGTGGAGACGTCCGGCTGTATCGATGAGCACGACATCAGCATTCCTTGCTACTGCCGACTTCACAGTATCAAATGCTACAGATGCCGGATCTGAGCCCATATCCTGCTTTACAATATCCACTCCTGCCCTCTCTGCCCATATCGTAAGTTGATCCACTGCTGCTGCACGGAATGTATCGGCCGCTCCGACTACAACCTTCTTTCCTTGAGCCTGAAATCTGCTGGCAAGTTTGCCGATTGTGGTGGTCTTGCCTACTCCATTCACTCCCACTACCATTATCACGAACGGCTTCTTGCTAAAATCGAAAGGCTCTGCAGAATCGTCGGAAGTTTCTCCCTCACTAACATTCAGAAGAGCGGCAATCTCATCACGAAGCATATCGACAAGTTCATCCATTGTGACATACTTGTCACGACTCACTCTGTCCTCAAGACTGTCAATGATCTTGAGTGTCGTATCAACACCCATATCCGTAGCCAGCAAAGCCTCCTCGATAGCATCAAGAAGGTCATCATCCACTTTTGCCTTACCTACTATAGCGTGGGAGAGCCTCTGGAAGAAGCCCATATTGGTCTTTTTTACTCCTTTGTCAAAAATGCCCATAAACACTCGCTTTAACTTGCAAATATAATGTTTTTAGAGCGCATAAAAAAGTGGCGCAGTCGAAAATATTCAACTGCGCCACTAATTATCATATTGTCAGGAAAGAATTATTTCTTTGCGAAGAAATCCTTTGCCTCTGACTCCTCAACAAGTTGCTCTGTAAAAACATAAGCACCAGTCTTTGGAGACTTTTCCATACGGATACACTTAACCATCTTCTTGAGTGTACCTGCCTTGAAGGTTGCGACTGCTTTCTTTGCCATTTCTTATTCCTCCTGATTATTTGATCTCGCGGTGGAGAGTAACCTTCTTAAGGAAAGGGTTATACTTCTTACGCTCCAGACGCTGAGTCGTGTTCTTCTTATTCTTAGTAGTAATGTATCTTGAGATACCTGGTACACCGCTTTCTCTCTGCTCAGTGCACTCAAGGATGACCTGCACCCTGTTACCTTTAGCCTTCTTTGCCATAATCCGAAAAATTAAACAAGGTTAATAAATCCTTTCTTCTGAGCGTCCTTGATTGTAGCGTCGAGACCATTCTTCTCGATAGTTCTCATACCCTTGCAAGACACTTTAAGTGTGATGAATCTCTGCTCCTCCTCTGACCAGAACTTTTTGGTCTTGAGGTTAAGAGCGAAGACGCGCTTTGTGCGTCTCTTGGAATGGGAAACGTTGTTTCCTACCATTCTCTTTCTACCTGTAACTTGACAAACCTTTGCCATTGTATATAACTTTTTTAATTAATTCATTATTAGCGGGCTGCAAATATCGCATAAAAAAATTGCAAATGCAAAATTTTAAACAAATTTGAAGAACCTGCGCCATCTTATATTCTTCGGAAACTTCTTGTTTCCATCGATGGAGAGCCATATCAGAGCCGGCTTGCCGACTATATGATCTTCAGGTACAAATCCCCAATATCTTGAGTCAAGCGAATTGTGCCTGTTGTCTCCCATCATAAAATAATAATCCTGCTTGAAAGTATATGTCCGAGTCTCTTCTCCATTGATGAAAATCTTGCCGTCCTTGACTTCCAGTTCATTGCCTTCGTATGAAGTGATGATTCTGCTGTAAAGCGGAAGGTTTTCAAGAGTAAGTTCTACCTCTGCATCTTTCTCCGGCACCCACAGAGGACCGAAATTATCTCTCGTCCACCTGTACTGCGGTGAGAATGGGAAGATGGTCTTGTCGGAATCAGGATAATCTGCTGGCCAGACATCTATGTTCTGAGTGACAGAAATCACATTTGGAAGAGCCTTTACAGCCTCAAGCATCTCTGCGGTAAGAGGTATTGCCGGATACCCAGGTAACTGCTGATCAAACCAAAGTTCAGAAATGTTGATTCCCAGTCTGTCCAGATTGACAGGATTGATTCTTTGCCCTGTGGTCACGACCCGGTATGAGTTCTGAACTCCCGGCCAGACTTCCTGAGCCTGTGAATCTATATATACCTGTCCGTCCCTGATTTCAAGAGTATCTCCCGCCACTGCGACACATCTTTTCACATAATGATCCTTCTTGTCTGAAGGCCTCACCTTCACCGGACCATACATTTTATTGGCGTAATCACGTCCGTATGTCCTGATGATAGTGTAGTAGTCAGCGGCCGGTTCGTTTACAAATACTGTATCTCCGTGAGGAAAACCGAACACCACATAATCCCCTTCTTCAACATTTCCGAATCCTCTGAGTCTCTTGTAATCACTCTGGATCAGAGTGGAATACGACTCCTTGGAACCGATGATGTTATGTGTAAAAGGTATGGTCAGAGGTGTCTGAGGCATCTTCGGACCGTAGGCCAGTTTGCTGACGAAAAGATGATCTCCAGTATAGAGGGAACTCTCCATTGAAGACGAAGGAATCTTGAACGCCTGGAAAAAGAAAGTATTGATGAATGTAACTACTACCACTGCGAAGATAATGGCATCAAGCCAGTCGAGCAGTGCGTTTCTCTTTTCTCCCTCCTTGTATTCCTTCTTCCAGAACAGCCACTTAACCTTACGGGTTATGTGATGATCGAAGACAGGTATAAGGCCAAAGAGCCACCAATAGTTTCCGAGCCAGATCACCCACAGGATGTACAAGGTCGCCCAAAAGCCGAACCTCGCCCATTTATTGTGGTATAACTCCTTCAGACTCATCTATATATGCTACTTCACAGAATTGATGACAGCCTCAAATGCCTGAGGATTGTTCATAGCAAGGTCTGCAAGAACTTTACGGTTGAGACCGATGTTCTGCTTAGCAATACGACCCATAAGTTGAGAATAAGTCATACCGTACTGACGTGCAGCTGCATTGATTCTCTGGATCCAGAGTGCGCGGAATGAGCGCTTCTTGTTCTTACGATCACGGTAAGCGTATGAAAGACCCTTCTCATAGGTGTTCTTTGCTACCGTCCAAACATTCTTTCTTGAAAGAAAATTACCGCGGGTTCTCTTAAGAATCTTCTTGCGGCGTGCCCTTGAGGCAACTGAATTTACCGATCTTGGCATAAATTTAACTGGTTTATGGAGGCAGTGTCCGTCAACGGAACTTTTCTACTGCGTTCCAAGTTTAACTTAAAAAATGTGTAATTACTTAAAATTACATTCCCAATAAAGCCTTGACTCTCTTCTCGTCAACACTTGCAACGATAGCGATGTGAGTCAAATTTCTCTTCTGCTTCTTGGTCTTCTTTGTGAGAATGTGGCTCTTGTAAGCGTGCTTTCTCTTAACTTTTCCCGTTCCGGTAAGCGCAAAACGCTTTTTTGAACCGGAGTTGGTCTTAATCTTTGGCATAGTTAAATTTGATTTAGTTAATAATTATTTGTTATCCAATCCCTTGGATTACTTTTTCTTGAGAGGGGCGATCATCATAATCATCCTCTTGCCTTCAAGTTTCGGCATCTGCTCGGCTCTTCCGTAATCCTCAAGTTCAACAGCAAATCTCAAAAGAAGTTTTTCTCCCTGATCTGCATAGATGATGGAACGTCCCTTGAAAAAGACTGAAGCCTTCACCTTTGATCCTTCCTGCAGGAATTCCTGCGCGTGCTTCAACTTGAACTGGAAATCGTGTTCATCAGTATTAGGTCCGAACCTGATTTCCTTTATGACTATCTTGGCAGCGTTGGCCTTCATCTCCTTAGCCTTCTTCTTCTGCTGATAGAGATATTTCTGATAGTCGATGATCTTACATACAGGGGGATCGGCTTTCGCGCTTATCTCCACCAGATCAAGACCCTGCTCATCAGCCATTCTCAAGGCATCCCTGAGGGAGAATACACCCTGTTCCGGTATGTTCTCTCCTACAAGACGTACCTGAGATGCTGTGATCTCTTCGTTGATTCTCAATCCGTCATCGTCCTTCTTCACGTTATTCGGCCTCTGGCCTGGACGACCGCTAGGTCTTGGACCCATAGGGCGTGGACCTGGTTTAAATGGTGCTGCGATAAAAAATTCCTCCTATAAGTTAAGTTATTAATATAATACGCTATGACAGTTGCGCCTTTATCTCATTGGTCACCAATGCAACAAAGTCATCAACCGGCATAGATCCTGCGTCAATTCCTCCCTGCCTTCTGACAGAAACCGTGCCTTCGGTCATTTCCTTCTCACCTACAATCACAAGGAAAGGAATCCTCTTGAGTTCACTCTCACGGATTCTCTTGCCGAGTGTTTCGTTCCTATCATCAACGGCGGCGCGAATATCGGAATTATTCAGCAAACTGCAAACTTTTTTTGCATATTCCTCATATTTTTCGCTGACTGGCACGATGTTAACCTGATCTGGTGTCAACCAAAGAGGGAGTTTTCCACCAGTGTGCTCAAGCAACACAGCCACGAATCTCTCAAGAGATCCGAAAGGTGCACGGTGAATCATAACCGGACGATGCTTCTGGTTGTCACTTCCGATATACTCGAGTTCGAAGCGCTCAGGAAGGTTGTAGTCAACCTGGATTGTACCGAGTTGCCACTTTCTTCCGATTGCATCCTTTACCATAAAGTCGAGTTTCGGTCCATAGAATGCAGCCTCGCCATATTCAACTACCGTATTGAGGCCTTTCTCTGAAGCAGCCTCGATGATTGCAGACTCAGCCTTTGCCCAATTCTCATCAGAACCGATATATTTCTCCTTATTATCAGGGTCACGAAGTGAAATCTGTGCAACATACTCCTTGAAATCCAATGTCTTGAACACATAGAGGATGATATCGATAACCTTACAGAATTCCTCCTTGATCTGATCAGGACGACAGAACAGATGGGCATCGTCCTGTGTAAAACTTCTTACACGGGTAAGTCCGTGAAGTTCACCGCTCTGCTCATAACGATATACTGTTCCGAACTCTGCGAGTCTGAGCGGAAGATCCTTGTATGAACGTGGTTTTGTCCTGTATATCTCGCAGTGGTGAGGACAGTTCATAGGCTTGAGAAGATATTCCTCGCCCTCCTGTGGTGTATGGATCGGCTGGAATGAATCCTTTCCATATTTTGCATAGTGACCAGAAGTCACATAAAGATCCTTGTTACCGATGTGCGGAGTGATGACTGGAAGATATCCGTATGATTTCTGAAGTTTCTTGAGGAAATTCTCAAGACGCTCGCGGAGAGCCGCACCCTTAGGGAGCCACAATGGAAGTCCCTGACCTACTCTCTGAGAGAATGTGAAGAGTTCCATCTCTTTTCCGATCTTCCTATGGTCACGTTTCTTCGCCTCTTCGAGCATTGCAAGATACTCATCAAGCATTGATTTCTTCGGGAAGGTTACACCATAAACACGGGTAAGCATAGGACGCTTCTCGTCACCTCTCCAGTAAGCACCTGCAATGGCTGTGAGTTTTACAGCCTTGATTACAGAGGTATCCTTGAGATGAGGTCCGCGGCAAAGGTCTGTAAAGTCACCGTTCGTATAGAAGGTGATGGTGCCGTCCTCAAGTTCGCTTATAAGTTCGCACTTATATTCGTCACCCTTCTCTGTAAATGTCTTGAGTGCTTCTTCCTTAGAAACCTCTGTTCTTACAAACGGATTCTTCTGACGTGCAAGTTCGATCATCTTATCCTCGATCGCCTTGAGGTCAGCCTCCACAAGATTCTTTTCTCCGAAATCCACATCATAATAGAAGCCTGTCTCCACTGCAGGTCCGATACCGAACTTGACTCCAGGATAAAGAGCCTCCAGAGCAGCAGCAAGAAGGTGTGAAGATGAATGCCAGAAAACGTGCTTTGCCTCTGGATCCTCCCATTTGTGAAGCCTTATTGCAGCATCCTCATTGATAGGACGTGTAACGTCATATATCGTACCTTTTCCTGTCGTATCAGCATCCGTGATCACTGTTGCAGCCAATACATCCGCTGCCAATCTTGGGCTTATGCTGTTCGCAATATCAAAAGCAGAGACACCGTTCTCATACTGTCTCACGCTACCGTCAGGAAATGTAATATTAATCATATCGTACTATATTATATATTATAAAACAAGTCTTGTTAATCCAAGAATGCAAAGGTAGGAATTTTTTTCTATCTTTGCATAACTAATACGAAGGAATATGGAACAAAATAACATACAGATGAATATGTGGAACATTGCCGGAAAGGCCGGACTTGCTTTAGGTATGCTTTCTACTGCATATCTTTTCATTACACAATGGATCGGGACTGCAGAACTCCCTGCGTTTATTTCAGTAATCGCCAATATACTTCTTTGGGTCGTAAAATTCGGAGGCTGCATCTGGCTGATGATATATTTTATGAAGAAATTTGCAACGCAGAATCCGGAGGCAGACAACTCTAAAACGTTCCGTATGGGAATAGCCAGCGCCCTTCTTTCTGCTCTGGTTTATTCAGCGTTCTCTTTTGCAAATGTAGCATTCTTCTATCCAGATATGTTTGCAGAGCAGATCGGCACTATGACTCAGCAGATGGCTCCTATGCTCGATTCAAATATGACCGCTGAATTGGAAAAGACTATGCAGAGACTTCCGCAGATAACATTCTTCTCCAATCTCATCTACTGCTTCATATATGGAACCATCCTTTCATTCGCTGTTTCACGTTCCATACCAAGCAGGAATCCATTTGCAGACTACAAACCTGAAGATCAATAGATTATGACATACGATAAAGACCTGTCAATAGTCATTTCCCTCTTCAATGAAGAGGAATCTCTTCCCGAACTGGTAAGTTGGATTGAGAAAGTAATGGCCGCCGAAGGCTATGAATATGAGGTCATTATGGTCGATGACGGAAGCACTGATTCCTCGTGGAAGATAATAAAGGAACTTTCCGCCAGGAACACTTCTGTCAGAGGCATTTCATTCAGACGCAACTATGGTAAGTCTGCTGCGCTGTACCACGGATTCAAGGCAGCGGAAGGTCGCGTAGTCATCACAATGGATGCAGACCTTCAGGATTCTCCAGACGAGATTCCGGAACTCTACAGAATGATTACCGAAGAGGGATACGATATTGTTTCAGGATGGAAGAAGCAGCGATTCGACAACAAACTCACAAAGAATCTCCCATCCAAACTGTACAACGCAACGGCACGGAAAATCACCGGTATCAAACTCCACGATATGAACTGCGGACTGAAAGCATACCGCAACGAGGTGGTCAAGCACATAGAGGTATATGGAGAAATGCACAGATATATTCCGTATCTCGCAAAAAATGCCGGATTCAGCAAAATCACAGAAAAGCCTGTACAGCATCAGAAACGCAAATACGGGGTCAGCAAATTCGGACTTGAAAGATTTGTAAACGGTTTCCTCGATCTCATCTCGCTCTGGTTTCTCAGCACCTTCGGGAAAAAACCGATGCACTTCTTCGGCTTCACAGGAATACTTATGTTCCTTATAGGAGGTTTTATGGCTATATGGATCATTGCCGAGAAACTCATACAGCAGGGCCAAGGCCTTGATTTCAGGCCGGTAACCGAACAGCCTATGTTCTATCTGGCTCTTCTGGCTGTAATCCTTGGCTTCCAACTCTTCCTGGCCGGATTCATCTGCGAAATGGTTTCACGCAACAGCCAGGAACGCAACAAGTACAACATCAAGGAAGAAATCTAAATCCTCGGGGAAGTACAACTGTTCACCAGATATATTATTGAGCGATATGGGATTCCTGAATTGGTACGGAGTCCTATTTCGCAGGTTCTGCTGTTGGAATAGCCCACCTCGATACCATTCTCTCTGATCTGGTCAGACAGTTTCCTCAATGCATATTTGTTGAGTTCGGGATGTGTCATACCCTTGTCACCGGCAAATCCACAGCAACCGACTCCTTCCGGCACCAGCACCTTAGAGGAGCATAGTGCAGCAAGTTCCTTTACATATCCATCTATCTGCATCAGTCTCGTAGAACAAGTCAGGTGCAAAGCCACGGGGACATCATAACTATGGAAGACAAGTCTGTCCTTCAAGAACTTCCAGACAAATTCAGCAGACTCATAAAGTTGTACCCGGCTAATAAACTGCTTCATCCTGTGAAGGCAAGGACTCTGGTCACATATAACCGGATAAAGTCCACCTTTGGAAGCCTCCCACAATGCATTCTCAAGTTCTTTGACCTTTCTTTCCGCTATATCCGGAATTCCTTTGCTTTCCCATATAGTTCCACAGCAAAGCCTATCCATTCCTTCAGGGAAGATTACGTCGTAACCGGCTTTATGCAACAATTCCACCATCTCTTCTGCAAGTGGCTTCAATGTACTTGAAGCATCATCGGTGCCCATTGTCTGATTGAGACAACTTGGAAAATACACCACTTTCAGAGGGTTGCCTGTATCCTGTACAATTCCTTGAGGTATCTTGTAAGCATTCGGCATAGAAGGAGTCCATAATGGGATTCCAGCCTTGTGGATGCCTCTTGCCAGTGCAGACATAGTCTTGGTTCCCAGCACTTTATGTCCGAGATCAGCAATCTTCAGGACTCCACGCAGAGCAGATTTCACCCCTGCAAAATGCTCAGCTGCAAACTCTCCGACACTATGGCCGAAAGAGCCCATAGCCTGCCTGCGTATCTCGTGCGTAAGATCGGCCACATTGATACCCATCGGACAGGACATCGAACATAAACCATCACCAGCGCAGGTTTCGTTTCCATAATATGCATATTGTTTCCTGAGTTCTGCAAGAAGTTCAGGGGCATTCCCTGAGGATTCCAGATATGCAATTTCTCTCTGAACGGCGATTCTCGTTCTTGACGACATAGTAAAGCCACAGGAGACACAATTCACCTCACAGAAGCCGCACTCTATACACTTATTGAGCCTTTTAAATGTTTCGGCTGTCTCTGACGGTGCGCCTTGCGAAGGCGACAGCAAAGGCAAGGCCTTGAAATTCTTGAAACAGCACTCCGGATCCGGATTGAATATCACTCCTGGATTAAGAAGATTGTCAGGATCGAAAATATTCTTCACCTTCTTCATTATTTCAAATGCATCCTTTCCCCACTCGAATTCAACGTAAGGAGCCATATTTCTTCCGGTGCCGTGTTCGGCTTTGAGCGAACCGTCGTATTTATTGACAACCAGATCCGCCACATCATTTATCATAGCCTTATATCTCTCGATTTCTGCATCGGAATTGAACGACTGATTGATAATGAAATGGAAATTGCCTTCAAGTGCGTGACCGTATATACAGGAATCATCATATCCGTGTCTATCCAGAAGATCCGACAAATCAGTAACAGCATCTGCTAGATCCTCTACGTGAAAAGCAACATCTTCTATGAGGCAGGTCGTTCCTGGTTTCCTCATACCGCCTACGGTAGGGAATATTCCGGAACGTATCGCCCAATATTTCTGATATTCCTGAGGATCGACTGTAAATCTTACATCTCCGTATGTATCAAAACGTTTGAGCGTATCCAATATGGCTGACACATTCTCAGCAAGTTCGTGCTGAGTCTTTGCTACAGTCTGGGTCAGAACTGCTGTAAGCCCATCTATTTCACCGGCATTGACTGATGCAAGCGATCGCTTATCGAGCATTTCAGCAGCAGAAACATTAAGTCCCTTCATTGCAATCACAGCCCTTGCTGCCTCAGCCATATCACGGAAATATATCATAGAATTAGCCTGGAAAGGCTCCAGAGGAAGTGTTGACATCGTCACTTCACTGACAAAAGCCAATGTTCCCTCAGACCCGACAAGCAGATGAAGAATAATATCTATCGGATCGTCAAAAGTGATGAAAGGCAGAAGATTTAGTCCTGTGACGTTTTTAATGGAATACTTTACTTTGATTCTATCCACTAGAGATGCATCTGACCGGACTTCATCTCTAAGGGCAAGAATGGCATCAAGGATATGCCTGTGTGTATGAAGAAAATCCTTTCTGTTATCAGGATCAGCAGTATCGAGAACATAACCGTCAGCAAAAACTATTCTAGCATTGAGAAGCATCCTGTCGCTGTTGGCAGCAGTTCCACAACTCATTCCGGACGCATTATTCATAACTATACCACCAACCATACAACTTTTGATAGATGCTGGATCGGGACCGAATTTTCGCCCGTAAGGTCTGAGTATATCATTGACTGTGGAGCCGATCACTCCTGGCTGGAGAGTAATCTGCGAAGCGTCAGCATTACAAGAATAGGATTCCCAATTCTTTCCAGCAACGATCAGAACAGAATCGCTGACCGACTGTCCGGAAAGGCTGGTTCCTGCCGCACGAAATGTTACAGGGATCGAATGTCGTGAAGCCAAATGAAGAAGTCGTGATACTTCCGACTCATTTTTAGCTCTGATGACAATCTTAGGAACGAGGCGATAGAAGCCGGCATCTGTTCCCCAGGCAAAACATCTAAGAGAATCAGTATAGATTCTATCGTTAGAAATAAAGGCTGCAGCGTCTTTTCTGAATTCTGAATATCTATTATCCATATCTACTGTGGTGCACTGTGGTATTAGGGCGCAAATATACGAAGATATACCGAAATTACACAACAAAGACGACGGATATAAACGAAAAGTCCCCGACATCATCAGATGTCAGGGACTCGTATAAGAAAGTGGCGGCTACCTACTCTCCCACCTGGTGGGGCAGTACCATCGGCGATGGTGAGCTTAACTTCTCTGTTCGGAATGGGAAGAGGTGGATCCTCACCGCTATAACCACCACAGTATGTTTCTGAGAAAAGACAACTTGGATCTTGCGACTTCGAGACTATCGGTTGCTGCGTTCCACTTCTTTTTCTTGGCTTTACTTCCTTATTACTACGACTTCCGCGCTTTCGGGAGGTCGAAGAACTCACAGAGGAAGATGTCGGGCTATTAGTACCGCTCGGCTTTGACATTACTGCCTTTACACCTGCGGCCTATCAACGTGGTAGTCTCCCACGACCCTCATAGATGTCTCATCTTGAAGACGGCTTCGCGCTTAGATGCTTTCAGCGCTTATCCTGACCGAACGTGGATACCCGGCGGTGCAGCTGGCGCCACAACCGGTAAACCAGAGGTTCGTCCAACCCGGTCCTCTCGTACTAAGGT
>JAZRBS010000015.1:0-5077 GCA_045635205.1 Candidatus Cryptobacteroides sp. | reverse complement strand
GAAGGGAAGCTTTAATATGCATTTATATTTCAATCGAGTTAAGTAGATCAAGTTTACCGTCGTCGATCAATTTGATGATCAGCTCGCCGAACAAAGTATTTTGCCAGGCGAACCAAGGACGAGTAAAGTCATTCGGATCATTCACATTGAACGACTCATGCATGAATCCGGTTCCTGCATCAGTCTTCATCAGCATTTCGATGCAATCCTTGATTTCTGCATCATCACGAGATGTGAATGCCTTCATCATGATGCTCATCGGCCATGCCATATCGTATCCGACATGAGGGCCTCCAATTCCTTCTCCCATAGTTCCCTTGAAGAAATACGGGTTATCTTCGCTCCAGACAAATCTTCGGGTGTTCTGATAGACTTTGTCATTGACGGGCACATCGCCAAGATATGCCATAGCCAGAAGGCTAGGAACATTGGCATCGTCCATAAGGAAATGATTTCCAAAACCGTCAACCTCAAAAGCATAGATCTTGCCATACTTAGGATGTTTAACCACAGCATATTTCTTCAACGCCTTCTCCACTTCATCAGCAAGAGCAAGACACTCTGCAGCTGTTTCATGGTCTTTATTGACCTCTGTCAAGATTTCTGCAGCCTTTCTGAGCGATGTGACCGCAAAGAAGTTTGACGGAATCAGGAAATCGAATGTAGTAGCATCATCAGATGGTCGGAAAGAAGAAACGATCAAACCAACTGGATTTACAGGATTTCCCCAGCCTAGACAGCACTTTGTATCAAGCTGGCGATCGGTCTTACGCAGGAAACGGTAAGGTCCAAGGTTCTCTTTTCTCTGTTGCTGCTTCAATGTAACAAGGATATTTCTGATTGCGTCATGCCAAACCTGACCGAATATAGACTCGTCTCCAGTCGTCTTCCAGTAATGGTAGGCCAAGCGTATAGGATAACACTGGGAATCAATTTCCCATTTACGCTCATGAACCTCAAGCTTCATTTCAGTCATATCACTCTGCCACTCGCCGCCTGTAGGACCATCATTGAAAGCATTGGCATAAGGATCAATATTGATAAGCTTGAACTGACGGTTGATGACTCCTGCCAACATATTCTTCAGATTCTCATCTTCATTGGCCAGCTGAATGTAAGGCCAGACCTGAGCTCCTGAATCACGAAGCCACATTGCGTGGATGTCCCCTGTATAGACAAATGTATCATATAATCCATCGCTATCCTCTCCCTTATAGTGAACTGTGGTATCTAATGTATTAGGGAAACAGTTCATGAACATCCATGCAAGACGAGGGTTTGTGAGCATGGTCACAACCTCGTTGATTTTAGCTTCTACGGCATCTGACTTAAAGAGTCTGTCAGGCTCAGCTGGTCTGTTGCTTGTATATTCCTGCGCAGATGCTGTAGATGTCATCAATATGAGAAAAGAAAAAACAAAAAGTCTCTTAATCATGTTATAGCTCATTTGAGAATGAATATGGTCTATCTTTTACTGACGTTGCCCTTGCTTTGTTTGGCTGGTCAGACATGTCAAAAATGATTGTGCCACCGTTAATCAACTGGTCATGAGTCAGATATGAGCGGCTGTACTTCTTGCCGTTTACCTTCATAGCGTCGATATAACAGTTCTCAGGACTGTTATCAGGTGCACAGAGCTTCAGGGTCTTTCCATTTGCCATCTGAACTTCCATCTTCTTGAATAAAGGAGTGCCAAGAATATATTGGTCTGTTGCTGGGCACACAGGATAGAATCCCATAGCAGAAAAAACATACCAAGCTGATGTCTGTCCATTGTCTTCATCACCGCAATATCCGTCTGGATTACATGTGTAGAATTTATCCATAACTTCACGGATACGCTCCTGAGCCTTCCAAGATTGACCACTCCAGTTATACAGATAAAGCATGTGCTGGATCGGCTGGTTTCCATGAGCATAATTACCCATGTTCATGATCTGCATTTCGCGGATTTCATGAATAGTGAATCCATAATAACTGTCATCGAAATGAGGTGGGATCTCGAACACATTATCGAGGTTGGCGGTGAAGGCCTCGTCGCCTCCCATAAGAGAGATCAGACCTGCCGGATCATGAAATACAGACCATGTATAATGGAGCGCATTTCCCTCAGTGAAATCCCCACCCCACTTCAACGGGCTGAAGTTATCCGAGAATGTTCCATCGCTCTTTCTTCCACTCATAAGCGAGAACTCTTTCCTATAGAGGTTGCGGTAATTCAACGCTCTTTGCTTGTAAACCTCTATTTCCTGTGCCGACTTGCCAAGAGCCTTTCCAAGAGTATATATACACCAGTCATTGTATGCATATTCAAGAGTGCGGGCAGCACTTTCATTTATGCCGACATTACATGGAACGTAGCCAAGCTTGTTGTACCAATCCCAGCCCCATCTTCCTGTTGAGAGGACTGTCGGATGGACTGCGTTGGCACCATGATTGACTGCATCCCACAATGTTTCGATATCATATCCTCTGATACCCTTGACATAAGCATCTGCCACTACTGACGCAGAGTTGTTTCCAACCATGCATCCTCTATGTCCTGGACTCGCCCATTCAGGAAGGAAACCACTCTCCTTATAAGTATTTACCAATCCCTCCTGCATCATCTCGTTCATTTCCGGATAAACAAGATTCAATAGAGGGAAAAGACAACGGAATGTATCCCAGAAACCTGTATCTGTAAAGAAATATCCGTCACAAACCTCTCCTGTGTGAGGGCTGTAATGAACATTCTTACCAGCCTCATTAACCTCTGTCAGATTACGAGGGAAAAGGACTGAACGATATAAGCAAGAATAGAATGTGCGTACATTATCAATGTTATCGTCCTCCACCTTTATCCTTCCAAGAATCTCATTCCAACGGTTGCGTCCCTCAGCCTTGATTCGGTCAAAGTCACCGTCACCAAGCTCCTTAAGGTTAATTTCTGCCTGCTCAAGACTGATGAATGATGATGCAACCTTAAGGTTGACCTTCTGTCCCTTGGCGGTCTTAAAGCCTACTACTGCGCCTGAATGAGAGGACTGCGATTCAAGATTTTCTGATTCAAGATTGCCATCTGCAATTGTACGAACATATTCGAAAGAAGTATCCGACTCGATCACGAACCAGTTCTTGAAATCAGAAGGCACACCACCAGAATTCTTTGTAGTGTATCCTACAATCTTGTTCTCTGATGGAATAACCTTTACATACGACTCATTGTCAAATGCATCGATGACAATATAAGACTGGTCGCTTTCCGGATATGTCATACGGAAGGCTGCGGCTCTTTCAGTCGGAGTCAGTTCGACATATACATCATGGTCAGCGAGATATACACCATAGTAATATGGTCTCGCCTCTTCAGCCTTATGAGAGAACCAGCTGGCTCTCTCATCCTGGTTGAAGACAGGTCTGCCAGTTACCGGCATAATGGTAAACTGACCATAATCGTTAATCCATGGTGAAGGCTGATGAGTCTGCTTGAATCCGCGGATCTTATCGGCAGTATAGCAGTATGCCCATCCATCTCCCATTGTACCTGTCTGAGGTGTCCAGAAATTCATTCCCCATGGACGTGCGACAGCAGGGTAAGTATTTCCTGTCGACAGGGAGTGCTTTGACATTGTACCGACCAATATGTTCACATGATCGACAGGATCAGATGCAAGCAGACCGAACGGTAGCAGGGCAAACAGCATCGATATTAAAATGTTCTTTATTTTCATAATCTTTACGGTATATCAACTTCTACAACTTCAGAATAATTCCATCTTCTTGTTCCACTTCCGGCTGGAGTGTCGTAGTTTATTCTGGCTGCGGCCCTGATGAAGACCTTTCTTCCGGATGGAATAGGGTTCTTAGGATTGGAAGTAATCGTGATGGTCTTACCGAATTGTGTTTCGAATGCCTTGCCGGAATACAGTATCTCATTTGACCACCTTTCATCTCTTGATCTATATCCGCACGATGATGAATAACTTACAAATAACTGAATGTCAGTCATATTGAGATATGAATCACTATAATCCCCTGTCTGTGCAACCACCTTCTTGAAGTCGTCTTTTGACACGCCTCTGTCAACCTTGACACGAGCGGTAATGACTCCATCGCTGATCATAGGAGTGTCATCCAACTCGACCCTAAGGAAAGGCTGAACCTCAAAAGTCAGATATTCCTCTCCTTTGAGATGAATATCCTGAGTTTTATTCACAATCGGAACACCGTTCTGATCCTCGACATAAATAGGAACAAAAGGACCATCTACCCTTACATTGTAGTCTGCTTCGAACAATTTAGTATGCTGGAAAGTTCCGTCCGGACGACAATAAAAGTCCAGTGGTGTAACATTTCCCTCCCATGATGTTTCTATCAGACGTACTCGGATTCCCTCTGATCCCTGATCGGTCAACACTCTTTCACCTGTTTCGGCATCTATAACCTCTCCCCTGAGAATTTCTTCTGGAGCATCATAATTATCCAACTGGAATAAAGAACAGGAAACAGCTGACACCAGGCAACTGAGAATAACCGTATACTTTATTATGCTTTTCATTATCAATTATCTATTTGGTTGCTGATCAATATATTCACTCTTGGATACCTCGTCTGAAGGTACAGAGAAGTAGTAGTCGATAACATTATATTCAAACTCCTTCGGACTCACATTTATAAAGTGTGCATCAAAGAAATACTTGCCATTCACTGATGAATAGAAAGGATAGAGCGCACGGAAACGATACTTTGAACCGCTGCTGAATATTCCTGCATCCTTCTCAACTCCCCAGAAAAGTTCCTTTGCACCCTCATGCTGCACTCTCCAACGTCTGAGGTCCCATTTCGTCTTATGCTCGAATGCAAGTTCCTTTCGACGTTCACGTCTGACGATGTTTCGACTTATTTCATCTGCTGTCAGACCTTGTGTCAAAAGATCCGCACCCGCTCGCTGACGGATATCGTTGATCGCCTCGGTTGCAACAGCAAGCATGTCTTCGCCTTGTATCGGGCATGGAACGCCTGCAATGGCAAGTTCGACAGCGGCTTCGGCAGCAGCAAGCAAAACATCGGCATAGCGCATCAGGATGAATGGCTG
>JAZRBS010000014.1:0-1611 GCA_045635205.1 Candidatus Cryptobacteroides sp. | reverse complement strand
CGATTACCAGAAAACGGGTCCGGGTATCTGGTATCTCAGCTCCCTTAGCGTAGATCCTTCTATGCAGGGAATCGGTCTTGGGACACAGATGATTGACTACTATGAGAATTATATCCGCGAACGTGGCGGCAAGCAGGTGGTATTGTTTACCAACTCACAGAAGAACCTGAACTTTTATCTCAAGCGTGGATATGAGCTATTCGATGAAAGGGGGTTTGAGTACAACGGTCACAAGATGGGAAGTTGGAGCTTGAAGAAAGTACTATAATACATACAGAAAAGGAATGCGGGGAGTCATTTCAAGGAGTATGACTCCCTATGCATTAGTTTGGTTGATACAGATATATCTGAATAGTTATATGAAAACTGAAGTAAATCCACAAGACACAAACAGAGCAGAGGCATTCGAGCTTTGGATGAGTTCTCCTATGCCTATGGTGACATTGACCAAAACCTTTGATGTGAGCAATCTGATCAGGGTGAGCAAAAGGCTTGGAGTAAAATTCAATGCGCTTCTGTGCTGGTGCATAGGAAAAGCCGCAACGCAATCAGAGGAATTCTATATTCTTCCGGAAAATGGCAAGCTGTTTCAATACGATTGCATTGCGGTAAATGCTATCGTGAATAACAGCAAAGGCGGAATCAATTCTTGCGATATACCTTTTACAGAGGATCTGAAGACTTTCCTTTATGAATATGACACCCTCACAAAGAAGGTTGCAGCCGAGTGCAAAAGTTCTTTCTTGGAAGATTATATGGTCGTTGGTACATCTGCGATGATTCAGACAGAACTGGACAGCATAGTCAACCAGTACACTGACAAGTTCTGCAATCCGATGGTAATGTGGGGCAAATACCGCAAGCACTGGTTCAAGACAACTCTTCCGATCTCATTCCAGTTCCATCACACCCAGATGGACGGAGCCCACGCCGGTAAATTCTTAGCTAACCTGCAGAACGAAATCAACAGGTTGGCATAGATTATACTACCTTGTTACAGGCACCTGAATTATAGTCAGCCATTTCTCCGGATCTTCCTGATTCCATATACCGTCCACGTATGAATATCGTGGCGGGTATGTAATCGTATATCCCTTTGCCTCAATCCATTCAAGTACTTCCCTAATGTTTTCGTTCAGGCGGTTGTATGGGCCATAAACCTTCATACATACAGCTTCTGCTGCCTGAGGAATCTGCTTGAACTTGATTATATCAGAGTCCTTGCCCATGGCTGCAACCTGCTCGCAGTATTCGATGTCTATATTTTCCTTCCTGTATCCTCCGTGCTCGATGGTATAGCAATAACCAGGCTCCGGACACTCACATCCCAGACGAGCCATCTCCGGGCCGATTGTCATGTAGCACAGTTTTCCAAGTTCATCGTACGATGGAATTTCGGCACGATGCGATGCGACAATAATCGCAGGCAATGAATCAACGTAGATCTTTTCCATTTCATTAAGTTTCTTCTGGAAAGTAATCATCGCCGACAGCCGGTCCCTGCACTCGGTCAGCATCTGCAACTGTTCCTGGCAACTGCGGATCTTCTCTTCAAGCATATCGATTGAAGGACGTTGAGTCTCGGAATCATACATAGTACGAATTTCCTCC
>JAZRBS010000013.1:0-26813 GCA_045635205.1 Candidatus Cryptobacteroides sp. | reverse complement strand
AAAAACGCCATCCTAGCTATCTGGAATGGCGTTTAATGTGATTCGGCCATGCTGGGATTTGCTCCCGGTGGTCGCACATCCCGGACCTCCGCGGGCCATCATCGACAATGAAGCGGGGCGTGCGGATGCACGTCCGTTGTTGTTTTATACCCCGTCTGCGCTCGAGCGAACTCGGCTTGCCGGGTATAAAACAACAACACCTGACTTTCGTCAGGCGCTTCATTGTCGTGATTCGGTTGGGATTCGGACCCAAGACCCACAGCTTAGAAGGCTGTTGCTCTATCCAACTGAGCTACCGAACCGATCCGTGTTTTCTTTCGTGGTCAGATGGGCTGACGCGGAAAGTGGCTGCAAATATAAGTCAATTTCTTGGAATTGGCAAATAAAAATTGTTTTTCTCCTTTTCTGGCGGCTTGGGCTGGTGCGTCCGTAGAAGCAGTAATATCACGGACGGCGTACTTCGGTAATGCTGACTTGTCTGTAAATCTAGGGCTTTTACGGAGGAGTTACGAGTTTTCGCCAGCACAAGATGCTCTTATAGTTCATCCTAAAGTAAGAGAGCCTTTCCTCCGGGAGTTATTCCGGGTAGTTCGAGAGGCGGTGCATTTTTGTTGTGGATGAGTCGGATGATCCTTCGAAGTGCCAGGATATCAGCATCTGGTCGTCATCGGTACGGTGGGCTTCTTCGATCAGAATCGTGCCTTGGTCGAGGATGATGTGAAGGTTGGTGAAGTAGGCTGTGGAGCCGTCGGGGGAGTATGTGCCGAATGAGCCGGCGGCATTGTGGGCTTGGGCGGAGATGCTGCCTCCGCATAGGAATTCGATGGTGAGGCCTTCGAATGGGGATTCGGAGGAGGTCCAGAGTGTGCGGTAGAAGTTGTCTCCTGCCGGGCGGTCATAGATGCAGGAAGTGCAGAGGAATGCTGCAGCCATAAGGGAAAGGATGGCGGTGCAGAGTGTGTGGAATCTTTTCATAAAGCAGTCTGTTTGAGTTCGTTTACAGACTGCTTTTCAATGATTATGCCTGTTTTTTGTTTGCGATCTTCTTTCCGGCGAGTTCGATGCCCGTTACCAGGAAGAATCCTATCAGGGCAAATGCGAAGGCACTGGTGGTATGCGGATTTATGTGTTCTGCATATTGTGCTACGATTTCTGCCGGAAGTGTCCCGCCAAGGCTTTCAGAGAGCGAGGCGACGTTTGGAAACTGTGATGTGACGATGGCTTCCATATTGCTCCAAGGCCACACTTTCACCAGCGATCCTATGATGAAGCCGGCAAGGACGATCATTGTCTCTTTCTGCCAGCGTGCAAGCAGCCAGTGCAGGAATTTCGAAAATCCCAGTATGCCCACGATGGCTCCGATGGCGAAGATGCAGAGAATCAGAAAGTTCTGAGCGAAATTAACGCCTGAAACCAGGTCGGAGATGCATCCCATAATATATTGGTATTTCCCCAGAATCAGAAGGATGAAACTGCCTGAGATGCCAGGGAGGATCATAGCGCAGATGGCGAGGGCTCCGCTGAGGAATATGAACCAGAGGCCGTCAGGTGTCTGTGTCGGCGACAATGTGCAGATTACGATTCCGAGAATGATGCCCAGCACCAGAAGCAGGACTTCGCGCAGTGCCCATCCGGATATGCCGCGGAGAATGAATATCGAAGATGCTACGATGAGTCCGAAGAAGAACGCCCAGGTCTGGATCGGGAAGTCGCTCAGCAGCATCTGCATCAGGCCTGCGAGAGAAACTACGCTGATGCCGATTCCGATGACCAGTGAGAGCAGGAACGAACCGTTTATATGTTTCCAGAAGGCTTTGAACTGCCCTTTGAGCAGCATCCTTATCGCTTCACTGTTTATTGATGCCAGTGAGCCTACAAATTCGTCATAAATGCCCATAATGAAGGCGATTGTGCCTCCGGATACTCCTGGAATGACGTCAGCGGCGCCCATACAGGCTCCTTTGACTGCTACGGTTATGTTTTTGATAAATCCTATCATATTTTCTAACCTTATACCTTAAATTCTACGTTACTCAACTTATCACTTCACCCTATCTTATCTTTGTCAGAATTTCTTTTGTTGCGGCAAAAATATGTCTTGCGTCTGAATGCAGGTCTTCTGTCTGGGTGCCGGATATTATCATATCGTAAGCGTGTCCTTCGAATGCCCGCCTGCCGATCTTGAATCTGGCCTTTGCGCATTTACTCACGAATTCGATCGGAAAGTCGCCGTTGTCCACCATTGAGATGAAGAGGTCGCTCGGTTCGTATAACAGATTGCCTATCTTGCTGATGCTCGGCATACCGATCCAGTCGAGTTCTTTTCTTATTATGGTCGTCTGTATGCTGGTCAGTAGGAGTTCGTCCTTTCCGATTTTCCTGAAGTCAAAGAAATATATGTTCACTTTCAGCCCGACCTGTCTGCCCCAGGAAAGGATTTCGTCCTTAAGTTTATCAAAATCAGGCTCTTCTACATCAATAATCACATTGACAGAGGAGATCGCTGACAGCGGCAGAAGGCTGGTCTGCACATCGCTTGCAAATTTGGCCAGTCTTTTTTTTCGGAATATTTTCTGAATGTTTTTGAACATATTGCTTTATTCTGGGGTGTTGGCTGCGATTAGTTCTCGTATTTCCTTTTTTGCGGCTTTCCAGCGTGGAATGTCGATCTTTGTACCTACGATCTCCACCACTTTGGCAGCGATTATCGATCCTATTTCTCCGCACACCTTCAACGGCATACCGAGAGAATGGGCATATAGGAATCCGGCTGCGTATGTGTCTCCTGCTCCGGTTGCATCGACCGGTGTCGCTGGCCTGGCCTTTATGAAATGATATTCATCTCCACTCTTGACCATAGAACCGTCCTTGCCTACCTTCACCACGGCGATCTTGCACACTTTTGCAATTTCGTCCAGAGCCTCGCGTGGCTCCAGTTTGGTGAATGCCTTGGCTTCAGTTTCATTCGCAAACACGATGTCCACGTATTTTTCAACGAGATCGTGCAGGAAGGCATTGTTGGATTCCACAACGTTGTAGGAAGCCATATCAAGTGATATTATGCATCCCGCAGCCTTTGCAAGTTCCACGGCACGTCGGATAGTAGCCTGATTCTGAACAAGATACCCTTCAATGTGGAAATAGTCGTATCCTTCGAAATACTCAAGTTTCAGGTCTTCCGGCACGAGTTCAAGTGCGGCACCGAGATACACGGCGAATGTCCTTTCGGCATTTGGAGCGGTGATGAACACCATAGCCCTTCCGGATGAATGCACTCCCTTGAGGAGCATCGACTTTATGCCATATTGTTCCTGGTCGCTCTTGAACAGGTGTCCCAGGTCGTCATCTCCCACCTTGCCAATAAAGCCTGAATCCATCCCGAATATGGCAGTGCCTGTGATTGTGTTGGCGGCCGAGCCTCCTGCCACGAGTTGTACGCCCATCGGCTTGAGAGTCTGCCATATCTTGTCGCCTGTTTCCATATCCACGTGCTGCATACTGCCTTTCGGGAGATGGAACTCCTTGAGGAACTTATCGTCAGGCAGTACGGCCAGAATGTCTGTCAGTGCGTTGCCTATTCCTAATATTGATGCCATAAATGCTCATTTTAGTTGTAAACCGGACAAAGTTAGCAAATAATTGGATAACTTTGCCGCCAATCTTCCATACGCATTGCATATATGAAGGAAAAGTTATCTAAAATATTGAAATACGCTCTTTCGGCCGCCTTGGCTGCAGTCCTTCTTTATTTCTCGTTCAGAGAGGTGGAATGGGCAGATTTTGTCGAAGGACTCAGAGACTGCCGATGGGGTTATATAATCCTGTCGATGGCGGCAGGAGCCTTTGCATTCTGGCTCAGAGGACTTCGGTGGCGCCAACTGCTTCTTCCTATTGATGACAGCATCAGCCGCGCCACGGCCTTCAACGGCATAAACATCGGCAATATATCCAATTTTGTATTTCCCCGTATCGGGGAATTCGTCCGTTGCGGAGTCATAACACGAAGGTCTCAGCCTGCTGATCCCGCAAATCCGGAGCGCAAAAAGGCTTCATACGACAAGGTTCTGGGTACCGTAGTGCTTGAACGCAGTTGGGAACTCCTTGTGATGCTTCTCCTGCTGGCCGTTGTGGTTGTGGGTGGATTTGACCGTTTCGGAAATTTCTTCATCGAGCAGATATGGAATCCGATGGCCGCGAGGCTGGATTTCAGCATCTGGTGGGTGGTGGCCGCTCTTGCGGTATCCGGTATCGCCGCTCTCTATGTGCTCTGGCGTTTTCGCGAGACAAATGCCTTCTGCAGGAAGGTCTGGGGTATATTCCAAGGCATATTGCAGGGCTTCGCAAGTTGCCTGAAGATGGATCAGAAATGGCTTTTCTTTGCATATACCGCCCTGGTATGGCTGACCTATTGGCTTATGGCGGCCAGCACGATGTGGGCTGCTCCTTTTCTGGAAGGACTCAACTTGATTGATGCTCTCTTCCTTTCTCTTGTCGGCGGACTCGGCTTTGCAGTGCCGGTTCCCGGAGGTATCGGAGCGTTCCATTTCATAATCAGCCTGGCACTCTCCGGCATCTATGGCATTCCTATGGAAATGGGAATCATCTATGCAACTCTTTCACATACCTCGCAGGCAGTGACCCAGATTATTTTCGGAGCAGGGTCATACGCATACGAGGCTCTCAAGAAATAAATGGTGGCATCTGTTTTGAATCCTCTGTCTGCAAAAACGGGTTTATGAAAATCAGTCATATTAAAGACGCCAATCGCTTCGAGACTTACATTGAAGGGCACACAGCATTTGTAGAGTATGTTGTCCGTGAAGGGGCACTTGTGGTAACCCATACCTTTGTTCCGAGGCCGCTCAAGGGACGTGGAATCGCAGGGGAACTTGTGAAGGAGGCCTACAACTATGCAGATAGGGAAGGGCTAGGCTGCAAGGCTACCTGTTCATACGCCCTCGCCTGGCTCGAAAAGCACGGTTATTAATAATTTTTATCTGAAACTCAACTTTGGCACGCGCTTTGCAAAATGTTATGTCAAGGTTAGTTTAGTTGTTAATAATAGGGTTATGGTTCAATAATGGGACATCGATATCTTCGGTGTCCCATTATTGATTTGTGTCGTATGTTCGTATTATGTTGTACCTCAATCGCTTACGCATACTGCGTGCTCCCCTTTGCCCTGCACGTAAAACCTGTAATCCGCTGATGTAGAGTGACTTATCCTCTGACGGGTTTAGCGCTTCAGCCGAAGTTCCACCGGGCAATGGTCTGAGCCGAAGATCTCAGTATGGATCTTCGCTCCTTCAAGTCTGTCGCGCAGATTTTCGCTGACCACGAAATAGTCAATACGCCACCCGGCATTCTTCTGGCGTGCCTGGAACCGGTATGACCACCAGGAATATATATCAGTCTGGTCAGGGTAGAAATATCTGAAGGTGTCTATGAATCCGGCTTCCAGAAGGTTGGTGAACTGCGCGCGTTCTTCGTCAGTGAATCCGGCATTCATACGGTTGGTCTTAGGATTCTTCAGGTCGATCTCCTTATGCGCAACGTTGAGGTCGCCGCAGACGATCACTCCCTTGGTCTTCATCTTTCCGTCCCCGGCTTCATATTCCTTTGAGGCCAGCCCACACAGATATGCCCTGAAGTCATCCTCCCATTTCATCCTGTAATCCAGCCTCTTGAGACCATCCTGCGAATTAGGAGTATATACGCATACAAGATAGAAATCCTCCATCTCCAGAGTCACCACACGGCCTTCGTGGTCGTGCTCATCTATCCCTATCCCATAACTTACCGACACCGGTTCGTGTCTGGTATAGATGGCAGTTCCCGAATATCCCTTCTTGTCGGCATAGTTCCAATACGACTTATAGCCGGGAAATTCCAGGTCTATCTGTCCCTCCTGCAGTTTGGTCTCCTGCAGGCAGAAGAAATCCGCGTCCAGTTCCGCAAAAATATCCGCAAACCCCTTCCCGCACACAGCCCTCAGGCCGTTCACATTCCAAGAAATGAATTTATACATATTACTCCAAAGTCCATTCGGTTCCGTCCTTGGTGTCCTTGATCAGGACGCCCAGAGCCTTGAGGTCGTCGCGGATGCGGTCGCTGGTAGCCCAGTCCTTTGCTGCCTTTGCTGCCTTCCTCTGTTCGAGAACCATATTCACGAGTCCGTCGATAGTTCTGATAGCCTTGCTGCCCTCGGAAGCCTCTTCGTCACGTAGGCCGAGAACTCCGAAGACGATATTGTCGAAAAGATCCACAAGTGCCTTGTAGTCAGATGCGTCGAGCGTGATCTTCTTCTCTTTTGCAGTGTTGATGATACGTACGGCATCGAAGATGTGCGAGAGTGCGATCGGTGTGTTGAGGTCGTCGCATAGAGCCTCATAGACGTTTTCTACCAGAGAACGTACCTCTGCATTTGAAGCCTCAACAGTATCTGGTGCGACAGCCGGAACGAATTCGCCGTATGCAAGAGCCGGAGCACCGGAAACACCGGCAGCCGCTGCAAGTGAACGAAGATCCTTCGCAGCCTGCATAATCCTCTTTAGACCCTTCTCGGCAGCCTGCAGAGCCTCGTTGCTGAAGTCGAGGGTTCCGCGGTAATGTGCCTGTAGTATGAAGAAACGCACGGTCATAGGGGTATATGCCTGAGCCAGTTTCTCGTGACGGCCTGCGAAAAGTTCAGGAAGAGTGATGAAGTTGCCGAGCGACTTGCCCATCTTCTTGCCCTCGATGGTGATCATATTGTTATGCATCCAATATTTCACACCGCCGCATCCGCGTGATGCGGTATTCTGCGCAATCTCACATTCGTGGTGAGGGAAAAGGAGGTCCATTCCTCCGCCGTGGATATCGAATTCCTTGCCGAGGTATTTTTCGCTCATTGCCGAGCACTCGAGGTGCCAACCAGGGAATCCGTCGCTCCAAGGTGAAGGCCAGCGCATTATGTGCTCAGGTGAAGCCTTCTTCCAAAGGGCGAAGTCATACGAAGCGCGCTTGTCCTGCTGTCCGTCGAGGTCACGGGTTCCTTCCTTCACTTCATCAAGAGTGCGTCCCGAAAGAATACCATATTTGTGATCCTTGTCGTATTTCAAGACATCGAAATATATCGATCCGTTGCTCTCGTATGCATATCCGGCATCGAGGATCTTCTTCACGAGGTCGATCTGCTCGATGATATGTCCCGATGCACGCGGTTCGATGGAAGGCGGAGCCACGTTGAGCATCCTCATAGCCTCGTGATATGCGAGCGTACATCTCTGCACCACTTCCATCGGCTCGAGTTGCTCCAGGCGTGCCTTCTTTGCAATCTTGTCCTCTCCTTCGTCTGCATCGTGCTCAAGGTGTCCCACATCTGTGATGTTGCGGACATAGCGTACCTTATAGCCCAGATGCTTGAGCAATTTGACGAATACATCGTATGTCACTCCGGGACGGGCGTGCCCGAGGTGGGCGTCACCATAAACGGTCGGACCGCATACATAGAGTCCGACGTGACCTTCATTGATCGGCTTGAAAATCTCTTTCTTCCTCGAAAGGGAATTCGTTATATAAAGTTCTCTCATAATCGGTGTGTTTCTGTCACAATCTGCAAATATAACAAAAATATGGCTATGTGCGGATTTCCCGAGGCTTATTCTTCTCCATTCTGCTCGTCAGTCCCGGAAAATGCGCGTGCCTCGTCGAACTTTGCCTTCATAGTCGGATTCTTATAGGTCAGTTTCTTGATAGTCAGTCCTTCGGCTTTTTCGTTTGCCAGACGGAGATTGTTCTCGGAACTCAGCAATGCCTCCTTGGTCTTCTGCAGTGCCTTGATGGACTTGTCAATCTCGTCGATGGCATCCTTGAACTTCCTGCTGGCAAGTTCGTAATTTCTTCCGAATTTCTCCTTGAATTCCAGCAGTCTCGCCTCGAAATTGGTTACATCCACAGACTGGCTGCGGGCGATTGCAAGTTCGCGCTGGTACTGTATCGATTTCTTCGATGCGTTCACAAGCAATGTGATTATAGGCATAAAGAATTGCGGGCGTATGACATACATTTTCGGGTATCGGTACGATACGTCCACGATGCCGTTGTTATATAGTTCGTTTTCCGGTTCCAGAAGGGATACCAGCACGGCATATTCGCATTTCTTTGCATTTCTGTCTGCATCCAGTTTCTTGAAGAAATCTTCGTTTCTATGCTTGTGCGCCGTATCGTCGAGTTCATTCTTCATCTCGAACATAATGGAGACATACTCGATCCCGTCTTCATAGTCGCGGAAAATGAAGTCGCCTTTGCTTCCCCCTGACGCGTCGTTATCCTTCTCAAAAAAGGCGTTCGGGAACATCGGACGCATAGTTCCGTTGAATATGGTAGAGCAATGAGCCTCAAGGCTTTCCCCGACCATTTTGGTTGACATCCTGATCTTCATATCCTTGTAATAGTCAACCTGTTCCTGGACCATTTTCAATTTGGCTTCATACTCTTCTCTTATAGCCTTCTTCTCCAATTCGGACTGACTCTTGGCCAGGGTGCCGGAACTCCTCAGTTCTGCAATCTGCCTGTCCTTGATGCCAAGGGCTTCTTTCATTTCGTCCTTTGCCTTTAGCACTGCATTCTCTTTGTCAGCCGTGCTCCTGCTTATGTCGCTTTTAAGTCCGTTGATGATCAGTTCCTTCGCGGCCAGAGCGTTGGAAAGTTCGAGCGATTTCTTCTCCTCGATACCTTTCAACTCTGTACGGAGCCTGTTGATTTCCTGTTCCCGGTGGCTGATTTCCAGGTCTTTAGCCTGGAGTCTCTTCCCGAAGTCCTCTCTGGCTATTGCTTCTCTTGCTTTCTGCTCGGCCTCTTGTCTTCCTCTCATTTCGCCTAACCTCATCTGAAGTTCGGATTCGAATTCAGCATTCTTTACCTGGCTGACGATGGAGGCGTAATCTGCCTCGTCAACAGAGAATAAATTTCCGCATTTTGGACATTTAAGTTCTTTCATTATTCAATTGTTTTCAACTCCCACAAAAATAGTGAATTTTTCACTATATTTGTCGTTTATTTAGAGTGAAGTGTATCGGTAACGTTGACATATTTTCATATTATGTACGTTGCCGAAAAGAGAACGGAGTTATTAAAGTGGAAATAAAGTAATATCGTTGAACGTTTGAGCGCAGCGATAGTAAGTCTCCTCTCCGAGAGAGGTCGCGAGCGATTAGCAAATAGTCCAGTGGACTTTTGCAGTGAGCAGCACGGAGTGACGGACTTTAGAGGAGAGGTAACGTTGACATATTTTCATATTATGTACGTTGCCGACAGAAGCAAATAGTTGTTAAAGAAGAAATTATGTAATATCGTTGAAAATATGAAAGTAGCAATCATTATGGGATCGACCAGCGACTACGAGATAATGTCGCAGGCAGTAACTGTTCTTGAGGATCTCGGAGTAGAGATCGTAAAGAAGGTCATCAGCGCACATAGAACACCTGACCTTATGTGCGAATTCGCAAAATCAGCAAAGCAGAACGGAATCGGAGTAATCATTGCCGGAGCAGGTGGAGCCGCTCACGTTGCCGGAGTCGTGGCTGGAATGACCACTGTGCCAGTGATCGGAGTTCCGATCCAGACCAAGGCTCTTGGTGGAATGGACTCACTTCTTTCCATCGTTCAGATGCCGGCAGGAATCCCAGTTGCTACGATGGCTATCAACGGATCAAAGAACGCAGGTCTTTACGCTGCTCAGATCCTTGCTCTTTCGGACGAGGCTCTCTCAGCAAGACTTGACGAATTCAGAAGAAACCAGACACAGAAAGTTTTAGACGCAACAATCTGATATATGAGCAATTATCGTATTTTTGTAGAGAAATATCCTGAATTTCAGGTGGAGGCACGCAGCCTTCTGAGCGAGTTGAACGAGAATCTCCAACTCGATCTTGCCAGCCTGCGTCTTCTTAATGTATATGATCTTTTCGGCTTCTCGCAGGAACTCCTCGAGAAGAGCCGCTACAGCGTTTTTGGAGAGATCGTGACCGACAGCGTGACTGATGAGTGCGACCTTTCGGGTGCGAAGTACATTGCTGTGGAATATCTTCCGGGACAATTCGACCAGCGTGCGGCTTCGGCTGTCGATTGCGTCCGTCTTATCGACCCTTCAGCAAAGGTGAGCATCAAGAGTTCGAAACTCATAATTCTTCCGGCCGATACATCCGATGAGGTCATAGCAAGAATCAAGAAATATTATATAAACGCAGTGGAGTCTCGCGAGAAAGACCTTGCGAAACTTACTGCAATGGAGCAGCCTGAAGTGACTCCGGTTCCTGTGCTCGAAGGCCTTACCGCCTTGACTGAGGAGGAACTTGCGCCTTACTGCAAGAAGATGGGTCTGGCGATGAATGCCGATGACCTTCGTGAAGTCGTGAATTATTTCAAGGCTGAGGGACGTGATCCGTCCGAGACGGAACTCCGTATCCTCGATACATACTGGAGCGACCACTGCCGTCACACCACCTTCACTACAGAACTTGAAGATATAAATGTCGAAGAGTCTTTCCTCAAGGAAGAAATCGACGGCACACTGAATCTTTATATGAAGATCCGTCAGGAACTGGGACGTGAGCACAAGGGTGTGAACCTTATGGATATGGCCACTGTGGGAGCCCGTTACCTCAAGGCAAAGGGTCTTCTTGACGATATGGAGGTCAGCGAGGAGAATAATGCCTGCAGCATCTTCGTGGACGTGGACATCGTGAACGACGAGGGTGAAATGACAACAGAGAAATGGCTTCTCCAGTTCAAGAACGAGACACATAACCACCCAACCGAGATCGAGCCTTTCGGAGGTGCCGCTACCTGTCTTGGAGGTGCGATCCGTGACCCTCTCTCAGGACGTGCATACGTTTATCAGGCTATGCGAGTTACCGGCGCAGGCGATATCTATCTTCCTGTGTCTGAGACGATGGCCGGTAAACTTCCTCAGAGCATAATCAGCCGCAAGGCAGCCCACGGATATTCAAGTTACGGCAACCAGATCGGTCTTGCCACTACACACGTGCGTGAGGTTTATCACGAGGGTTACGTGGCCAAGCGTCTTGAGGTCGGTGCGGTTGTCGGAGCAGTGAAGGCTGACAGCGTGCGCCGCGAGAGCCCTGCTCCGGGAGATGTGGTTCTGCTTCTGGGAGGCCGTACAGGCCGTGACGGAGTCGGTGGAGCGACAGGTTCATCCAAGGAACATACAGAGGAGTCTCTCGAGACTTGTGGAAGTGAGGTTCAGAAGGGTAACGCACCTGAGGAGAGAAAACTCCAGAGGCTTTTCCGCCGTCCTGAGGTGACCAGGCTCATAAAGAAATCAAACGATTTCGGTGCCGGTGGTGTCAGCGTAGCGATCGGTGAACTTACCGACGGCCTTGACATATATCTCGACAGAGTACCGGTGAAATACAATGGCCTTAATTCTACCGAACTTGCAATAAGCGAGTCTCAGGAGCGTATGTCAGTGGTCATCGAGGCCAAGGACAAGGATGCTATGATGGCTTACTGCGCGAGCGAGAATGTGGAGGTGACATACGTGGCCGATGTAACAGACAGAAAGCGTATGCGTATGTTCTACGGTGACAAGGTGATTGTGGATCTTTCGCGCGAGTTCATCGACAGTGCCGGTGCAAAGCATTATGCAAAGGCTACAATAGGTGCTGTGGAACAGAAGAATCCTTTCGAACGCACAGTAGAGGGAGAGACTCTGAAGGAGAAGGTGTTCAACAATCTTCAGGATCCTAACGTGACATCACAGAAGGGTCTTATCGAGATGTTCGACTCCACAATCGGCCGTTCTACAGTCCTTATGCCGTTCGGAGGTATGCTCCAGACAACAGAGACACAGGTGTCTGTCCAGAAACTCCCAACAGACGGATATACCGATACTGCATCCATAATGGCATTCGGATATAATCCGTACATCGCTTCCTGGAGCCCGTATCACGGTGCGGCATACGCTGTGGTAGAGGCTTGTGCAAAGGTGGTGGCTGCAGGTGCAAGTTATGAGAAGATGCGTTTCTCATATCAGGAATATTTCGAGCGTATGACCGACCGCAAGTCTTGGGGCAAGCCGCTTTCTGCTCTTCTCGGAGCACTCAAGATGCAGGTAGAGTTCGGGCTTCCTTCAATCGGAGGCAAGGACTCGATGAGCGGAACATTCGAGAACATCAATGTCCCTCCTATGCTTATGGCATTCGGTATCACTACAGTCGATGCAGAGAAGGTTATATCTCCGGAACTCAAATATGAGGGCAACAGACTCTATCTGATCAAACATACTCCGCTTGCGAATTATATGCCTGATGTAGAGCAACTTAAGGCTAATTGGAAATATGTCACAGAGCAGATCGAGGCGGAAAATATCGTTTCAGGATATGCTCTTGGATTCGGAGGCCTTGCAGAGGCAATCTGCAAGATGTCATTCGGTAACGGTCTTGATGCTAAGATCGAATACGACGATAAGGAACTCTTCAATTACGGATACGGATCCATCCTCGTCGAGGCGGAAGGCGAACTTGATTATCCGAACGCAATCCTTATCGGAGAGGTTACAGACGGTGAGGAAAGCGAACTCGTCATCAACGGCAAGAAGTTCGATATCTTCGAACTTATGGACGTGAACTCGGCAAGATTCGCCCAGGTTTATCCTGATACGGCAGAGGCATATAACAAGAAGATTGCTCCAGCAGGCCTGGAGGGCGTGAAGCCGTTCAAGGCGAAGAAGGCTGATCTTAAATATAAGGGTGAGCCGGTCGAGACACCGATAGCATATCTCCCAGTTTTCCCTGGTACAAACTGTGACTATGACTCTGCAAAGGCTTGGCGCAATGCCGGTGCCGAGGTACGTATGAGCGTATTCTGCAATCTGACGGAAGATGATATCTTCAGGTCTATTGCCGAAATGAAGAAGAATATCGACGAGTGCCATATCCTTATGCTCTGTGGTGGATTCTCTGCGGGAGATGAGCCTGACGGAAGCGGTAAGTTCATTGCCAACGTGCTGAACAACAAGGATATAGCGGATGCTATCCACGCGCTTATCGACCGTGGTGGTCTTATTCTCGGCATCTGCAACGGCTTCCAGGCTCTTGTGAAGTCGGGTCTTCTTCCATACGGCCGTCTCGGTCAGGTGACAAAGGACAGCCCTACACTCTTCCGTAACGACATCAACCGTCATATCTCGCAGATGGTGACTACCAGGGTTTCCACAACCAATTCTCCTTGGCTCAAGGGCTTTGCCGTAGGAGACCTTCATACAATAGCAGTGAGCCACGGTGAGGGTAAATTTGTTGTGAATGAGGAACTTGCGAAGGAACTCTTTGCTAACGGACAGGTGGCGTTCCAATATGTCGATCCTATCGAGGAGGAGGTGACTATGGAGTCGCCATACAACCCTAACGGTTCTTACTATGCTATCGAGGGTATCATCAGCCGTAACGGTCAGATTCTCGGAAAGATGGGACATACGGAGCGTTTCGAGGGCAATCTGTTCAAGAACATAATGGACGAGGGTCTTGAGCAGCCGCTGTTTGATAATGCTGTAGAGTATTTTAGAGGAGAATAGTGGTTAGATAGGTGTAAGTGTAGTAATAATAATTATAGAGATGATAAGTTGTAATTATAGAGATGATAAGTTGCATCACGAGTGTGGTGTACTTGGTATATATGGTGTGGAGGATGCTGCAGGCCTGGCCTATTATGGTCTGCACGCCCTTCAGCACAGGGGACAGCAGGGATGCGGAATCGTTACTGTCGGCCCGACCGGGGAATTTCACAGGGTAAAGGGAGACGGGCTTGTAAGCGAGGTCTTCAATGAACAGAAGATGTCGATTCTTCCGGGAAAGATGGCTATAGGACACGTTCGTTACAGCAATGCAGGCTGCAAGGGTACGGAGAATATTCAGCCATTCCTTTTCCATCACAATTCCGGTGATTTTGCGATGGCAAACAACGGCCAGATTGTCAACTATACCCAACTTCGCAATGAACTTGAAGACAGGGGGAGTCTTTTCCAGTCTTCCTCTGACGCGGAAGTTCTGGCGCATCTTATCAAAAAGCAGGGGACAGATAGAACTCTGCCGCGAATCTTTGCGATAAAGGATGCCCTTAATCAGATTGATGGTGCATTCGCATTCGTGATTATGACCGGCCGACGTATATATGCCTGCCGTGACAAGTACGGATTCCATCCGCTTGCCATCGGAAAACTTGGTGAGGGTTATGTGGTTGCCAGCGAAACCTGTGCGTTCGATGTTATCGGTGCAGAGTACATAAGGGATGTGGAACCTGGTGAGATAGTGACTCTTGACCATCACGGCATCCGCAGCCAGTTCTATTCAGAACCGCAGCGTCACGCTATGTGTGCGATGGAATATGTATATTTCGCGCGTCCTGACAGCGATATCGAGGGCTGCAATGTGCATAACTACCGCAAGGAATCCGGTAGGATACTTTCCCGTGAGTCGCCAGCAGATGCTGATATTGTTATCGGTGTACCTGATTCAAGCCTCAGTGCTGCTCAGGGATATGCAGAAGAAAGCGGACTTCCATACGAAATGGGTCTTATCAAGAGCAAATATGTGGGGCGTACCTTCATTCTTCCGACCCAGTCTCTCCGTGAGAAGGGTGTGAAGATGAAACTATCTCCGGTAAAATCGATAGTAAAAGGCAAGAGGGTAGTGCTCGTGGATGATTCCATCGTGCGCGGAACCACTTCTCTGAAGATCGTCAAGATGCTTCGTGAGGCCGGTGCATCGGAGGTGCACGTACGTATTGCGAGTGCTCCGCTGAAATATACCTGCTATTATGGAGTGGATGTGCATACGCCTCAGGAACTTATCAGCAACAGCAACAGCGTGGAGCAGGTCTGCAGACTGATTGATGCGGACTCTCTCGCCTTCCTCTCACACGAGGGAATGCTGGCCGCCGGCAGACGTAATGACCTATGTCTTGCCTGCTTCAATCATAAGTATCCTACAAATCTCTACAATGAGTAGTCTGACGTTGTCATTCTGAGGAGAGCAACAACGTGAGAATCTATAGAGTAATAAAGGAATGGATGCTGCCCATCGCTATGCTGACGGGAGCATCCATTTATATATTGTACTATCTGATGCCTGAGCCTGTGCATCAGGCAGGCCCGTTTCTCAATGCCCTGGTAGGGATATTGCAGCCTCTGCTTATATTTGCGATGCTGTTTCTGACTTTCTGCCGCATCGAACCAAAGGATCTGAAGCCACATCGATGGCATTGGTGGCTGCTTCTGATCCAGGGAGGCTTGTTTGTCGCTCTAGGTCTGCTGGCATTGTGGATGATGCGGTGTCTGCCTGGTGAAAGTCACGGGAAGATAGTGCTTGTCGAGAGTGCGATGCTATGCCTGATATGTCCTACAGCCACTGCTGCTGCCGTAGTCACACGAAAACTGGGCGGAGACGTGGCTGGAATCACGACATATACGGTGTTGATAAACATCGTTACCGCGGTTCTCGTCCCTCTTATAGTACCCTTGATCCAGCCGATGGCCGGTATGGATTTCTGGACGGCATTCAGTATGATTGTCGCCAAAATATTCCCTCTTTTGATAATGCCTTGCTTTGCGGCCTGGCTGGTACGTTATCTGATGCCCAAAGTGCACAGAAGGCTTCTGGAGTATCCTGATCTTGCCTTTTATCTGTGGGCTGTGGCTTTGACCCTGGCTATCGCTGTCACTACCAAATCCATAGTCCGTAGCGAAATGTCCTTGGGCTTGTTGGTAATGATCGCACTCATCTCCCTCCTCTGCTGCATATTGCAATTCGCCCTCGGACGCTATGTCGGAAGTTGTTATCGACCTAGAGTTCCGTCGCCTATGACAGAGGAAAGAGGACGGAGAATAAGGACAGTTACAGCAGGCCAGTCACTCGGACAGAAAAACACAGTCTTTGCCATCTGGATGGGATACACCTTTATGACTCCTGAGACAGCCATTGTAGGTGGACTCTACAGCATCTGGCACAATCTCTACAATTCCTGGCAACTTCGTCGTACCGGAAACGGTGATTAGAAAATTATTCCTATGTGCAGACAGATGGTGCTTAGTATTTCGTCTATGAATTCGTGTTCCCACTCTCCTGTTCCCGGATATCTGTTGGTATGACGAGCGTGCTGGAAGCGCGGACCTACCGATGCGAACAGACGGATGTCGTCGTGGACTTTCAAGTCGATTCCGAATCGAATACTTGACATTAAGCCATATATGGCTCTTTTGGATATGCCTTGGTCATCTTCTCCACCGAAGTTGAATACCCAGCCGGCATCCAGCAGCAGGTATGGTGACGGGTTCCTGCTTGAGTGGAAATTGTATTTGAATTCAGCATAAAGAGGAAGCATATATTGAGGACAGTACATATCATCCCTCAGTCCGGTCCTGTACAGGGCGTTTGAATATTCAACTCCGATGCCTGCTCCCAGGAATATTGATGGAGTTATACGCCATCCGTTTATCATACTGACTCCGAATAACGATTTGTTATAGTCGGTCAATCCTGCAAAGGCATATGCCTCGACTCTTTTTTCATATCCTTTTTCAAATGCCAGAGCGGATGGAGCCGTAATCAGGCATAGAGAAATCGCTAGAATAAAAATTTTTTTCATATCCCCCGTAATTATAGATGCAGTTCTCAAATATAGTTAAAATTTTCCATAATGATATTTGTACTTATCCAAGTGCTTTCATATCTGTCATTCCTTACGCATTCGCTTCAGCGATTCCGTAGATTACGAGCGAGCGTAGCGAGTCGAGAAATCTATCCTCTCAGGATTATTCCGTTGTGAAAACATTCAAGGCGGGGCTCTGAGTCTCGCTTTCTTTATGGGAAATTACGGAGGAATTTGTAACTTTGTGCTGCAAAATTAAAACCGATCCCAATATGAGCAACCAAAGGTATATGCAGCGTGGTGTGTCGGCATCGAAGGAAGATGTGCACAACGCTATCAAGAACATCGACAAGGGTATCTTTCCAAAGGCATTCTGCAAGATAATCCCTGACATTCTGGGCGGTGACCCGGAGTACTGCAACATTATGCACGCTGACGGAGCCGGTACAAAGTCTTCGCTTGCATATCTTTATTGGAAAGAGACAGGAGACCTGAGTGTCTGGAAAGGTATTGCGCAGGATGCGCTCATTATGAACATCGATGACCTCCTTTGCGTAGGAGCCGTTGACAATATCCTTGTTTCATCAACCATCGGACGTAATAAACTTCTTGTTCCTGGTGAGGTTATCAGCGCCATCATCAACGGTACGGACGAACTCCTTGCTGAACTTCGCGAAATGGGCGTAGGGGTATATGCAACAGGTGGAGAGACAGCAGATGTAGGTGACCTTGTACGCACAATCATCGTGGATTCCACTGTGACCTGCCGAATGAAACGCAGCGATGTCATCGACAATGCAAACATCCGTCCCGGTGATGTGATAGTAGGCCTCGCATCTTACGGCCAGGCCACATACGAGAAGGAATATAACGGCGGAATGGGCAGCAACGGCCTTACCAGTGCTCGTCACGATGTGTTCTCGAAGTATCTTGCCGAGAAATATCCGGAAAGTTATGACAAGGGTGTTCCTGAAGATCTGGTTTACAGCGGAGCCCTTAAATTGACCGATACTGTAGAGGGCTCTCCTGTCGATGCAGGCAAACTCGTACTTTCTCCTACTCGCACATACGCGCCGGTAGTGAAGAAACTTCTTGATGCCCTCAGACCTCAGATCCACGGTATGGTTCATTGTTCAGGTGGTGCCCAGACCAAGATCCTCCACTTTGTAGGCGACAATATCCGTGTGATAAAGGACAACCTCTTCCCTGTGCCTCCTCTCTTCAGAACAATCCACGAACAGAGCGGTACGGACTGGGCTGAGATGTACAAGGTCTTCAATATGGGACATCGTCTCGAGGTTTACCTCTCCCCAGAGCAGGCCGAGCAGGTTATCGCAATATCAGAAAGTTTCGGCATAGATGCACAGATCGTCGGACGTGTAGAAGAATGTGACCATAAGGAACTCATCATCAGGTCGGAATTCGGAGAATTTATTTATTAATCAATAGACCGAGTGCATTTTATGGCGATTTTGCACTTGATACCCTGAAAAAAAGGGTACCAAGCGCAATTTACGGGAAAAATGCTCTAGGTCAAATATACAAAAGTTATGAGAGCATTATTCAGTGTAAGTGATAAGACCGGCGTGGTAGAATTCGCCAGTCAGTTAACAGAACTCGGTTGGGAGATCATCGCGACCGGTGGAACAATGAAACTTCTGCAGGATGCAGGGCTTAAGATTATCAATATCAGCGAGATAACAGGATTTCCTGAGATCTGCGACGGACGTGTCAAGACCCTTCATCCGAAGGTTCACGGAGGACTTCTGGGTCGTCGTGACCTTGACAGCCACATTGCGCAACTCAAGGAGAACGGCATCGAGTTCATTGATATGGTGTGCGTGAACCTTTATCCGTTCAAGCAGACCATCGCAAAACCGGACGTGACAATGGAGGATGCCATCGAGAACATCGACATCGGAGGCCCTTCTATGCTCCGCTCAGCAGCAAAGAACTGGAGTGCCGTGACGGTAGTATGCAATCCTGATAACTACGCAAAGATCATATCGGAGATCCGTGAACACGGAAATACTACCAAAGAAACCCGTCTCCAACTTTCTGCTGAGGCATATACCCACACTGCGGAGTATGATATGATGATCGCTACATATATGCGTAAGGCGGCAGGCCTGAATGAGAAACTTTTCCTTGAGTATGACCTTAAGCAGAGCCTCCGTTACGGTGAGAATCCTCATCAGAGCGCGAAGTTCTATGCTACCCTTGACAAGGTTCCATTCTCTCTTGCAACTGCAGAGCAACTCAACGGCAAGGAACTTTCGTACAACAATATCCAGGATGCAAATGCAGCCCTCAATATCGTCCGTGAGTTCGATGCTCCATTCTGCGTAGGACTCAAGCATATGAATCCTTGCGGAGCAGCAATCGGAACTGACGTTGTGGATGCCTGGAAAAAGGCATACGAGGCAGACAAGGTCAGCATATTCGGCGGTATCGTGGCAGTGAACCGTGAGGTCAACAAGGAAGTGGCTGAATTGATGAAGCCTATCTTCCTCGAAATCATTATGGCTCCAAGTTTTACAGACGAGGCACTTGAGGTGCTTTGCACGAAGAAGAATCTCCGTCTGCTCAGGGTGGATATGAGCAAGGAAGAAGGCGGTCACAACCAGTATGTAAGTATGAACGGTGGAATCCTTGTCCAGGAGCAGGATATCGACACGAAGACTGTTGTGGCTGATATGTGCGTTACAGAGGCAAAGCCTTGCGATGCTCAACTCACAGACCTCGACTTCGCCTGGAGGATCGTCAAGCACGTGAAGTCGAATGCCATCGTTGTTGTGAAGAACGGTGCGACCCTCGGAGTAGGCGCCGGTCAGATGAACCGCGTAGGTTCTGCAAAGATCGCCCTCGAGCAGGCTTCTGCCGCTCTTGCCGAGGCCGGAAAGGATATCAAGACAGAAGGCCTGGTTCTAGGATCGGACGGTTTCTTCCCATTTGATGACACAGTGACCCTTGCCGCTGAGTATGGTGTGAAGGCTATCGTACAGCCTGGCGGAAGCGTTCGTGACGAGGATTCGGTAAAGAAAGCCAACGAGTGCGGCATCACTATGCTCTGCACCGGAATGCGCCACTTCAAGCATTAATATCTGGTGGCGCTATTTATCGAACACTCCTATTATATTGGGCACTGTTCTCTCACCTTCGGCGTCAAATGTCTTGTTGTCGCTCGGGTGGTTGAGGACTCCTTCTTCATTATGCCATAGTGCAGATGAGCCTCCTCCGTCCAGATTGATAGCATCCTCCAGCCCCAGGAATCTGCAGATCAATGCGGTCTCGTAAATGCTTGTTCCTTCGGCATTCCCCGGATGTCTTCCGTCTATGACGATCAGGTAGATGTTACCCTTTCTGTCATATCCTATTGCAGAGCGGGGATGTCTCTTGTCGTAGAAAGCATCAGTTCCGTGGCCGTTTCCGTCAGGCTTGGTGATTTCAGGTACGATTATTTCGCTGTCTTCCAGCAGGATCGGTCCGGATGCCAGCACTGAGTACCATTTACCTGTAATATCTTCATATTCGGATGGCTCGCAACTGGTGATAACGACCTTGTGGCTTCTGCGGTTCTTTATACCTGCAACGCCATTGACCCGGAATTTTTCCGATGGTGAGGTGGCTCCGAACAGTTTGTCTTCTATGCGGATGTAGGTGCAGGGGGTCAATTGTTTCATATTGAAATAACTTCCGTTGATTGCCATTGAGACTCCTTCTCTGAGGGCAATGCTGCTGGTCTTTCCTGCTTTCTCTCCCGGACTATGGAGCACAGCCGTCCTGAATCTTCGGGAGGGGTATCTTATTATGGAGATGCTCTGAGGAGATTCGAAGATACGTACTTGTGCAGTCATCGCGACGGCTCCCTTTTGCAACTTTGTGATTTTCCATTCTGCATTGATGAATGCCAGTGAGTCCTTGCTGTAGTTCCTTCCCCAGGATGTCAGAGATATGATCAGCCAGATAATAGTTGTCAGAATATGTTTCATAATGATGGATTAGGCATTAAATATACAAAAAATCTATGATATATGATTTCTGCTGGAAAAGTCGTATCTTCGCAAGTCTGAATGGATTAAATTATAAATGATCAGTATATGAAGAAAGTTTTGGTAATCGGTGGAGGTGGACGTGAGCACGCTATAGTGGATGCTCTCAGCCGCAGTCCGCAGGTAGGAAAGATTTATTGCGCACCGGGCAATGCAGGTATATCTGCTCAGGCTGAATGTGTGGCACTCAAAGACACAGATGTTGAAGGACTTAAGGATTTTGCTCTGGATAATGATGTGGATCTGACTGTAGTCGGACCTGAAGTTGCCCTTGCTGCTGGAGTGGTCGATGCGTTCAAGGAAGCAGGTCTCCGTATTTTCGGCCCTTCCAAGGCAGCAGCGACGATAGAGGCTAGCAAGGACTTCGCCAAGCAGTTGATGGCAAAATATGCTGTGCCTACTGCGGCTTTCGAAACTTTTGAAGATTATGGGCAGGCTCTGGAGTATGTAAAGAAGGGCTCGTTTCCTGTAGTTCTCAAGTATGACGGACTTGCAGCAGGCAAGGGTGTTGTGATTCCAGAGACTTTAGAGGAGGCTGACGAGACTCTTAAGGATATGCTTTTGGATGACAAGTTCGGCAAGGGAAAGGTTGTGGTCGAGGAGTTCCTTACAGGTCCGGAATTTTCTTTTATGTGCTTTGTGGACGGTAAGGAGGTCTATCCGATGACCCTTTCACAGGATCATAAACGTGCATACGAGGGAGACAAGGGTCCGAATACAGGTGGAATGGGTGCATATTCTCCGGTTCCGATCATCACTGATGAGGATGTGGACTATGCGATGGAGACGATTATGAAGCCGGTTGCTGCCGCTATGGTTGCTGAAGGACGTCCTTTCACCGGAGTACTTTACGGTGGCCTTATGAAGACCCCGTCCGGAGTGAAGGTGATAGAGTTCAATTGCCGTTTCGGAGATCCTGAGACAGAAGTTGTTCTTCCTCGACTTGCATCGGATATCTATGATATCTTCTCAGCCGTTGCAGACCATACTCCTATGCCTCAGATCGAGTGGAAGAAGGAGGTTACAATGGGCTTTGTGATGGCATCCAAGGGATATCCGGGATCATACGACAAGGGATATGAAATCGCCGGCCTCGACAGACTTCCGGAGGATATCCGTGTATTCCATATGGGAACTTCAGTCAAGGATGGAAAATATTATACATCAGGAGGCCGCGTGCTTATGGTGGTAGGTTTCGGTGCTGATCTTCAGGAGGCGCACGACAAGGCTCTGGCTGCAGTGGAATCAATTGAATGCGACAATCTTTTCTATCGTCGCGATATCGGATGGCGAGTTCTTTAGGAAATGTATATTCCTGTGGCATTCAAACCATTGGTAACCAATGATTTATGTAAAATGCCTGCTGTGTGAGTGCAGCAGGCATCTGAAGTAAATGCTTGAGCGACAAGAGTTTGCGTGCCACCGTGCGCGAACATAGAGATAAAACAATAAAAATATGGCAACAATAATATCAGGAAAAGAACTTTCTGCACAACTGAAAGAGGAAATGAAGGCTCAGGTGGCTACATTTCCGGATAAATATGGCCGTGTACCACATTTGGTAGTGATTCTTGTCGGAGAAGATCCGGGCAGTGTCTCTTACGTTACAGGCAAGGCCAAGGCTTCAGAAGTAGTAGGCATAAAGAACACTACCATACGCAAGCCTGATACCATATCGGAGGCTGAACTTCTCGCTCTCATAGAGGAACTTAATGCAGACGACAGCGTTGATGGTATTCTTGTGCAACTTCCTCTGCCTAAGCATATAAGCGAAGATAAAGTCATCGCTACGATTGCGAAGGATAAGGATGTGGACGGTTTCCATCCTCTTAATGTCGCTGCTTTATGGCAGAAGCAGGATTGTGTACTTCCTTGCACGCCTAAGGGTATAATCAAGATGCTCAAGAGAGCCGGTGTTGAGATCAAGGGCAAGAGGGCAGTGGTGATCGGTAGAAGCAATATCGTAGGTCTTCCTGTATCAAAACTTCTTCTTGACGAGAATGCGACTGTGACCATCGCTCACAGTCGTACAGTCGATCTTCCATCTGTGACCCGTAATGCTGAAATTCTTGTTGTGGCCATAGGCCGTCCTAAATTTGTAACTGCGGATATGGTTGCCGAGGGAGCCGTAGTCATCGACGTGGGAGTGAACCGCGACCCTGAGACTGGTAAACTTTGTGGAGATGTTGACTATGCAGCAGTGGAGCCGAAGGCATCTGTGATCACACCAGTGCCAGGCGGAGTAGGCCCTATGACCATCTGCTGCCTGATGGAAAACACCATTGAGTGCTTCCTCCGCAAAATGTCCCGATAGTCATCTTGATATTCTGAAACCGGACAGTCTGACTAAAAGTGGAAGCGACGTGCCACCCCTGGCTAGGGGGTGCCTACAGCAAGGAGGCGGGGGTCGCTGGAAATTTAGTCAGACTGTCCGATTTTATAGATCGCCAGATATCACCAATGCTATATAAATAACAGAGGATGGCCGTATGACCATCCTCTGTCTGTATATGAACAAATCTGCTAGAGATCTGCAAGATTCTTCTGCATATCGGCAGCAGGAGCGACCAGGATTTCCTGGAATTCCTTCTGACCGGTACCTGCAGGGATCGGATGTCCGCAGATGACATTTTCCTTAAGACCTTCAAGAGTATCGACGCGACCACGGATTGCAGCCTCGCTGAGTACCTTTGTTGTCTCCTGGAATGATGCAGCAGAGATGAAACTGTTAGTCTTCAACGCTGCTCTTGTAATACCCTGGAGAACCTGGCTTGCAGTTGCAGGTTTAGCCTCGCGGAGTACCATCATCTTGAGACCTTGACGCTCAAGTGAGGCATTCTCACCTCTCATCTCGCGTGCAGTGATGATGTCACCTTCACAGTATGTCTCTGAATCACCTGGATCAAGTACGAAGAATTTGCCGTAGATGTTGTCGTTAGTGTCCATAAACAACCACTTGTCCACGAGTTCCTCTGGGAGGAATTCTGTATCACCCGGATCGTTTATCTGTACCTTTCTCATCATCTGGCGTACGATGATCTCGAAGTGCTTGTCGTTGATCTTCACACCCTGGAGACGGTAAACCTCCTGGATCTCGTTCACAATATATTCCTGAACCTTGATAGGACCGAGGATTGTGAGGATATCTGTAGGAGATACAGCACCGTCAGAGAGTCTTGTACCTGCCTTCACATAGTCATTCTCCTGTACAAGGATCTGCTTTGTAAGAGGAACGAGGTAGTGCTTCTCCATACCGGATCTGTGCTTGATGACGATCTCGCGGTTACCTCTCTTGATCTTACCCATAATGACTTCACCGTTGATCTCAGATACAATGGCAGGGTTAGATGGATTACGTGCCTCGAAGAGTTCTGTAACTCGTGGGAGACCTCCTGTAATATCCGATGCCTTACCGATTGCACGTGGAATCTTGATGATGATGTCGCCGACCTTGACATCGTCTCCATCTTCAACCATTACGTGTGCTCCGACAGGGAGGTTGTAATGCTTGAGACTCTCACCGTTTTCGTCAGTGATGATGATGGTAGGATTCTTTGACTTGTCACGTGACTCGATGATGACCTTGTCTCTGTTAAGTGAGTATTCATCTGCCATTTCTTCGCGGAATGTCACACCATCAATCATACTGTCAAAGCGAACCTTACCGGCAGCCTCGATGATAGTGATTGCGTTATATGCATCCCATTCGCAGATGAGGTCACCCTTCGATACTGTCGCTCCGTCCTTCTTGTAGAGGATAGAACCGTAAGGTACATCATACTGTGAGGATGTGATTCCGGTGTTTTCGTCAACGATGCGGATCTCAGTAGTACGGCTGACAACAACGTCCTGTACACCTTCCTCAGTGATTCTCTCGATGGTTCTGAGTTCCTCGAATTCAAGTTTACCGTTGTATTTTGAGGTAATCGAGTTCTCAGAAGCAGTACTTGAAGCGGTACCACCGACGTGGAATGTACGGAGGGTCAACTGTGTACCAGGCTCACCGATAGACTGTGCAGCGATTACGCCGACAACCTCTCCTTTCTCGACCATACGGCCTGATGCGAGGTTACGTCCGTAACATTTTGCGCAGACACCCTTACGTGACTCGCAAGTGAGTACTGAACGGATTTCCACCTGCTCGATAGGAAGTGACTCGATGAGGTTTGCGATGTCCTCAGTGATTTCTTCTCCTGCAGGAATGATGAGTTCTCCGGTAAGAGGATTGAATATGTCGTGAACAGATGTACGTCCGAGGATACGCTCTCCAAGTGACTCCACGATTTCATCCTTGCTCTTGATTGCTGTAGCAACGAGTCCGCGAAGTGTACCGCAGTCTTCCTCATTGATGATCACGTCGTGTGATACGTCAACGAGACGACGGGTAAGGTAACCTGCATCGGCAGTCTTGAGGGCTGTATCGGCAAGACCCTTACGTGCACCGTGGGTAGAGATGAAGTACTCGAGCACTGACATTCCTTCCTTAAGGTTGGATATGATAGGGTTCTCGATAATCTCTGCTCCCTGTCCGCCGGATTTCTGAGGCTTGGCCATCAAACCACGCATACCGCACAACTGTTTGATCTGCGCTGTAGAACCACGGGCTCCTGAATCCAGCATCATATATACAGGGTTGAATCCCTGCTGGTCGCTCGAGATCTGCTTCTCCACGATTCCGGTGATCTGGTTGTCGATTGAAGACCAGAGGTCGATGACCTTGTTATAACGCTCGTTGTTGGTGATGAAACCCATTGAGTAGTTAGCCTTGATAGACTCGACAGTGTTGTAACCGTCCTCGATGAGTTTCTTCTTCTCTTCTGGGATGATGACGTCACCAAGGTTGAATGAAAGTCCACCCTTGAACGCCATGGTATATCCGAGATTCTTGATGTCATCGAGGAACTGTGCAGTACGAGCCACACCTGTGTACTTGATGACATTAGAAATAATCTTTCTGAGTGACTTCTTACCGAGAACCTCGTTGATGTAAGGTACCTCGATAGGAGCGAGCTGGTTAACGATGATTCTACCTGGAGTAGTGTTCACAAGCTCGTAACCTGCCTCAGGATTAAGCTTATCCTTAGGAAGTCTTACGTGGATGCTTGCGTGGATATCGATAGCCTTCTCGTTGAGAGCGATGATAACCTCCTCTGGTCCGTAGAAGCTCATGCCTGTACCCTTGACGTTCGGTCTCTCCTTGGTGATGTAGTAAAGACCGAGCACCATGTCCTGTGAAGGGACTGTGATAGGTGTTCCGTTTGCTGGGTTGAGGATGTTGTGCGAACCGAGCATGTGGGGCTGTGCCTCAAGGATTGCAGCATTGCCGAGTGGAAGGTGAACCGCCATCTGGTCACCGTCGAAGTCGGCGTTGAACGCTGTACATGCGAGCGGATGAAGCTGGATTGCCTTACCTTCGATCATCTTAGGCTGGAATGCCTGGATACCGAGACGGTGGAGTGTAGGGGCACGGTTGAGAAGAACCGGATGACCCTTCATCACGTTCTCGAGAATATCCCAGATCACAGCATCTTTTCTGTCAACGATCTTCTTTGCAGACTTCACTGTCTTTACGATGCCGCGCTCGATCAGCTTTCTGATGATGAATGGCTTGTAAAGCTCAGCCGCCATGAACTTAGGGAGACCGCACTCATGCATCTTGAGCTCAGGACCAACGACGATAACGGAACGTGCAGAGTAGTCAACACGCTTACCGAGGAGGTTCTGACGGAAACGTCCCTGCTTACCCTTGAGAGAGTCAGAAAGAGACTTGAGTGTACGGTTTGCCTCGCTCTTTACTGCATTTGACTTCTTCGAGTTGTCGAAGAGTGAGTCAACTGCCTCCTGAAGCATACGCTTCTCGTTTCTGAGGATCACCTCAGGAGCCTTGATCTCGATGAGTCTCTTGAGACGGTTGTTACGGATGATGACCCTTCTGTAGAGGTCGTTGAGGTCTGATGTCGCGAAACGTCCTCCATCGAGCGGAACGAGCGGACGGAGATCAGGCGGAATCACAGGGATGACCTTGAGGATCATCCACTCAGGACGGTTTGTGCCCTTTGACTCCTGGAACCACTTCACGATGCTGAGTCTCTTGAGAGCCTCTGCCTTTCTCTGCTG
>JAZRBS010000012.1:0-1569 GCA_045635205.1 Candidatus Cryptobacteroides sp. | reverse complement strand
TTGTCTGTAAGAGTTATATGCGTTCCACCATGAAATCGGCACTGCTTGATTCCGTTCTTGAGATAGAATTCAAAGGTTGCAACAGGCGTAAAGCGCGTATCAGGAATATCATACGATATTGTGTAGTGGGATCTGTGATACCAATCGTGATAGGTACTGTTCGTGTTCTTATCCATCACCAGTCTTTTCTGATACTGAAACTGAAGGTTATTTTCTCTGTAAGTAAATATCAGTGAAAGTTCCGGACGATGCATGCCACTGTCCTGAAATTGGAAATAGTAGTATCCGAAATCGACAGTAAACCATTTGGTAAAGTCATATCCGACTCCAAGAGGTTTGGCAATCCAATAATTCATTTTGCCATTGGTAAAATCATGGCAATACTCCCCATATTGGTTGAGGAACAGTTTATCAGTAAGTTTGAATTTGGTAATGACGGCTCCCTGAACTCCCACCCTATGCTGAGCAGAAGCCACACCTGAATGCAGCACTGCCAGCAATAGGATGCAGAATATTCTCCTTAAAGACATCTTCTACCTCTCGCATTTATTCTCTTACACCGGCCTTGGAAATTATAGCAGCCCAACCGCCGCCTGGTGCAAGATGAACAGTAATATTTCCTTCTGCAGTATATGACTTCTTCTGGTAGTCATTACCAAACTTATGGGCAACCTTACCGTCCTGCCATGCCTCAACCTGCACCTTACCTTCAAAAAGCTTTGAAAGGTCTATCTTTAGATCGCGCTCTGTCCAGTCTGTCATAGCACCCACATACCATGTATCTCCTTTGCGACGTGCGGTGATGATGTAGTCACCTACCTTTCCGTCAAGAACGATGGTCTCATCCCATACGGTAGGAACACGATATAGGAATTCGCTGCACACAGGCTCCAGTTCGTAGCTTGTCGGAGAATTGCAAATCATGTTCAAAGGAGCATCAAACACCACGAACTCAGCCAGCTGACGGCAACGTGTACCCTGGCTCATAGGCTCTGTACGTACATCACGGAAGTTGGTATATGAACCGTTCTTCATCGCTCCCGGAGTGTAGTCTGCAAAGCCAGCCACATAACGGATATAAGGGATGGTAACATCGAACTCCACCATATCATATTCAGGAAGCTGACGTTTTCTCATCTGCTCCAGTCCGAACACTCCCTCATAGTTGAGTACATTCGGGAAACGCCTCTGAAGACCTGTAGGCTGATGACAACCATGGAAGTCCATCACAAGTTTGTAACGTGCGCCAATCTCCGAAGCCTTATAGATAAAATCCTCCATCTTCTGGTCATTCCTGTCAAGAAAATCTACCTTGAAGCCCTTCACTCCCATCTTCGAATAATGGCTGCACACACCTTCGATATCCTTCATGAATGCACTATAGCCTGCCCAAAGGATAATGCCTACATTCTTCTCGTTTCCGTGTCTTACAATCTCCTCAAGATCGATTTCAGGTACCACCTTGAAAAGATCGTCTGCATATTTCACAGCCCAACCCTCATCAAGGATGACATATTCAAGACCGTGACGGGATGCGAAGTCGATATAATATTTATATGTCTCAGTATT
>JAZRBS010000011.1:0-11514 GCA_045635205.1 Candidatus Cryptobacteroides sp. | reverse complement strand
ATCTATGATCTCAAGAAAAAGGGCGTCTTGGATGAGGCCATTATTTCTCGCGTAGGCAGGAAAATCGTTTTTGACGCAGAGAAAGCAAGAGTCCTGGCCAGCAACTATCAGAGTGATCAGAGGGAAAAGAAATAGCAACCACAAAACAAACATCGCTATGGAATATCCTCTGATTCCTCTAACAGTCTTCCCCAACAAGATAGCTGGGATCATTGAAGACACACACGAAAGCATGAGGTTTCCAAGAAACTACATCGCTTCATCGCTAATCATGGCCCTTTCTGTTGCTATTGGGAATTCTCACGAACTGACTATTCCCAATGGCAAGAAATCCAAGGCCCTGCTCTACATGGCTCTGGTCGGAAGCCCTGGAGCCATGAAGTCCGCGCCTATCGAGTTCGCTTTTGACCCCATATACAATAGAGATATGGAGTTGATAAGGAAGTACAACAAAGAAATAGAGCGATACCACGACACGCCAAAAGAAGACAGGGGTACAAGACCGCACTCCATGCAGATCACAGCAAAGGATATTACCACAGAAGCTCTTTGCGAGCTGAACTCTCACAACAATCATGGAGTCTCTCTAATCAATGACGAGCTCACATCCTGGTTTGGAAACATTGACAAGTACCACAGCAAAGCAGGAGCTGACACTCCATTCTGGCTTAGCAACTGGAACGGAGGAGGTGTCATCAACAATCGAAAGACCAATGATAAGATAACAGCCGTCAAAGACACCTGTACTAGTCTATTTGGATCCATCCAACCAAGTCTTCTACACAAAGCATTTAGTGAAACAAACATGACTAATGGATTGTTTCACCGTTTCCTCTTCACCTATGATCCTGACGAAGAGAAACCTATACACTGGAGCGAAGAGGACTTGCCTTCAACATCTGCTGAAGATTGGAGCTCCTTTCTAATGAACGTACTCCATTTCGCCCTTGATATAGAAAACACGAAGGGGCGAGAAAACCTAGAACTTTCCAAGGAAGCATGGGAGCAGCTTAAGGCTTGGCAAAACGCTAAAGAAGACTTTCTTTATCAAAACGAAGAAGAACACAACATAGCTATCTTCAGAAAGAATCAGTTATATGCGCTACGATTCTGTATCATCATTCATGTGATGAGAGAAATTGCAGGAGATCTCCCTATGAGCACATTGATTGATGAGCATACAGCCCGTCAGGCAATACTGCTTGCTGAATACTTCTTCAAAACATCCGCCCTTGCTTATCAGCAGATCAAATACAAAGGTAAAGACGAACTAGGCAAGGTCCTCTCTATACTGGACATGCTTCCTCCTATATTCACAAGGGAGGAGTGCATAAAAGTCGGCGAACAGTTAGACATGCCCAAGAGGACTCTATTCCGGTATATCACAGGTGACAACGACGACCCTTTCTGTACAAAGATAAGGCATGGCGTATTTCAAAAGAGACTCTAAAATGCTCGACACTTTGGCACTTTGGCATTTTCAAAATGCCATAATGCCAAAATGCAGCAAAACCACAAACTTTTCCTTTCACCCGATAAAGTCTTCATAAAGTACCCACCGACACATAGGAGAAAACCGACAGCCCTTCAGGGGTTGTAGCGCACTATACCCCTAAAGGGGTGTGCGCTCCTGCGGAGGGCCGGCGACAAGTGCACACACTCGTCGCAAGAAAGCATCGACATCAACGATTAATCAGACAAACTATGGGAAATATAACATCCGTACACATTCAAGCATGCAAGACAGCATCTAGCGAGATCCACAACCTGAGAGAAAAGGAGCTAACATACGTCCGCGAAGAGCTCTCATACATGAACGAGTCCATCATCCACGAGCGTATCACCCCGGCTTTATCTCGTATTGAAGACACCTATACAAAAGCAACTGGGCAGAAATTACAGCCAAGCGCATCTCCTCTCAAAGAAGCAGTCCTGGTCATCAGAGAGGACACCACAATGGAAGAAGTGAAACGATTTGGAGAACTATGCCATCAAGAGTTTGGTATAACGCCCATTCAATATCATATACATAAGGACGAAGGACACTATGACAGCATAACAAATGAATGGAAGCCCAATCTACATGCGCATATAGTCTTCGACTTCACTTGCTATGAGCATCGCATGGTCGAAAAGACAGCCAAATCTAATGGCAAGACCATTAAGAATGAGAGTGGAGAGCCAGAAAAGAAGATGGTAGACAATTACGGAAAGAGCATCAAGCTAGGGAAATCAGACATGTCTCGAATGCAAGATCTTGCCGCAATAGCTACTGGCATGGAGAGAGGTGTTGCAAGCAATAAAATACATCTGGATGCTCAAAGATACAAGGCTCAGGCAATTGCTGAAGACGTCAAGGAACTGCAGCAGCTGCATACTGAAGTGCAAGAAGAAAACAAGCGTCTTACTGAAAACAACGAAGCTCTCACCGCCTCAATAAACATGCAAAGCGCCATTATTGAAAAACAAAAATCGGAAATCACAGCGCTTCAGTCTCAATATGACATCATCGCAAATCTCGTGACAGACACATACATTGAAACCAAAGAAAAAGCGATTAACACCCTTAGCGAATATGACAAAGTGGAGAGCTTTGCCAGTGTTCAGCTAAGGGCAGATGCTACCGACTTACGTAATGCCATCTGCGACAATGATTCGCAAATATTGACTGAACGCAATGTCCCAATCATGTATCTTCTGATCTCAAAGTTGGAAGAAGCCATTACCAAGGTTATTAAGGGCCTTTACGACCTCCTGACTAAAGTAAAGGATGAAGTTACATTAAGCAGGGCTGAACTCGAAAAGATTGAGCTTCAGAAATCCATCAAAACATCAGCCAAAGCTGTTTTTGATCGCGTCACAGACAGTTTAGGAATCTCTCCAAGAGTCCGTAGCCTATCAAAGGCATTAGATGAAAGCCAAGCACAGATGAAGGAATTGGATGCACAGATGAAAGAGCAAGAAGAATTGCATAAAACTGATATGATCTCACAACAGCAAGGCTTTCAAACGACAACAGATCAGATGGCCGAAACCATCGCAGAAAAAGATAGGACAATTGCCTCACTAAACCGTCAATATAACAGGTTGGATAAAACGTTGGAAAATATGGTTGACGACTACAACCAGTTATTAGCCAAAACTAAGAACCTTGAAAAGAACAACCAGAGTCTCACAACACTCGTGCATTCAAAAAATCATTGCATCAGGGAAACCTACTTAATTCTGTTTGACAACATGGAACCAAGATCAATGGAAAAACTTGGAGATTTAGGACTACGCAAATTGATAGGCAATGAAAACTGGGAAAAATTAAAAACCCTAGATGACCTATCTATCTCACAATCACAAAGCTTAAAGAGAGGTCCTAAACTATAGAATTACAGTCAATTGGTGGGATTATGTTAATTTAAGTGCAAGCCGAGAGGAATGGAAGCTTGCTTACATTTCCGAGGCGCAGCCTTAAATGCCAGCGAAGCTGGAATCTAGCGGGCCACGGAGAACTGACGGTCCACTCCGCACTACGGTAGCGAAGGCGATCATTCTTCCCCTGTGGGGGCCGAGGGGCATAACAAGCTGGAGTCTTTTGACATTGGAGCAAAGCGGAAATGGCGAAAGTCTCCAGACCGCTTTTATATAATATCAGTCATGAGGGTGGAATAATCCTATTATGAGAAATGTGGAAAGACCTACAAGAAGTCCGGTAAAGTTCATAGTGTTTAGAGATTTCTGAGCTCATCCATCTGAATCAGTCCATTGACAATTGCATAAATTGTCAATCCTGAGGGTGTGTGAATCTGGAGTTTGGATGATATGTTACGTCTGTGAGTAGTGACAGTGTTGATTGAAATATTAAGCTGATCTGCAATCTCTTTGCTTGAAAGTCCTTTTGCAACACAGGAAATTATTTCTTTTTCTCTTTGACTGAGTAAATCTTGTTTGTCTTCCTCTACTGATTCCGTTTCTATCCATTCAGTAATATACTCTCCTTTTTCTTGCAATGCTGCCTCAAGTTTTTCTACAGCAGGGACAAATATATTATCTTCAATCGAACAATGTGTATTCAGATCCTGTTCACAGTTGATAATATCAAATAAAGCGGCACACAAGAGATTATTTCCTTTTTGCGGATAATATCGTATGATGATATCCTTCAGCTCTTTTAGTTTTGATTCTATATGATTGTGTTTACGGGAGAAGTCCGCAATAGTATAGTCCTTGCTAAGTATTCCGGCCAACAGACCATCAACGTACGAGAAAACAACTTCATTCTCATATTCCATGTGTCTGCGTACTTCTGAAACATATTCATCATAGAACTTAAGAATAAGGAATGCGAGGTTATCTGTTCCTGAACAATCTATGGCAGATAATATACTATGACGAATCGCTGGAAGTTTGAAATCAAGAAAATATGTATGCGCCTGCTTAAGGTATGACATCAATGAAACCAGGGAAATAGTTTTGAAGTCATATTCTCTGCCACTGATATAGTTAGCCACATTAAGGAATGTGTCCACTTCCACCCCCTGTTCTGTACAGACTTCCTTTACGGTCTTTTCACCGAAACCAAGTGCAATACCGAATCTATTCATAACTAATAGAAGTGCAGCATCTGACTTTATGAGTTTCCTCATTTTGTCAGATGAGAGATAGGGGGAATTTTGTTTTGTGGACATCTTTTTATCTATTGGCTTTACAGAATTTTACGGTTGCAAAGTTGCTGCAAATATACGACTCTTTAAATACTTAAAAATGGGTAAAATTCTATATGTCAGCAAGATAAAAAAATACTGAAATTTGAGTATTTCCGCTTTAAAAGCCTCGCAATACCTTTGCAGACAAATAATTCAAGACTATTTCCCTATGAAACCTAACGTTCTCGGCACCATACTTACATCGGTATTTTTGGCATCAGTCATTCCTGTTAAAGCTCAATCTGATAAATTGCAGATTGGAGGATATGGTGAAGCTGTCGCTACTTATAATTTCTTCAGCGACAGGTATATGAGATATTCAGACGCACCTACTTACAAAGATGCGAAAGGACATGGTAAGGTTGATCTTCCGCATATGGTTCTATGGATCGGATATGATTTTGGAAAGGGATGGAGTTTAGGAACTGAAATCGAATTCGAGCACGGAGGTACCGAGAGCGCAATGGAGATTGAAGAGGAGGAAGGCGGTGAATATGAATCAGAAGTGGAACGCGGAGGTGAAGTGGCACTGGAGCAGTTCTGGATTCAGAAATCCTTCAGCAGGGCCGCGAACATCCGTATGGGACATATCATTGTACCGGTCGGAGCAACAAATATGTATCATATGCCTACTGAGTTTTTTACCTGCTACCGTCCGGAGGGAGAAAGCACGATTCTACCTTGCACCTGGCATGAAACAGGAATCAGTTTCTGGGGAAATTCCGGGAACTGGAGATATGAAGCAATGATACTTCCAGGTCTGGACTCTGATAGGTTTGGTCGTACAGGATGGATTTCTACAGGAGCCGGCAGCCCGTATGAATTCAAGATAGCCAACACCCTTGCCGGAGCATTCAGAATCGACAACACGTCCATCAAAGGACTCAGACTGTCAGCCAGCGGATATGCCGGAAATTCATTCAAGAACACTCTCAGCCCTACAGAAAGCGAGAAATATAAGGGGGTCAAAGGAACAGTTCTTATAGGCTCATTCGATTTCGGATACAATGATCACGGTGTAATTGTCAGAGGAAATTTCGATTACGGTCATTTGAGCGATTCGGATATGATTACAAAGTTCAATATGTCATTGAGCAAGAATTCGCCATCACCACGTCAGGTGATCGCATCCGCCGCTTTGGCTGCCGGAATCGAGGCTGGATATGATGTCTTTTCTTCAATCTCATCTATAAAAGACAAGGATCAGAAATTATATCTGTTCGGTAGATATGAATACTACGATTCTATGTTCAGGACAGCGGAAGGTATTCTTGACTATACCTGGTGCGGAAGACAGCGCATAGCTGCCGGTATCAATTATTTCCCGCTCAAGGATATTGTCATAAAGGCAGAATATAGTATTGGCCTGCTGGACAAAGCGTACAACAACGAGCCATCTGTTTCCATAGGAATTGCATATTCCGGACTTTTCAAAAGAAAATAATCAACACACAGTTATATGAAGAATATTTTAAAATTTACAATGCACATCATGGCAGGTGCAGCCCTGCTTAACGGAGCCGTTGCATGTGATAGCAACCGCACAGCTGATCCCGACGGACTTTCTGAAAAAGAAACGATGTTCAAGGCAGCAATGACTCCCTACATCAACAATACAGTCATCCCTACATATAAAGGAATGGCAGATAATGCTATCACAATGTCAGAAGCTTGTGATGACATCTACGCAGCTTTCAAGACTGGCAATCTGACCTCAAATCATGTCAAGGCTGCATGTGATGCATGGAACTCATGCCGAGACTATTGGGAGAAGAGCGAAGCATTCCTTTATGGAGCTGCTGCCGACTATAATATCGACCCGCATATCGATTCTTGGCCACTTGACAAGACAGCAATGGATCAATTGCTGAAAAATATTAGAAACAATCAGTCCTGGGATGTGGCGAATCTCGGATTCGGACTTTTAGGATTTCACTCTGTGGAGTATCTTCTTTATGAGTTGAGCGCAGATGGAGAGACATCTTCAACACATAGCCTAACATACACCGACGAGGAACTTCAGTATCTCTGCGCAGTGGCTGCCGACCTTCGCGACCAGTGTGTTTACCTGTATGTTTCATGGGCTGGAATGGATGCCGCTGAAAGCACATACAAAGAGATCCTGGAAGCAGCTGAACTTGAGCCATCATATGATTATGGTTGGGGAATGATAAATGCCGGACAGCCGGGCAGCAGATACAAGACCTATCAGGAAGCAGCCGAAGATCTTGTGCAGGGCTGTATAGATATTGCCGACGAAGTAGGAAACGTAAAGATCGGAACTCCGAATAAGGCCGCTACTGAATCTGACAGGAACTATATCGAATCACCGTACAGCCTCAATTCGATAAACGACTTTGTGGGAAACATCATCAGTATCCGAAACTGTTACCTTGGCAGCAAGGATGGCGATGCTTCCATCAGCGACTACATCAAGACTGTGGATGCAGACCTGGATGCAAGAGTCAGGTCACAGATTGAAGCATCCAAGAAAGCGATCGAGGCGATTCCGGAACCTTTTGCAAAGTCAGCGACCAGTGCGGCTGCAGACAATGCAGTAAAGGTTGTGGGAACAGACCTGGTAAATGTTCTTGAAGAGGTTTATAGCGCACTTTCCAAATAATATATGCATCAGCCTATGAAGACATTGAGATATATGGCATTTGCATTGATGATTGCAATACTGACTGGTTGTAATGACAATCATGGTGATATTGATATCCCAATCACACCTGAGGAACTTCCTGAATGGTACTACACGGGCGGAGAACTCGGTACTACCCATCTTACTACTTTCAACGCATTTGAACAACCGACAGCTCCGATTGAGAGCGAAGGAATGTATCAGTCATTCAAGAATGGAGAGGCTTTGTTTGAGAAACCATTCAATACAAATCATGACGGAGTAAGAAGCGGCTTGGGCCCCGTATATGTGCGTTCTTCCTGCCTGCACTGCCATCCTGGCTACGGACACGGTCAGCGTACCGAAGATTTCAACACATCCGCACCAGGCAACGGCTACCTGCTCGTTGTGTATAATAAGGATACTGAAGGCTATGTTCCATGGTTGGCAGGAATGCCGCAGAGCCAGGCCGTGGCACCATTCAAGGCTCCTGTAGATGAAAGCAAAATCACCATCGCATGGCTTCCGTTCACCGACGAGTGGGGAAACAAGTTCGATGATGGCGAGACTTACGAACTTATCTATCCTGAAGTGACGATGCCAAAAGAAGCTATCTATATTTATAATCAGGATCCTTCATATGACCTTGGAAATTATGGGGTAAAGTTGGAGTCTACCATCGGAATCTACGGTACTGGACTTCTTGATGCAATTTCTGATGAAGATATTACAGCAGAATGGAAAAAGCAGGAAGAGGACGGACTGATGAAGAACGGTCTGAACACCAATTACTTTGAGGGCGGACAATGGAAGAGCTGGTATTCAAATACTGCACAGGGCGGAGATGGAGAGAAATATATACGTCGTTATACATACGCAATGAGTCGTGGTCCTCTTCAGGATGGAGCCGGAGCAAATGCTTTCTGGAACATCACTAATGCGACAAGAAGCGACAGGAGAATGCATTATCTTGATGCCGCAGGTTCTTATGTACACTACTCATCAAAAGACTCGGAGGTGCAGGCCGGCTTCAGAGAATATATCGAACTGGTGGATCCTGGTCATAATTACCCTCAGTGGCATACTGATGATGAGGAAGCAAACATCAGGGCATACCTCACTGCAAAAGATCTTCCTGTAGAAGTTTCAGATGAAGAATATACGGATCTGATGGTCTGGCATAGAGGATTAGCTGTACCAGCCGCCCGCAACTATGACGACCCGGATGTCTTGAAAGGAAGAGAACTATTTGAAGAGATCGGATGTGCATACTGCCACCGTCCATCATGGACAACCGGCGAGGATAATGTCAGAGACCCGGCAAACTTCTTCACCGAGGATGATGCTACTTTCAAGAAAGGCAAGGAACTGCCTCGATATCCGAATCAGAAGATATGGCCATACACCGATATGGTCCAGCACAAGCTCTGCATGGTGAATGATATCCGTACTGGATGGTGCCGTACAACTCCTCTATGGGGTCGAGGACTTCATAAAAAGGTAAATGGCACCACAACGGATGACCGTCTGCATGACTGCCGTGCCCGTACTACTATGGAAGCCATCATGTGGCATGGTATGCCGGACAGCGATGCACGCTGGACAGTCGAGCAGTTCAGAAAACTTAGCAAGGCAGATCGCGATGCCGTTGTTAGATTTCTTGACTCAATTTAGTATGAAAAAATTCTCATTCGCTCTGTTAGGAGTGATAATACTTATGTTGATCGCTGCTACCGTACTTGAAAAGATGTACGGTAGCGGCTTTGTATACACTCACATATACACGGCGCCATACACCATCGCACTGTGGATTTCGGTTGTAATATCTGCTATCATCCTGCTGATTCGATGTAGAACATGGAAAAAGACTTCCACCTTCATCCTTCACCTGTCGTTTGTACTCATTCTCGGTGGCGCACTCGTGACTCACGTCTTCGGAATCCAAGGAAAGGTTCATTTAAGGCAGGATGAGAATCCTGTCTGCGAGTTTCAACTGCCGGATGGCACTGTCTCCCGATTTCCATTCTCTGTTTCATTAAAAAGTTTTTCTCTGGAACACTATTCGGGAACCTATGCACCGATGGATTATGTCAGTACGATAATCGTAAATGACGACACTCAGACTGAAGGAACAGTATCAATGAACAATATCTTCAAATACAGGAATTACAGGTTCTATCAATCCGGCTATGACAGGGATGGCAAAGGTAGCACATTGTCGGTTTCATATGATCCTTGGGGCATTGGACTGACCTATGCGGGCTATCTATGTCTGTTGATGTCGATGATAGGATTCTTCTTCAGGAAGGATACAAGATTCATAGCATTGCTCAGATCCAGAGTCATCGTCCCGGCAATGGCTCTACTCCTGTCCACCAATCTTTCCGCGGCGGAAGATCGTCCTGCAACAATATCAAAGGAGGCTGCAGAATCATTCGGCAATCTGTATGTTTATTATAATGACCGCATTTGCCCGATGCAGACATTGGCAAAGGATTTCACAATCAAACTCTACGGCGAAGCTGAATACAAGGGATTGACTTCTGAACAAGTGCTTGCAGGATGGTTCTTTTACTATGATTATTGGAAGAATGAGCCCATGATTAAGATCAAGGGAAACGACCTCAGGAAGATACTTGGCATGGATGGAGAATATGCTTCTTTGGCAGATTTTACTGATCGGTATGGATACAAGCTTGATAATGCTTTGAATAATGACGGGGGACGGGATGATAAGGATATTTATGCTGCCAATGAAAAGTTCAATCTGGTCAGTATGGCCTGTACAGGTAGCCTTCTGAAGATTTATCCATACAACGGAGTCTGGTATTCTTTGGCTGACAAACTTCCTGGAGATATGTCCTACGAAGAATGGGCATTTGTTACCGGCAGCATGAATTATGTCGCAGAAAAAGTAGCGATGAGAGATTATGCACAAGTTCAAAGCATTCTGGAAAAGATACGGGAATATCAAAGAAAGAATTGTACGGAAGGACTGCCTGGAGAGTTTGCATTCAAAGTTGAAAAAATATACAACTCGATGCACTTCAATAAACCTTTGGCTATGTTGTGTCTGACATTAGGAATACTTTGTTTCCTTCTCTTTGTTAGAAAGAAAATTCAGCAGGAACCTTTAAGTAAGGCTATCCGATATTTACTCTTTGTAATTGGTGTTGTGATCTTAGTTTATATCACATTACTTATTGCAATGCGATGGTATATCAGTGGCCACATACCTCTTTCCAATGGCTATGAGACCATGCAGTTTCTTGCCTGGTGCAGTTTACTGTTCGGTATGTTTCTTAATCGCCGTTTCTATCTTGCATTGCCTTTCGGATTTCTTTTGTGTGGGTTTGCTCTCCTGGTTTCAATGATGGGTGAAGCCAATCCGAAAATCACACAGTTGATGCCAGTGTTGCAATCTCCTTTGTTGAGTATCCACGTAATGGTAATTATGGTTTCGTATGCTCTATTTGCATTTATGATGTTCAATGGCATAACGGCTTTGATTCTGAGTCTGGATAAAAAAGACAATGACACTGAAATCATCTATTTGTATCGGATAAGCCATATAATGCTCTATCCTGCTGTATTGCTTCTTACAACTGGTATTTTCATTGGAGCTGTTTGGGCAAACATTTCTTGGGGAAGATACTGGGGATGGGATCCTAAGGAGGTATGGGCACTGATTACAATGCTCGTATATTCCTTTGGTTTGCACTCTGGAAGTATTAAATGGATTAGCAAGCCTATGAATTTTCACATTTTCTGCATTGTCGCTTTCCTGTGCGTTCTCATCACCTATTTTGGAGTCAATTTCATTCTTGGGGGAATGCATAGTTACGCTTAATGTCTCTAATCTCCAGACACCTCCAAATAGTGAAAAAACAGCCCATTTTTGGGGAACTTTTGGGGAACTAAAATTAAAAAAGGCGCTACAGATACCTGTAACGCCTTTTTCTGCGGAGAGAGAGGGATTCGAACCCCCGGACCCGTTAAGATCAACGGTTTTCAAGACCGCCGCATTCGACCACTCTGCCATCTCTCCAGTTTTTCACCGAAGCGGGATTTACTCCCGTTGGTCGTAGTTCCCTTTCGTAAGGGATTGCAAAGGTACGAATAAAATCGAAACCTGCAAATTATTTTTCACTTTTTTTGCTATTCCTTCGAAAAATACTTGTATTGGAACAGCAA
>JAZRBS010000010.1:0-48548 GCA_045635205.1 Candidatus Cryptobacteroides sp. | reverse complement strand
ATCTGTGTCTATGGCACTTTCATCTAAGGTGTAGTCAATCTCACGATTGAGATTGAGAGTTTCCAGCTTTTTATTATCCTCGAAAAGGTTCTCATCCTCGTCGACAGTGTCATATCCCATAATAAGAGCTGTTCCAGATGGACTCGGCAGGAATGTGAGTTCTGCGAGTTGTTCACAGCCATTGAATACGTCATTCTGAATTGTTGTAACACTTCCAGGGATGACGAGTTTTTCTATTACAGAATTTGCAAACATAAACTTCGACAAAGTCTTGACCTGATCTCCAAGAGTTACACTGGCAAGAGATGTCTTGTTACCAAACAATCCTTCATCTGCATTTGCGGCAGAAGATGCATAAGTGTAGTCGATCTCGCGATTAAGATCAACTGAAGTCAGTGGTGATGCATAGAACGGACCATCATCATTGGTGTCATCATTAAAGCCGTGAGTCAGAGCTTCACCCGTTGGGCTAGGTTCATATATAAGAGTTGTAAGTTTATTGCATTCGTCGAACACGCAGTTACCTATCGTCTTGACGGTACCAGGGATAGTAAGAGTCTGGATAGGAAGTTTATTGAACATATAGTTCGAGAGGGTTTCAACCTGAGATCCGATTATAACAGAAACAGATTGTACATCATCCCAGAATTCATTAGCAAACATTCCGTGCCACCATTCACTTTGAGTGAAATTAGTACCATCATCTTTCACTAATATGAGTTCGCGATTGATATCAATAGATGTCAATGGGGAATCATAAAATGGACCATATCTGTAAGAACCATACAGGTAACCAATGTTGAGCGGAGTTTTTGTCGTACTTGGAAGGAATGTAACTTTAGAGAGGTTGTCGCATTCCCAAAATACATCTATTCCAACATTGTTCACGCTACCTGGTATTGTAATCTCAGTAAGCGGAGTATTTCTGAATGCTTCTTTTTCGATAGTTGTGAGACCCTCAGGCAAAGTTATAGTTGCAAGCTGAGTGTCCCTGAATGCTTTCTCTTTAATTGTTGTCAATGGCTCAGCGAATTCAATTACAAACTTACCAAGTTCCGGATCCCAATAATGGCCTGAAATTCGAGCGTTGAAAGGATTCGGTACATCTTCTTCATCGTAGAATTGAATTTTGTCAGTTGACTCATCCGATCTTGTGTACCAAAGTCTTGTAGCTGCTGGAGTATTAGATTCGAATTTCAGAGCCGACATCGGCTGAACTTCATTACGAATGATATTGACAGTCTTGCCAGTCTGCTTGGTATATGAATTGCCATAGATATCGTTCACACTAATCTTAATGCCATCGGTAAAGGTTACAGGAGGGAGGGAGAACCAGAACTCTGTAGGATTTTCAGCATCCGCACCAAGTTCTACACCTCTGCCACCGTTGCTGCAATCCAAGACAACAGCACTGGAAGCATCGTCACCCATAGTAATGACAGGAGCAGCATCATTGCTTGCCACAACGATAGCAGGACCTGCAATTCTGTCCGTACCGCTTACTGATGAAAGGGTTATGCTACTGATGAAGATCGGCTGACCCTTAGTACCTGTTCCATACAACTTGATGACAAGATAGCCACACGCATTGCGGAAATAGAGCTGATTATCCTCATTATTCTTTCCGGCAGCAACCATAATGTTGGCATCCCTTCCAAATGAGTTGGCAGCATATATCTGAGTTTCAGGATATGTAAGATTTATCTTTTCTGATCCATCCGCAAAAAATACGGATATATTATCATTGTACGGATATACAGCTTGAGATCTTAATAGAGGCGAGCCGGATGTTCCCTGCTTTTCGCTATCCAAAACCAGCTCTACGGATGACTGACCGTCTTCTCCATTATAAGCATATTTCGCATTGTGGGTTGCACCTGCAAAATACGAAATCGCATCTCCATTCTGCCATAGTACATTTTTATTATCGACATAAGTACGTGTCTGAGGCTTATCGTCATTCTGCTCATCTGCCCCAGATATCGAAGCAAACAGAGTCTCCGGAAGGACAAAATCTGCCAGCAGGCTATCTACAGCTTCCTTGTCAGACACATCACCTTCGATCGTCGTATCTTCATTTACAGGAACGTCGCGATCAACCTTCTCGCATCCGAATAAGAATGCAATCAATGAAAATAAAATTACAAGTCTTTTCATTCCTCTTCCTCCATTAATTTACCAGTCCTGATCCGGATGTGTAGGTCCAATATCCTCTGTCGAAGAAGTTAGAACACTCTGTTCCAATTCAATCATCAACACCTCTACTTCAGGTGTGCGGTAATTCTGTTTTTTAATACTGTTCATATTTGTATGTGTTTTATATTTTTAACTTGTCGGTGGTGTTACGTACCCTGTCTACGAGATTGAAAGACTTTGTATCGGTACTTTTCAGGAGGATAGGCTTCTATATTTTGATTCAAGTTGTCCTAATCCATTTCAACACTCAAAATCAGATATTATAATCTTGATTTCATTGATAAAATCTATGTCAATATTAATAACGTGCAAAGATATTTGCGCAAACCCGAATAAGCAAAGAACGCTATCCTACATTTGGTTTTACACGATTAAGAAAACCATAAAAATTAGATTTATGCCAAATGTAAACCAAAATGTAAATACAAGTAATTAGGTCATTACTTTGCATTTACATATTTTTGTATTTATAATAAACTAATTATACACACAACCTACAGGTTATATACAGAGAAAATCAACAGAATTATAATCGTCAAACTAAATATGAGATTATTTACAAAAGCTATTATTGTCTTAATTTTCAGTACTTTAACTCTTGTTGCGACAAGCTGTTTTGCAAGTGAAGACTTGTTTAGGCAAGCTCGTCAACTTCAGCGTGAAGGACATTGGGATGAAGCTATAGATACATATAAGAATTACCTTGTCTCTCCGTTTGAAGTTGATTCTATGTCAGAGAATCAACTTGCTATTTATACTGATGCTTTGGTTCAGATGATGAATACTTTCCAAAGCAAAGGGGAACCTGAGACTTGCATATCAGCACTGGAAGAAGTCTTTAAGTCATCCCCTATTCTGCAGAATGAATGTCTTAGAGATTTCTACTCTGTAATGGGTTATGCACTCTCCCGTACGGAAAATTCAGATAAAGCAGAAGAAATAACTCTTAAGGCTCTTACCTTGCCACTGCATAAAGCAACACCGGAACGTTATTTCAGAGACTACGCATACGCTGCAGCTGTATTCTACAGTAATCCTGAGTTCATGACAGAAGTAATCAATTGGTGTGAGGAAGCATTGCATCAGGCTCAATTATCCAGGAATACTTCCGGACAGCAGTGGGTTATGGCAATGCTTGGTTCTCTTTATAAAAGAAGTGGTGATCTGAATGGTGCTCTTGAACTATATCAGGAAAGTATAGAAGATTCACGTTCTAAAGATGATGATCTTGGAGTAGTCAACAGTCTCAGTTCGTTGGTAGACCTGTTTCTTTACTGGGATATTCCGGAATATGCTGATATCTATGCTACGGAAGCTGTTGGCATAACGAAGAAGATGACGAGAAGTAATCCGATGGTTTCAGCACAGGCTTTCATTAACAAAGGTCGTGCATTGCATAAGCTCGGTCATACGGATTCCATATCGTTATATATAGCACAGGCTCGTGAACTTTGTGAGGCACTTCCATATAATAGTGGTATGGTTGATATAGACCTATTGAATGGTATATGCTTGACAGAAAATGGTACAGACTCATTAGAATCCGGCATTAAACATCTGCAGCGGGTAATTCAACTAGGAACTTCGGCAAACCGTGCTAAGGCATACCACCAACTGGCACAGACCTATCTGAAATACAGAATGGATCAGGAAGCGGAAATTATGTTGGATAGTCTTTATCAAATCCTTAATCGAAATGATTTTCAGGATCAGATACTGCATCTTGGCTATGAACCTATTTTAGATCATTATCTTAAAAATGCTGATCAACCAAAGATTAAGCAGTATGTCGAAATGATGTTCAATGAGCAGAATGCATTCAAGAATAAGAGTATCAATTACAATCTTGTCGAGGCTATTGTCGATCTTCAGACAGGCAAACGCCTTCAGGAATTGAAGATAGGACAGCTTAAGCAAGCGAATCATCGCCTATGGATGCTGGTGTTTATCATAGGGTCTGTCATTGCTATTGCTACTATGTTTGCTCTCTTTTTATATCAAAGAAACAAGTATGTGAAACGTATCAGATATGCTGACCGCCAGCTGGCTTCTTTAATAGAAAGATATAATAGGTTGAACGATGAAAAAGAGAAGATTTCGCAGGAAGTCAAGGAACTCTTTACCAATAAGAACAATCGTCAGGAATTTGAGACTTTGACTCCCTATGTCCTTAAGCAAAGCGGTGAGATAAAGTTCCGCCAGAATTTTGAGCTCCTCTACCCTCTTTTCCTTCCTCGCTTACGAGAAAAAGTTCCATCTGTTTCACGTCGTGAAGAACTCCTTTCTATGCTTATTGCACTGAAACAGGATAATAAGAATATTGCCGAATTGTTGGCGATTGCTCCACGTAGTGTTCTGATGCTCCGCCATCGTTTCCGTCAGAAGATAGGAATGGATACCGAGTATTCTCTGGAAAACTTTATCGAAAACTTATTGCACGATTAACAATATTCAGGTTTATCATTTTCATCGAATTGAATTTATGAAGATATTGATTCTGACACAGGCATTTCTTGCCGTTTTCTATATAGCGTAGATCAGCATCTGTTTTGCCCAGAAATCTGAGAGTGTGCATAATACTATGAATGAAATTGTAAAGAAATATGAGTCAAGGTAAGGCATCAGATTCAAGCACGTTATCAGATTTTGTAATCGCATTGGAGAAAGATAAATCCAAAATGGTTATGCATATATGACAGGAAAGATCAAAGTTGAATAATAAAAGGATACGGATAAAATGAACAGATCATTATTAATTATTCTCATTCTTATGGCACTCGCTGCTTGCCAACCTGTAATAAATAATGGGAAGTCTGACATTGAAAAGAAGCTCGAACTGATCGGCCTGCAGAATGTGGCCGAGGAAATCCCGGGTATCGAAGTCTATATGGTATATGCCACCCCTTATAATTTTATGGGAAGGGTGCTGTACGAAGGCCTTGACGAGGCATACCTTGTACCAGAGGCTATGGAAAAGTTGCGAAAGGCTAACGAATTGCTCAGAAAGAAAAGAATGGATCTCCATTTGGTGGTTTACGATGCTGCCCGTCCCCGCTCAATACAGGAACTGATGTGGAAAGTGGTGCAGAATACCGAACTGCAGGACTTTGTGGCAAACCCGAACGTGAGTGGTGGCGGCTGCCACAATTATGGAATTGCTGTCGATGTGACACTCGTCGACTGCACCGGACACCCGATCCCTATGGGTTCGGAATACGACTATTTCGGGAATCGGTCACGGGTTGATATGGAAGCAGAGCTAATTGATAACGGTGAAATCAGTTATCGTGAGCTTATGAACCGTCAATTGTTGCGCGAGATTATGACTGAAGCGGGATGGCTGGTAGAGCCTTCCGAATGGTGGCACTTCAATGCTATGCCACTGACCGAAGCCAGTCAGAAACTTACTGTAATAAAATAGTCACAAGTCTCTGACTCACTTTTTGCGGGTTCTGATCATACAAATGACGGAAGCGATTACAGAAGCGAGAAGTATTATTGGTTCCGCTAGCATAAAAAAGGGAATGCTGCCAGATGTAAGGGTTACCAGAGTAGAAAACAACAACACTAGACAGATTCCGGAAGCAAGAATAATCAAGCTTGTTTGAAGTCTATGCATTTTCAGGGAAATTACATAAGCTATCAGAGAAACGGCAGCACTTGCAAGAGGATAGAATAGCAGCAGATTACGCGACATTGAGCCGCTCGCATTACCTTGAAGATCAAAGTGCGCAGGAAGAAGTTCCGGCAAGTGGCTCCACCGGCCAAGAATGGCTAAGGCGTTTATAGTCACAATCAGAATCGGGATAAACTGTGCAGGCTTATTCATATATGAAGTATTATTAACTACTGCAAATATATTCTTTTCTTTACAAACAATGTAACTTTGAAGGAAGTAAGACGAATTTACAGAGAAATCTTAAACAATAATTGATATGAAAGTAATTAAGAATTTTTTAGTTGCAGTGCTGATGCTAATGATTGCATTTCCTGTGACAGCTCAGGATGAAAGGACAATCAAGAGAAAAGTGGCGATCGGCCGCTTCTCAAACGAGACCCAGTACGCAAAGGGATTGTTCTATGATAAGGAGAACGATCCGATGAGAAAGCAGGCTTTGGACATTCTTTCATCAAAACTTGCAGCAAGTGAGAAGTTCATTCTTCTCGAAAGAGAAGATCTTGACATTCTCGTCAGCGAAGCCGGTGAGGATATGAACAAGATCGGAGCTGATTACATCATCCTCGGATCAATCACAGAATTCGGACGTAAGACTGAAGGCGAACAGAAGGTGTTCTCTTCAACAAAGACTCAGACTGTGGAAGCGGGGGTCAGCATCCGACTCGTAGAAGCCTCTACAGGTCTTATCATCTACTCTGATGAGGCAAAGGGATATGCTGAGACTTCCAGCAAGCAGACAATGGGAATCGGCGGTTCTGCCGGTTATGATGCTACACTCAGCGACAAGGCTATTTCAGCCGCTTTGTCTCAGTTAGTGGAGAATATCATCAACAAGTGTATGGACAAGCCGTGGAAGTCTTATATCCTCTCAATGGAAGATGGCACATATATCATCTCTGGAGGTGCATCACAGGGACTCGTCTCCGGTGACAAGTTCAATGTTTATAAGAAAGGCAAGGTCGTGAAGAATCCTCAGACAGGAATGAATGTGGAGCTTCCTGGTACAAAGGCCGGAGAGATAACAATCCTTTCATCTTTCGGAGAAACTCCTGAGACAGAGCTTTCTTTCTGTAGCTACGAGGGAGAAGCACTGGATGCCGAGAATCTTATGAACTACTATATAATGGATAAATAGCAATGAAAAAGTCAATGATTATAGCAGCCTTCGCGATGTTGCTGACAGGCTGCGGAGTAGGCAACTACTCAGTACAGTCCGGTGTGGAGGATGCTGCCTTCATATCATTTACAGACGATGTAAAGCAAGAGATAACTGTAACAGTAGATAATCAGACATATATGCTCAAGACAGTGAAGCAGAAGGCATATAAAAGCGGAAGAAACATTAAGCAGACTGCCCTGAACACAATAAAGACAACACCAGGACAGCACGAAGTAAAAGTTGTGCTTGATGGCAATGAGGTGTTTGATAAGAAGTTGTTCCTGTCTACAGGTGAACATAAGATCCTTGAACTATGAAAAAGTTTCTGATACTTGCATTGCTTTCATTTGCATTCACATCCTGCGGCATCACATCAAGCCTCTACTACTGGGGTGGCGTGCAGAATGGAGCCACAACCTATGAAAATCTTGCGTACAATAACTATGACAAGCAGTCTCCCGAGAGCCTGTGCAAGCTCTTATGTATGTATGAAGACATCGTAAGCAATCCGGGAGGCACACGCAGGATGCCGCCTCCAGGTATCTGCGCGGAATACGGATATATGCTTCTGATTCCTGAGAACGCAGCAATCTTTGCTGAGTATGCGACTGCGATGCAGAGAAGGACATTTGCATCAGTAGACTATGCATCATTATTCCCTGAAAAGGGAAAGGAAATGCTCCAGAAGGAGATGGAGCTTTATCCGGAATCAGCTAAGTTCATCGCTCCACTTATTGAAAGACTCTGTAAATAAACTGCCCTATGAAAAGAATTCTATATTTCATTATCCTCTGCTGCATAGTCAATTCGTGCGGCTTGATGAACACAGTTACAAGAGAGTCTCAGTATGCTAAGATGTATGAAGAGAAGCCGATTACTCTTCTGGTGATGCCTCCTATAAATAATTCAACCAATGTGGAAGCAAAGGATCTTTTGTACACATCAATCAGCAGACCTTTGGTAGAGGCCGGATATTATGTCATCTCTCCACTGCTTGCAATGGATGTGCTCAAGGCGGAGAGTGCATACGATTCGGAGATATTCTTTGATGCTCCACTTACGGCTTTCCAGAACTATTTCGGAGCAGATGCGGTTGTATTCTCTGTTATAGATACTTGGGCCAAGAAAGGGATGGGAATAGAGACAAAAATAAGATATGTCATCAAATCCGCATATACCAATGAGATTCTATTTGACAGAAGCTGCGACCTGTATCTTGACCTGTCAGTCGACTCGGGTACGAATGGTCTGCTTGGAGCTCTGGTAGATCTGGCCGCATCCGCACTCAACACAGCAGCGACTGATCACATCATAGCGGCCAGAAAAGCTAACTATTATATTCTCCGTGATATCCCACGAGGCAAATACAGTCCTGAATATTTGTTGGATAAAGAAACATCCGCAGAAACAAAGGACGTGGTTGCCATAGTGAAATAAACGCTATTATTATGCAGAGGCCATTCGGGATATTGTGGGCAGTATTACTTTTGTTTATTACAATTACAGCCTATTCACAAGATACGACCGCAGTAAAAGCACGTCCTAAAGTAGGACTTGTGTTATCTGGCGGTGGAGCTAAAGGTGCTGCGCACATAGGGGTACTTAAGTACATAGAGGAAGCCGGAATTCCGATTGACTATATAGCCGGCACAAGTATGGGATCTATCGTGGGAGGTCTCTACGCGCTCGGCTATTCCTCTGATGAGATTCTTGACATCATCAGTACTGTAGATTGGGACAGGCTGATAAGCAATCAGGTCGACAGACAGCGAACATCATACACAAGCAAGTCTGAAAGCAGGAATCAACTTATTACTATCCCATTTTCAGTAGGAACAGACAAGCAGGAGCTTCAATCACGATCGTTCAAGAACTCATTACCGACAGGTATTGTTTCAGGCGACAATGTGATCAATCTATTCAATTCTCTTTCTGTCGGATATTCTGATCCTATTGATTTTGATGAGCTGCCAATACCTTTCCTATGCATCGCAACCAATGTCATCAACGGAGAAGCTGATATTCTGGACAAAGGCATATTCTCAAAATCATTAAGAGCCTCAATGGCTATTCCTATTCTCTTTGATCCGGTTAAAATTGATAATGAATTGTACTCTGACGGAGGATTGGTGAATAATTTTCCGGCAGAGCAATGCAGAAATATGGGTGCTGACTATATCATAGGCGTCAGTATGTCCCCTGGTCTGGAGGATGACTCCGAGAACCTATCTTCCATATTCTCACAGGTAAAACAATTAATGGTGATAATAACCGACAAAGAGTTTGATAACTATCATAAGAAATGTGACATCTTCATAAGTCCTGAATTGAAAGGTGTCGGAATGTTAAGTTTTGATGCAGAAAGCATTGCCAGAATGACAGAGAGCGGATATGAGGCGGCATCAAGATTTGAGGCTGACTTCAAAGCACTTAAAGATTTGATCGGTGGTGATGCCGGGAAGGAAGAAAAGCCGAAAGCAAAGAAAGCACTGAACATTCTACAAGATAAGGTTCTGATATCAGGAATCGAGTTGGAAGGAGTGAATAACCGGTATATTGAAAAATGGATGCACCGCAAATGTACTGTAAAGCCAGGCGAACTGGTATCTAAAAGCGACATTGATGAATCTGTCTCAATTTATTATGGTACAGGCAACTATGAAAGCATTACCTACACGCTGCATAATGATCCGGCAAAAGAAGGGAGTTATATATTGAGGATGAAGTTTATTGAAAATCCTGCACACGACTTTGGTATGGGATTCAGGTTTGATTCGCAAGATATGCTTTCCGTCCTGCTCCGCTTGGGACTCAACAGCAATAGAATGAATGGGTTCAAGGCAGATTTCGATACGAAGTTAGGCGGCAACCAATGGCTTAACACCAATATTTCGTACGGTCATCTTCTTTACCCGAGGATCAATGCTTCGTATACATTCAGGAACTCTGAACTTGATGCATACGATATGGATATGCTTGTGATGAACACAAAATTCCTGCAGCATAAGTTCAGGGTATATCTCTCTGAAAATTATTCAAGAACCATCAGTTATGGATGTGGTTTCGAAGCTGATCTTCTCCAGCCACGAAAAGTTATGTATCCAAGTTATGAGACTATCGGGTCTGATTATAAGAACGTAAATACGCTTGGAAGTTTTGCATATTTCCATTTTGATAATCTTGACAAGAACACTTTTGCGACAAAGGGTGTAAAAGGAAAGATAGATTTCTCTTGGAAAGATATGATGTTCTCCAGTCAAGGTACAAGAACATTGGGATCAGGTTCTGTAGTATTTGGCATAGAGGGTTACATACCGATTATTAAAGAAAGACTCGTATTCATACCTCAATTGTATGGTAGTTTCCTTTTCGGGAAAGGTGCTGTGAGTGGTATTTCAGAAGGTTGGAATCCTATTTTCAACGGACCGGTTCCGGCATACTCAACTATGAACAATATAATTGGAGGAACAGAAATGGGCAGATACATCGATCAGCAGCTGCCATTCATAGGATTGAACAAGATTTCATTCGCCTTCAATAATGTCGCTATTGCAAGACTTGACCTAAGAACACGCTTATTCAGGAGCCATTATCTGACAGCAATAGTCAATTATGCCCGCTCAAGCGTAGATATGAATAACTTCTTCAAAACGAGGGATGATTTGAAGTGGAGTGAACTATATGATTATAACGCATCTGACTGGTGGGGTGCAGGTCTCAGATACTCGATTGATACCAAGATGGGGCCGCTCAGTTTTGATATCAGTTCATCGAACATATCCAAGAAAGTAAATCTTTACTTCAGTTTGGGACATTATTTTTAGATGTTTCGCTCTACTTGCGTAAAATATCTCAGTGTCAGGATATTCCTGGGGCATTCAGTTTCCTGATGAATCTTATGACAGGCATCTGCCATTACCTGTCACTGAGGTAACCATTTCCCTGTATTTCCTTGTAACAGGAATAGATGTGCCATCCGTAAGTGTGAGCGATTCATACAAAGTTTCTTAAATTGCTTCTTTCCTGACATTTCTTAGAGCAACTTCTAAGATGGAAACACAAGGATAGAAAGATTCTGCGAGTTCTATGTTGCTCTGGTAGTGGGTGATGGCACGTTTTCGTCATTATGAAGTCGGAAGTAACGCTCCATTCTTTTGGTGGAGAAAACTTTTTCGAAGTATGATCCCTATAAATACACAAAAGATGAAAAGAATATTTTCAACTTTGGTGGCGGCATTATGTTTTATGTTGACCGCCAAAGGTGCTGACACGGACGCACATAAGCGCCTCTCTTTTTTTTGAAAGTGATGATGCTCGTGATGCTTTTGTTAAATCTACTCCTTTATCTCTGCCTATTTTTGTTACCCATCTTCCCGATTTGCTATAGAAACCACCTTGGCTCTTAATAAGTTCCTTACGCTTGGTTAGACTATTTTTGGTTAGTTCACGCAATTGATTTCTCCTTTCACCATTACTTATATCATGAACCTTTGTATGGCATTCTCCACACAAAGGAATCGTTTTTGTTCCCCCTAATGATGCAGGCACGATATGATGTCTTTCTGTTGCCAGGGCCCCACATTCAAAACATACATTAGGGTCGATATGTGTAGCTTCAATGATTATTCTTGACATATATTGATTCCTTTGCTTATGTGTGAAATTGTACAATTCTTCAAATAGGTATAGATGTTGCTAATGATGTTGCAGAAGATGCAGGAGATATTTATATAGAGAAGTTCAAAATATTTTGGAAGTTACAAAATTTTTGTATCTTTGCATCGTCTTTACCACGGTAAGGAACCTACAGAGGTCTCGAACGCTGAACCAGTTAATCAGCGTTCTTTTTTGTATCTGACCATTTCGGTCCATTTTTAATCTTATCAATTGATTCATCAGCTACATATGCAGTGATAAACTTAGCTTTTTTATCAGCGTATATCTGAATCACTACAACATAATTGTTCTTTACTACAGCAACTCTCTTGCTGCGTGTGTAAGACTTTGTTTTACTCTCATAACCAACATATAAATCAGCATCTGGATCACGAAGCACGTCCTTGATCCAGTAGAATCTTGCAAGTCGCCTTGGAGACAGTACATCTTTCTTCTTGCTTTTATGAATACCTTGTCGTCGGTCAGTACTTTCATAAAAGGCGTGATCAAAATTGTCATCATAGAAATACACACGGATTCCATCAAAGGTATATATTTCCTGCTTGCAATATGCCGCATTCCACATATCTCTGAAATACTGTTCCGTGTAATCTTTGGCAACAATCAATTTATATCTTTCCTCTGCCATTACCACCCTCCTTTCTTAAGATTGATGTCAAAAATATTGAATTTTTGTTCTTGGCGTGTGGTTCCTGTTATCTTATGGCCGAGACTTTCTTCGATAAGCGAACGGATGGTCAATTTGGCTTCAGATGTGTTTTCATTATTATATGCAGATGCAACTGCTCCGGAAAGAATATCTGCCAACTGTATAAGAATAGATTCGTGTGAAGGTAAAGCCTGTGTTTGATTTACTGTAGCCATTGTAGTCCTTTGTAACATCCTTCCTAAATCTTTCACACGATGTCTATTGCCATTTACTTTATAATCTACGAAAATGTTATAGGCGTTCTCGTTGACTAACCATCGCTGGATTAAGAGATAATAAAACTTGTAGAAACCGAGCTCTCCGCTGCCTTGATTGAACTTGTTATGATCGAGAATGGCGGAGTTGATGCAAATAGCCCTGAAACGGATATTCTCGGAGGCAAAGAATGTATTGATGACCTCTTTGTACATATCTACTGTAGAAGGGCTGATTTTCTGCCACTTCATTTCTCCAGGAAGGTTGTATTTCTGCTTAATGTTATTCAGGGCAGTTTTGAGTTCGCCTCGGCTCTCCGATGGGATCCAAATCCCACCAATTACAGCATATTTGTGTGATTCTTTGTCAAACAATGCCTCTACACAACTTTCGTCACAATATACTTCGTAATTCATATCATATACAATTTTTCCAAAGGTAATCATATTTTTTCTTTCCCGATTGCATTCTCTGCATTCTTCTGCCTATTTCCTTGACAATACGGAGTAGCCGGCAATATCCTTAAAGCGAAAGAATGAATAAAGGGTAAAGCGAAGGCGATCATTCTTCCCCTGTGGGGACCGAGGGGCATAGACCAGCTGGAGTCTTATGACTTTGGAGCGGAGCGGAGCGGAAAAGGCTTAAGTCTCCAGACCGCTTTTCTTTCACATCCTGGCCGAAGGCGGGGTGATGATCCAGATGATGGCCGCCAATGCCAGGAGTGAGAGGATTCCGAGGAACCAGCCACCCATCTTTATCTTGAAGTTCTGCCAGCCGGTAAGCTCTTTCTCTATTTCCACCATCTCATACACGACCACGTCTTTGAAGATCACACTGTCACGATAGACGATCTTCGTCTGGACTTCCACCGGTTATTTGACCGGCTTAGTTTCCAAGGAATGAGAGAGCAGGCCATCTGAGACTTCTGAAGCTGACGGGGCAAAGTCATTCTCGAGAACAGATACAGTGTCAGCAGTAACGATCTTCTCTACAATCTTATCTCAACGAATACCACCGTCAAAACGACGGCCACAATCCTTACATTTATACCGTTGGGTGCGACCTCTCAGGCCATTCCTGACCACAATTTTAGACCCACAGAAAAAGCATTTTTTAAAGCATATCAATGATAATCTTCACAAAGATATGAAAATCAATTCATTGCAGCGGTTTCATCACCCAGAATGTCCACCCCGCCTAAAGTTACTGTGATGCAGAACCACTGATTTTCAGGCATATAACAGAAAAAGGAGTTCATTTCTGAACTCCTTTGTGCTCCCCCAGGGGCTCGAACCCTGGACCCCAACATTAAGAGTGTCGTGCTCTACCAACTGAGCTAGGGAAGCGTTGCTTCAATATTTTAAGGGGGCTTTCGCCTTTGTGCTCCCCCAGGGGCTCGAACCCTGGACCCCAACATTAAGAGTGTCGTGCTCTACCAACTGAGCTAGGGAAGCAATGATTTAAGAACTTTGTGATTCGTTTGGGGCTCGAACCCAAGACCCCAACATTAAAAGTGTTGTGCTCTACCTACTGAGCTAACGAATCAATCCGTGGCCGTTTCGTGGGTCTCAAATGAGTTCCTCTCGAATTGGGACTGCAAAGGTAATGGATTTTTCTTAGTATGCAAAATTTTTTCAACTTTTTTCATTGCAAAAGTGGCTTCCCACTATCTTACATTTTCCAATTCGGTGATTATCATATCGGCAGAAGAACGCGCCCATTGCACAAAGTCATCGTTTCTTACAAATGTTTCAGAGAACTCCAGCAAGGCACTCAGATCAAAGCGATCAGAGGATATGCCGGCTCCTGAGCGGATCGCATCAAAAGCATTTATCTCCTGCTCTATATGTGAGGGAACCATCAGAATCGGCTTCCCCATATACATAGCCTCACAGACTGACTCAAACCCTGCCGTGCTGGCGTATGCCCTGCATCCGACCATCTGACGCAGAAACTCCTTGTCATCTATAAGATAGAAACTCAAGGTATCATCCACAACACTGACCCGACCTGCCTCCCAGTTGTCCCAGAAGAAACGTAGCGGAATCTCGGGATGCTCATCGTGCCATTGCCTGACGTCGCGAGCGAAACCGGAATTGAGCATATATCCGTGTATATATTCACCAGCAGAAGGCTGGATATCAAGGACTTCCCTCCTCAGAAGAGGAGGCACGACCACAATGTGATGTTCTTCATCAGGAGGCATCTCTCTGAAGGAAAGAGCAAGATGTTTTACCGAACCGACAGATGTCAGTCTGGAAAAGAAATCCAGAGCCCGACTGCCAGGATAATGATTTCGTGGAAGCCCGAAATCCTTATGCAGGAAAAGATACTGATGACCTATACTGACCATAGGAGTCTCGATCTCATAGAAGAAATATGTCATTCCTGCCAGCAGTTCATAGAAATTGACGACTACGTCAGCCTCAGAGGCACGTATCTGGTCACGTATCAATTGCATAGATGGATAATATTTATGCATATTGAACGAATTGAACAATATCGTGCCGAGCATATCAGGCTTTCTGTTGTCGGCAGAAGGCATAAAATTCATACTTTCAAACTGCAGGACATCCGCTTTGACTCCCTGAAGGAAAAACGAAGGTAACTTCCTGCTGGGACTTTTGCCCACAAGCATTCTGACGACTTCGTGTCCTCTATCTCTGAGTAGTCCTTCTAGTGTCATTGCCTGAGTCAGATGCCCCCTACCCTCGCCTTGAACTATAAAAAGGTACCTCATAATTCCTTATACATCAATATTTTCCAATTGCCGTCAAAATCTTCCGCAAGCGCTGACATTGTCTCGACCCAATCACCGGAATTGAGATATCTGACACCATCTATGAACCTGTCTTCCGGTCGATGTATATGTCCGCATATAACTCCCTGACATCCTTTTGTCCTGGCCATATCTGTCAGCATCTTATCGAAATCCGATGCGTTGGACACAGCCTTCTTGACGCTATTCTTTATCGCCTGTGAAAAAGAATAATACGGCCTTCCTCTCAAAGATTGGATACGGTTATACATAACATTGATTCTCAGAAGGATATTATATACGACATCACCCAGCCGGGCCATCCACTTCATATTGGAAGTGATACTGTCGAAAACATCACCGTGAGTCACGTAATATTTGTCACTTCCGCTTTCCAGGATCATATCCTTAAGGATATTCAGTTTTCCCATAGACATCGGGATGATCTTGTCCAGAAAGTCATCGTGGTTTCCCCTCAGGAAAAAGACCTCAGTGCCGTGTTTTTCCACCATCTTCATAATTATCCTGAAGAAACGGGAATGCTCCGTTCCCCAGAATGCGTCATCCTTCTTCTGGAGTTGCCAGCCGTCTATGGTATCACCATTGAAAATAAGCCTTTCACAATCGACAGAAGACAGGAAGTCACCCACTTCCTTGACTTTGGAGAAACGGGATCCAAGATGGATATCGGACAGCACCACCGTCCTGTATGAACTTCTTTCTTCCATAAAACAAAAAAAACTTTACATCCTGCCGTGTTCCTGCGACTGCCTTCAGGGACACGGAACCGATAGGGCGCGGAACAGGATGTAAAGTTAACAATTAATCACATCAGAATGCAATTCCTAGTTTGAATCCGACATTATTCAATCCTTTTATATCATAACTTTTGTTCCTGTTGCTAGAATAACTGTAATACGCAGCAACCTGGAAACCGAAATCAGCCTTATAAAACGGATAGAACGTCATTCCTATTTCAGGAGAGATGTAAAATCCCCAATTGTCTGATCGACTCACAAATGTTGACATATAGGTGCTCTGTGCGGAATATTCCGACCCGACCTTTGCCTCTATATATGGCTGAATTGCATCTCTGAGAAATCTATATCGGAATGTAACTCCGAAAGGTACCTGATAGAGGGATCTGTCAAGATCTGTTGTCAGAGCAGATTTATCGTCAAAGACGTATGTCTGTTTAGGAATATATTTGTTGTTTGTATTGAAACTTGCAAAACCTCCCACCGCAAACATCGGAGTAACATAATATCCGCCTTCGATATATGCCCCGTATCCGCTGGCCGACTCGACAAATTCATTGGCTATAGTTCCATTGAACTGCCATCCTCCGTTGATGTATTCTCTCTTGCCCATCTGGGCGCTGGCCTCACTTGCAGCAAGGGCAAAAGCGGAAACAGCCAGCATCACACATATAATTCTTTTCATATCATCATCTTCTTTAATATTGTCATTTGCTTTGGTTACGAGTCAGATAGGCCGACTGTACAAAAGCCTGGTCTATTGCGGCTTCCATACGTTTGATATCTCCCTTCAGGCTGCTGCCTGCAGGTCCTCCTATATATGAAGTCCACAGAATTTCAAGCGGTTTGCCATCCTCCACCTCGCCTGTGAGATTCACGATATCTGTGAGGAGAGCGTTAGTAGTGTAAGTATAGGTCACAGGACGTGGATAATAGAACCCTGTCCAGTTGCCCCAGTATCCTGCCGGCCAATATCCGGGATAATCAAGCCACCAATATGGATCATCGTAATATCTGACAAATCTTTCGGTCTTGATCACGTATGTGAGTTGTATTCCAAGATCTGCGTCCGGATTGGAAGGAGTATAGATGAATCCCCTTTTCTCCATATTGATCCTATAAGCCTGTATAAGTGCCAATGCATTATCAGACTGTGAATAAACCGGTTTGTCACTCTGTCCGATCACAAGCAGGCTGTCGGCTATATCAAAAGTCTGATACTGAGCGAAATTCACATCCTTGCCCGGTGATGTATATACAAGGTATTCATTATCGCTGTCCTGCGGATAAGGTTCCTTGTGGCAGGCAGCAAGAAGCATAACCGCTGCCGATATAAGTAGAATCTTCTTCATAATCTTTCTATATTAAATTGTTTTACAGTGAGTCTCCTTCAAATACGTTTGAATTATCGTATGGCACAATCGTTCCGTCAAGCCACACTGTGTTGGAGTTGAAATTAGGATAAACAGTGGCAGTAGCACGGTTCGAGCCAGGGAACATATAGATTTCCACCTGAGCATTGATACCTATTCCCATAACATTCATAGAAAAGGTTGTACGGCCTTTGCTGTCAGTTCTGATTTCCTTATCGGAAATCATACCCTCGACAGTAACACCTCCTACTCCGTTAGGTCCTGAGGCGAAGTTGCTCGGGGATATCTGAACCACGGCTCTGTTGCCCTTCACGGAGATGAAGTTGGTTGTCGAATTCACAAACACGGTGCTCCCGTTACGGAACTGTACATTGTCAGCCTCAAGCACGAAGTCCTGATTGCGAAGAGCAGCCCGTGCCTGCACCGAAGCCAGCGAGTCAGCGAGTTTCTCCAATTGACGGTCTTCTGCAGAACGAGCCCTGAATTCGGCCATATCCTTATGCCAGTCGTCCATCAATTTCTGTCTCCTCGCTACCCCTTGATTGCGATTGTCTGTCTGTGCAGATGTGTCGGGGGCAATCGTCGAAAGCCCTGCGACAACGACCATTAAGGTCAGCAAGATTCGTTTCATATACTTATCAATTTTTAATTTTTCAAAACAGGACAAAGCAAAGTACAGGCCAAAACAAAAAAGCGGCAGAGACTTTCAAATCTCTGCCGCCCTTGAAGGTTATGTATCAGACTATTTCTTCTCGAACACAAGAACAGTTATGCCGTGCTGTCCGAATGAAAGTCTTGACCCATCGGATGACACCTTTACATCACCGATCGAAGAAGACTCCACGAAATCATATCCTGGGGCATCAAGACGGCAGGACGCACCATTCTCATCAAGAGTAGTTGCAACTATTGCAAGACGGTTGCCATTGGCATATCCTCTGGCTATGACATCATCTGAAGAAAGTGTGAATCCTTCAGTAAACACGAAGCGTCCGGCACCAAGGAGGAGTTCAGGATATTTATGACGGATAGCATTGATTTGAGCAAGATACTGCTGGTAATGCGGGGTCTCGTCAATAAGTCCACGGCAACGGAACACCTCGATATCGTTAACAAGTCCTTTCAGAAGCGTATTGTTGACACGGCGTTCTATATCAGTATCATCACGAACGCAACGATCCGACCAGATGACTTCAGGGAATGTGTATTTGAACCACTCAGGAAAACTGTAAGGTTCTGCTGTGAACTCTACTATATGGACGAAATCACAGAACTGAGCAGTACAATCGTTAAGCCACTCCGTGCCAAGACAGAATTCCGGATTGATTGCCTTGATATGGTCACGTATTTCCTTAAGTGCATCGGCCTTATAGCGTCCTGTATAGATATCCTGGACAGGGAATTCGCCTGAAATATCCCAGTTAGGGAATTCCTCGGCAACTCCCAACTGATCATAGAACACAGCATCCGCTCCGTATGCCATTGCCCTGTCAGCCCATTGTACGAGCATATCTCTCCACTCACGGTTGGCCATATTGGCGATAGAGAATGTACGTGTGTCGTAGTATCCGAGAGTTGTTCCTTCACCGGTAAATTTATAATGCTCGGCAAACTCTGCTCCGGTATTGTCTCTGTTCACGGCCTTCTTTCCGTTTCCGTGCTTGTACCAGTCGCTTTCACGATCCACCAGGCGTCCGTTGTAATAAAGCACAAGACGGTTACCATCGGCACGATAGTCTGCAATTGCCTTCTTCCAGGCCTCCTCGCCTCCCTGGGTCTCATCTATATAATAGTTAGGATATCCGTTATCCATACCGTCGCTCCACCATCCGAAAGCAAGCACAGCATTACATCCGACACTCTTTCCACAGTCATTGATACGCCCCGGAAGATCAGTATATTTGCGGAGATATTCGCCATACTGATGTTTGAAGATGATACGCTGCCATCCTGTCATTTCCTTGACCCACTGAGGCACATCCTGCTTGTCCCACCAGGTATTTATCCATTCACGATATATATGCGAAGTCTCTGTCCACTCACCCATATACGGCCTCACGACACTTGCATCACAAGTCCAGACATCTCCGCACATAGCATTTGGATAACGGTAGAAACCGGCTTCCAGACGATCGAACTGATTTGGAGCCGAAGGATAGGCGCGAAGTCCGTGCCAGGTCTGCTGGAGACTCTCGTCGTGACTTCCGAAATAAAGGCCATCTTCTTCTCCGACGAATGCGTAGCAGTTGGAAGCGGCGTGACGCGGATACTGAAGATCATACTGACGGAAGTACTGGTCAGGCTTCATATACAATGTCTTTGGATTGACATTTACGATAAGGTCGAGAGCATCATTATGTATCTGTCCGCCAGTGTGAGTAGTGAGGAGTCTATGTCCATCAGGAAGATTCATATCGCCTACAAGAGGATACTGAAGTTCACGTATGATAGTTCCCTTCTCGTTGTTAGCCACTGATGAGCCGAATCTTACTGCGCCATCCTCAAGGGTGACAGTCAGAGTAAGATCCATATCAAGAGTCTTTCCTCTATGGACAAGATTCTTATAGGCAATGGTGATAACGCCTCCATCCTGAGATACCGAAGGTATGTTTTCAGTACCGTCAATCTGCATTTCCTTCTCCTGATGGGTGTTGTAGAACATCCTCCAGAGGCCCGTTCCTGAAGCATAGTTGTGTCCGGTACGGGCATTTTTAAGGACCATAAGAGTTCCGTCCTCTCCGATCTTGACCTCAGTCATTTCATCGCTCAGGACATACCCAGGAACTGCCGCAAGACTGTCCTGAAGAGCGTTGTATTCTGCTGATTGAAGAGGCTCAGTCTTCGGGCTGCTACAGCCGACTAAAAGGATGGCTGCCAGAGCCATTGAAATCTTGATGATTGGTTTCATAAGGATTATCTATTTTCTCAATGGATTTTCTACTATAAATCTACAATACTCCAGATACATCTCCCTGTCTTTCTGATCAGGTGACGTAGCCAGTTCATACATAGCGTTGGTTCCGGAATATGTCGCTATCCTGGCCTTTCCGTAACAGCCTGCTCTCTTGAATTCCTGCATATAATCGCGCAAAAGTTGCTTATTCCTTGCAGCCTGAGGATTGGGCTGTCCTTTCGGTGTCCCTTCAGCATCATTCGAAGTACGTACAGTCTCGAGAATGGATGAACTTGTACGAGGAACGCCAGACTCATACTGGCTCCATCCCGGTTCACCGTGCGAGCCCTCAAACTCGATCTCCATTCCGTGTCCGTACATATTCATTGTATTGAACACCCAACTCCATTCCTTCTTCTGCTTCTTCTCCGGATAGTCCCAATATTTGTTAGGCTGGAGCCAGGTATAGTCTATCCCCAGTTCGGCTGTCATATCATATCCGTCGGCCTGATAGTATGGTATCCAATACAAGCCATACCTCCTCTCGTGCAGATAAGCGGAAACCGAAGGCAGTATCTGATCCCATCTCTTGTATTGATAATTCCATCCGTCCGGCTTCGCTACCAGAATTTCGGAAAGTATATAGAAGCCAGCCAGTTCCAGATTCTCGGGCGAAGCCTTTTCCCAAGCCTCTCTGACATAATCGATATACCAGGTATAAGCCATAATCTGATCTGATACATTTCTGAAATCAAGGCGACGTCCGTACAATTCTCCCCAATAAGAAGTGGAAGAATTCTTGTCTGAGAAATATTCAAACATAACAGGATCCGGCATAGTAATGACCACACTGTGCCTGAAAGACGGCGAACCGATACGTGCAGCCGCATTTGCTATCGTCTTATCAAGTACATCGACAACACCTCCATCCTTCAGCCAATAATCAGCGAAATCCTTCCACGCTTTCTGATCCGCAGATTTCTCCTTACCATCAGGGATACATAGAACACTGTTGCTGGAAGCATCTTCCCCTCCTATGAGCAGGAATGCTTCGTGCAACCATTGCTCCTTTCCTGTCTCATCTGTGAAAGTCACGTGAGGCAAGAGACGCTGCTCGTCCCACGTTGAAGGCTGCTTCTTTGTCACTCCCCCGGGAAGAAGATCGAGATCGGCGAAAAACGGGATTTCAGTACGCTCGATTTCCCAGGAATATAACGAAGGTGTCTTGAAGGAGACGCTGGCGACCTTTCCACACCGGCCTTCCCTCACCCCCACTGCATATACAGTATATTCCACTTCTTTGTCAAGACCACCGATAAACAGATCTCCCTCTTCAACTGATGTTCCGGCCTCCACAATCTCCTCAGCCTCAGGAGCAGGCTCTGACATTTTTCGTGCAATGCCATACACAGCATCCGTATTGATGCTCCTGACAGAAAGCAGGACACCATCTCCCTGAAACCGGTCAAAAGAAATCTCCACGACCGGATTAGGAATATACTCCGGATCTTTCCGATTCTTGTCACAGGCAGCAAATGCGAGTAGGACACACATCAGAAAGACACGGCACAAGGCCACTACCGATGATATATTTGCTTTCAATCTCATTTTGCTTGTTTCAGAGGATTCTCGATGATGAAGCGTCCGAGTTTATGGTACATATCCTTGTCAGCGGCATCTTCCGATACTGCAAGTTCATACAAAGCGTTAGTTCCGGTATAAAGTACAAACGGAGTGTTTCCATAAATTCCGCGTGACTTCGCATTATCGAGATATTCCTGGAATCTGGCCTTGTTTGCCGCTGCATACGGATTGGCTTCGCCATTTGAAAGCCTGCTGAGGATTGAAGACTTGAGCGGCTCACCGTGGGTTCCCTCAAACTCCAGTTCCATTCCAAGAGCATTGTCCTTGATTGTCTTTTCAATCTGATCCCAAGTCCACAATGCTCCCTCCCAATAATAGTTAGGCTGCATAACGACAAGATCAAAACCGAAATCCTTACCCTTCTCTATACCGGGAGCCATCGCATACGGTACCCAGTAAAAGCCCTCATTCAGGCTATGGCAGTAGTCTGCTGCTGCCTTTATGGTCTTATCGTGCTCCTTATATTCATAGCGGAAATCTCCCGGTGTGGAAAGTTCCTCAGAAAGCACATAGAAACCGATGAGTTCAATATATTCGTAATCCGCCTCGGCAAATCCGGCACGGACAGCATCGATCATCCATCTATATGCTTTGACACGGTCATCCACCTTTGAAAAATCGAGTGCCACACCATCGATATCTCCCCAATATACGGTATTCATATTCAAACCCTTCATCGCATCCGAATAATGCTCGAAATACACAGGATCAGGAAGCGAGAACACAATACCACGTTTTGACGAAGGATTACCGATCCTTTGCGCAGCATCGGCAATGCACTTATCCAAGGCAGCAAACCCATATTCTTCATCAAACCAGTAATCGATCTGCTCCTGCCAATGCTCTTTTCTTGAAGAGTATCTTCCATCATTTGCAATGGAATATGTCACTTCGTAATCATCTGTCCAGAGTTCCATCATAATCATATTGTCAAAGAACCAATGTTCCTGACCGTTCTGATCAGTATATATGACACTCTTCTCGAATCTTTCAGGCGTCCAAAGGTATGGATTACGTGCGCTATGACCGCCATAGCATATCGTCATATCCGTAATCTGACGGATTTCATCCTTTTCCCAATCATAAAGTCCGGACTGTGTTCCGCAACCCGCCAGAATCGCAGAAGCAACAAAGAACAAAGTAAATCTTTTCATATATAATTCGCTTATTTTCAATACTTTAACGGAGAACTTATTATAAAATCTCCAAACTCGTGGTATAGGTCTATATCTGAAGTTTCCTCAGATACCGCAAGTTCATAAAGCGCATTAGTCCCTGTATATAGCACTATAGGCTTCTTCCCGTAAATGCCATATTTTCTGGCATTATCCATATATTCTGTAAAGCGTGCCTTATTTCTTTTGGCAGCGTCTGAATTTCCAAGTATCGATGTACCGTAGCCGTGCGAGCCCCCAAACTCGAATTCCATTCCCATATCATATCTGTTGATATAGTCACAGGTCACGTCCCAGTCCTTATTGTCCCATACACGTGGGTTGCGCGGATATGGCCTCCATAGCATAATGCCATATCCGCGAATTCAGGCAAAGGATCCCGGCCTCTCTCCCATCTGTATAGTCCGTCTTCATCCATTTCCTTGTCAAGAGGCTCATCTGCCACGATATAATTTGAAGGATCGTTCGGAGTGACCAGAGTATCACGCTTGACAGCACTGTATCTTCCTTCGGAATTCACTGCAACTGCAAATATATGATATTCAGACTTTTCCTCAAGACCATCAATAGTAAAACGAGGCTTCTCCGGACTTCATCCTTCTCTGCACAAAGATATCTGGTCTGGGATGCATTGATGGATTGGATCTCTACGCAAGCATCGTGGATACCCACCGAAAGAACACTGATATCAACTGCCGGATTAGGTATATAAGAAGGCTTACCCTCCTCCTCGCAAGATGCGAGAAGAAGGGATAAAGCCATAAATATACTGAGTCTTCTTGTCATTACTCGACTTTGAAGTCAGGGTTGATCTCGAAAAGTGAGAGACCTACGTTCTGGATCATAGCAGCCATATAGACCTTGCCGTTGATTTCACGTACCACACAGTCACCGGTTGAATGAGTTGACGGATATGGAGAAACTACTGTAGCGTCAAGTTCATCCTGGAGCGGACAATCCATAATGACATCCTGAGCCTGAAGAGCACTGAGAAGTCCCTCAGGAGTTCCTGCAGGATCTGCAATGACTCTTACACTACCCTTGGCAAGTGATTCATCCAGAGCAACATACGAAATAAAATGCTTTCCGTTGTATGAGAAGAAATTATATCCGTGTGTAAGAGCAAGTCCCAGATCACCTGCCGATGTGAATGTGGTTCCTTCGGCATTATTGTAATACTGGCCGTATGCAGTGGATGTCACGAAGAGATACGATGGAACCGCACTTCCAAGACCTGCTGTACCAGGATACATATAGGCATCACCGATAGAGTTGGCATCATTTACAGAAGCATTGTACGACATCGCTCCACGAGCCCATCCGTTTGCACCACCGCCATACCACTCACCGATACCCTCGGCTGCAGTCATACCGTGTCTTACGATTACGCCCTGCCCCCAGTCTTTGAGGTAGATTTCACCATTACCCCAAGTTCCGTAAACCTGGAATCTGTCACCGAGACGACGACCTGCAGTTGAAACCGCATACTTGGCAGGAGCGCTGTTGATGCCGTTGAGCCATACATAGTAGAAGATGTTGTTTCCATCAGCCTCAAGGCTTGAAGCCACAAGCAGATCCTTGCCACCGTTTACTTCCGGATTCTCGTTTGGTATCATTCTCACGCAAGAGAGAGTATGAGTACCACCTGATACACCTTCCACATTCACATCAATGACCTTGGTAGGGTCAGCGATGCTGATACCCTTGAGGACAGCAGCACCACCTGCGGCCTGTGGAACATAGATATACTCGTCATCCATAGTGATGTTTCGTACATCGCCTACACCAAGATATGTCTGCCAAGCATTCTCCGAAGAAGTCGCATAAAGACCCCATAGACGGTTGAAGAGTTGAGGTGGAACAGGCCACATTCCCTTGATTGCAATGTATGTAATCTGATTCTGGAGTCCCAGACGTTCAATAGATGTACTCTTGATCTTGACAGGAATCAGAAAACCGCCGTGGTCTTCCCAAGGAACGATGGCTCCATTCTCGAAGAGTACATCAGTATTGAGAGTCACGGGATATGTCACGTACGCATCACCAGCCTTTATCGATGGATCGGCAAAAGTAATGAGTCCTTCCGGAGCGGCAACATAATCGGTTCCGTTCTTTTCATTGTATGCTGCAATGAGTTCATTATCTATTTCAAGGTCAATATTAACATCCAAAGTAGGAAGTGCATTATCGATCCTGATTGTAACATCCATTTTCTCGCTTACCGGAGCAGGAGCATCCCAAAGAACTGTCTTTGTCAGATAGTCAGTCTCCACATTGATGTTCGACTTCACCAGATTAACGATAAGGAACTCACGGCCTTCGTTTACAAGGAGGTCTGAAGAACTGATTCCCAGAGGAATAGCGTAATTGTAATTTTCAGTGTCAGTCATAGCGTCATCGACCTTTGCTACATCCCAGGTTACAGCGACAGTCTTGGTCACATCCTCGACACCGAAATGAACGATGCACTCATCTGCACCATTGAAAGCATACATATCCTTTGAAATCGGAAGATATTCCTTGACCGTAACATCACGGCTATCGTTATATCTTACCAAGTCAAATTCAGATCCTGTGATCTTTACGTCAGCCTCTGAGAAGCCCTTACCGCTCTTGATCACAGCGAAGTCATACTGTCCGCTATAAATCGGCCAGGTTACAACTGCCTCCTGCTCTGTTCTGTTGAATCCGAAAGAGTCATCCGGCAAAAAGTTGTTTCTGTCATCCACACAAGACGCTACGGCTGTAATCGTCAGCGCAGACGCTAGAATATTCTTAATAATCTTCTTCATATCCATTCTTCTGATTAGAATCCGTAGTTCTGTGTTAGGTTGGTCATTTCAGCAAGTTGATCACTGTCGAAAGGAAGGAGATAATCCCTATCTGTGAACTTAGCGTGCTTTGCAAGAGGGAAATCTTCGCTTGAACGAACCCACGAATCGTGATAATCAACAGCATCGTTAAGATTGAGGGTCCAGTTGAGAACAGGGAAATTCTGCTTTGCTGTCATCCAACGTGTATTGTCATAGAAGTGCATTGGTCCCTCGATTGCGAACTCGATCATCTTCTCCTGACGGAAACACCACTTGAGAAGTTCAGGATCCGCTTCGATGCCAGGATATGCCTCCTTGAGTGAATTAAGACCTGAACGCTCACGAATCATATCGAGATACTTCACAGCCTCTGCATAGTCACCTGTTGCGATGCAGCACTCTGCATAATTGAAATATATCTCGGCAAGACGGAAGGCTGGATAAACATAATGTATCTGCTGATAATCCGCTCCGACATCGAGAGGGTTGTTTGCAGGATAAAGACGACGCCAAGCATAACCGAAGTAGTTGTTGGTAGATGTCTGGTCCCAACGCTCGCAAAGGGCACCTGATCCTCTCCAGAAATGACATCTCATATCCTCTGCAGTCCAAGTTGTAGAAGAGGTCTTAGGGTTTGTCATAGTCTTGAGTTTAGGATCGCAAGGCCAGTAATATCCGTTAGGAACAAGAGATGCATAGTAACGTGGCTCACGTCCGAGAGTAGAGTTGTGTGCCTCGAACTCGCCTGCCCACTCTGCCTCGAACTGGGTAGTCTTGCTGAATCCATCTGAAACATAACCTGACTGAGCATCGATTACAGGCTTAGAGTAGTCATCCATTCCGGAAGTTCTGTCGTAGCCTGTCACAGGATAGCGTCCGCTCTCATACATAGCGTATGCATCGACAAGTTTGAATGAAGGAGTAAGCGACTGCCATCCCTCAACGGTGATGTTACGTGGAGCACAAGCACCGATGAATCCACCTGTACGGCCAAGCCAGTCAGTATAGAAATTCATCCACCATCCCCAGATTGTCTCTTCATTCCATTGTTTGAAGAAAATCTGCTGATAGTTGCGGATACCGTCAACAAACTTGTCACCTGTCTGAGTCTCTGCCTTAACAAGGTGGTAGTAATCGAGATCGATAACAGCCTTTGCAGCCTTTTTAGCCTCCTCCCATCTTGTAGGATCATACTCCTGTGAGAAGATCTTGTCTCCATAATAATTGGTCATACTCTTGTAAAGGTCATTGCCATTGTAGAGAGGTGAAGCAGCATAAAGGAGTACTCTTGCCTTGAGAGCCATAGCGGCACCCTTTGTAGCACGTCCCATATCGGATCCTTCCTGAAGACCTACCTCTGTAATGCTCATAGGAAGTACCTCGATAGCCTTGTCAAGTTCGGAAACTATGAAATTGACATTCTCGTCGAATGTATTTCTGTCAAGCGCAGAACCTACGACATCAGTAGGAGCAGCCTTGTCTCCCCATACGATTACAGGACCGTATGTACGGAAAAGGCAGAAATAATAGAAAGCACGCATAAAACGAGCCTCAGCCTTGATATAGTCACGAACACTCTGGTTGTCCTCAAGATCGAGGTGAATATTGTCGATCACGAGCGTACAGTGTGCGATAGCCTTGTAATAATTCTCCCACAGATTGTAACTTGTGATGGAAGCAGGGCTGTAGTCACCTACACGAAGGTCAAACACGTTGTTCGCGTATGCTGATGCGTTGATCTGACGCGCATCAGTACGACCTGAGAATCCACCTTCAGTGGTAGCATCTACAGGGTTCTCCTCCTTTGGAAGATAAGCATACATATGTGCTGCAAGTTGACGGGCTGTTCCTCTCTTGCTGAACATCTCTTCAATGGTTGCCTGATCCTGAAGTTCCACATCGAAGTAGGAGTCACAGGAAACGGCACCGAGCGCAAGCACTGCGATTGCTGATAATGTATATAATATTCTTTTCATTTTCTTTTGAGTCTGTTAGAAGTTGATGTTCAATCCAAGACTTACATTACGTGTAATAGGATATCTTGCACCTGTTGCTGTCTCAAGTTCCGGATCCCAAAGTTTGAACTCTGAGAATGTAAGAAGGTTGGTACCTGCAACATAGAGGCGAAGAGCCTGGATTCCTGCCTTCTTTGTCCACTTCTTAGGGAAAGTATATCCGATCTCTGCATTCTTAAGACGGAGGAAACTCATATCGCGTGTCCAATAGTCAGAAGTCTGCACATTGTTGTTTGAGCGGGTTGTTCCAAGTCTAGGATATGGAGCATTGATATCTGGATTATCTACTGTCCAATGCTTCTGAGCAACATCGCGGAACACCTGTCCTGTCAACTGTGGTGATGAAGATGCACCATAAAGGTTAGAACCACCGATCTGACGTGTAACATTTGACACACCGCTGAAGAATACAGAAACATCGAATCCCTTGTATCCGAGGCTAGCACCGAATCCGTAGTTGATCTCAGGGATTGCGGTATATCCGATTGCAACCTTATCATACTGGTCAACATAACCGTCACCATTGATATCCTTGTACTTGATATCTCCCGGCTGAACATCACCGAATGTCTGCTCAGGCCAGTTGTCAATATCCTCCTGGCTCTCGAAGAGACCGCAGGAAATCAGACCCTTTCTCTGGTTGTATGCAAATCCTACGTTGCTGAGATATTCCTCAACCGGTGTAGGCTGGTCATCATAGATGAGGCGGTTACGGTTGAAAGTAAAGTTTCCTCTAGCTGAGAGTGAAAGACCGTTTGCAAATGTATGATCATAAACAACCGACATATCGAAACCGCGGTTGAGCATCTCTCCGATGTTAACATACTGGTCTTTCTGGAGACCTACAGCAGAAGGAGTTGACTGACGCATAAGGAAGATACCGTCACGATAGTCGCGGAAGAGGTCAGCCTGGATAGTGAGGTCGTTGAAGAGACCGAGTTCGAGACCGACATTGCTCTTTGTAGCCTGCTCCCACTCTACCTCCGAGTTACCCATTTCAGAAGTTGTGATACCGCCTACAGTAGCATATCCTGTAGCATCAGAATTCGGAACAGTACCCCAGGCAGCACCGCCTGCAGAAGTATTGATAGTGGTGTTGTAAGCGAAACGACGGCTACCACCGATCTGGTCATTACCTACAGCACCGTATGAAGCCTTGATCTTGAGAAGATTGATCACATCAGAAACAGACTCCCACCAAGGCTCATTGCTGATCATATATCCGACTGCGACTGCAGGGAAGAAACCGAATCTATGACCAGGAGCGAAGTTCTCCGATCCGTTGTAACCCATATTGAACTCGAAGAAGTAACGATCCTTGTATGAGTAAGTTGCACGTGCCGCAACACCCATTGACTTATAAGGGAATGCTGCGATATACGAACCTGGGTGAGTGTGCGAAAGCGATCTCATACTGTAGAGAACCATCGCGCTCACGCGGTGTGCGTATGCGAACTGACGCTCATAATTTATCGAACCCTCAAAGTTGATGTAGCGTGTACCGCTGTGTGAAGTTCCGAGAGTGATATAGCCTGCATAGTCGTCGATAACCTCATACTGGATGTTACCTGCATCATCTCTACCTATCGCTCTGTAAGTCTTAGGAAGAATGCTTCGGTTGAGAGTGTTGCTGTTGGTAGCGTCGAAAGAGAATGCCACGCGAGCAGTAAGACCCTCTGTCACGAAATCAGAGAAATCCTGAGTAAGAGACACTGTTGACTGAGCCACATTGCTGCTTGAATTAGAGTAACCTCTCTCATTCAGGAGGTTGTAAGGGTTAGGAGTACCCTTGATGGAAGCAAGTGTTCCGTCAGAATATCTGAGAGGAATAGCAGTAGGGGTCATTGTCATTGTCTGAGTAAGAAGGGCATCAAGACCTGCTGCCGGAGAGTTTCTCACTGTAAACTGTGTCGATACGTTCATACCGAGAACTGTTGACTTGGTAAGGTTGATATCGACATTAGTACGGAAATTGAACCTCTGATAACTCATCTGGGCATCGTAACGATCGTTGGCTGCTGTATTAAGGATACCGTCCTCAAGATAGTATGAACCACCCACATAGTAACGGACATTCTTTGTACCGCCGGATACACCGATATTAGCCTTTGTGGTCATAGCCTGGTTCTTGAAAGTCTCGTTCACCCAGTCAACTGACGGATAAAGATCAGGATCACATCCCTCAAGACCCATTGCTGTAGCAAGGTACTGTTCCTTCTGGAAGTCGTTGAAGATTACTCCCTGTCCGCTATTGACATACATATTGTTGAGGAAGTCGATGAATTCGCCTGTGCTAGCCATTTCAGGAAGTTTCACAGGAGAAGTAAGACCTGTCTCCACCTTGATGGTAAGTTGAGGCTTTGACTCAGAACCACGTTTTGTTGTAATGAGCACGATACCGTTAGCACCACGCACACCATAAAGTGCAGTTGCAGATGCATCCTTGAGGATAGAGAGAGAAGCAATATCCTCTGTATCAACCATATCCATACTACGCTCTACACCATCGACGAGGATGAGAGGAGTTGAATTGGCTCCGAAGGTACTCACACCACGGATCCAGAAGTCAGCCGAAGCACCTGGCTCACCGGTCTTCTGAATCGCAACGACACCGGCGAGTTTACCGGCGAGGCTGGTAGAAAGGTTACCCTGAGACTGAGCGAGTGTTCCCATATCCACGGTACTGATGGATCCGATGACGGAAGCCTTTCTCTGAGTACCGTAAGCCACCTTTACAACTCCTTCGAGTTCGTTGGCAGCAGGAACGAGTTTGATTGTAAGTTTTGTCTGGTCGGCGACTTTTACTTCCTCATCAAGATATCCGAGGAATGATGCGACGAGCACATCTGAAGGAGAGACACTGATATTGAATCGACCCTGGTCGTCAGTCATAGCACCACGGGTCTCTCCCTTTACTACAACGTAGGCTCCGGCAATTCCTGTATCTGTTTCATCCAGGATGACACCGGAGACGTTTCTGTCTTGTGCGAATACCGGCTGAGCGGCCAATCCTGCACAAACAAGGACTGCACAAGCAGTGAAAAACCGCTTAAGTCCTGTCATACGTTTTGTTAGCATCATAATAAGGTTAGTTGATTAATATTGATTTAATTTCTGATTTCTATAAAGACGAGACTCCTGTAAGGACTGTTCCCTGTATATCGTCAAGGACTGTAAGCAGTATATCCTCGCCAAGTCCTTCGCGTATATGGTTCTCCATCAGGTCGAATGATTTGGCGATCTGTCCGGCAAAGAGAACCTTTCTGATGCCAAGTTCATCTATGATAGCCCTTGCACCGGCAGCATAATGTCTTCCCGCTGAAGCAAAAGCCTCGATTGCGGCAGCATCACCCTTTCTTGCACGCTGGGCAATCTCCTTCACATCCTCCCCTTCTGCCAGCACGCCTCCATTTTCCGCATAAAAACGGAGAATAGCCCTGCGTGAGACAAAATCTTCCAGTATGCCGTCAAGATATGGTAGATTCCATATATTTCTGGCAGGAGAACCTGTAAGCGACTCCTTGACCTGTCCATCAACGGAATACGCAAAACCCAGACCTGTTCCGAAAGTTGACAGAGCGACATTTCCCTTCCTCAACGACTCATCACGGGTCAATGCACCCAGAAGAGCACCATTTACATCGTGAACGAAAGCGAGACGGATTTCATCCGTAATCACATCACCAAGAATTTCCCTGAACGACATCCCGTAAACCGCTGCAAACTTATGCTTCATCATAAAGATTCCTTTCTTATAATTGAAAGGACCCGGCAGGGCTGCACATACGGAGTCTATGGTAAATCCTTCGGCCTGAGCACGTTCCATCTGTAAAAGGACAGCCTCACGAAAAGCCTTTGAAATATCTTCCGCTGCTGCGTCCGACGACATAGGAGTGGAAGCGAAAGTCTCCTCGGCAGCGCCTTTGCCAGCGATGCCGAGAGAAGACTTCACAAAAGTCCCACCTACGTCAAGAAGGATTATGCGGCTATTTCTCGTCATTCTCGAATCCCTCACGAAGAGTTGTCTTATGAATGCTGATAGGCTCCTTACCGAGATTCTCGACTACATACTTGCCCATATCTGCAGGTACGCATACGATATCCATAAAGTCCATCTCATAGCAACGTTCAGGATGCTCTACGCTGCGTACGCGTGCTCTGTCACCGTCAACGAGAGTAAGAACGTGGAATTTCTCATTCTTGGTATCCTGCTCACACATCTTCTCGAACTCGAGACGACGGAGAGAGATGTACATCTGAGGATTTTCACCTATGATATATTCCTTCCAGCCTTCACCCTCTGCATCGAGACGAGGCTTCTGAACGATATAGTCAATATTTTCAGGATCGTGGATCACAGAAGTCCTTCTGTTCTGGTTCACAACCTCCTCACCGAGTCTGGTGTGGATAGGACGCTGCTTGCCGTCGAAGTCGAGACGGAGATAGTCGTACATCTTATATGTATACGAACCTATTGTAAGAGAACCGATTTCAAGAATCACCTGGTTTCTACCGCTTGAGTGGATTGTTCCCGCAGGGAGCATCACCTGAAGACCAGGCACTGAAGGCTCATAACTTACATACTTCTCATAGTCGCAAGGGATCTTCTTGGTATCTGCATCCTCGATCTCCTTGAAGAACTGAGGAATGTCGGCATCATCGCGGAAACCGATATATGTCTTTGCATCCTGTCCTGTAAGAACCACATAGTAACTCTCATCCTGACGTCCGAACTCATTATAGTGCTCGATATTGTACTTTCCGTCAGAATGGCACTGTATGGACATATTACCAGTTGAATGGTATGAGTCATCCCAGTTGAAACGTATAGGGAAATAGCCCTGATACTTGTTCACAGCCTTCTCACCCATCAGGTTGACACCTTCCTTATGAACGAAAGAGCAGTAGTTGATGTCGAGCATCTCATTTCCAGCCTCGACAAGAACGCTGACCTCCATAGGAATGAAATCGAACACCCAAGCCGCATTCTTCATCTCTGCAGGAAGGTTACGATACTTCTTCATATAAGAACCGCCCCATACGCCTTCAAGATAGCAAGGTTTTGCACGGAAAGGATACTTCACGAGTTCAGAGCAAATGTCTGCGAATGACTCGAAAGGCATCATCTGGAGTTTCTTAGGATCGTTATCAAGGAAATAGAAGTCGAGGACATTGCTCTTCCAGAGTTCCTTTCTAAGTTGTACGGCACACTCGAAATCGCAATAGTAGCAGCGACGGATGATGCGGTTGATGATGCCTGGGCGTTCCTTTCCGATATTTGCATACTCACCGCCTCTGATGCGAAGCATAGTCTTCATAGGTGTAAGATCGAACCAGCACTTCACATCATACATATCGCGCAACTCCTGGATCATAGCACCGTAACCGGCAACGACTACAAGTTTGCCCGGAGTCTTCATTCCAGGAACAGCAGCCTTGAATTCAGCAACTTTTGCCTCATCGAAAAGACCGATATATCCACCGTGATAAAGTTTACCGAAAAGAAGGGTCGGGTCGATCTCGGTATCCCAGATAAGGAGCGGATCGATCATATCATCAATCTCCTTGCCTGACTTGAGGACAGCCTTGTTCGCGTCAACAGCCTCGAACTCGAAACCATTGATGACGCACTCCCTTGCAAGAAGGTTCACGAAAAGGTTCCAGTTTGCTGTAGTATAACCATCGATACCTACGATGACACCCTCTGACTTAACCTTGTCTGCAATCTGCGCAACAAATTTCTTTGCAACATTCGGAGTTCCTCCTGTCACTACCGAATTTATAGTTTTTTCTGAAAGTTTCGGTCTATTGATCGGCGTCGGATCATCAAACGGAAACGGATTATACATAAAACTCATAATTGATACCTTATATTATATATTATTACACTACTTTATGTTATAGAATTCGAAGCCCATAATTTCAGCGAAGTCCTCGAGTTCCTTGCGCCAGTCACCGTCAACGATAGCATAGTGCTGGGTCGCGCCGATGCGGAGCACCTGCTCCCAAAGTTCCTTCACAGGGACTACAGGCTTGAATATGGTATGGCTGTAAGTTGCGAGCAAATGCTTCTTGTCGCTCTGTGGAGTATCCTTTTCTGAAAGACTCTCAGCCATAAATGTGATAAGTTTGTACTTGCCGTCTTCCTCATAAAGACCTGCCACAGTCTTCATTCCCGGACTGAAACGATACCAGGCGAATGGTGCACCTGCATACTTCCAGTTAGTCTTCGCGAAACGCACGTCACGTGAAATGACCACATTCTGCTGCCACTGAGGATCGTTATGATCGTTAGGACCTGCGTGTCCGCCTGCGAATGTTCCGAAGTCATCCTCGATATGGAAAGGCTCCACGAAGTTTACGTTCTTTCCTGTCATCAGTTTGAGGATGTAGGTGATAAGACCTGCTCCAATGTCTGCCTCAGGCACGAGAACACTCACATTCTCATTGAACCACTGAGGGTAGAATCCTGCACGGCAGCCGGCTGTACGGAATGTAGCCTGATCGATGTCATTATATACATAGCAGTCGATGTCGTTCTTCTCAGCCAGTTTCTTGATACCGAGAGTCGCCTTCACGCACCCGATGAACTTGTCGTATTCTACGTCGCTCATCATCTGGTACTTACCTGTGAGTTCGTCTGCGTATGCCTTTACCTCCTCTTCTGTAAGATTCTCGATCTCTGTACCGTAGTCGCTGTATGGGAGGTAATGGATCTCCGGACCGATCTTGGTGAAGAGGTCATAATTGTCGAAGTATGTGCTCCACATAGCCTCGTTCATATTGGCCATCAGGCCCACTGTCGAGTTACGCAGGATCGCACGTGTCTTTGCAGCATTTGCATAGACCTTGAGTTGCTCTGTAACTTCCTCCCTTGTGCCCATAATGGTCTTCACGTTCTTGCGTGGCACACGTTTGATGCTACCTGATCCTTCGAGAGAACCGACAAGTGTACCTGCACACAGATAATCCACAAAATCATCCTCATCAAGAGTGGTCTCAAAAGTCATCTTAGGCTTAGCCACATTGCAGAAGATCATAGGAATTTCGGGACAGTCACGAAGGAATCTTATCCACGCAAAATCCTCGCTCCAGGACAGGAACTCGGCATAAATGAAGTCAACCTTTTCAGCATAGAAGAGATCCATCGCCTTCTGAGCATCCTCGCGCTCATACACGATTCCAGGATACACCAGATCAAGGAAGTCCATAGTACTGATGATTTCCTTGACCGCTTTTTCTTTTCTCTCGCCGTATGTACCTCTGTTGGGGCCATACAGGTTCTTAAACCTAGGGGAAGCCACAAGCAGCAGACCTGCTTTTGGCTTCCTTGCTTTACCTTCTACTTTCATTATATTGTTTTGTTTATCTTGTCATAATCCTTCTGATAACTGGTCTTGCTGACGATCAGCATAAGGATTCCGCACACAATCCACACCGCTCCAAGCACAGGGAAGGTTGCAGAAAGGCTTCCCATACTATCCTTCATCGCTCCAAGAATCACTGGTGCGAGAGCACCCACAGCAAATCCTGTCGTAATAAGAGCACTCGAGCAAGATGCGTGAAGTCTGGATGGAGTAACATCATACAATACCGTATATATATTAGCATCAAAGAATGCTCTGAAGAAGCCCCAGCCGGCGAAACACAGATAGATGAGCCAGAGGGATGCATTGCTTCCGACAAAGAAAAGGAACGCTGCTCCAAGAATAAGTCCGAATCCCTGGATTACCATCCTCACCTTGCGGTCACGTATGGCAGTCTTGTCAGAAAGAGTTCCCGCGAGAAGGACACCGAAGAAAGCCGCAACGTATGTATAGAACATCGAATTGAAGCCTGCAGTAGCCTGAGTCTGGCCGAATTCTTCCTGAAGGAATGCCGGTACCCAGGTCATATAACCCGTGATCACGAAAATGAATCCGCTGAAACCGATTGTAAGAGCAAGAGCAGTAGGAGTAGTGAACACTACCTTGAAACCGTCAAAGATACCTGGCTTCTTTTCTTCAACAATAGAATCTGCCCCCCCCATATCAATTTTTTCTTCCTTCTTATCCTTAAGTCTGAGAGCCATAACAATGCCCCACACAACTCCTGCAGCACCGAAGATTATGAATGAATACTGCCAGCCGAGTTTGTCAGCAATATATCCGGCAAGCCATCCGGCCAGAATCACTCCCACATAATATGATGTCTGATGTATGGACATCGCGCGTGCACGCGTATCAGTATGATATTGTCCGAGAAGCGAATAGTTCGCCGGGCCGAAAAAGGCCTCACCACCACCGGTAGCCACACTTCTGAGAAGTATCAGCATCACGACTCCGGAAGCAAGACCAGTGAACATAGTGGCAACACTCCAGAAAAGGATAGCAATAGTTGTCACCCACTTGCGGCTGAGACGATCGCCTGCCATTCCACCGAAAGGCACCATAAAAGCATAGCATAGATTGAAGATGGTCGCTATAAGTCCGATGGAAGTGTCTGACAATTGGAGAGAATCACGAATTGCCGGAAGAACCGTATTGAACACCTGACGGTCTGCCTGATTGAGCAGATAAGCCATCCAAAGAAGTCCGAGAACCTCCCATTTGTAATATTTTCCTGTGCCTTTCATTGCGTTTGAATCTCGTTTTTAATTATGTGTGGTGTAGTGTGGTGCAAAAGTACGCATTTTCTTGCAAATTCCAACACAATTTTACTAATTTTGCGGCGTGAAACCAAAAAACCACACCAAACCACACCAAATTTGGAAGAAAATATCGTAAAATAAGAACAATATGGAACTTTACAGTACTCCACAGATCGTAACGATCGACATCCTGACAGAAGGCTGCATTATGGCCGGAAGTACCGGCGAACAATTTGAAATGTTGGAAGACTATGACGGAACTTGGGCTTAAGAACAATATGTTGCAGATGAGATCAATCAGATTTTTGCTGTCTGCTGCAATAGTTGCGGCTACAGTATCGTGTATGGAAGAACAGGCTCAGCCACAGGTAGAACTGACCGAAAAGACTTTCATCGGTCACATTGAGGAGAACCCCGACACAAAGACTTCACTCAATGAAGATTTCAGCATCTGCTGGAATGAAGATGACCATATCACAGTATTCTCGAAAGAGGGAGCCGGCACAGCATTCGAAGACGTAACAGTCCTCAACGATGGTAAGACAGCCCGATTCACAGGAAGCATCGCGCTGGCTGATGCTTATTATGCCATATATCCGAAACAGGAGGATGCAATATACACCTCTGACGGGGAAAAGATCACTGCAACCCTGCCTGTCGTACAGACTGCGATAGACGGGACATTTGCAGATGGCGTCAACCTGGCTGTAGCAAAAACAACAGGGGAAGATCTGTATTTCAGGAATGTAGGTGCCCTTCTCGCAGTCAAATGTCCTACTGCGTACGCAGAATCAGTAAAGATCATAAGCCGCGACCCTTCCGTAAAGATGAGCGGAAAGGCAGTCATTGAATTCAACGGCGGGAATCCGGTTGCCACAGCGACATCTGAGGCCGTTGAATACGTGCAGATGGATGGTGCGCAATCCAAGGCCGGAAAAACCTTCTATTTCGTCGTATATCCTGGCACATACACCAAAGGATTCGATATAGTCTTTACCAACAGCGCCGGCACACACAGCAGTATCGTCAGTTCGTCGAAGCAACTTGACCTTAAGAGAAATGACAACATACTTCTGTATGCACCGTCAGGTTTTGCCGGATGGAACGCCCCTACAGCCCCATACGGCCTGACCGCACAGAACAATACAGAGGGAGGTGCAGGAATAAAACTCACCTGGTCATCGAAGGCTGCAGCCGACCTTATGAGCGGATACAGAATATACACCAGGCCTGCCGGATCTGCTTCTGAAGCTGAACAGGTGGGAGAAACCACATCCAAAACATTCAATATCAGCGGATTGACTAACGGATCATATTATGATATAGGTGTCTCAACCAAAGGTGCGGAGGGAAAGAAGGATTCAGAGATCGTCTGGCTGCACAATATCCTTTACCAGACATCGGGAGACTCCCCTATCCTCTATCCTTTCGAGTCTGCCAGAACCGGGATCCCTCAATTGGCTGATATGACATTGTGCTATGGAGGAAACCCGACGAGGGTACCGCAATTGTGGACCAAGGACAGATGGAGAGCCCACGCTGTATATACAAATGAAAACGGAAAAGATTACTGGCTCTTCGATTCTTTCCTGGCACTTGAGTTCAAGACCACATACAACGGAACAGAATATGTCTATGACCTTGCCAACACACAAACGCTTTCTGCCGGCAAGGAACAATGGATCCAGCAGTTGGACTACTGGTTCGACACCACCTACGGCTTCCAGGCGCTTGACGACTGCATAGACGAGGCTATAGCGACAGCAGGCCCTTATCCGCACAAACGTTATGTAATATTTTCTTTGCCGGATCCGGTTTATTTTCAGAAATTTGCAGACAAGAGTTCTTCAACAGTTTATTGGGGCTCGATAGGTGATGAGGTAATGGACTTTTCGAAGGTAGCGCACAGGAAGAAAGCATATTTGTGGATGATCGATCAGGTACGTGCCCGCTTCGCTGAAAAGAACTATGAGCATATCGAACTGGGCGGCTTCTACATTCTTCAGGAATGTCTTTCAGAGTCTATCAATCCTCAATACAAGAAATTCCAGGAAGTCATATCATACGCTTCCGATTATTGCAGCAAATGCAACGAAGGTATGTACTGGATTCCATACGGCTACAGTTCTTCTGACGAAGGTCACAACAGTGCCCTCAAGAATTGGGAGGACTACGGATTCACAAAAACAATCCTGCAGCCGAACAAATACTGGGATACCTGGAGAGACTGGAGCACGATATGTCAGACATATATATATAATGAAAATATGGGAATGGAACTGGAATTTGAAGGTTCACACGGTGAAGGCGGATGGAGCAGCAGCGAGACCCCTAGAACCAGTTCGTCAATCCTTGAAACAGTTATGACAGACTATGATGCCGAGGGTACAGCCAAAGGAAGCGCAAATCCTCAGGCAGCAAGAAACAAGGCACGATTCAGAGAATATATGCAGAACTGCAAGGACTACGGTATATATGGAAACAGAATGATCGTTCTCTATTCCGGATCTGACGCTTGGGTAGAGTTGGCCAACTCCACTGCCAAAGCAGACCGGGATCTATACCACGAGACCGCACAATTCTTCCTGAAATCATCTCTCAAGAGTCAGGTGTATGCCGAGGAAAAACTCGACGCGCCATCCGATGTATTTGCAGAGCAGAATGATGAGACAAGCGTAATCCTTTCCTGGAAAGATAACAACACTTCCGAAAGCGGACACAGAGTCTATAAATGCACTGGAGGCGATATGGACAGTCCTGCCACAGCAGACAAGGAATCGAATGTCACCGAATACCAGTTCAACTGGCTTTCAGCAGGCACATCATACACTTTCGGAGTTCAGGCCAGGGGTTCTGCCGACAACAGCCATTCAGAAGTAGTCTATGCGCCTGCATACAAGATGCTGACCTGGGAAGAACTCCAGTCGTTCAATGCGGACTATTATCAAGGAACCAGCACATTCACAGGAACTTACAGAGAGTGCGGTGCACCTCAGAGCGCCACTTTCACCCAGACAGGCAATACTACTGGAACTCTGAAATGGAACTGCTGGTCATCTGCCGAAACCGGCTTCAACATCTATGTCCGCAAGTCGTCTGAAACATCCTGGGCCAAGAGTCACCTCAAGGCCACTGCCGAAGTTAATGCTGTTTCATTCGAAGTTACAGGACTCACCGCCGGCGAGACATACACTATCGGAGTCCAGACCAAAGGAAAGACTATGGCACGCAACTCGGGCATAGTCACCGTTGGAACATATACGATGGCAGTGATGAAAAGTGCAGAAGTAACGATATCAGCCGTGACTTCAGACTATGCGTATGTTGCTGTTGACTATAAGATTACAGGGCTGCAGGAGAGTAATCCGGAAACAGGACTTTGGATTAGTACGGCCAGCGATGACCCTGCCACTTCAACTGACGGAGTAAAGATCAAAGGACCTCAAGGAACATCCATCAAGCAACTCATCCCGGCTTCAAGGCTCAATCCTGATATGAAGTATTTTATGAGAGCCTATGTATGGGACGGAAGCATATCCAAATATGTTTACAGCGATCCTCAGCAGATCCAACTTTCGGCACAGCCGGATCCTATATATCTCACCTGGAACAAGCAGACATACAGCAATCTTCCATCTGCCGTATCGGTTTACAAGACGACTTCACAGATGAACGGGCGCAATTTCAATGCGTGGTACGCAATAGCCGATCCCACAGAAGTGGATTTCCGGGTTATGTATCCTGAGACTGTCGGAACGAAAAAGACAGTAGCGACTCAGGCAACAGAAGCAGGAGACTGCTACGTGCTCATCAACGGTGCGATATTCGGCAACTACAACATAGGAGCGATAATCACAGAAGGTAGTATGACGCAGCAATGGCACGGAGAGATTGAAGGATGCTACTGGGCTACCAACGACCAGTTGTACAACATTACCCGCGCAATGATAGGTGTGGATGCAAACGGTAATCCGGGAGCATATTGGGTCGGTGTCCCTTATCAGAACAAATTCTATTACTACACGAATCCGATGACCACCGTTGCAGGACAGGCAAAATATGGCCAGGCAACGCCTGAATATCCATATCCGGCTGCCACCTGGAATCCTTACTATGCAATAAGTTGCGGTCCTATGCTGGTATATAACAACAAGATAATGGTCAACCACGTCAAGGCAGGAGATCATTATATGACCAATTACGAATGCTGGGATGAATCTGGCGTATATTACGGAAATCCGGACAGAACCGCCATCGGAATTACAGAAGACGGAAAGATCGTTCTCTTCATCTGCGACGGACGAATTACTGCAAGCCAGGGAGCCTACCTCACAGAACTTGCCAAGATAATGAAAGGAATCGGTTGCAAGTATGCAATGAACCTGGACGGAGGCGGATCGACAGGAATGTGGGTGAAAGGCTCCGGAATGATCAATTACAAGGACGGATCCTGGCGTTCAGTCAAATCAACCTGCGGTTTCTTTGAAAAAAAATAAAGTATCGATATAAATGAAGTACATTTCACTATTTGTCGCTTTGGCTGCGGCCATAGCCTGTACGGAGAAGCCGGAATCACCGGCAGCATCTGCTCTTGCGGATCCCAGCGGGCTGAAATCGGAACAGACCGACCTCACCACTGTGAGACTCGTCTGGACAGACAATGCTGACGGAGAGAGAGGATACAGGATTTTCCTTCGCGGGGAAACAGATCCTTCGACAGTACCTCCTGTTGCTGAGATTGAAGCAGGAGCAACTTCTTTCATTTTTGAAGGTCTGACAAACGGATCCATATACGACTTCGGTGTCCAGGCACTTTCAGACGACATCAGCAGACATTCGCAGATCGTCTATCTTAAAGACTGTAAAGTGTTGACACTCAACGAACTTGCAGAACAGGAGAACAGCAGCCGTATTGAAGCGCCCTCAGAACTTGAGGCCGTACAGGAAGGCAACAGAGCCGTGAAACTCACCTGGAAGGACAACACATCGGAAGAAACCGGATACAATCTGTATCTCCGTAAAGCGTCTGAAGCAGAGTTTGCAGAGATAGCAGCGACAGTACCGGCTGATGTATGCGAATATTCGTTCAAGGGTCTGACTGCCGGAGAGGAATATATATTCGGTGTACAGGCAGGAGCATCCAGTGTCCTGAACAATTCGAGCATAGCGACCTGTGTCCTCAGACTCACTGACATCGAGAAAAGTCCGGAAGTGACTGATGTACGGACTGACTACGCTTGTCTTGCTGTAAGTTACAAAGTGCAGAAACTGAGCGGAGCAAATCCTGAACACGGAGTATGCTTCAGCGCATCCGGGAGCCCTGACGTAAACGGAATCAAGGTTCCGGGACCGAACATTTCCGCAGGAAAGGAAATACTTCAAGTGATACCGAATTCTCTCCTCGAGGACGGGGTGGAATACCAAATGAGCGTATATGTCAGAAACGGCGATGAATTCGTTTACAGCACTCCTCAGAGCGTTGCACTCGAAAGCCAGCCTGACGCACTTACATTCGACTGGAAAGAAGAATCATATCCTGAGGCTGCGCCGGGAGTGAAGATATTCAGGACAGAATCCCCTCTCAAGGATCGCCCATTCAATGCCTGGTACGCTGTCGCAGACCCTGCGGAAGTGGATTTCAGAGTGATGTATCCGGAAGCCGTAAAAGCGAAAAAGACAGTGACAGAACAGGCTGAATCAGATGGAGACTGCCTGGCTTTGATCAACGGAGCCATATTCGGAAATTACAACATTGGGGTCATAATCACAGAAGGACGGATGACTCAGGAATGGCACGGAGAAATCGAAGGATGCTATTGGGGAAGCGATTCACAACTCTATCAGATCACCCGTCCTGTCTTAGGAGTGGATGCAGAAGGCAAGCCAGGTGCGTATTGGGTGGGTGTACCGGCACAGAACCAGTTCTACTATTACACATCTCCGATGCCTACAGTGGTCGGACAGGCAAAATACGGCAAAGCCTCTGCCGATTTCCCATACCCTGCAGTATCCTGGGAGCCGTATTACGCAATCAGTTGCGGACCTATGCTCGTATATGACGGGAAAATAATGGTAAACCACCAGAAGGTCGGAGACTATTTTATGACCAATTACGAATGTTGGAGCGAAACCGGCATTTATTACGGCAATCCAGACCGCACAGCCGTCGGCATAACGGAAGACGGAAAGATCGTTCTCTTCATCTGCGACGGAAGAATAGACGCAAGCAAGGGCGCCTACCTCACAGAACTTGCCAAGATTATGAAAGGCCTGGGCTGCAAGTATGCAATGAACCTGGACGGAGGCGGATCGACAGGAATGTGGGTAAAAGGAGCAGGAATGATAAATCACCTGGACGGCAGCAGTTGGAGAGCCGTAAAATCGACACTAGGATTTTTCAAGAAATAAATATATACAACGATGAAACGAATACTGATATGCATTGCAATTGCAGCATCGGCAATAAGTGCCGGGGCACAGGACTACATATTCAACCGCTATCCTCTTGTGCCGACCGGATTCGCAGAACTTCCTATCGGTGCCATCAAGGCCGAAGGCTGGCTCTATGACCAACTCCTCAGGCAGAAGGACGGAATGACCGGACATCTTGACGAACTGTACAGCGAAGTCGTGGGAGCCGATAACGCCTGGATCGGTGGAGAAGGCGACACTTGGGAGCGTGGCCCGTACTGGCTTGACGGACTGCTTCCCCTCGCATACATCCTTAATGACGAAGAACTGATCGCCAAAGCAAAAGTCTGGGTCGAGGCAATGCTGACCACCACATACGAAGACGGATATTTCGGCAACAGGATTTCCCGTCCATACATAGAAGGATTCCAGCGTGGAAAGGCAGAAGACTGGTGGCCTAAAATGGTGGCGCTCAAAATCTTGAAACAATATTATATGGCCACTGCCGACGAGCGTGTGATCACGGTTCTCACCAACTATTTCAGGTATCAGTTGGCTAACCTGCCGGAAAAGCCTCTTGACCACTGGACATTCTGGGGCGAATGGAGAGGAGGAGACAATCTCGACATTGTGTATTGGCTCTACAATATAACAGGAGAAGAATTCCTTCTTGAACTCGGCGACCTGATCCATAGTCAGACCACCCCTTGGACAGCAATGTTCTGGGGAGAGACCAACGAACTCAGGACTCAGAATTCTATGCATACAGTCAATCTGGCGCACGGTTTCAAGGAGCCTGTAATATGGTGGCAGAGGTCACACGATCCGAAAGACCTCAACGCTCCGAAGAATGCCCTCGGAATCATCAGGCAGACCTTCGGACTTCCTACCGGACTTTGGGCAGGAGACGAGCAGGTTCATTTCGGAGATCCGACACGAGGATCGGAATTGTGTACCGCTGTGGAGATGATGTATTCCCTCGAGGAAATGCTTCAGGCCACTGGTGACCTGCAGTGGGCTGATCATCTCGAAAGAGTGGCATACAATGCTCTCCCTACCCAGGCCACAGATGCATACGACGGCCGTCAGTACTATCAGCAGACCAACCAGATAGCCTGCTCACGTGAATGGCGTAACTTCGTCACTCAGCACGAAGACAACGACAATCTTTTCGGAGTTCTCAACGGCTACCCTTGCTGTTCCTGCAATATGCACCAGGGATGGCCTAAATTCACTCAGAATCTCTGGTATGCCAGCAAGGACGGAGGTCTCGCTGCATTCCTCTATGCTCCTTCCACTGTAACTGCGAAAGTAGGTGAAGGAACTGAAGTCATCCTGAATCAGGACACATTCTATCCATTCGACGAGACCGTAACCATATCCATCGACTACCCTTCCAAGAAAGTGAAGAGCACCTGGTTCCCATTATATTTCAGAATTCCTGAGTGGTGTTCTGATGCCAAAGTGATGATTAATGGAGAGTCTGCCTGCCAGAATCCACAGCCGGGAGAAACCGTGCGTCTGAACCGCAGATGGAACAAAGGAGACATTGTGACTCTGACCTTCCCTATGGATGTCCGCATAAGCCATTGGTACGACGGAGCAACAGTCGTGGAGCGCGGTCCGCTTGTTTATGCTCTGAGAATGGAGGAAAAATGGGAAAAGCACGAATTCGAGGCTTCATACGAAGGAAAATACGGTCCATATTATTATACCTGTGTATCCGACACTCCTTGGAACTATGGCTTCCGTCTCAAGGATATGACTCCGGAACTGATGAAGGACAATTTCAAAGTAGAGGTCAGGACAGATAAGGGTGCATACCCTTGGAATCTGGAAAACGCCCCTGTCAGCATCAAGGCCAAGGCTGTAGTCATCAAGCCTTGGAAGGAATACAACGGTTCCACAGGACAGATTGCATACTATCGTGAAGACGGAGATGACACTGGAGAAGAAGTATGGATCGAACTCATTCCATACGGATGTACGACCCTCCGCATCGCCGAATTCCCTACCAGACTTTAGGCTGTCATCCTGAGCGTCAGCGAAGGATCTTTATCCAGACTACAGAATGATAACAATTTCCAACAATACCCTTACATTGACCCTTCACATTCCTGATGGAGTGAAGGGTTATTATCGTGGAACCCGCTTCGACTGGGCTGGCGTGTTCGAAAGCATCGGATACCGGGGATGCAATTATGCAGAACCCTGGTTTGAGAATTATTCTCCGACAATGCACGATGCAGTATGCGGACCCGCAGAAGAATTCAGTCCTATCGGGCTGGAAGGCACATCCGCAGGAGATCCTTTCCTGAAGATCGGAGTAGGTATCCTTGAAAGACTGGACGATCAGCCATACGACCGTTTCAGACTCCATAAGATCCTTGATGAAGGCAAAAGATGGACGGAAACCACGGATACAAGTGTCAGATTCGTTCATAAGATAGACTCTGCCACCGGTTTCGGATATGAATATATCAAAGAAATATCGATTTGCTCCGACAACAGCTTCTGTATCAAGCACATACTCAAAAACTGTGGTGTACGAAGACTTGAAGGAGACGTATATAATCATAACTTCTTCACCCTCGGCAGGATGCAGACAGGCCCTTCGCGACAGATCGTATTCCCATTCAAGCCGGAAGGAGATTGGAGAGCCGAATATACAGAAGTAGGCTTTACTGACGACGGCATACGCTTCACACGGGAACTCCGCAAAGGAGAATCTGTTTTCACGGGCAATCTCCACGAAGCAGGTAAAGGCCTCGAAGGAAGTCCTAACGGATTCTTGCTGTCAGAGGCATCAAACGGAAGAAGCGTAAAGATGAATTGCGCCATCCCGATGTTCAAGACCGTATTCTGGTCTAACCACAGGATCGCCTGCCTGGAACCTTATCTCGGCTTTGACATCAAGCCCGGAGAAACATTTGCTTTCGATATTTCATACACACTGGCCTGACGTACGAGCGTATATGACTGGCCATCAATACCTTATGCGAACTGCGTGCTGCACCAAGTGCACCATGCAGTTCGTATAACTCCCTATCGGACAGCGAATTAGCAGCTGACTCTTCCTTTCAGAAAAATAACTCCCACGGCATTGAGTTATGAGGAAGTTTTCGTACATTTGTAAAATGTATTGAAAGCCAATAATTTTTAACACTCAGATATGAAGAAGATTATTATTCTTTCAGCAGTTGCACTTGCTCTTGCAGCCTGCTGCTCACAGCCGAAATTCGACGGTCCGACCTACCTAAACCCAAATGCTCCTATCGAGGAAAGGGTGGAGGATGCTCTCACGAGAATGACTCTCGAAGAGAAGGTCGGAATGACAACAGCACAGTCAAAGTTCAGTTCACGCGGTGTTCCTCGTCTTGGTATTCCTGAAGTATGGCACACAGACGGCCCTCACGGCATCCGTCCGGAAGTACTTTGGGACGAGTGGGATCAGGCTGGATGGACAAATGACTCCTGCACAGCCTTCCCTGCACTGATCAACCTCGCAGCAACTTGGGACAAGGAAATGTCTATGCTTTATGGTATCAGCATCGGAGAAGAAGCACGCTACCGCAAGAAGGATATCCTTCTCGGCCCTGGAGTGAACATCTGCCGTACTCCATACAACGGACGTAACTTCGAGTATATGGGTGAGGATCCGTTCCTCGCAGGCCAGATGGTGGTTCCATACGTTCAGGGAGTCCAGAAAAACGGTGTTGCAGCCTGTGTGAAGCACTATGCAGTGAACAACCAGGAGTTCCAGCGCACTCAGTCAAATTCGGTAGTTGACGACAGAACCCTCCACGAAATCTATCTCCCAGCCTTCAAGGCAGCCGTTCAGGAAGGTGACGCCTGGGCTATTATGGGATCGTACAATCTCTACAACGGACAGTACAACTGCCACAATAAGAAACTCCTCTGCGACATCCTCAAGGGTGACTGGGGATTTGACGGAGTTGTAGTCAGCGACTGGGGGGGATGCCGCGACAGCGAAGAGGCCGTCCTCAACGGTCTCGACATCGAGATGGGTACCTGGACCAACGGTCTCAGAGGAGCAGCCAGCGACAGTTACAGGAACTATCATTTGGCAGACCCTTATCTCAAAGGTCTTAGGGAAGGCAAATATACCACCAAGGAACTCGACGACAAGGCACGTCGTATCCTCCGCACTATCTTCCGCACAAGTATGCGTCCGGAGCCTAATTACGGCCGCTTCGTTTGTCCTGAACACTATCAGGCAGCAAGAGATATCGCAGCAGCAGGTGTAGTTCTCCTCAAGAACGAGAACAATACCCTTCCGCTCAATGTACCGGAAGGGGGAAAGATCCTTCTCGTAGGAGAAAATGCAGTGAAGAAGATGGTAGTTGGAGGCGGTAGTTCGAACCTCAAGACTGCATACGAGGTCAATCCTCTCGAGGGTATCCAGAACGCGTTTGCAGGAAAGGCTGACGTACAGTGGGTACGCGGATATGTAGGAGACACCTCAACTTCATATAATGCTGTGGATACAGGTCAGGATCTTACCGACAACCGTACTCCAGCAGTCCTCATCGCTGAAGCAGTAGAGGCAGCAAAAGATGCCGACTACGTTATTTTTGTAGGAGGTCTCAACAAGAGTGCAAATCAGGACAACGAAAGTACTGACCGTCTGCAACTCGACCTTCCATACGCACAGGAAGACGTAATCAGGGCAATTGCAGAAGTGGCAAAGAATCTCGTGGTCGTTAACATTTCAGGATCGCCTGTATCAATGCCTTGGGCTGATGTAGCAGATGCAATCGTTCAGGGATGGTATGGCGGTACCGAGTCAGGAAACGCACTTGCAGATGTGCTCACAGGCAAGGTAAACCCATCAGGCAGAATGCCTTTCACAGTTCCTTACAAATATGAGGATGGTCCTATCAAGACCGAGCGCCAGTATCCAGGTATCAAGGAAGAGAGCGACGAATATTGGCAGACTCATTATGACGAAGGCGTATATGTAGGTTACAGATGGTATGACACTAAGGAAATTCCTGTTCAGTGGCCATTCGGACACGGACTCAGTTACACCACATTCGAATATGGCGAGGCTAAGGCTGCAAAAGCTTCTATGACTGCTGACGGAAAGATGACTGTGACTGTAGATGTCAAGAACACCGGAGATCGTGAAGGTGCTGAAATCGTCCAACTCTACATCGCTGACCCTGTAGCCGGCATTGACCGTCCTGCAAAAGAACTCAAGGGCTTTGAGAAGATCAACCTCAAGCCAGGTGAAAGCAAGACAGTATCATTCGAGATCGACGCTGCCGACCTCAGTTACTACAGCATCGAGGATAACGGATGGAAGGCAGAAGCCGGTGAGTTCCAGGCTCTTATCGGTCCTTCATCAGAAGACATCAGAACTATTGCAAGTTTCGAACTCAAATAATGACTATCATAAATACAAAACTGAAGCCCCCCCGATGAGGCGGGAATGTTGGTT
>JAZRBS010000009.1:0-65806 GCA_045635205.1 Candidatus Cryptobacteroides sp. | reverse complement strand
AAATATTCAGCACTTGCATCCGGTCTCTTTATGACAATGGTTGTGGGTGGTGGAGTGCTTCCTCTCCTTCAGGGTGCTATCGCTGACGCAGTCGGCTATGTACAGAGTTACTGGGTGATCGTAGTTGCCCTTGTATATATGCTCTGGTATGCCGTATTAGGCTCGAAGGTAAAGAAAGCGTAACGACAATAACCATCAAAACTAATCAATATAATGGATTCAACATACGTAGTCGGTATCGACGTTGGAGGACAGACCTCCAAACTTGGCGTCGTTGACGCAAGAGGAACAGTCCTCGCTCAGACTGTTATCCGTACGGATACATATTCCGAAGTGGAGCCTTATATCGCAGAACTCGCTGAGGCCGTAAGAAAGGTCATCAAAGAGTCCGGCACAGAAGGTAAGGTACGTGGTATCGGAGTGGGTGCTCCTAACGGTAACTATTACACCGGTACCATTGAAAATGCTCCAAACCTCCTTTGGGGACGCAAAAAGGTGGAGTTCGCAAAACTTCTTTCCGAGGCAATGGACGGCCTTCCGGTTGCACTTACCAATGATGCAAATGCTGCTGCAGTGGGTGAAATGACATACGGTGCTGCAAGAGGAATGAAGAACTTCATTATGATCACACTCGGAACAGGTGTGGGTTCAGGTATCGTAATCAATGGTGAGGTTGTTTACGGTCACGATGGTTTCGCCGGCGAACTCGGACATACCTCAGCCGTACGCAACAACGGACGTACTTGCGGATGTGGAAAGACAGGATGTCTTGAGACATACGCTTCTGCAACAGGAGTTGCACGCACAGCACGCGAGTGGCTCGAACTTTCTGATGAGCCATCTGTCCTCAGAAGTCTTGACAGCATCGCTTCAAAGGATGTATATGAGGCAGCGAAGGAAGGAGACAAACTTGCCCTGAAGATTTTCGATTTCACAGGCAAGATCCTCGGCCGCTCGTTCGCAGACTTCATAGCGTTCAGTTCACCTGAAGCAATCGTTCTCTTCGGCGGACTAGCACGTGCGAAAGAGTTCCTCAACGACCCTATCGAAGAGGCTATGAATGCAAATGTCCTTCCTTTGTGGAGAAACAAGGTAAAAGTGGTTTACTCTCAACTTAAAGAGTCTGATGCAGCCATCCTCGGCGCTTCCGCTCTCGCTTGGGAACTTTAATCCTGTTTACGATAATATGAATAAAGGCCAGCTGTGATGCTGGCCTTTATTTGTTACTGTCGCGAAACTTAGAATCTCATAATGCGCATTTCCGGGCCGACTCTGAATTTTGTGGCGCGGATGAACAGCAGCCATTGGGCAAGGAAATATGACACCAGAACGAGGTAGTGCCTGCCGGGGACAGGTTCTACGAATTTGTTCCAGGCCAGAATAAAGTCGGAGAAAACAAAAAGTACTGCACCGAGAGCGAAGATACTGCTACGCTGGAGGAGAGCAGTGACCATCATTGTGGCTATCAGGACGGCATATATGCATACACCGATGCGGATCACACCTTCCGGAGCCCCGGGTGCTATCCTCGTGAATGCCACGATGAGGAGTGCGATGGTGCAGAACAGGACTATGGCAAGGTATCCTTTTGCTCTGTTTGTGAGTCTGCGGTCAGGCTCGACTTTCCTGAAATATCTTCCGATGAAATATACGATGAAGCAAATGTGCCCTATTGCGAAAAAGCCCATCTGCAGGATGAAGTTGTTGCAGGATCCGAAGTAGTCTCCCAGGGCGGAAAACAGGAATGCAAGAGTCATCTGCCAGGGGCACAGCCATAGAGATGCTACAGTGAGGATGCCCAAAGGGATGGTGATCTTGTGTGCGAGTTCCACAGGTAGAAAAAAGAAGAGTGATGCGCACAGAAAAAGGCCTTTCGCAGTCAATGCGGCCGGCCTTATTTTATTCTCTTGTAATCTGAAAATTGCCATATCAGTGTGAATTTCCGCTAATATAGCAATTCCTTTTCTTTAATCCAATCAAAGTCCTGATGGTATGACGCAAGACTTGTAGGTATATGTCTCAGTACCTGTTTTTGTCTCCGTCATTATCAGGTTCCCCTCATCAAGGCTGACTTCGTAAGCAGAGCCCCATTCCTTACCGTCTGAATATTTGCCTGTAAGGGTAGTCTCGGTAAGAGCCCAGGTGCCGCTATATTTTCTGTGGCGGCCTTCACCCAGTTTCTGCCAGAGATCGAAGGTGTTGTCTGCCTTCAGATCCATATAGACTTCAATAGTCTGGTCACCGATCTGTATCGACTTTGTTTCCAGCCCGATAAGTTCCCACTGTCCTGTGATATCGAGTGCAACCGGACCGTTATTGTTTCCGCAGCCGGTGAGAAAAAGCGCGGCTACAGCGGCTATTATTATTCTTGCTTTCATCTTCATTTAGTTTACAGCCAGCCTCCGTTGCTGGATTTGAATGATCTTGATATAATGCTGATTTCCTGGGTCATCTCCATTCCTCCCACATTATCTGCTCCTCCTACAATCTCTCCACCGCCCACTGCTCTGACCGTGATCTTACCCGCGCCCATTTTGGTCGGATGGATATAAAGTCGGCCGTACTGCATATACGGATCCTCTGCAAGCCCCAGCGCCGTCTTGTCTTCATCGGATACTTCCACAGAAAGATAGGTGAGGTTGACAGATGATGTGCCGAAATAATCCGATACATCTATCCACTGGTTTCTTCCGGTCTCTGCAATAAGGCAAGGCACACCCTCGATCTTCATCATAAATATCCAGGTGTCGATCGAGCCTGTTCCCATCTTCTTCATAAACTTGCCGAGGTTAAGATCAGGCTGTATCTTATTATAGTAACTCTTGCTTCCAATGAGTCTGCTGTCGAAATCGTTAGCAGACGAGATCAACATATTCTTGAACTCCTGAAGCGTATATTTCTTTCCGAGTTTCTTCGCGTATGCAAGACCCAGAGCGGCAATTCCGGAAACGTGAGGGCAGGCCATAGAAGTTCCCTGCATATATCCATATCCGCTAGGCTCGATTTTCAGCGGCAATGTCGAAAGAATCATTCCCTTGTAACTTGTCCAAGGCGGAAGATATGCCTCCCCTCCTGGTGCCACCACATTGCAGCCTGGGCCATAGTTGGTGTAGTGTGTAGGAAGGTAGTCCGGACCGAAAGCAGATACACTGACGATGTCGTTGAGAGCGCCAGGATATGAGGCGTATGGTGCCCCTGCGTTACCCGTAGCGAAAATCACGATTCCTCCGTCAACGACGTCGTTGTTCTTCGTCGCTTCAAAATATCTGATGGCATCCACTTCCGCTGCATTTTTCTTGGTATAACTTGCATCACCTTGGTAACCCGAACCAGGCTGTCCGAATGAGCAGGAAATGATGGATGCACCGTTATCTGCCGCATATTTGATCGCTCTGGAAATCATTGTCTGGTACCCTCCGCCATTACCTGAGAAAATCTGGCAGGTCATAATCTTGGTACCGTCATTTTTCCCGGAACCTCCAGCGACTCCTGACACACCGATTCCATTGTTGTTCACTGCGCTTATTACGCCTGCACAGTGCGTTCCGTGTCCAGTGTCATAGTCGGTTTCGTCGAAATTGATCTCAGCAGTACCGTCAACGAAATTATATCCGTAAATATCATCGACATATCCGTTGCCGTCATCATCCTTTCCGGCTGTACCGCTTCTCTCCGCTTCATTTACCCACATATTCGGAGCAAGATCCGGATGGCTGTATGCAACACCTTCGTCCACCACAGCGACGATGATGGAAGGATCTCCTGCAGTGAGGGTATTCCAAGTGTCCTTGACATTGATATCTCCTCCTTCGTATGCAGAAGTAGCCACCGACTTGTCGCCGAGGTTATAATAGTTCCACTGGTCGATAAGCAGCGGGTCGTTGAATCCAAGGTCGCTCATCGATGCCCTTGTAGCCGCTTCCTGCCCCTCGTATGGATATGAAACTCTGTCACAAGCAGGCTCCATATATATGTCATATTCGACAGTGCTTATCCTTTTGTCTGAAGCAAGTTCCAGTGCTACCGCCTCAATGTCGCGGCCTTCTTCTATAGTGACTGAATACCACCTGTCGAGACCGAACCTCTTCTCCAGTTCTTCTTTGCCCGGCACGGAAGGAAACACTTTCTCAAATGATTTTACTCCGGTTCCGGCAAGCATCTGTATCTGTGCTTCTGATGGCTCTGATGAAAATTTCACGAGCAGGCTTGTTGCGGATGCCCCGGATCTGGTGTGGACGATCTTGGCTCTGGCATCTATCGCATTGAGACTTTCTTCATTCAAGGTCTCCTGGCACGAACCGAGAGCCAGTCCTGCCACCATCAGACCAAGGAAGGATAATTTCTTAATCATAGTTTCAGAATTATTAACACAATTAATAATGTCTCATATACTTGTTATGAGACAGAATAATTAAATGGCAAGCCAGACAGAATCCCTTCTGTCTGGCTCGAATATCATTTCAGATTATTTTCTGAATGGTGTTGCTTCAATTCTATCTTTCTTAGAGGCATCAAATCTTTTAACCTCTCCGACAGAAACAGAAGCCTTGCATTCAACCCTCGGATTAGCGCTCTCGATATTGAGGCCAGCACGGCTGTACTCACCCTTCTTGCGCATATCCACGATTGCTCTCTTGATCTGAACATCCTCAGGCTCAACACAGTTGAAATTGCCCTGGAATTCAGCCTTGGCAGCGCAAAGTTCTTTTCTAAGACTCTGAGCAGCAGCCTCTTCCTCTGGCATATTCTCTGGGTCAACAAGGAGAATATTGCTGATGTTCATCAGGTTGCCTGCATAGACGCCGTTGCCGTATGTCTCGTCAGCGTATACTCCAAGACTGAAGTATGCAAATCCACCGTATGAATCATATTGGCCGAAGTCAACGAATGCTACGTCACCAAATTCAGTGAATCCTCCGACTGCAGCACCACCTACAATTCCACCTACTCCTGCATTGAAGAATGACATCATCGCTGCATACTGAGTAGAACCGTCGCCAAATACGTCAACAGAAAGCGCGCCGAATGTATTACCAAGAGATATAAGAATACCATTATAGTATTCAAAGAATACGGTGTCATCTGCAAGCACTCCCTGAACAACAGCAGGTGCGAAGAGACCCTTGAGTGTCACATATTCATATACATCTCCTGTTTCAGGATCTGTTTCAGAACCGCCGTCAGCAACGGTTACAGGAGCGCCCATATCGAATCTAGCATTTCCTTCTTTTGGATCCGAAACATAATAACCCCACTCACCGATGTAATCCTCCTTAGACTCACTTGTCCAGAGATCGTTCATTGTGTAGATTTCCTGAAGAGGATCCGCTACACCTGCTGTCTTGGCAGAGGCAGTAACGTAAGTCTGCTCGTAACCATTTGAAGCATAAACAACGAGTGTGTATTCTGTTCCAGCATTAAGGTTGATATAGATGTCGCTTAGACCCTCACCATTAAGGAGTTCGAGTGCATCTGCATTCAGCAATCCTTTTGTCATAGCAGAGTTGAGAATTGCCTGTGGGTCAGCAGCCCAATCTGCTGAACGAACGAGTGCCATACCTGCCTCTACGATGTCGGTTCCATAGATATAGAACTCTATCGAATTCTCGCCTGTGTATCCTTCTGGAGCATATTTGTCAGAGACAATAAGACCAGCGTTGATTGTTACAGGAATGCTATCATCTGCTGCAACGTAGTTGAGTACGGTATATGCGGCTTTCTGTGCTGCATTATCCTTGTCAAAACCTACAGCAACGACAGTATATTTGCCGGTAGCCTCGAATGAGAGGCCTGCAACAACTGGAGGTATGTTGCCATCTTCATCTGCTGCTGGCTGGGTGAGTGTGTTTGCTGCGCTGTTTGACAATACGTCAGCAACTTTCTCATTGAGTTCGTCACCGCTCAATTCGCCTGCGTATGCAAGGAACTTGATGGTCTTGATGTCCTTTCCGAATGTGAATGCAACAGGATGCACGCCGTTGGCACTGTATCCTGATTTAATACCCACAGTGTAGTCAACAAGGATTGCGCCTGGAAGACAGATTCTGAAGAGTCCGTTAGCATTAGAAACATAGAGGGCAAAATCATTGTATCCGGTTTCTCCGAAAACCATACTGTTTGCAGGGAATGAAATTACTCCGTCAACAAGTGTTCCGTAGGTTGGAGTACCACCGCTGATACCTGCCTCAGGAGCGATAGAGCCTGCATACATCCATCCGTAACCCCAGTCGCAGCCAAGGTTCTGGAAAGGCATATATACTCTGCCTGGATTCTCTGCATTGATGGTAAGGTATGAACCTGATGGAGCAAGGGTTGCTCCTTCGTTGAATGGTGCAGTAATGTATGCATCCTTGAAGAAGTACCAACCTGGGGCAGACTCTTTAGTATAAACCTCTACCTCCCATTCGATTCCTTCAGGACTATTGTTATATCCGGTTATAAGTCCTTCACGGAATGTTGCCATACCGAGAAGGTCATATCTCTCGATAGTCACAGAATAGTTGATGAATGTAGGGTTCTGACCGTATGTCATTGCATACTGAGGGTCAGTGATTTCAAGAGAAAGAGCGTAGTTTACACCTGCCTGTGCTTTGTCGAAGGTTACAGTGATTGTCGATTCAGACTGACCATCAGCGAAAGTAAGGTCTGACACCTGGAAGATACCTTCTTCAGATGCGGTTACATTCACAGGAACAGTGATGTTGCCGTCTTCTTTGAGACGTTTTACAGTGAACTGCACTGCAGGAACCTCGCTTGGATCCATAGTGTGGTCACCGGCTGCCTCCTGAGTAGGGAAATATACTCCGTAGCAACCCTCAAGATCCGGCTCACCTGGCGTGTATGCAATCTCCTCCTGGCAAGAAACTGCCAGAAGAGAGAATGCCGCCATCAATGAAAATAAAATCTTATTGAGTTTCATAATGATTCAATTTAATTTGTTTGACTGTTACTTTCCATCCCACAGTGTAAGTGTGCCAGATGGGTCAGGGTTGTTTGTCGCATCTGTGATGCCCTTGTTGGACTGGAACTCTCCACGAGTGATCACGATGTTCCACTGTGGTGAACGTCCTTCACAGTTGTAACTGTAAACCGCTGCCTGGTTTGTACCCTTGTAACCTCTTGTGATACCTTCATCAAGACGCTTGTAGTCATAGATCAGGATACCCTCGCCCCAGAACTCGATTCTCTTCTGGAGAAGAAGTTCGTCAGTGAATGACTCGAAGTCATTGTATCCTGCGCAAGTGTATGAACCGTCAAGGATACGGGTCTTCATAAAGTCGTTGAGAACAGTCTGAGCCTGAGCGATCTTACCGTCACCTGCGAGAGCCTCAGCCTTGAGGAAGTACATCTCCTCTACACGCATAATAGGGAAGTCGGTAGGGTTACCGTTGGTGTAGTCGATGGTCTCGCCGTTCTTTGGACGGAACTTGATGTTCTGGTATGCAATTGCTTTAGGGTTCATACCTCCGTTAAGGAAAGCAGCCTTGTCTGAATCATCGCCAGCGAATTTGTAGTCGTATGGCTGGCCTGCTGCAGGATTTGCGATGTATTCAGGGTCGAGCCAAGAGTGCTTTCTGAAGTCCTTGTCGTTGATCTGCTCGTAGAGACGCTTGCTTACGCAGATCTGTGAGAGAGGAGCATATCCCCAAGTACCTTCTGAAGCCATATGTGCAGTGAAGCAGAGGATGTTACCTACGTTCTCTGCAGACACTGTGAGACCCCAGATCCAAGAGTTGTTGGCAGCACCGTTGTTGAATCCGTTTGATGGATCCTCCCACTGCTCCTGTGTAAGAGGAGTCTTGCCGCTCTTCTGGATTGCAAGGTCAGCATATTCTGCAGCCTTTGCGTATGCACCGGCATCACCTGCAGCACCCATCTCTATATATGTACGTGCGTAGAGACCATAGATCGCTCCAAGGCTTGGCTTGGTGTAACCTGTCGCAGCCTGATCAATGTATGTTTCTGCCTTTGCAAGTTCAGAAAGAATGAATGCGTACATTTCTTCTCTTGGAACACGTGGGTTGTTGATAGCACTCTCTTCTGTAGTCTCCTCTGTTACGAGCGGCACTGTGAGGCCAAGAACATTGCTTACGTCAGTGTATTTGTTAGGCTTTGCCTCGAAAAGACGTGCAAGGTCGAGGTAGCACAATGCTCTGTATGCGTGAGCGATACCGAGGAAATTGAGAGCCTCTGCGTTTGCATTCTCAGGGTCGATTGTAGAGATGATATCAGTACAAGACTTGATATATGTGTAGTATGCATCCCAGAAATATGCGCAGTAGATATAAACTGATCCCTGAGCCTGGTTCTGTGCGTATGCGAGAGCACGGTTGTAGTAAGGGTTCTCACCACTTGTTACAAGGTCCTCAAGCATATTCTCTGTACGGAAAGCAATTCCTGGATAACCGAAGTCTGTATGGTCACCATAATTTGAGAGGTATCCGAGGAAGTCGGTAGTAGTCATTGAAGATGGGATGGCATTGACCATCGCATTCAACGCTGATGACGACTGAGCCACCTGAGCGGAGGTCTGGGTACTTCCCTGAGGGAAAGTCTCCTTGATACATCCGACAGCAAGCACAAGTCCTGCGGCGAGTGATAAATATTTTAATGTTTTCATATCTGTTCTCCTTTAGAATGTGATGTTAAGACCTCCTGAAATTGTTCTTACAGGTGAGTTGTTTGCATAGTTAGTTGCACCTGTGAAACTGTATCGTGGGTCGAGACCCTTTCTGTATGACCAGTAGAATACATTGTCGCAAGATGCGAATACTCTGATTCGGCTGATCTTCATCTTCATAGTGAGTCTCTGAGGAAGAGTATAACCTACCTGTACGTTCTGGATGTTGAGGTAACTTGCATCAACAAGGAAGCGGTCTGAAGTAGCGTTGATGTTCTCGTCGAGATACTGGTAACGCGGCATATCAGAATCCTTGTTAGTCTCGCTCCAAGCATTGAGGACGTCAACGTGAACGTTGCTACCTGGCTGTGAAGGTGCGCCTACGAGTGAAGCGTAACCTGAGTCGTATGTAAGACCTCCGATAGAGTATGTGAACTGTGCAGCAACGTCAAAGCCGTAGAATCTGAGGCTTGTACCGAATCCACCGTAAAGGAGTGGAGTAGGGTTGTCGCAGAGATACTCAGTAGCCTGTGAATACTCAGTTGTGGTCTCACGGCCGGTTACGATAGGGTTGCCGTCTGCATCAAGTACCTGGTTGCCAGCCTCGTCCAACTGGTAAACATCCTTGTACCACATAGGCAGACCGTTTTCTTTGTTAACGCCTGCATACTTAGGCATAAGGAATGTGTTGAGTGAAAGGCCTTCACCGATGAACTTGTTGCCGCTTGCATAACCTTCGTAGCCTTCGATATTACGTGTCTTTCTTTCTGCAGGGAGCATAGTGATCTTGTTGGTGTAGTGTGTGGCGTTCACATTTACATCCCAGTAGAAATTCTTCTTGTTGAAGAGCACACCGTTGAGGGCGAACTCGACTCCGGCATTTCTCATATCTCCGATATTGTCATAATATCCTGAGTATCCGAGTGATGCAGGCACTGTGAACCAGAAGAGCATATCTGAAGTCTTTCTGTAGAAGTACTCGATTGTACCGCTGAGTCTGCCCTTGAAGAAGTCGAAGTCAACACCGGCATTCATATTGGTGTTGGTCTCCCAAGAAATCTCCTTGTTACCCTTTGAACCGAATGCGATTGCGATCTGTCCCTCGTTGTTTGAGATAGAGTAAAGGTCGGTATAACGGTAGTTACCGATGTTGTCGTTACCCTGGCTACCGACAGATGCCTTGATCTTGAGCATATCGATCCAAGGAGCGTTGAACCAAGGCTCGTGGTTGATGAGCCAGCCGGCACCAAATGACCAGAAGTTACCCCATCTGTGATCAGGATGGAAGCGTGAAGATGCGTCACGACGATATGAAGCGCTGAGGAATACTCTGTTGTCATAGTCGTACTGTGCGCGTGCGAAGTAACCTTCGTTGTTGTATTCGCTTCTTGTTGATGCTGCAGCCTGTCCATCGACAACGGCACCGTTAAGTTCGGTGTTGTCCAATGAGAAGAGGTTGGTCTTGTAACCGCTTACTGAGTAACTCTGGCTGAGATATGACTCGTGTCCGAGGAGAACGTTTACGTTGTGTGCACCGAAACTTCTGTTCCAAGAGAGGAGTTGCTGGAAGTTGAAGTAGTAACTTCTGCTGTGACCTACCTGGATTGTACCGCCTGTAGGTGCGAACTGTCCGTAATACATATTGTTGATTGAACGGCTTCTTGTCTCATCAACACCGAAACCAGCGTTCACGTTGAGAGTGAAGTCCTTGAGGAATGAGATCTCTGTGAAACCGTTGCCTGTGAATGCGTTACCCTCTGAGTTGTTCATATCGAGAGTTGCAAGTTGGAGGGCATTGGAGTTTGGAGATGCAGGACGGATCATACCAGCGTTCTTTCCATCACCGTAGTCATATCTGAGGAAACCGTTCTGGTCTCTGAGAATATTTCCCTGTGCGTCCCTGATGTAAACAGGATAGATAGGAGCCATAGTTGCTGCGAATCCGAACATATTACCTGTTGAACCTGAAGAACCCTCGTCTGAGTTACCGTTGTTCCAGTTGAACTTGGTGTAACCCATATTCATACCTACTTTCAGCCATTTCTTTGCCTGATAGTCTGTCTTCATACGTGCAGTGTAACGATACATATCCGCTCCGTCAACGATACCCTTGTTGTTGAGGTAACCGATCGATCCGAAGAATGATGCCTTTCCTGAAGTACCGGAAACGTTGAGGTTGTACTCCTGGCGGATAGACTGCTTGTAAGTCTCGTCCATCCAGTTGTCACCTATGAGGAGGTATTCCTGGTCGTTGTAATTGACAGTCCTTCCGTATGTTGCGTTAGGATTGATCTTACCGTTGGTACCGATGAATGCCTGTCCTTCCGGAACAGTGTAGATGAGGTAACCGAGACCACCGTCAGCAGCAGGACCTGCAACGTTTGTCGCAGCCTTTGCGTTTGCCTCAAGATGTGAAAGACCCTGCTCGTTCCTGTAGTAGTTGTAGAGAGCACCGTAGTGAGTCTCATAGTATGTAGCAGGATTCTGGATGTAGTCATAGTGCTGGAGAGCCTTTGTGTTGAGACCCACCTTAGCCTCGAAGTTTACCTGAGCGTCGCCAGCCTTTGCCTTCTTGGTGGTGATCATAATCACACCGTTGGCACCGCGGGCACCGTAGAGGGCGTTTGAGGCAGCGTCCTTGAGGACTGTCATCGACTCGATGTCCGCAGAGTTGATGTTGTTCATATCACCGCTGTAAGGCACGCCGTCCACGATGTAGAGAGGTGCTGTACCTGCAGAGATTGAACTGATACCACGGATGATGATGCTTGGAGAACTTCCGAGCGTTCCTGAAGATGTGGTCATCTGGACACCGGCAACAACTCCTTCGAGAGCGCGTGTAGCATCTGATGACTGCACCTTTGCGATGTCGTCAGACTTTACGACTGTAGCCGATCCTGTGAATGATTCTTTTGTCGCTGTACCGAATGCGACCACGATGGTTTCTTCGAGCGCCTGGGTATCAGGTGAAAGAAGAACGTCGTGTTTGGCTTTCCCAGATACCTGGATCTCCTGTGAGACGTATCCTACTGAAGAGAAGATAAGCACTCCGTCAGCGGGCACAGAGATTGAATAGTGTCCATCGCCGTCAGTGCTGACTCCAGTCATCGTACCCTTAAGTTGAATTGATGCGTAAGGCACGCCTTCACCAGTGGAAGAATCCGAGACAACACCTGTCACTGTCAGGTTCTGACCATAGGCCAGAGCCGACACAAGCGTTGCCATTGCAATGAAAAATAGTTTGATCTTTTTCATCTGGTTGAACTTTTAGTTGTTAAACATAAATATTAAAATAAATTCGTGTTAATGTTACACTACACTTATCTGCTTTATAACAAGCATTTTCACAATTGCTCGAATCGCAAATGTAATCATATTATCTTTCAATTCCAAATTTTACGGCCTAAAGAACGGTGTTGGCAGGCTAGTATTTTAAAATATTTTATTACGATATTTTAGAGATTGAGTGCTATTATTCAAAATGTTGAATATTTCTCTGTGTTTGTGTTGTGATTTGTAATTATTAATTGAGGTTATGATTTGATATCTTTAACTTGTATTTCGATGGGTATATTATATGAAAATCAACCCGGTGTTATAAACAAAAAGCGCAAGATGTATCTCTCGCGCTTTTTGTTTATAACCTATCCTGCTTCAGGTCTTCGATATATCGGTCGATTCTGTGGAGTTGTTTAGGGATGTCGATGCTTTGAGGACAATGTCCGGAGCATTGGTTGCACCCTATGCAACGTGCGGCCTGACGAAGTTTCGGGATGGCTCTGTCGTAACTAACGAGGTAGGCTCGTCTTGCCTTTCTGTAGTTCTCGTCTTCTATGCTTTTGGCTATTTCTCCGGCATTTACGCATTTGTTGTAGTGCAGGAGGATGGCCGGGATATCGATTCCATACGGGCAAGGCATACAGTATTTGCAGTCGTTGCAAGGTATGGTAGGATATTTCTGCATTAGTTCCGCGGTCTCATCAAGGAATCCCAGTTCATCTTCCGTGAGAGGGACGAGAGGGGAGTAGGTCTTTATATTGTCCTGAAGATGCTCCATATAGGTCATTCCGCTCAGGACGCAGAGTACTCCCGGAGGTGTTCCTGCAAAACGGAATGCCCACGAAGCGACACTGCCCTGAGGATTACGCTCCTTGAGGCGGTCGGCGATATGCTGAGGTACCTTTGAGAGCCTGCCTCCGAGAAGCGGTTCCATAATTACTGACTGGATGCCTCGTTTGTCGAGTTCACCCTGAAGGTATTCCGCATCGGCATTGCGGCCTGTGGCGTGCCTCCAGTCAATATAATTTAGTTGGATCTGGACAAAATCCCAATGATATTTCTCGTGCAGAGCCATCATTTCGTCGAATCCTTTTCTGTCTCCGTGGAACGAGAAGCCGAGGTTACGGATGCGGCCAGCCTTGCGTTCCTCTTGCAGGAAGTCCATTATTCCTGTATCTCCGAATCGTCTGCTGAATGCCTCTCCTCCGGAAAGTGAGTGGAGGAGATAATAGTCGATGTAGTCGGTCTGGAGATTCTTCAGCGAGTTGCGGTACATCTGTATGGAGTTTTCCTTGGATGCATTGCTGAAGTTGGATAGTTTGGTCGCGATGAAATAACTCTCACGAGGGTATCTTTTGAGGGAAAGGCCTGTGGCTGCTTCGCTCTGACCTTGAAGATATACCGGAGCAGTGTCGAAATAGTTTACACCGTGTTCTATGGCATAATCTATCAGTCTGTCAACGCTTTCCTGATCGATGATGTCCTTGCCTTCTTCGTTCTTGATCATTGGCCAGCGCATACACCCGTATCCGAGGATGCTGACCTTGTCTCCGCTTGCAGAGTTGGTGCGGTATGTCATATCGCCGTCTTCGGCTGTATCGTCCGTTACTGACGTAGCGGATGATGATCCTCCCTTGCAACCTGCTATGGCTCCCAGACCTCCCACGGCAAGGACTGCACTGCCGGCGGTCTTGAAGAAATCTCTTCTGTTTATATCCTTTTTCATAGCCTAAATCGTTTTATGTACTTCGTGTCCCTCAACGTGAATTGCGGTGAAAGGCCTTGCAGGACACAGATTCTCGCAGGCACCGCATCCGATGCATCTTTCTTCATTGACAGTAGGAATCATCAGCGACTTAGGGTCATCCGGATTCTTCCTCACCATCCTTATCGCACCGGCAGGGCAGTGGCGTGCACAGTTGCCGCAACTTACTCCGTCGGTATTTACCACGCAATTGTTCAGATTGACCACGGCGTGTCCTATCTGTATCGATGATTTTTCTTCCCTTGTTATCGGGCGTATGGCTCCTGCTGGGCATATATCGGAGCATCTTGTGCATTCAGGGCGGCAATATCCTCTCTCGAACGACATTTCAGGCTGCATCAGGGTCAGAAGTGATGTCGAAGGCCTGAGCACCTGGTTCGGACATACGCTTACGCACAACTGGCAGGATGTGCAGTGGTCAGCGAAATGCTTGAGGCTCAGGGATCCTGCCGGCACGAGCGGAGTCTGTCTTTCCGGTTTTTCAGCGTTCTCTATAGCGGTCAATCCGCCATCCACCTTCATTTCCTGGGATTTTGCTGTGACTGCAGTAGTGGCTATGACAGCCGAGGTCAGGAATGCTCTTCGGCCTTGGTCGTGTGATTCTTTGTCTTCAGACCCTTGGACGCTGATGCGCCTTTTCCTCCTGGCATAACTGATCGCTCCGTCCTTGCAGGTGTCGATGCAATCCATACAGGCTACACATCTGCTGTAGTCGATCTGATGTTCCTTCATATTGATGCAGGATGCCTTGCACTGCTTGCCGCAGAGGCCGCAGTTGCGGCATTTCTCTGTGTCTATGACAGGTGCGAGAAGACTGAATCTCGAGAAGAATCCCAGTACGGTTCCAACAGGGCAGATGGTGTTGCACCAGGTTCTGCCGTGCTTCCACGAAAGGATGCCGATGATGACGAATGTCACAGCCGTTATTATGAATGTGGAGATGGATTTGATCCATACATCCACGCTGTAGAATGCGTAACTTCCTGCTCTCTCTGCTATCCAGGCCAGAGCGTTGTTGCCCCACTGGTAAAGAGGCGCAAAAAGATTGCCTGCAATGCGTCCGTATGCGCTGTATGGTGCGATCATCACTGCTATCGAGTGGGCTCCGAGAGCCAGTCCCGCAATGAACAGCACCAGTACCGTATATCTGAGCCAGTTCCGGGCAGGGGACCAGGAGAAGCGGAAGCGGTTTTTCTTCTTTGTCTTGCCGTGGATCCAGGAAATTATGTCCTGCATTATTCCCAAAGGACATATAACCGAGCAATAGACTCTGCCGAAAAGCAGTGTGAGCAATATAAGTACAGCAACGATTACGAAATTCATTGCCATTACTGCCGGCAGGAACTGGATTTTCGCCATCCATCCCAGCCAGGTGTGCAATGTCCCTGTGAAGTCGAGGAACAGAAGTGTGACACCGATGAAAAAGACGGATGCCAGAATGATTCTGATTTTTCTAAGCATATAGTTGTAGTTTAGTTTGTTTCTGTGATGGGTTATTCAATGCCCTCATATCTGTCCAGTGCCTCTTTCATAAGAACACGGCCGGCTTCCGATATTTCGCGTGCCTTGGCATAGTCAGCGATTTCTCCGTATGCATCGAACGGCATTTTTACAAGAACTTCAGGCTTGTATCTTTCGGCTGCGGTCTTCGCTATGACGTGGTTCATAAGCGAGAATGTGCGCGAGAGGATGCTATAGTAGTTTTCCTCAAAGAAAAGTTCCGGCTCATTGTCCTCGGAAGAAAGTTTGTGCTGGATGATCTTTTCGCCCTGCGTCTTGGCTAGCATAAGTTTATCCTTCAGCGTCAGGCTGGAGTTGTGGCGGACAGAGTTCAAGACGCTTCTGGTCTCGGCGTCAAGTTCCTTTTCCTTTCTGAGCCTGTCTTCCTCCTGTTGTGCTTCATTGATTATGATGCCTCTGATTGCCTCCACATCGACATCGTTCACATCGAATGCCACAAGGATGTCGTGCCCGTTTCTAGGTACTTTGTCGATAGGCATCGTGTTGACGACGCCGCCGTCCACGAGAGTGCGGAATCCATATTTGACGGGTCTGAAAAGGGATGGTATGGAGATGGAAGCCCTTATGGCCTCGAACAACGGGCCTCTGTCAAAGACCACTTCCTCTCCGGTGTACAGGTCGGCAGCAACCGCCCTGAAGGGGATCTGAAGATCTTCTATGTTTATATCCGGGACGATTTCCTTGATTGCTCCGATGACCTTGTCTCCCTTCACCAGATGATTCTTGCTTATAGATATGTCCATCAGGGTGAATACTTTCCAGGCATCGAGCGAGAAAAGCCATTCCTTGACTTCGGAAAGTCTGCAGGCTGCATAGATTCCTCCTATGAGAGAACCTATTGAAGTGCCTGCGATCGAGGTTATGTTGTAACCCCGGCTTTCAAGTTCTTCGATGGCTCCGATATATGCCCATCCGCGGGGTCCTCCGCTGGAGAGGACAAGCGCAACGTCCTTTGTTTTCATAGTTCTTCCGATCTTCCTTGGCAAATATAGCAAAAAAAGAACCTTTCGTCACCTGTTCAGGCGAGATAGGTTCTTTTTCGTCTAATTCATAACCGCGCAGTCGAAATATTCATTGAACAATGCCAACGCTCTGTCGAGTTGCTGCGGAGTGTTGTGCGGCGTGTCCTGGAGTCTATATTCCCAGCCGAGCGATTCGTATTTGTGCTTGCCGAGGGTGTGGTATGGAAGGATTTCCACTCTCTTGAGCATTCTGTAGTCCTTGAAATGCTTTCCAAGGGCTCTGATATCCTCTTCGAAATCGCTGATGCCTGGGACTAGGACATATCTGAGCCAGAATGGTTTGCCGTTCTCTTCCAGCCATTGTGCCGTTTTCAGCGTCTGGGCATTACTGCGTCCTGTAAGGCTTTCGTGTCTGCTGTCATTGAACTGCTTGCAGTCGAGAAGGACGAGGTCTGTCTGCCTGAGCAGTTCCTCTATGTCGCAGTTCCAGGCTCCTCCGTTGGTGTCTATGCAGATGTTTATGCCTTCCTCCTTGAGTCTGGCATAGAGCGGGAGCAGTTCCTTGGCCTGCATCGTAGGCTCTCCTCCGGAGAATGTGACGCCTCCTCTTCTTCCGAAGAACGGCTTCTGACTTACGGCCATAGATACTATTTCCTCAATGTCTGTCGGAGTGCCTCCGTCAAAGGATATTGTGTCGGGATTCGCACAGTAGAGGCAGCGGAAAGGGCAGCCTTGCAGAAAAACGACGAGCCTTAGTCCCGGCCCGTCGTATGTTCCCATAGATTCGTATGAATGAACCTTCAGCATTATCTGAGCGATTCGTGGAATGTTCTTGAAATAACCTCAAGTTGCTGCTCACGGCTGAGTCTGATGAAGTTCACAGCGTATCCTGAAACTCGGATAGTGAGTTGAGGGTACTTCTCCGGGTGCTCCATTGCATCCTCAAGCATCTCTCTGTTGAGGACGTTCACATTGAGGTGGTGTGCACCCTTTGTGAAATATCCGTCCATCATAGTGATGAGGTTGTCGATCTTATCCTCCTGAGTCGGACCGAGTGACTTAGGCACGATAGAGAATGTATTCGAGATACCGTCCTTTGCATCGTGGTAGTCGAGTTTCGCTACTGAGGAGAGTGATGCGATCGCTCCGTGTGTGTCACGTCCGTGCATTGGGTTTGCACCTGGTGCGAATGCTACGCCCTTCGCTCTTCCGTCCGGAGTAGCGCCTGTCTTCTTTCCGTACATCACGTTCGATGTGATGGTAAGGAGTGAAAGGGTTGGCTCTGCATCCTTGTAAACCTTGCGTGCGCGGAGTTCGGTGTCGAAGAGTTGTACAACGTCACGAGCGAGTACGTCAACTCTGTCATCGTCGTTACCGAACATAGGGAAATCTCCTACGATGTCGAAGCCCTCTGTGAGACCGTCTGCGTTGCGACGAGCAGTCACCTTGGCGTGCTTGATCGCAGAGAGAGAGTCTGCTACGATTGACAGACCGGCAACTCCGTATGCGAGGTTGATCTTAGGGTTTGTGTCGATGAACGCCATCTGTGACTTCTCGTAGTCATACTTGTCGTGCATAAAGTGGATGATGTTCATTGTCTCGTTATATACGCGTGCTACCTCGTGGAGAACCTTCTTGTAGTTTTCCATTACCTCGTCGAAGTCGAGAACATCGCTTGAAAGAGGCTTGATACCCTCTACCATAAGTGTTCCTGTGTTCTCGCAACGTCCCTCGTTGATTGCAAGCAGGAGAGCCTTTGCAAGGTTTGCACGTGCTCCGAAGAACTGGATGGCCTTTCCGATAGCCTGATATGATACGCAGCAAGCGATACCGTAGTCATCGCAGCCTCTTACCTTACGCATAAGCGAGTCGTTCTCGTACTGAACGGAACTTGTCTCGATGGATACCTTTGCACAGAACTCCTTGAAACCGTCAGGAAGTCCAGGATGCCAGAGAACTGTCATATTAGGCTCCGGTGCAGGTCCGAGGTTGTAAAGAGTCTGGAGGAAACGGAACGAAGTCTTTGTAACCTTGCTCTTACCGCCTGTGAAACGTCCTCCGATTGACTCGGTGATCCAGGTAGGGTCGCCTGCGAAGAGGTCGTTGTATGAGTTCATTCTGAGGTGACGTACCATTCTGAGTTTCATCACGAACTGGTCGATAAGTTCCTGTGCGAATGTCTCGTCGATGATGTTGTTGTCGAGGTCGTACTGGATGAAGATGTCGAGGAATGAAGATACGTTACCGAGTGACATCGCTGCTCCGTCCTGCTCCTTTACTGCAGCAAGGTAAGCCATATAAAGCCACTGTACTGCCTCCTGAGCGTTTGTAGCAGGTCTGCTGAGGTCGAGACCATAGTACTCTCCCATAATCTTTATTTCCTGGAGGGCTCTGATCTGTTCTGCAACCTCTTCACGGAGAGTGATGCGTGAACGGGTCATTGTACCGGTCAGGTTCCTGAGGTCTTCTCTCTTTGCCTCGATGAGTCTGTCGATACCGTAGAGGGCAAGTCTTCTATAGTCACCGATGATACGTCCTCTTGAGTAGTTGTCAGGAAGTCCTGTGAGGAAGCCGAGTGACCTGTACTTGCGGATCTCTTCAGTATATACGTCGAATACGCCGTCGTTATGTGTCTTTCTGTAGTGTGTGAAGATTTCCTTCACCTTAGGATCAAGTTCCACACCGTTCTCAAGGCAGGCCTTTTCTACCACCTTGAGACCTCCGAAAGGCTTGATAGCCCTCTTGAGGAGTTCATCTGTCTGGAGACCAACGATAAGTTCGTTCTCCCTGTCGATGTAACCTGCTGCGTGTGAAGTGATTGTTGAGATAGTCTTTGCGTCGATCGAACGAACGCCACCGTTTGCTCTCTCTTCTGCGAGAGCCTCTACGCACTTGTTCCAAAGTATCTTAGTGCGCTCTGTAGGTCCCTGAAGGAATGATGCGTCACCTTCGTAAGGGGTGATGTTGCTGTAAACGAAATCCGCAACATCGATTCTGCGGCTCCATCTGCCGTCGTTGAATTTCTGAACCATAAAAATCTGTAATTAATCTCTCTTTCAAAATCGGCCGCAAAGATACCTCAAAAATTCTAATTTTCAACCTTTAGGACAAATGTTTGTTACAGAATGCAACAATATATTTATGAGTGACATCCGGCAGATGTTTTTTCTGATCTGCCGGATGCAGAGGTAGATGCTAAAGTCAGAACGGTTCACCAGGATCCTCGGTCAGGAATCTCACCTTGCCGGCCAGAATCTCGTAGTATTGCTTTTCGGTTCCTTCTGCCGTGGTGTAATTAGCCTGACGCATCCTTCCTGACACATATACCGGCATCCCTTTAGTGATCAGGTCGATGTCAGGCATATCCTTGTTGCTCCAGGCTACAACGTTGAACCAGGTGGTTTCTGAAACGGCAACTCCCTCACGTGTCTTGTAAAGATATTCCGATACCAATGAGAAGTTGGCTACCTTGCTACCGTTGTATTCATTCGTACGTACGGTGCCGACGCGTCCTTTTAATTCGATCTTGTTAAGATATTCCATAATGAAAATTCTCTTTTAAAGTTACACTTATTCTTCCCCACACCATAATGCGCGCTTGGTAGGTCGGATGCAAAGTAAATCAAATATTCTCCTTTCCGTATGCCTTTCAGCCTTGTGCATTGCAGGTTTTTCTTTTTCTTATGTCTTTTGAATCTTTTTTAATAGGGATAAGATTTTTTTTGTGTTCCGCTCCGGAGATAAAAAAGAATGAATTTGCATAAGAAAAAGAAAAACTTTTTGCAAACTATTGATAATGAGTTTGAAACGTTCCAACTTTGTGCTATGGACTACAAAGAGAACGATAGAAAAAGGTCGCTGTGTCTGGAATGCGGCAATCAGATACGATACGGCAGAACGGACAAGAAATTCTGCTGTGAAGACTGCCGCACAAGGCATCACAACAATATGGCCAAAGCCGGGAGGGCATTCAGGAACAAGGTCATCGGTATTCTCAACCGTAATTATGAAATTCTCGATTCCCTTCTGGAGCGGGGAATGGATTCGGCGGAACTTGTGGATGTCGAAATGATGGGATTCGTGCCGGGGATGAGTACCTCCTGCAGACGTTCCGGCAAGCACAATGTGTTTACCTGTTATGATATAAAATATATATTGACAAGTACGAAAATCTTTTCCATAATGAAAATTAATAATCTTTCAGTAACTTTGCAAATTGGTACGGAATTGAAAGATTGATAATTATTAAAGATATGAAAAAGAAACTACTTATCGCAGGCTCAGCGCTTGCACTAATCTGCAGTTGCAACAGTATGGAAAATCCATTATTGAAAGAGTCGTCGGCACCATTCGGCGCTCCGGAATTCGACAAGATCAAAAATGAACATTATCTTCCGGCATTCGAAGCCGGAATAGCCGAGGCAAAGGCTGAAATAGATGCCATTGTGGCAAATCAGGAAGAACCTACTTTCGAGAATACTATAGAAGCGATGGAGGTTTCCGGACAGACATTGAATAATGTAGCCGGTATCTTCTTCAATCTTATGGAGGCAGATACTGATGACGAAATGCAGCAGATCGCTGAACAGGTGTCTCCTATGCTCACAGAGTATTCTATGTATGTGTCCCTCAATAACGATCTTTTCCAGAGGGTGAAGGCCGTATATGAGCAGAAGGATGCTCTGGGTCTTGCTCCGGATCAGATGACTTTGCTCGATGATACATATAAGAGTTTTGTACGTGGAGGAGCCAACCTTTCCGACGAGGATAAGGCTCTTTACAGCAAATGGTCAGAGGAACTTTCACTCGCGACTCTCCAGTTCAGCAAGAATGTTCTGGCCGCTACCAATGCGTACGTCCTGAATATTACCGATTCTACTCAACTTGGAGGTCTTCCTGAGTTCGTAAGGACAATGGCTGCCGAGACTGCTTCAGAAAAGGGTCTCGAAGGCTGGGCTTTCACTCTTGATGCTCCAAGTTACAGCCCGTTCCTTAAATACAGCACAGAAAGGGATCTCCGCAAGCAGATGTGGACTGCTTATAATACGAGGGCGATCGGTGGAGAGAACGACAATACCGATATAGTGAAGAAGATCGTCGATCTCAGGATAAAGATTGCAAACATCCTCGGATATGAGACATACGCGGATTATGCTCTTGAAGAGAGAATGGCTAAGAACAAGGTGACTGTCAACGAGTTCATCAAGAATCTGCTCGAGCCTTCGATGGAGTTCGCGAAGAAGGATGTCACTGATGTGCTTGCTTATGCAAAGAAGAATGGCTTTGAGGATTCAAGACTGATGCCTTGGGATTTCAGTTATTGGTCAGAGAAGTATCAGCAGGAGGAGTATTCGCTTAGCGCTGAGGAACTTAAGCCTTATTTCCAACTTGAAAACTGTATAGATGCAGTTCTCGGACTTGCTACACGTCTGTATGGAATCACTTTCAAGGAACTCGACAATGTACCTGTATATCACGAGGATGTGAAGGTATATGAGGTAAATGATGCTGACGGTCGTCATCTCGCTCTTTTCTATGCCGATTTCTTCCCTCGTGCAAGCAAGAGAGGTGGTGCGTGGATGACAGAATTCCGCGGTCAGAGCATCAGGAATGGTGTAGAATACAGGCCTTTCATCAGCACAGTTATGAACTTCACCAAGCCTACTGCTGATGCACCGGCTCTCATCACTCACGATGAACTCACCACATTCCTCCACGAGTTCGGTCACGCTCTCCACGGTATTTTTGCAGAAGGAAGATATGGCTCGCTTACAGGAACCAATGTGTCACGTGACTTTGTGGAACTTCCTTCGCAGATTATGGAGAACTGGGCATTCGAACCGGAGTATCTGAATTCATTTGCAAAGCATTATCAGACAGGCGAGCCTATACCTGCAGAACTGATCGAGAAGGTGGTGGCTGCAAAGAATTACCTTGCAGGCTATGGTCAGGTGCGCCAACTCCATTTCGGCTACCTCGATATGGCTTGGCATTCGCTTACTGAGGTTCCTGCAGAGAGTGCGGTTGAGTTCGAGCAGAAGGTGCTTGCTCCATACGCTATTATGCCGTCTGTGCCAGGATCTGCATTCTCAACATCGTTCTCTCATATTTTCTCTGGCGGATATTCAGCCGGCTACTATTCATATAAGTGGGCTGAGGTGCTTGAGGCAGATGCATTCTCTCTCTTTAAGGAGAAGGGTATCTTCAACACAGAGGTTTCACACTCATTCCGTGAGAATATCCTTTCAAAGGGTGGTGCTGAGGATGAGGCAGTGATTTACCGCAATTTCCGTGGACACGATCCTGAGCCACAGGCTCTTATGAATAAACTCGGACTGACCAGATAGTCTTCCGTAATCAAACAGATCCGGCCGACTGGTTGAAGGTGACGTGCCACCCCCGTCTAGGGGGTACCCTCAAAGAGGGAGGGGGTCACCGGAACACCAGTCGGCCGGATCTGTTTGAATATCTGATTAAGCGACCTTGGCTGTTGAATCCTTAGGCTCCTTGAACAGGATCATAAACAGAATTGCTACAACGAGTGCGTAACCTGCGAAAACATACCAGGCTGCGCTCCAGTTCGGCTCAGCGGCATTGTAAACGAAATGGTTCACTACGGCCTGTGCGCTGAGGGTTCCGATAGTGGCACCGATACCGTTGGTCATAAGCATAAAGAGACCTTGTGCACTGTTCTGGATCTTTGCTGTTGTCCTCATATTGACATAGAGGGAGCCGGATATGTTGAAAAAGTCGAATGCGACTCCATAGACGATCATAGAGAGGATTAGCATCCATACTCCTGAACCAGGGTCACCGGCACCGAAAAGGCCGAAACGGAGAACCCAGGCAAACATAGCGATGAGCATAACCTTCTTGATTCCAAACAATCTCATCGCTACCGGGATGAGAAGGATGCCGAGAGTCTCGGATACCTGTGATATAGATATGAGAGCATTTGCGTTGCGGGCACCCCAGGCCTGAGCGAATTCAGGAATCTCCTGGAAATGCGAAATGAACGGATTTGCAAAGCCGTTGGTGATCTGGAGAGCAACTCCGAGAAGCATCGAGAAAATAAAGAATATGGCCATCTGTCTGTCTTTGAAAAGAGAGAATGCCCTCAGACCGAAGCGTTCTGCAAAGCCCTGTCCTTCATTGGCTGATGCATTGCAAGGACACTCAGGCAATGTTAAGCAATATGCCAGCATAATGAGTCCGAGGATGCCGGAAACGATGAACTGATTGTATGAATGCTGGTACTGTATGCCGTTGCCGTTGGTCATAAAGTTGACGAAAAGCATAGCGCAGATGAATCCTATTGTTCCGAATACGCGGATAGGCGGGAAGTCCTTCACTGTGTCGTAGCCGTTTTTCTCGAGGATGTTGTATGCAACGGAATTTGAAAGCGCGATTGTCGGCATATAGAATGCAACGCTCAACGCGTACAGGCCGAAAAGTATTCCGAATGAAACCTCGCTTCCTGCATTCATACCGTATAGGCCGGCTCCAGCCATAGCAGCGCCTGCGATTCCGTGGCATAATCCGAGAAGTTTCTGTGCCGGGATGAATTTATCCGCTACAATACCCATAAGGGTCGGCATAAAGATGGACACGATGCCCTGCATAGAATAGAAGATGCCGATCCTTGTGGCCAGTCCTACTGATGCAAGGTAACTTCCCATAGATGTGAGATAGGAACCCCAGACTGCCCACTGGATGACATTCATCACGATGAGTCTTAGTTTGATTGATTTGTTCATTTGTTATCAGTTTTTAATGTTTGTCTATTATCTGAAAGATCCTTTGCTATCGTTCAGGATGACATCTTTTCTTTATGTATCAGACAAAGATAATCGTTTTTGAGTAAAAGTTGTTATCTTTGACGGTTAAATTGTTTTGAATGAAATTCGTAAAGACACATAATGACCCAGGCTCAGCAGCAAGATGCGGTGTGATTACCACAGACCACGGCCAGATCGAGACTCCGATCTTTATGCCGGTGGGCACTGTCGGTTCGGTCAAGGGTATATATCATAGAGACCTGAAGGATGATATCAAGGCAGAGATCATCCTTGGCAATACATATCATCTTTATCTCAGGCCGGGACTGGATGTCCTGAAGGCGGCCGGTGGTCTTCATAAATTTGAATCGTGGGATCGTCCGATCCTGACCGACAGCGGTGGATTCCAGGTGTTCTCCCTCAGTCCTATAAGGAAACTTACCGAGGACGGATGTATCTTCCGTTCGCATATAGATGGGTCGAAGCATATTTTCACTCCAGAGAACAATATGGATACTCAGCGTATAATCGGAGCCGATATCGTTATGGCTCTGGATGAGTGCTGCCCTGGAGATGCCGACTATAATTATGCGAAGAAGTCTTTGAAACTGACCCAGAGGTGGCTGGAAAGGTGCGTTAAGCATTTTGATGAGACTGAGCCGCTCTATGGATATTCTCAGGCTCTTTTCCCGATCATTCAGGGATGTGTATATCCGGATCTTCGCCGCGAGGCCGTGGAGCACGCAGCCGCGCTTGACCGTGAGGGATATGCCATAGGAGGACTCGCGGTGGGTGAACCTACGGAGAAGATGTATGAGATGCTGGAAGTCGTATGCCCGATAATGCCGGATGACAAGCCGCGTTATCTTATGGGGGTGGGCACACCGGCAAATCTCCTGGAGGGTATTGCCAGAGGAGTGGATATGTTCGACTGCGTGATGCCTACCAGAAACGGACGTAACGGTATGCTGTTCACCTGGGACGGTATAATGAATATGAAGAACAAGAAGTGGGCGGATGATTTTTCACCGCTCGATCCTAAAGGAACATCCTTCGTGGATCATACATATACAAAAGCATATCTGCGTCATCTTTTTGTCTCAGGGGAAATCTTTGCCGGCCAGATCGCCAGCGAGCACAATCTGGCTTTCTATCTGGATCTTGTGCGTGAGGCGCGCAAGCATATCAAAGCCGGTGATTTCAAGGCCTGGAAAGACGAGACAGTGCGCAGGATAACTACAAGACTATAAGGAAATGGAGTTTGACCTCAGACCAAGGAAGATAGACCTGTATATTATCAGGAAGTTCATCAGTACCTTCTTCGTGGCGCTGATCCTGATCATAGGCATTGTCATAATCTTCGACATAAGTGAACGAATCGATGACTTTGTGGCCAAGGAAGCCCCTCTGAAAGCCATCATATTCGACTATTATGTGAATTTCGTTCCGTATTTTATGAATATGTTCAGCCCTCTGTTCGTATTCATTACGGTCATTTTCTTCACTTCCAAGATGGCCGCTGATTCGGAGATCATCGCTATTCTGTCCTGCGGAATCAGTTTCCACAGGATGATGGTGCCTTATATGTTTTCGGCAACCTTGATCGCCTTGTTTTCATTGGGACTGAATCTTTTCGTTATTCCAGATGCCAACAAGACCAGGGTGGAGTTTGAAAATCAGTATTTCAAGGACAAGACAAAGAGCGTCGGGCGAAATGTGCATTATCAGATTGCGCCGGGTGAGTTTGTCTATGCAGAATCGTTCAGTTCCTGGAACAATACTGCTTATAGGTTTACCCTTGAGAAGATTGAAGACAACCAACTTATTTCCAAGATTTCCGCAGAAACTGCTGTGTATGATACAACGAAACAGAGTTGGAGACTCAAGAAATATTTCATCCGTGATTATAACTCCGACCTTACGGACAATATACGTAGCGGAAGGCAGTTGGACACTGTCATACCGTTGAGTGTGAAGGACTTCTACTTCAATGAGAAAACCGTGCAGACAATGGATTATTATGAACTTGACGAGATGATCAGGATCCAGAAGATGCGTGGAGATGCCAATGTCAAGATGGCATTGATTGAGAAGAACACCAGGTTTGCCATTCCTTTCTCTGCTTTCATCCTCACCATAATGGGTGTGGCTTTGTCGTCAAAGAAGCGTCGTGGAGGAATCGGGTGGAACATCGGTATCGGTATAGCCCTGGCATTTACCTACATCCTCTTCCTCAAGTTCAGCGAGATGTTCGTTCACACCGACACCCTGCCGCCAGCCGTAGCACTCTGGCTACCGAACGTCGTATTCGCCATCATCGCCGGCTTCCTCTACAGGATAGCGCCGAAGTAACTGAATATATTCCTGAATATGTGTATTCATTATAGTTATGGCAAATTCTCAGATTGAAATAGACTTGATTACTCATTGTATCGAGTATATGTCTGGTAAGGAAGATATCTGTCAGTTTTTCAAGATGAAGGGTATCAAATATCCTTCCATCCATCGTTTAGAAAACTTGCTGCGGCATATAATAAATGCCCTCAAGCCATTTCTTTAGATGAAATACGTGATTTGTTCCGTAAACAATGGAATCCTTGTGATTTCGGACGACATATAGATCATTTGAAATCCGGACTGTTGAAAGGTCATAATTGGCACGGTGCCCGTCCCTCTATGCTGCATCTGTCGATTCAAGACAGGGTCAGAGAATGTTGCGATGGGAGAATATCACTTGAAGAGTTTCTGGAACTAGGATCTGATATAATGAAACATGAGTATTTTATGGTTGCTTCTCACGATATATGTGAGACAGCCATAATCCGTGATATTCCTTCTGTCATTCCGCCCATAGGTAACAAGAGCGTGACGGATTTCATATATGATGGTATTCCTTATGACCTTAAAATAACATCTCATCCGGATGAATGGAAACACTTGGCTGGCAGAATGACGTTAGAAGAAAAGAAGTCGCTAGCCTTTGAATTATATAAAGGTGCGGATTCGGATAGAATGAGGAAGATGGCTGAGGGTTGCCGACATAATTGGGGACTTAACAGGATGTACTATCTGGTTTCAGACCAGGATAAATGGCTTTCTGATCCGGAAGGAGTTGTCGGATATCTTCTGAATAATCTGAGTTCCAAGGATAACAGTTTCGATATTGAAGTTCACGGCTTCAATATTCATATCTGTATGATTGAGCAATAGTTCCTGCTTCCGTTTGAAGTTTCATTTTATAGCTATATATTTGCATATAGATTGGACAATAGAGGACATTCTTGATGTAAACATATGCTCTTATGCAGATAAAGGATTTTTATTCAATTGCTGACGTTGCAGATCAACTGAGCCTTTCTCAAAAATCAATCCGGCGTTATATTGCAGCTGGACAACTGGATGCTGTGAAAGTCGGAACTAATTACAGAATCCCTAAGGCGGCTTTGGAATACTTTATAAATAATAAGGTTGATAAGGCTCCAGCTGTCAATTATGATCTCTTTGGCAATGTAGTGGAAGAACATCTGCCAGTACGGAACACTTCAAAATATGATTTCATTAATTGGTGTGATTTGAAAAATGTCTGGGATAATCGTTCAGAGTCGGAAATGACTTTTGTCGATTGTTTCTGTGGGGCTGGAGGACTGTCAAAAGGATTGGAGATGGCAGGACTCCAGGGAGTTTGTGGCCTTGACTGGTTCCGTGAAGCTGGTATGACATACTCAAGGAATTTCAAACATCCTTTTGTAAATGGTGATATTACTAAGCCGGAGGTCAAGCAGCTTCTTTATGAAGTCATTGAGAAACAGTTGAATGGAAGACATTTAAGTGTCGTGGCTGGTGGATTCCCTTGTCAGGGATTCAGTATGGCCGGAAACAGAATAGTTGATGATCCTAGAAATTCTCTGTACAAGGAATTGTTGGAAGTGGTTGAGCATCTCAAGCCTGATTTTGTAATCTGTGAGAATGTCAAGGGACTCAGATCTATGCTTGGAGGTATGGTCGAGCTGAAGATAATCTCTGATTTCAGAAATATTGGTTATGAGATGAATGTCACTACATTATGCGCTGCAGACTATTATGTTCCACAGAAAAGGGAACGTGTTATCTTTATCGGTAACCGTATTGGCAAGCGAAATTATCATCCTCAGCCATTACTGTCTCAAGATGAATATGTTACAACAGGTCAGGCGATAGGTGATCTGATAGATCATCCTGAAGATAAGGATTTCAATCACGTACCTACCAGGCACACACCTGAAATGCAAGCGAGGATGGCGGCTTGCCCAGAGGGGCAAAGCCTGTATAAAGGATATTCCGATGCCTGGAAAAAATGTCCTTGGAACGAAGCGTCGTGTACAATCAAAGAGAATCACGGAGGAGTAAATGTCCATCCAAGATTACCAAGAGTTCTTACTGCCAGGGAAATGGCTCGTATTCAGTCGTTTCCAGATGATTTTATTTTTGAGGGACCGAAGAATAAGCAGTTGGTGCAGATCGGTAATGCTGTCCCACCTCTCTTAGGAAAGGCAATAGGGCTTGCTATCCGACATTCAGCTGGTGACTTGGAATAAGAAATATACATAAAATCAGGCTTCTGACTGGGATTCCCGGTGCAGAAGCCTGATTTTTTATGTGGTGTGTGATTTAGTCAACGAATACGTTCCAGCCGAAGGTGTCTTCGATTTCGCCTCTCTGGATGCCTCTGATATAGTTGTAGAGTCTGAGGGACTTCGGACCGCACTGGCCGTCTCCGTATGTGTAAACGGTCTCCTCTTCTGATTCGAGGAAAGGCTTGTCCACGAGTTTGTGTACTGGGGTGATCACAACTGCTGTACCGCATTCTCCCACTTCTTCGAATGTGCTGAGTTCTTCTACAGGGACAGGTCTTCTTTCCACTTCCATTCCCAGATGTGCCGCTACGGTCTCGAGGGACATATTGGTGATCGATGGAAGGATCGATGGAGACTTAGGAGTGATGTATGAATTGCCCTTGATGGCGAAGAAGTTCGATGAGTTGAACTCGTCGATGTACTGTCTTGTGGCTGGATCAAGGTAGAGGACTGCCTTGTATCCGAGTTCGTGGGCGAGGTTGAGCGAGTAGAGCGAGCAGGCATAGTTGCCGCCGACCTTGAATGCTCCGGATCCGTTAGGTGCTGCTCTGTCGTAATTTCTGGCGATGACCACATCCACAGCGTCGAGGGCACCACCTACGTATGCGCCTACTGGTGAGCAGAGCATAAGGAATGTGCATTCCTTGGACGACTGTACTCCGAGTTGTGGATTCGATCCTATGAGTGTCGGACGAAGATAAAGTGATGCACCGGATACTTCGTATGGCGGAAGGAAGTCGATGTTTTCCTTCACGATCTGCTTGCACATATCGATGAACATCTCGGTGGATGGAGCCTCGATGCCAAGGAACTTTGCCGATCTCTGAAGACGTTTCGCATTTTCCTCCGGTCTGAAGAGGCGGATCTGTCCGTCTTTTCCTCGGAATGCCTTGAGTCCTTCAAAGCACTCGATGGCGTAGTGAAGGGCGCCAGCGTATGTGCTGAGGCTGATGTAGTCGTCTGTAAGACTCTCTACAGGAGTCCAGGCACCGTCCTTGAAGGTGCTTCTAAGGATTGTGTTTGTCTTTGTGTAGGAGAAAGTGAGTTTGCTCCAATCGATATTAGCCATAGTGTTATCAGATTAGTATTTCAAATAATTGGTTGTTCTCGTTGATGTATTCGTATGATATGCCGTGAGCCTTGAGCCTGCTCATAAACGGCTCAAAGTCCTCTTTCGCTGCCAATTCGATACCGATGAGGGCGGGGCCGAAGTTCTTGTTGGTTTTTCTGATATACTGGATATGCACAAGGTCGTCAGTCGGACCGATGACATCGCGTATGAACGAAAGGACGGCGCCGGATTTCTGAGGGAAGTTCACGATGAAATAATGCTTGAGGCCTTCATAGAGAAGGGATTTCTCGCGGATTTCCTCCATACGGATGATGTCGTTGTTGCTTCCGCTGACAACGCAGGCCACTCTCTTTCCCTTTATCTTATCCTTGTAGAATTTGAGTGCTGCAACGGCGAGTGCTCCTGCAGGTTCCACGACTATTGCGCTCTTGTTGTACATATGGATGATGGTGGTACAAACGGCTCCTTCAGGGACAATGATGATGTCATCGAGAACCTGACGGCATACTTCGTATGTGTGTGCGCCGGCGAGTTGTACTGCCGCACCGTCAACGAATTTGTCGATATGTTCGAGTTTTACAGGACCTCCGTTTTCGATGGCTGCCTTCATACAAGGCGCTCCACCAGGTTCTACGCCTATGATCTTGGTCGAAGGTGATATTCTGCTGACGTATGCTCCCAGTCCGGATGCAAGTCCGCCTCCTCCGATAGGAACGAAAATATAGTCAAGAGGTTCTTTGCATTGATTGATGATTTCGCGTCCGATGGTTCCTTGTCCTTCCATCACTTTAGGATCGTCGAATGGCGGGATGAAGGTCTTGTTGTTGGCTGTTGCATATTCGATTGCGGCCGAATTTGCAGCATCAAATGTGTCACCGGTGAGGATGATCTCGATGTATTCCTTTCCGAACATTCTTACCTGTTCTATCTTCTGCCTTGGAGTTGTTACCGGCATAAAGATGGATCCCATAATGTGGAGTTTGCTGCAGGAGAATGCTACACCTTGAGCGTGGTTGCCGGCACTGGCACATACGATACCGTTCTTTACAAGTGCCGGATCGATTGTCCTGATCTTGTTGTAAGCCCCTCGGATCTTGTATGATCTCACCATCTGCAGGTCCTCTCTCTTGAGATATACCTCTGCATCGTAGATGTCTGAAAGGTTGGCATTCTTCTGGAAAGGTGTAGGCTCGAGAATCTCCGAAAGAACCTCAGCGGCCTTGTCGATGGCCTCGATGGAAGGGAAGTACTTCATATCGCTCATATCTTAAAGATTAAAATCAGGTTTTGATTTCTTGGTCAAAATTATAATTAAAATCGCGGATTTCCTAATAAAATTATTTGTTTCATACGTCAGTCCAACATTATCAGTGCAATCGACCTGTGACTCAGTTCCAGCCTGACTTTGTCCTGTATGGTTTTGTTCAAGGTCGCCTTCCACCAATTGTCGAATACAACTTCGTCCGTCTGGTACATAAGCCCTTCCGACTTGATTCTGAGCGTGTTGTCTGGCGTAAATATGGATATCGACCTTCCGGGACCGCACTCGAACTCTATGGTGTCGTTGATCGGGAATATGGTGCCGTCGTCTGAGACCATCTCTATTGATATGTCTCCGAGGTCGAACATTCTGGTGTATTCCATAAGCAGGGAAACATTGCCTATGGTGTGGTCTGCTCGACCTCCGGTGCCACCCAGTATATGGATGGATCCGATTTCATTGAGATTGTTCAGAGCCCATCTGACAGCCTTTGTCTGGTCGTTGTGTTCCTGCTCGCTCTCCTTGACGATGATGTCGGCATACTTCTTCTGCATCGTCTTTGGGAGTGTATCCATATCTCCTATCACGAGATCCGGGAGTCTCTCCTGTCCGAAAATGGCTTTGCTGTTGCGCAGAAACTTCCTCAATGCTCCGTCGCAGCATATAATGAAGTCAGCCGAGCGGATCAGGTATCGCGGATATTCCGTTTCAGGGAATTTCCCGTCCCCGATTATCACGATGTCTCTATACATATCTGCCTGTTATTTCTGAAGAAGTTCCTTTTGTCACGTTGTATGAGCAAGGATCCCTGAAACCGATCAGGAAGTCCTTGACATCCATCTTCTTCTTTCCTGCGAGCTGGAGTTCTGTAACGGAAACCGCACCGTCGGCAGTGGCAATGGCAAGGTAAGTCTTGCCGTCTGACAGGATGGTGCCCGGAACTACGTCCTGTACCGCATTCTGTTCAAGCATCGCCTGATATTCCTCGCCGGTAATTCTAGCCGATCTGTATATCTTCATCTGCAGTGTCTTGCCGTCTTTTTCCAGTTCGGTATATGCTCCTGGATAAGGACTGAGACCTCTGATGAGATTGTGTATGTTCCTGGTTTTGCCATTCCAGTCGATATGACAGAGTTCGCGTGTGAGTTTCGGAGCAGGGTGGAGGATTTCCGATCCCTGGATGAAACTCTTCTGTACGCGGAGTTCGTAATTCCTGTCAATTATGGCTTCCACTGTATTCACAACCAGTTTGGCTCCCAGAACCATAAGTTTGTCGTGAACATCGCCGGCATTGTCTTCAGGTTCTATTCTGCAGTCATACCTGTACATAATGCCTCCGGTATCCATACCTTCGTCGATCATAAATGTAGTGACACCGGTGGTTTTCTCTCCATTGATCACTGCCCAGTTGATAGGAGCAGCGCCCCTGTATTGAGGGAGCAGGGCTGCGTGCAGATTGAATGTTCCGAGTTTAGGTATCTCCCACACCACCTTAGGCAGCATTCTGAAGGCTACGACTGCAAAAATATCCGGCTTCCAGGCCTTAAGCGCTTCAAGAAAGTCCGGGTCTTTGAGCGACACCGGCTGAAGCACAGGAATATTATGCTCGACAGCATATTTCTTTACGGCGCTTTCATTTACTTTCAGTCCTCGTCCGCTTGCCTTGTCGGCAACTGTGACTACTCCCACGATATTATAGCCGTTCTTTATCAACTCGTCGAGAGGGGCAACGGCAAATTCAGGCGTACCCATATATACGATACGCGTCTTCTTGAATAATCCCATTATCTTGGCCTTTATTTTTCTGTATCCGTTCTTGATTGAGTCAGTACTGAATATTGCTGAGTCATTGATTGCCTTCCAAGACAGGAACAGACCGGTAGGTAAAAGTACGTATGTCGAGAAGAATACTCCGTGGAACGGTCCGACCGCTCCGTCTCGTGCCAGTTTTGTTCCTGAAATGTCGATCACCCAGTATGCTACGAAGAACAGTACCGAGATGATGGCCGAAACTCCAAGACCTCCCTTACGGATGATGGCTCCCAGAGGTGCTCCGATGAAGAAGAAAATTAGGCAGGCAATTGAAAGCGCAAATTTCTTGAGGATTTCGATGTCGATGAGCCTGAGAAGATAGTTGTGATGGTACCTGCTTCTTGAATATGACTCAAGAGCCGACTGTAATTCCTCTGCATTCTTTCGTGCTCTCTCCAGAGATGCGATTTCATCCTTGATCGACTTCCATTCTCCGATGTCCTCCCTTTCGAATGGTGTCTGAGGAGTCGAATTCGAAGCAGTGTCAAGTTGGGCATTGTACCTCAATGTCCGGGAACGTTTCATCGAGTTGAGGTCTTCTTCCTTTCCGGCCTTGCTCAATGCTCCGATAGAGTCCTGCCCGTGCTGCAACTGCTTGAGGTTCATTGACTTCACCTGGTCGTCGAAGCGGCTGGAGTCTGATTTCTGGAAAGCATAGTTTTCCAGAGGTATGACCATTTCCTGCTTGTGGAAGTCAATCTTCTGCAACTGCAGGGTGGTGTCCCTGTATTTTTTTGTGTTGGTCTCTTCGTAGTTGGTGCCGTCGTACAGGATGAATGTGAGATATGTCTTGTCCTTGGACATCTTCATAATGGCAGAGTCCGCGATGGTCAGGCTTGTGTTTCCTTTGTTCTTGGTATGATTATATACCATAACTCCGTCCATCATTCCTGTCTCGTCATCACGCTCGTTCACACGGAGGATATATCCTTCGATTCCGTTGTAGAATGTGCCCGTCGGTATCTTGATTTCATCCTTGGTCTTTCCGATATCGTCCCTGAGCGTGTAGATCTTGTTGTATGCCACAGGGATGAGGTCGTTCGAGACGAAGAAGGCTCCTACGCTTATGATGCCGCAGATTATTCCCAGCGGAACAAGTACGCGCTGAAGAGATATTCCCGCTGCCTTGATTGCGAGAATTTCGTTGTTCTCTCCGAGAGTACCGAGGGTCATCATAGAGGCCAGCAGAGTGGCAAGGGGGAGCGACAACGGAAGCATTGTAGCACTTCCCCAGGCCAGGAATTCCAGTATGACCTTCATACTCAATCCTTTGCCGACCAACTCGTCGATGTAGAGCCATAGGAACTGCATCACGAGTATGAACACGACGACCAGAAGGATCGCCACGAACGGTCCTACAAACGATTTTACTATGAATCTGTCAAGTTTCTTCACTTCTTATCTTGTTGCTGCTTCAATCATCTTTGCCAAAGCGTCCTTGAGACCGTTCAGGTCTTTTCCTCCCGCTGTTGCGAGTCCAGGTTGTCCGCCACCGCCGCCGAGGATGAGTTTTGCAGCCTCGCGTACATCAGCACCGGCATTGTGTCCGGCCTTTACCAGGTCGTCTGAGTACATAAGGAGGAGTTGAGGCTTGCCTGCAGCCTCGAATGCAGCCGCAATAACAAGGTTCTGCGCCTCCTTCTGGAGCATAAAGGCAGCATTCTTGAGCATCACAGGATCCATAGGGGTGTCGATCTTCACAATGTTCACGCCATTGACTTCGGCAGCCATACCCTTGAGAGTCTCCTTCAGTGCAAGAGTCTTTTCCTTTGCAATCTCTTCCATCTGCTTCTTGTATGCCTCATTCTCCTCGACCATCTTCCTGATGGCTCCGGCGAGGTCAGGCACATTGTTGAAGAAAGCCTTCGCTGTGCGGATGGTATTTTCCATCTGCTCTACCATAGCCTCTGCGTGAACTCCGGTAACGGCCTCGATACGGCGTACTCCGGCTGCGATAGCCGATTCCGAAACTATCTTGAAGAAGCCTATGCGGCCTGTTGCGGCAGCGTGTGTTCCTCCGCAGAGTTCGCAGGAGTCTCCGAATTTCACAACGCGTACTGTGTCGCCGTATTTTTCTCCGAAGAGTGCCATAGCTCCCATTTCCTGTGCCTGCTCCATAGTAGCATTGCGGTTTTCGTCGAGAGGGTTGTTGTCTCTGATGAGAGTGTTCACACGGTTCTCGACAAGACGTATCTGCTCTTCTGTAAGTTTCTCGAAGTGTGAGAAGTCGAAGCGGAAAGACTTGTCGCATACGAATGAACCTTTCTGCTCCACGTGTGTTCCGAGGATCTCGCGGAGAGCCTGGTGGAGGAGATGCGTTGCTGTATGGTTGTTCTCTATCTGAATCCTTCTTTCAGTGTCAACGTGCAGACTGAAACTTTCGGTGCAGTCTGCCGGGATGCGCTCTGCAACGTGGATTGTGAGGTTGTTTTCCTTGATGGTGTTGACGATATTTATCTTCTCCCCGCTTTCGGAAAGGATATATCCTGTGTCTCCAACCTGGCCTCCCATCTCTGCATAGAACGGTGTGCGCTCGAACACGAGTTGGTACATTGTCTTGTTCTTTGCCTTCACTGTGCGGTGGCGGGTAAGTTGTACGCCCTCGATGTCAGTGGCGTCATATCCGAGGAATTCGATGTTATCGCAATGTGCGAATTCTACCCAGTCGCCTGATTCTATGGCAGTTGCGTTACGTGCCCTGTCCTTCTGCTTCTGGAGTTCCACCTGGAAGCCGTCAAGATCGATTGTATAGCCTTTTTCTGACGCGATAAGTTCCGAAAGGTCGATAGGGAATCCGAATGTATCGTAAAGTACGAATGCGTCCTCTCCTGAAATGACTTTGGTCTCTGCAGATTTTGCCATAATGTTGTCCATCAGGCGGATACCTCTGTCGAGAGTGCGGAGGAAAGCCATTTCCTCTTCCTTGATGACACGCTCGATAAGGGTCTGCTGCTTCACGATCTCAGGGTAGAATTCACCCATATCGTCGATGAGTTGCTGTACGAGACGGCAGAGGAAAGGCTCGTTGAATCCGAGGAATGTGTATCCGTATCTTACTGCACGACGGAGGATACGGCGGATCACATAACCTGCCTTCACGTTGGATGGAAGTTGGCCGTCAGCGATGGAGAAACTGATTGCACGGATGTGGTCGGCGATAACGCGCATCGCGATATCTTCACTTTTGTCGATGCCATACTTGTGTCCGGAGAGTTCTTCGATCTTTGCGATCATTCCTGTGAACACGTCAGTATCATAGTTCGACTGCTTGCCCTGGAGAGCCATACAGAGGCGCTCGAAGCCCATTCCTGTATCAACGTTCTTGTTTGGGAGAAGTTCGAGTTCGCCGTTTGCCTTGCGGTTGTACTGCATAAACACGTTGTTCCAGATCTCGATCACAAGGTGGTGGTCCTTGTTAACGAGTGATGCGCCCGGAACGGCTGCTCTTTCCTCGTCTGAACGGAGGTCGATATGGATTTCGGAGCAAGGTCCGCAAGGGCCTGTGTCGCCCATTTCCCAGAAATTGTCCTTCTTGTTGCCGAGGAGGATCCTGTCTTCAGGAAGATGTCTCTTCCAAGCCTCCATAGCCTCCACGTCGAGTGTGGTGCCGTCTGCCTCAGATCCCTCGAAAACGGTCGCGTAGAGTCTGTCCTTGTCGAGTTTATATACTTCGGTGAGAAGTTCCCACGCCCAGTCGATAGCCTCATTCTTGAAGTAGTCGCCGAAACTCCAGTTTCCGAGCATCTCGAACATAGTGTGGTGATATGTGTCGCGTCCCACCTCTTCAAGGTCGTTGTGCTTTCCGCTCACCCTGAGGCATTTCTGGCTGTCGGCAACTCTCTTCCATTTTGCAGGGCTGTTGCCGAGGAACCAATCCTTGAACTGGTTCATACCTGCGTTGGTGAACATAAGTGTCGGGTCGTTCTTCACAACCATAGGTGCCGAAGGCACGATCTGATGCCCTTTGGACGCAAAGAAGTCCAGGAAGGCCTTTCTGATTTCTTTAGAAGTCATATATTTTCAGTTTTATTTGCAATCCGACTGCCGTCAAGTCATAGAACGGCAAAGTAACTTGCAAAAATACAACTTTTTTCCGTAAAAGACCATAGGGAGGCGACAATATATGCGTCCTTTAGTGTTTTTTATTATTTTTTATAGAAGTGTCTGAGTTTTTTTGTACCTTTGTCCCGTATGTCCAAAAACAAAAAATACGTATTGAATCCGAGAACGCTTTTGTATGAAGTCAAGAAGCGTTCCAGAATGTCACGTTTTGCCAGGACGGCTGCTATGTTTGTTGTCAGTCTGGCAATGTCTGCGTTGTACTTCTGGCTCTATGATTCCGTGCTTGGACTGGAGTCTCCCAAAACCCTTCTCCTGAAAAAGAAGAATGCCGAGTGGTGCTCGAAGGTGGAAGTTATGAACAGGCAACTTGACGAATACGATGATGCTCTTGCATCTCTTCAGATGAGGGATGATGATATATATCGCTCTATTTTCGGTATGAACGAGATTCCGGCCGAAGTGCGTAATGCGGGTTTCGGAGGTGTGAACCGATATTCCCATTATGATGATGTTTGCCAGAACGGACTTCTGAAGAAAACTGCTGTCAGGCTTGATGTGCTGACGAAGAAGACGTATGTCCAGAGCCGTTCGTTTGACGAGGTGGCGCTTCTGTCGAAAAGGGCTGGAGATATGGCGATGTGCATCCCTGCCATCCCACCGGTCAATCCGGATCCGTCAAAATACAGGCTTTCAAGCGGATTCGGCTATCGTTCCGATCCTTTTACCGGAAGGACCAGCCGTCATACGGGTGTGGATTTTGCGATGAAGCCGGGCAATCCTATCTATGCGACGGGTGATGGAGTCATAGAGAGTGTGAAGTTCGAGTTTTTCGGCTATGGAAACCAGGTGGTCATCGATCACGGCTTCGGTTACAAGACCAGATATGCGCATCTTAAGTCTGTCGGTGTGGTCGAGGGAATGAAGGTGAAGAGGGGAGAGTGCATCGGTCAGAGTGGAAACTCGGGAAGATCTTCCGGACCGCATCTTCATTATGAGGTGCTTTACAAGGGTAATTTCGTCAACCCTTCAAACTATTATGATCTGTCGATCACTCCTGAAGAATATGCCGAGATGGTACAGAATACGGCAGACGCATCCGAAAAGATCACAATGCATCCTTCGCACAGGAGAAAAGACTATGGCCGTATATGAGCAGTCAGTACATATTCGATAAAGAAGATATAAAGTTCAGAAAGAATAGAACATCAGTGTGGGCGGTTTTGCGCAAGATACTGGTGTTCTTTGTCGCTACTGTTTCGCTGGCTGTGGTCTATTATCTGATAGCCGCTTTCCTCTTCAGCACCGATGAGCAGCAGAGGCTCAAGGACGAAAACAGAATGTATGCAATGGAATATCCCGGTCTTAAGGATAAGGAGCAACTCCTTTCGGATGTCATTGAAGGACTGAGACTTAAGGACGATAAGATATATGAGGAGATATTCAATATGTCGGCGCCGGACATTGATCCTGTGTCGGGTCTGGATTTCCTTATGGATCTGGATTCGGTGCCTGATAAGGATATCGTGATATATGCTGAAAAGAAACTGGACAAGGCTGAAGGTGCTGCAGGAAGAGTCGAAGATAACTTCGCACGGATAATGCAGGCTGTGACTGATTCCGGATTCGTGATGCCTCCTATGACCAATCCGATTGAGGATTTTTCATTTGCTCAGACGGGGGCTTCGGTCGGTGATAAGATCAATCCGTTCTACAAGGTCAGCATACGTCATAACGGTCTGGATATCATCGCTCATTCCGGTGAACCGGTCTATGCGGCGGCTGACGGTGTGGTGAAGGATGTTATCCGTTCACGAAAAGGACTCGGTAATGTGGTGGAAATTGACCACGGTAACGGATATGTGACAAGATATGCACATCTGGCGGATGTGGAGGTGAGGAAAGGCAGACGGCTTGAGAAGGGGACAAGGATAGGATATGTGGGAGTGTCGGGTAATTCATTTGCGCCGCATCTGCATTATGAAGTGTTGAAGGATACGCTTGTCCTCGATCCTGTGAATCATCTTTTCGCTTCGGTGAGTCCGGAGGAATATGTGAATATATTGATAATGGCGGTGAGTACCGGGCAGTCTCTGGATTGATGCAATCATCCTTGTTCAGGGGGGCTCGTAACAACAATATTATGGAAAAATATCTATATACAATCGGCGATGTTGCCGGACTTTTGGGGGAAAGCACGTCTTTGGTCCGTTTCTGGGCCAATGAATTTCCGAAATATATCAAGCCTAAAAGAAATGCCAAGGGCAACCGTCTCTTCACCAAGGAGGATGTGGAGACTCTCAAGCACATACACGTGCTGGTGAAGGTGGAGGGCCTTACTCTTGAAGGTGCGGCCAAAAGGCTCAAGGGCGATAGGAAAGATGTGGTAAGCAAGGCTCGGGTACTGGAGTCGCTCAAGACTATACGCACCCAACTGGCTCAGATACGTGAAGAACTTTGAATGCTGAGGTATGGAATACAAGGTTAAGGATGTCATAAGAGTGATTGAAGATTTCGCTCCGCTTTCTCTTCAGGAGGGATGGGACAACAGCGGCTTGTGCATAGGTTCTCCGGATGCCAAGGTGTCCGGTGTGCTCTTCGGGCTGGACTGTACTCCGGAACTCGTGGACGAGGCAGTCGCTTGCGGAGCCGATATGGTCGTGACGCATCATCCTCTTATATTCTCGGGATTGAAGAAGATTTCTCCCGACAATCAGGTCGGGCTGGCGGTCATCAAGGCCATTCAGGCAGGTATAAGCATATATGCGGCTCATACCAGCGCGGACAAGGTGATTGCAGGGGTGAGCGGTGCGATGGCTGCGAGACTTGGACTGGAGAATGTGTCCATCCTTGACGAAGATGGAGAAGGGACAGGTCTGGGAGTCGTAGGAGATCTGCCTGATCCGATGTCAGCCGAAGAGGCGATACGTCTGGTGAAAGATCGCTTTTCGCTGAAGGCGATGAGAACCTCGAAGCCTCTTGAAGGAATGATAACCAGAGTCGCTATGTGCGGTGGTTCGGGAGGTTCCTTGATAGGTGCAGCCAGAAGATCCGGTGCCCAACTGTATATCAGCGGTGATATATCATATCATAATTTCTTCACCGAGGATGGCTTTATGATTATGGATATAGGACATTATGAAAGTGAAATAGAGATAGTTGATATTTTATTTTCTTTGATAAAGAAAAATTTTCCTACCTTTGCGGTTCGCATTACTCAGAATATATATAGTAACCCGATATTTTATTTTTAAGCGATATGGCTAAAAAGACAAAGAAGATCGAGACTCCGATCGACCAGAGAGAGACGTTTGTGTCCATTCAGAAGAATTTCGCAGATTCAGACCTTAGTGTCAGCGAGAAACTTCAGACACTTTATGCTCTCCAGCAGGCAGATACAGCAATTGACAAGATCCTCCAACTCAGAGGCGAACTTCCTATGGAGGTAGAGGCTCTTGAGACAGAGATCGCAGAACTCAAGGCAAAGGCTGCCCGTGTTTCGGAGATGATCGAGGAATACAGCAAGTTCATTACAGAGAATAAACTCGGAATCACAGAGTGTGACGCTCAGATCGAGAAATACAGATCTCAACTCGAGAATGTTGCAAACAGCCGTGAGTATGACTCCCTTAACAAGGAGATCGAGAATCAGGGCCTTCTCAGACAGATTGCAGAGAAGCATATCAACGAGACAAAGGAGCACATCTTCTCGAAGAAGAATGAACTCGAGGTTGTGAAGGAGAAGATTGCCGTAAGGACAGAAGACCTCAAGGCAAAGAAGCAGGAACTCGCAACTATCGTAGAGTCAACTTCAAAGGATGAGGAGATCCTTCGTGCAAACAGGGATGCTTGCGCAGCAAAGATCGATGAAAGGACAATGAGCGCATACGACCACATCAGACAGAGTTGCAACAATCATCTTGCAGTTGTGTCTGTGTTCAACGGCAATGCCTGCGGCGGATGCTTCAATACTATCGCTCCGCAGAGACTTATCGATATCGCTTCAAACAAGAAGATGATTGTCTGCGAGTATTGCGGAAGAATTCTTGTAAATCCGGAATTTGAATAATAGTACCGATGGCTGAAGAGGGTAAAAGAAGGACCTCTGTCAGGAAGAAGAATCCGTCGGTCAATCTTGATACACTTGGGCTTGAGATGGGAAACAGACCGCCTCAGGCTCTTGATGTGGAAGAGGCTGTCCTTGGAGCGCTCCTGATTGAGCCGAACTGTGTGGATGAGGCTATGGATGAACTCACTCCGGGTTGTTTCTATAGCGAAAAGCACAGAATGATATTCGAGGCGATGAGTTCACTGAACAATGAACATATCGCCTTGGATCTTTTGTCTGTGTCTCAGAAACTTAAGGAACAAGGCAATCTGGAATCCATAGGCGGCACCATTACTCTTGCCCGTCTTTCGCAGAAGATCGGTGCGGCGGCTCATATAGAATATTATATAAGAGTCCTGAAGCAGAAATGCATCCAGAGGGAACTGATCACTGCCTCATACGATATTCTTAAGACTTCGTATGATGAGTCGGTCAATATCGACGATCTCATAGATACTGCGCAGACAAAACTTTTCGCAGCCATACAGAACAATGTGAAGAAAGATGTGCAGGAGATCGGAAAGGTCATCAACGAGGCTCTGGAAGATCTTCAGAAACGTCAGGATTCGGATGGCCTGAGCGGAGTGCCTTCAGGTTTCCCTTCAATAGACAAGATTACCCTCGGATGGCAGGCATCAGACCTGATAATCCTTGCGGCACGACCTTCTGTCGGAAAGACAGCCTTCGTTGTCAATGTGGCTCGCAACGCAGCGGTGGATTTCAATATGCCTGTGGCCATATTCTCTCTTGAGATGCCGGCCAAGCAACTTGCCAACCGTATGATGGTGTCCGAGACGAAATTGAGCGCGGACAAGATCAAAGGAGGAGTCAAACTCCAGGATTGGGAATGGCAGCAACTCGATATCCAACTCAAAAGACTTGCAAAGGCTCCGATATATATAGATGACACTCCGTCTCTTCCTGTGATGGAGTTCCGTTCGAAAGTGAAGAAACTGGTGAAGCAGAAGGGCGTCAGGCTGATAGTCGTGGACTACCTTCAGTTGATGCAGGGACCGTCCGAACTGCGCGGAATGCGAGAGCAGGAAGTCGCAGCAATCTCACGAACCCTCAAGGCTACGGCTAAGGAAATGAACGTCCCTATCATCGCTCTTTCACAGTTGTCGCGTCAGTCTGAAAACCGTCAGGGCAGCAACCGCCGTCCGCAATTGAGCGACCTTCGAGAGTCCGGATCAATCGAGCAGGATGCGGATATGGTTATCTTTATCCACAGATATGATTATCAGGGACTTTCAGATGATCCGGATGACGTTGGAAGGACACAGATCATCATAGCGAAGCACAGGAACGGTTCCATCGCTGATGTGGATATGCGTTTCCGCGCAGATGAGGTGCGTTTCGTTGATGAGCAGGAGAGTCTTGTGAGTCAGGCTAATTCGATGCCTGTGGCGTCGGCTATGAATGACGATGTGCCGTTCGGCCCGGATCCGATGTCGATGAATGAGTTCGGCACAAATGATGAATTTATGTAGCCTTCAACATAAAAGGTTGATGCTATGAATGTTATACGGAATCTATTTGTTCTCCTGTGTATGTGTATGGCCTGCTGCTTTGCGCACGCACAGGAGAATCTTGATTTGAAAGGCACATCCTGTGTGCCTGTAAAGGCTGTTACTGAGGAAGATCTTGCTTTCAAGGCCGGTGAGAGAATGGATTTCGTACTTCATTATAAATGGGGAGCGATCAATACCGATGTCGGCAATGCAACAGTTTCGCTGGATACCTTGACATACAATGGACATAAGTCATTCCTCTGCTCTGTCTATGGCAAGACAACGAAAATGTTCGACATATTCTTCAAGGTAAGGGAAGATTTCAAGTCCTGGTTCACCAGAGATGGTCTGAAACCTCTGAAATTTACCCGTGATACGTATGAGGGCGGGTACGAAGCCAGAAACACCTATCACTACAACTGGGCTGCTGCAGATCCTCAGATAGAAGCCGAGGTGTATTCTTCCAAGAAGGGTACGAGATTCCTGCAGATCCCTCTCACGCCTTGCACTCTTGACCTGCCTGCGCTTTTCTTTTATGCGAGGAATATGGATTTCGATGCTGTGGAACCAGGTAGGAAATATCCTATGACATTTGCCATAGATGATGATGTATATAATGTATATTTCATTCTGTATGGCAAGGAGACTATAAAGGTGAAGGGGCTGGGTTCGGTCAACACCATCAAGTTTGCTGCTAAACTCCTTGAAGGCGAGGTCTTCAAAGGAGAGGAAGATATGCTTATATGGGTCACGGATGACGAAAACAGGCTTCCTGTCTATTTCGAGGCACCTCTGCTCGTGGGAACAGCATCGGGACGTATGACGGGCTGGGAAGGTTTGAAGCATCCTTTCACATCTTTGGTACAAAAGAAAAAATAATGATATGGCAAAGAAGAATGAAATTGTTCATACCGGAAAGATAATAGAAATAACTCCGGATTTCACCACCGTGGAGATCGTGGTCTCCAGCGCTTGCTCCGAGTGCCACGCAAAGGGATTGTGCGGAATGTCGGAGGAGCAGGACAAGATAATAATGGTGCCGACAGACCCATATACCCAGCGTTCGGTAGGTGATGAAGTGCTTGTCAAGACCAAGATGTCGATGGGGTTGAAGGCTGTGTGGATATCATACGTGATTCCTTTGATGATTTTAATGATTTTAATACTATCTTTGTCTGCCGTTATCGATAACGAATATCTCAGAGGGGGCATAGCCATTGCCGGAGTCGGGGTTTATTACTTTTTCATCTGGCTTCTGAGAGACAGATTGTCGGATCAGTTCGAGTTTTATATCGACTGATTCCAGTATGCATACAAACAACTAAATTATATCTGTAATGACACAAACAATCATCTGGACTATTGCAATCCTCACCGTCCTCGGTGCGCTTCTGGCTGTGGTTCTCTATGTTGTGGCTGAAAAGTTCAAGGTAGATGAAGACCCAAGGATCGACGAGGTGGAGAAGGTATTGCCTGGTGCAAATTGCGGAGGTTGCGGACAGGCCGGCTGTCGTGCTTTCGCTCAGTTCTGCGTCGAGTCATCTCCGAATCTGGACAAATGCTTCTGTCCTGTTGGAGGCAATGACGGAATGCAGAAGGTTGCAGCCGTACTTGGTGTCGAGGTTGCCGCAAAGGAACCTCAGGTCGCAGTGGTACGTTGCAACGGAACTTGTGAGCACCGTCCTCGCACGAACGAGTACGGTGGATATCAGTCCTGCCGTGTGAAGGCTGCTCTTTACAGCGGCGACACCGGCTGCTCATTCGGCTGTCTTGGATGCGGTGACTGCGTCGCTGCCTGTCAGTTCGGTGCCATCTCTATGGATCCTGCTACAGGTCTTCCTGTAGTCGATGAGGAGAAATGTACAGCCTGCGGTGCCTGTGTGAAGGCTTGTCCTAAGGCTATAATCGAACTTCGCAACAAGGGTCGCAGGAATATGCGTGTATTCGTCTCTTGCGTGAACAAAGACAAGGGAGCAGTGGCGAGAAAGGCCTGCAAGGCTGCCTGCATCGGCTGCGGCAAATGTGCGAAAGTATGTCCGTTCGAGGCAATCACAGTCGAGAACAATGTCGCTTACATCGACTTCACCAAGTGCAAACTCTGCAAGAAGTGTGTGGCTGAGTGCCCTACAGGAGCGATCCACGCTGTGAACTTCCCAGTAATCAAACCGAAACCGGAGGCACCTGCAGCACCAAAGCCTGCTGAAACTCCGGCTGCTGAAACTGTAAATAAGGAGGCATAGGACTATGATGAAGACATTTTCAATAGGTGGTATCCACCCGAGTGACAGCAAAATCTCGAAAGACTGCAAGATCGAGGTTCTGCCTGTTCCGTCAAAAGTATATATATCCGTTGCCCAGCATCTTGGCGCTCCAGCCACTCCGATCGTGAAGGCCGGTGATCAGGTCAAGGTCGGTCAGGTGATTGCAGAGCCGGCAGGATTCATTTCTGCATACGTTCATTCTTCAGTTTCCGGTACAGTGAAGTCGGTGGGTCCGCGTAAGGATCTGGCAGGAAACAATATGACTCACATCGAGATTGATGTCGAAGGTGATGAGTGGATTGAAGAGGCAGACCTTTCCGACACTCTCGTGACTGAGATTCCTGAGGACAATAAGGCAATTCTCGAAAAGATAAAGATGTGTGGCGTTGTCGGTCTGGGAGGAGCGACTTTCCCTGCACACGTCAAACTCTGTCCGCCTCCGGGCAAGAAGGCTGATTGCCTCATCCTCAATGGTGCGGAATGTGAGCCTTATCTTACATCAGACTACCGCATTATGCTCGAGAGAAGCAAGGAGATCGTCATCGGAGCCGCTATTATGAAGCAGGTTCTGGGGGGATGTCCGGCGGTAATCGGCATCGAGGAGAACAAGCCTGAGGCTATCAAGGCAATGTCTGCCGCAGTGACAGAACTCCAGAAGACTGCCAAGGGATATGATGGAATCTCTGTGATGACTCTCAAGAAGAAATATCCTCAGGGCGGTGAAAAGCAGTTGATAGATGCTGTGATGGGACGTCAGGTGAAGTCTATGGGACTCCCTATCGACGTAGGAGCAGTGGTTCAGAATGTGGCAACTTCCCTTGCTGTTTATGAGGCTGTCCAGAAGAATATACCTCTGGTGACCAATGTGATGACCATTACAGGTGATTGCCTCCCTATGGAGAAGCAGCACAATTATAAGTTCCGCATCGGTATGCCTCTGTCTTATATAGCAGAATATGCCGGCGGTATTCCTGAGAAGGCAGCCAAGATCATTAGCGGTGGTCCTATGATGGGTAAGGCTATCTCGAATATGGATGCGACAACAGTAAAGGGCTCATCTTCATTGCTTTATCTGACTGCAGAGCAGACAGTACGCGGAGTGGAGTCGGCCTGCATCCGTTGCGGAAAGTGTGCCGATGCCTGCCCTATGGGTCTCGAGCCGTTCCTTCTGAACAAATATGCACGCAATAATATGATGGATGAACTCGAGGAAAATGCAATCCAGGATTGCATTGAGTGCGGCTGCTGTCTTTACAGTTGTCCTGCAAATATTCCTCTTCTGGATATCATCAGAATTGCTAAGGGCGACGTCATCAGGATCATAAGAGGTCGAACTGCTAAGAAGTAACAACTAAACAACTCAAAAAATGGATAAACTTTTGGTTTCACCTTCACCGCATCTTCATACAAAGACTTCTACCAAGTCCTTGATGAGGGATGTTGTGATTGCCTTGCTCCCGGCAGTATTGGTGTCTGTCCTCTTCTACGGATGGGCCGAACTGCTTGTGCTTGGCGTAAGTGTGGCTTCCTGCGTACTGCTGGAGTTCCTTATCACTAAATATCTGTTGAAGAAATCCTGCACTGTCGGAGATATGTCTGCAGTGGTGACAGGTATTCTTCTTGCTCTCAACCTTCCTGCCACTACTCCTTGGTGGGTGGTGTTCATCGGCGCTGTGGTTGCTGTAGGTGTCGCTAAGATGACATTCGGAGGCCTGGGACAGAACCTCTTCAACCCTGCAATCGTGGGTCGAGTGTTCCTCCTTATTTCCTTCCCTACATATATGACCGACTGGACAAGGCCTCAGGGCTTCATCGGTGGCGGTCTGGATGCGCTTTCTGGTGCAACTCCTCTTGGACTTGCAAAGGAAGGAGGCGTTGCGGCAATCGAGAGCCTCGACTATATGGATATGCTTTTCTATAATATCGGTGGTTCTGCAGGTGAACTTTCTGCCATCGCTCTGATCATCGGCTTCATCTATCTCCTTGCACGCAAGGTGATCAAGCCTTACATCACACTTTCGATCATTGCAACTGTGGCTGTGTTCTCCGGCATCTTCTGGCTTATCAATCCTGCCGAATATACCGACCCTGTATTCAATATTCTCACAGGAGGTCTTCTTCTCGGATCGATCTTTATGGCGACTGATTATGTGACTTCTCCAATGAGCAATGTCGGTGGCATCATCTTCGGAGTCGGCATCGGTATCATCACGATGCTCATCCGTTACTTCGGTGCATATCCTGAAGGAATGTCATTCGCTATACTTATTATGAACTCTGTGGTTCCTCTTCTTAATAAGTGGTTCCATTCAAAGAAATACGGGAGGGCATAGGTTATGGCAGTACAATCATCATTCAAGAATATGACCATCTGTCTGTTCGCGATATGTATAGTATGTTCAAGTCTTCTTGCTGGAGTATATGCCTTGACCAAGGAGCCTATCGATGCTGCAGCGAAGGCTAAGAACGAAGCGGCTATCAAGGAAGTGCTTCCAGAGTCCGCTGTGACGATAGAAGAAGAAAGGATAGTGGATTTTGAAGGAGCGTCTTACGCTTACAATCTTGCATACGATGCGCAGGGAAACACTGTTGGCTGCGCTGTCAATGTGGCTCCTGTAGGATTCGGAGGCCCGATTGCCATCAAGGTAGGCTTCGATATGAACGGTGTCATCTGCAACACAAAGGTGCTTTCGCAGGCTGAAACTCCAGGTCTTGGAGCCAAGTGTGTGGAGCCGGCATTTTCGGATCAGTTCAAGGGTTGGGATCCTGCTCAGAAGGACCTTGCAGTGAAGAAGGACGGAGGTGATGTGGATGCGATAACTGCATCTACCATCACATCAAGGGCATACGCTGACGGTCTTCTTCTTGCAACCAAGGTATTCCAGGCTATCGGCCAGACTCCGATGCCGCTGACTGAGGAATGCGATGCTCCTGTCATTCCGAGCGAAGTCGAGGAATCTAATAATTAATGGAGGAACAGAAAATGGGAAAATTTCAACTTATAACTAAAGGCCTCATCAAGGAGAACCCTACATTCGTCCTCCTTCTCGGTATGTGTCCTACATTGGCGACTACCACTTCGGCCATCAATGGTATGAGTATGGGACTTGCGACTCTGTTCGTCCTCGTACTCTCTAATATGGCGATTTCTCTTATCGCTCCATATATTCCGGACAAGGTGCGTATCCCTTCATATATCGTTGTGATCGCGACATTCGTGACTTTGCTTCAGTTCGTTATGCAGGCATACGTTCCGGATATCTATGAGACTCTCGGTCTGTTCATTCCGCTTATCGTGGTGAACTGTATCGTCCTCGGACGTGCAGAGGCTTTCGCCAACAAGAACGGCGTGCTGGATTCTGCTCTTGACGGTATTGGAATCGGTCTCGGATTCACCCTTTCCCTTACTCTTCTCGGATTGGTAAGAGAGATTCTCGGAAGCGGTTCTGCATTCGGTTTCAAGTTCATTCAGGGTGACGGTATCCTTGCATTCGTGCTTGCACCTGGAGCATTCCTTGCGCTTGCATATCTTATCGTGATTTTCAGGAAGTTAACCACTAAAAAGGCAGAATAGTTATGGAATATATACTTATAATCATTTCAGCGATATTCGTAAACAATATCCTGCTTTCACAGTTCCTCGGAATCTGTCCTTTCCTGGGAGTGTCGAACAAACTAAGCACTGCGACAGGTATGTCGATGGCTGTTTGCTTCGTGATCACTCTTGCTACAGTCGTGACTTATCTTCTGAACTCGCTTCTGGTGAAGTTCGGTCTTGAGTTCCTTCAGACCATTTCGTTCATCCTTGTGATCGCTGCCCTTGTGCAGATGGTGGAGATCGTGCTTAAGAAGATCAGTCCTGCTCTGTATGCATCTCTTGGTATCTTCCTTCCGCTCATCACTACCAACTGTGCCGTTCTCGGTGTGGCTTTGACAGTGGTGCAGAAGTCATCTCCGTTTGCTGCTGCCGCCGACGGTATGATGAACCTCGGTGAGGCTACGGTATATGCATTCGCTACATCTCTCGGTTTCGGTCTTGCGATGGTGCTTTTTGCTGGTCTTCGCGAGCAGTTGGCTCTCAATGAGGTGCCTAAGGCGTTCAAGGGTATTCCTATCGCGCTTGTGACTGCTAGTATTCTGGCGATGGCCTTTATGGGATTCTCGGGACTGGTTTAGAATTTATAGAATACGAAAAAATGTGAGCATTGTTTACGGTGACCCCCGCCCTCTTCGAGGGCACCCCCTAGCGGGGGGTGACACGCCACCACCAACAATGCTCACTTTTTTTCTAAATATAAAGCACAAAATAAGCCCCTTCGTTGATGCTGGGGGGGGCACGTCGCCTATAACAACATCACCCTTTAAAATATAAAGTTCAAAATAAGTCCCTTCGTTGATGCTGGGGGGTGAGAGATGTGTGGGTGAATATGCCCATTGTCATTTCGACTGAACGAAGTGAGTGGAGAAATCTTTTTAATATTTGTTTTATGACTGATATGAAGGCAAGAGAATTATTGGATAGGGCGGAGGAGTTGAGGCGGAATTGCTGTTTCGGAGAGGCTATAAACTTCTACAGGGCGGCAGCTGATGCTCCGGATGCTACCGATGAAATAAAAAGAAAATCTCTTGCATCGGTCGAATTGATGCAAGAGATAAATGGCTTTGTAAACACCGACCTTATGAATCCGTAAGGTCGGTGTTTTTATTAGAATCTATAACGTACGCCGAGGTGTGGATACCATCCCCAGATACCGAAATCTCTGACAGTTACGTCGTATGCTGTTGCGCTCACCATTCCGATCTGAGGGCGTATGTCAATCGAAAGTTGAAGAGGGAAATCGAATGTATATTCGAGTCCTACCTGTCCGGCAACACCGATATTAAAGATGCCTTGACCTGCACCGAGTGCAATGCCGGGACCAGCGTAGAAACCCCACTCACCAGTTGCTGTCCAGTCTGGCTGAGCAATCATAAAGTTGTAAGTTCCTGCCAGATTGAAGAATGAGAACTCTCCAAGTCCGAGGTCTGCCTCAATGAAGTTTGCATCACCTAAATTGTGCTGGTAACTGAGATCTACACCATAGCCGAATCTTGCTCCGAGAGCTTTTGGCTGAGCGGATGCTGCGAATGTGAAGCATAGTGCCAACGCAGCAGCGATGATAATTTTCTTCATAATATTAGGTTTAATAGTTAATGGTTCATATTCGTATCCGGATACAAATATATATAAAGTTTATCAAAGTTTCCAGAAGTTGAGGCAGAATTCTTTTTCTGCCTTTGTCTCTTCCATATCTCCTAATGCGCAGAAAAGATCGATACCGAGGATTGCTTCAAGGTCATCGACGGGTATAGCGCATCGTTGCAAGTTGCCGTTGCCGGCTCTGTTCTGCATAATGAAGGCTATAGAATGCCATTCTCCGTTCCTTTCGGCCATAATAGCCTTGAAGAAAGCGTCTGGGACAACCACGTGGCTGTCTCCGATTGTTCCGTATCTGTTTTCTTCAATTATCGGCCCCGTCACAATATATACCTTGCCGAATTTTCTCGCCCACGTCCTGCATTTCTTTTCCAAGGTATTCCACATTCCATTATTGAGGTCTTCGTCCTGAGGACAGCGGTTGGTGAAATGAAAAGCCTGAGAATATTTATAATGTCTATTATCCTACTGTTGCAAGAAGGGTCGTTGTGGAGGAAGTGAATCTTTCTTTGCCGTCTGATGAAGGGGGAGTCTATGAACTTATCGTCGAACCTCTTGATCCGGGGATCGTCTTTGAAAAGTTTGTAGTTGATTTCGGAGGATATGAGCCTTCTTATCTTCTGGGTAAGGAGTCTTTGTATTCGAGATAGTACAGGAACGGTTTTTGATTCGGCAGCCAGACGTATTAATCTTTAAAAGTTAGTAGTGTTATGAAACATCTGATTATTGCTGCCCTGGTGGCCGGTGTGCTGCCTGTCTCGGCCTGTACCAAGGATTTTGACAACTCCACGGTCAAGGAATTTGATCTCGAACGTTATCTCGGCGTGTGGTATGAAGTAGCCCGTTACAATCACAGTTTCGAAAAAGGGATGGATAATACTATGGCTCAGTATATCCTTCAGGATGACGGCACGGTTGTGGTTCTCAACACAGGATGGAAGGACGGTAAGTTCAAAGTCGCAGAAGGAAAGGCAAAGTACAAGGATCCCGAAGGGAAGCCAGGGGGGCTGAGAGTCTCGTTCTTCCTCTTTTTCTATTCTGACTACAACGTGATGATGGTCGATGAAAATTATCAGATCTCGCTGGTCGGAAGCAAGGCTGAAAAATATCTCTGGATACTTTCGCGTACTCCTGTTCCTGATCCCGACCTGCTTCAAATGATTCTTGAAGAAGCCGAAAGCCGCGGCTACGACACCTCCAAATTGATATGGGTCGATCAAAGCCGCAATATCGAGGCTCTGGAAGACTGATTTGAGAGTCTGAGGGGGACTTACTTATCCGGCATTTATTGCAGTTTGCAGTAAATGCCGGATCGGTTTTTATGGGCAGAGGCCTCTTTCCCGGAGTGAGGTAATTGTGAGGTATGATAGACTGCCATATAGATATAATATTCTAGTGTAATGTAACTGGTTTACGTATTTTACCTTACACAGGACCAGGCAGAGGATTGATCAGACCTAAGTTTTATGCACCAGATATCAAGTTTGATAATGACGAAATTTACGATATAGTCAACGGTGGAGTTGAGCAGAATAAAGCACTACGCTAGAGAAATCTTGGAACACGTCGGTTATATAGGACGGATTCTGACCACCTTGAATTCGAGGGGATTTCTTTGACAGATTTGTAAATAACGTTACCTTTGTTCATCTTGTTTGAAGCATAATGAAAACGATAGAGGTAGTAGCAGCAATCATAGTCAAAGATGGAAAGGTCTTCGCAACACAGCGCGGATATGGCGAGTGGCAGGGATGGTGGGAGTTTCCTGGCGGTAAGATAGAATCTGGAGAGTGCCCGGAGGCAGCGCTGGTGCGTGAGATCAGGGAAGAACTTGATGCAGAAATCGAGGTCGGCGAGTTGCTGGAGACGGTTGAGTGGGACTATCCGAAGTTCCACTTGACAATGCATTGCTTCGTGTGCGCGCTTCTGTCAGACTCTTTACATCTCAATGAACACGAGGCCGCGGCGTGGCTCACTCCTGAAACCCTTCACTCTGTCAGATGGCTGCCGGCGGATGAAGGACTGGTGGGGAAGATTTCGGGGTTATTAAATTCAGAAATACAGAAGAACGTGTCCAAGTAAAGGATTTTATGTACCAAAGTTGGCAGCTTTTGCAACTTTGGTACAACTCTTTTTGCCTTTCCAAATATTTCAAGACTGTGGCTTGGATCCTCGATTTGACCGTCAAGCCGACCTCCAGCCCTTTCCAGCCTGCATCTATATAGATTATATACTAGTATATATTATAAATATATATAATAATATTTAGTGTAGTATAATTGGTTTATCTGTTAATTTATATAGCGAAAAAGTCGTTGAAAGTCAATATTTTACATTTGGTTTTTGTTTCGTAGTTTTGCCTCGATATCAGTTAATCCCGGGGTAAGATTTGATGGCTTGTGAAAGCCAGAAGTGTAACAAAAACAACTATTCGAATTATGATTGAATTTAAGAAGTACAGTTCTATCGAGAACCATTTTTATAAGGATTATCTGGACCAGGTAAGGGAGCAGGTTCCTGCTGATGTGCAGTGGGTGGTCCAGGAGAAGGTACACGGTACCAATACCAGTTTCCTGTGTGACGGTAATGATGTGAAGTTTGCCAAGAGGACCTCTATTCTCGGTGATGATGAGAAGTTTTATGATTATCTGGAACTTGTCGATGAGTACAAAGAGAAGGTGATTTCTCTCTTCAACCATTTGAAGCAGGATTGCCCAGACATCCAGTCTGTTTCTGTCTTCGGTGAGTTGTTCGGCGGTTCATATCCGCATCCGGATGTGCAGAGGGTAGGCCGTCTTACTCTGATCCAGAAGGGTGTGTACTATGCACCTGACCACGGGTTCTACGGATTTGATGTCTATGTGTTCACTAACGATGGAGGGTACTACCTGTCAGTGGATCAGGCCGAGAGACTGTTTGAGTCAGAGGGTTTCTTCTATGCCAAGCCACTCTTCAAGGGAACTCTTGACGAATGCCTTACATTTCCTAATGAGTTTCAGAGCAAGATTGCTGAGTGGCTTGGCTATCCGGCAATCGAGGACAATATCTGCGAGGGTATCGTAATCAGACCTGTAACTCCACATTATCTGCGTACCGGAAGCAGGGCTTTGATCAAGAGCAAGAATGCCCGCTTTGCGGAGAACAAGAGTGTGAAGAGAAGGAACAGGCAGTTGGAGGCTCCTGTGGAGTATAGCAAGGAACTGGCGGAGATGATTGAAAATGTTGCATCATATGTCAATGAGAACCGCCTTGCCAATGTGGTAAGTCACATCGGAGAAGTCCGTATGCCGGCAGACCTTGGCAAGTTGATCAAGGAGATGTCGTATGATGTGGTAGAGGACTTCCTCAAGGAGCACTCTGCATTGTATAATGTCATCGACAAGTCTGAAATCAAGATCTTCAATAAGGAGTTGAATAAGATGGTTTCTTCGCTTGTCAAGAATGTATATATGACGGTGCACTAGAAATAGATATCGGGTTGTAAGTTAATTGTGGCGAATTTGTCATAATTAACTTACAACAAAACTATAATGAATAACAACGCAAGTTATGAATAATGATGTTGTGATTTATCAGTCAAGTGATGGGCTTGTCAAGATGGAGGCGATAGTTGATGCTTCCAATGAAACTATATGGGCCACGCAGAAGGCGATGGCGGAGTTGTTTGGAGTGACTGTGCCGAATATCTCTTATCATTTTAAGAGGATATTTTCAAGTGGAGAATTGGAACCTGAAATGGTAATTAAAGAAATTTTAATTACCGCACAGAGTGGCGTCAGAGGCCTTTCTGAGGAGAAAGTTAAGTATTATAATCTGGACGCAATTCTATCCCTTGGATATAGGGTAAATTCTGTTCAGGCCACGGCTTTCAGGAAGTGGGCAACCTCCGTTTTGAAGCAGTATATGATTAAAGGTTATGTCGTTAATCAGAATGCTGTTTCAGAGCAGAAATACGAGGATCTGAAGCGTGCACTGCGTCTGACTTGCATTTGGAACTGTCAGGCAATTCGAAATATGTAAGTGAGATCCCTTTTGAGGTGATTGGAGATGTTCTTGTTCTGGCCGATGATACTGCATATCTGAGGGATAAGAATCTTCCTAATAATGACTTATGGAAATGGACTTCTGAGAATTATCGTGAGGTATTCCTTCTGCCCGGGAATCACGAATATTACGGCTTCGGCGACGTGCTGGAGAACGTCAGCGGAAATCTTGAAGAAGTGAATGAATATCTTGACCGGATGTACTAGTTTGCTAAATTTATGGTATCTATCTGATAATCAATCAAAAACGGCACCACGGGTGCCGTTTTTGATTGATTGGGTGGAATTCAGACAGGAGTATTTGCCGGTGATGTCGAAGGATTTATGAACATTGTGGTTGATACGGTCTGCCCGTCGCATCGTTTCTCTTTGGTATAAACTTATCCACAGTGACTTCAGCAGATCCCTTACTTATCTTTCCATCCATTGCTTACTCCATTACCATTCCTGAGCTACTGCGTGGTCTTTCATTGTAGTATTTACGTCCAGAGATTTCTTCGAGAAGCAAGGGAAGAGGTAGTCCTTACCGTGAGTGGCTCCCACATTACCGAACCAAGCGGAATAGTGCTGCTTCTCTTCCTTAGGATACCAGCCCATCTGCCACTCCATCTTATCATTGGTCTCACCTCCCACATAATCTATATTAAAATACTTCTTGAAGTTCGTGTCATCCACAAACGGAATCTTCCATTCAGTTCCTTGAGACGAGGTAATGACCTTATACTTACCATCCCACTTATGACAGAGTCCTACTGCCGTAATGAATGAGGATGGGTCAGCTTTAGGTCCGGCTAACTTGAGGCAGACCCATTTCTCGTCGATGGCAGGATAATTCATACCATCTTGTGAAGAATCACCACGATGCATATAGTCGTTCTCCAGGTACTGATCCTTCGTCATAAAAGCAATGTCAGTGATTGGCGTACAAGCATCGTGGTAGTCAAGAGCCACATACCATAACTGGTCTGTAGCATCTCCTACTGCAAGGAAATCGCTGCTTGAAGTTTCCACCATCTTGCCCCACTCCTCGTGATTGTGGAAATTCTTGTTCATCACAAGCGGCAGATAATTGCGGACAACGCCGTCCGGACCAGCGAACTGCCTGTCGGTAACGGCCTCCTTATGTCCGTTTTCACCTTTCACCATCATAAAGTCAGCGACAACAAGACGGTGCTTTGTAGTGTCCGAATGTTCTTTCACATATTGATCGTAATACTTGATCATAGCATTTCTACGGTCCGGGTCAGCAGCCAGATAGTGCATAGGGATCAGGTTGTCCATACCCTCTGTAACACTATAAGAAATAAGGGCAAGATTGGAGTTCGCATCCGTGAGGCTGGCATCCCACTTATCAAAATCGCTGGACTCATTTCCTCCTCGCACTTCGAATTTGTATTCTTCTTCACTGGTTTCCTGAAGATCAGTATTCTCTGTTTTTATATTAAAGTTAAGCGTTCCGCCCTGCATCGCCTGTTTCCGAAGGTAGGATTCCATCCAGTTTGCTGGTTCACCCTGGGCTTTCTTCTTGCAGGACAGTGAGAAACTGAAATCATTTGAAGTAGAAGTGTAATATGATGTAGCTTTACGACGATACATAGCCGTAAACGATCCGCCGAACACGCCACCGGTTGTCACGTGCGTTCCATATTTGTCAAACAATGCCTTGATACCTTCATAAGTATTCGGATATATCTGATACAATTTGCTGTCCGGATCATTAAGAAGGTCGTTCGCATCATCAGTTAAATATGAAGTGTACTGTTCAGCACCCATTTCTTCTTCCGTAAACTTGGCTCCGGTATAGTATGCTACAAAAGCCTTCTTGTAGATATCTACGTGATACTCGAATTCATTTGAATTTCTTGTAGATTTGCTCCAACTATTCTTGAGAGAACCGCCGAAGGCCACTCCTCTCCACCAGTTTTCGGGCTTTTGTATTGGAGAGCCGAGTACATCCTCCAGACCGACATTCACCGCAAGTTTCGAAGTGACTTCCGAACTTGAAGCATCACTGATCTCTGTACCTTCAGCCACAGGATTATGTGACTCCTGCACCTGGCCTGCCGCCCATAATGCCTTGATGTCCAGCAGATCGTAACGAGGCGTAGCGAGAAACTCACCGGTAATGAGATTGATTCCTTTGCCTATCTGGTCCAGATATGCGTGCGGAAGAGTGACCTGCTCAGTCTTAGTATTATCCTCCTTACTGATGAGATAGAAGTTTGTGTCCACATCTATATCTGTTCCGCGTGTTTGTTCTCCGAAAAGTTCCGGGATTTTCACTTTCGTAAGGAACGGAGTCTTATCTGATCTGTCCTTCAGAGTAAGGATCAGAAAGTTCCTGTCCTGGCCTTTCTTCAGTTCCCAATTGAAACGATTGCCAATGAGCTCGATGTCTGACTTGAGGTCAACATTGATAGGAATCACGACCTCGTCACCTTTCCACGGATTGATGACAAATACACGCTTACTCATCTCATCGATATGAGCAAATTCAAACTCTGTCGTCTTCTCCGGGAGATAAATCTCATCCATCTCATTCGTACAACCTGTCAATGTCAGCGCCAAAGCCGACAACACCGCCAGCGAAGCGGCCGACCATAAAGAAATCCTTTTCATAATTACCATTATCTTTTATTTATTCTTGATGCTGAGATATGCATTTATCCTCTTCTGTGCATTTTCACCGATGTTGTAATAATACAGTTTGTAGTCGCTGCCGTGCAAGGCAAACTCACCGATGCCCTGCTCATCTGCAGGCTGCTCAGGCATACCGACTACCAGCACCTCATATTTGCGTTCCGGGTCGTACATCACCTGTGCGGAGTAACATTCCCTGGTATTCAGAGCACCCAGATTACGCGTATCATCTGCCTCTACCTTCTCGTAGTCGTGATTCCACGACACCGGATTGATGGCCAGAGCACCTTCGTGGCATACAAGATTATATGAGCTGAAACGACCGTCTTCCATACGTTCGCAGTTCCACGAGATGACAACCTGCGTATCCGTCTCACCTTCAGCAAATTTAAGATGTGTGTTCTTCTCGAAATATTCCTTGGAATATGAATATCCTAAAGGATAGGCTGCAATCATACGGGCATATACATCGGGGTGCTCCGCCATATATTCCGACAAGAGGAACTTAAGCACATTGGATCCCTGCGAGTGTCCGGCCAGAATGAACGGACGGTTGTTGTTGTAGTGTTCCAGATAATAATCGAATGCATCCAAAGCATCGTGGTAAGGCACATCGGCCACCAGTTGCTCCTGTTCCTCCAATGAGTAACTCAGCGATTTCATCGCATTAAGTTGGCGATAGAAAGGAGCATAGACATTCGCCACACCTTCGAAGCAAGAGGCCTGCTCATCATATACTCTAGGAGCTTTGGCACGCATCGAAGCATTGTCGATGGTGTTTACCAGACCGTCTGCATCTGTAGGATCCCAGCAAGTAGGATAGAGATAGAATACATCCACCTGATGCTTTACGGTAGGTATCTTCAGCCAATTGTTTGAAACGGAATAATCAGTTGCCTGATGTTTGTTATTACAGTTTTGGTCCTGATCACACGCAATGAAGGCAAAGGCGAGCACAAGAGCAATTACTCCAGTGAAGAAGAACTTTCGTTTTTTCATAGTTTATCTTTTTATTACAAAGATATGCTGAGGCAGCGACAGAGTAAAATTTCAGGCGTTGCAATTTTACAAAACCTCGTTGTAATTTTACAAAAACGAAAAAATCGCCCGAATTCATTGTGAAACGGGCGATTTTGCTATTTCAGATTATCGATGAATCCAGTCGGTGTCATTCCTGTATTTCGCTTGAAGGCTTCTCCCACGTAGGTGCGATTTGATTCCAGCAGTTCTGACATAGAGCTAAGGCTCAGATCCGGATCTCTCCACTTATCATTGTTGTTCAATAAAAGGGTTATATCTTTCCATAGATCATCATCTGTGAAGTCAAAATCACAGAACTCTTCCAGTTATATGGCTGCCTTCGGTAATAGTATACGTTCTCTCAACTCATACCAAGTCACGGACAGGAAGAATGATATCCACACAATCTGATGGGCAAGCACGAGAAAATAGGCGTGAGACATCTGTATGGAGAAATGAAGCAGACCAATCAAACAGAATCCGCTTGAGTACAACGTGATGAACCTCTTGTCGATGCTGCTCTTCCGCCAGTCATATGGTACAAGAAAAAGAGAGAAACAATAGAACAACATCACCGTAAGTGAGAACAATCGGAACCACACATTGAACTTTCCTATATGCTGCCACAGGTCTGCGTAAGTATATATAGGAGTATATTCAATACCGGCGCACATTCCCACTGCGACCAATAACATCATAGCAATAAACAGAAGTGCATAAACCTTGACTTTATTGAGCGTAGGACGGATTAGCTCAAGCGGATATAGGAAGATGTCATCTGCATAAGAAGCGGCACGAATGTATGCTCTGGCTCGAAAAATGCTCCATCAGACGTAGTGGTCTCCTGCAATGTACGCATAATGAATGTCAGAGTAAAGAACGCCGGGATCCAGCTGAATACAGCCCAGATGAAACGTGAATAATCTCCTGTTTCTTTGCGACGTTTCCATAAGATAACACCACTGGTGACAAGGGAAATAGTCATAAAAACAAAAGAATAGTTGCTATATATTTCATAGGAGCCTCATTTATAGCTTGTGTAGACTTTTCGAATACTGCAAACTTACGGAATTATTCATAATTGTATGCCTGGAAACAAATAATGTGAAAGTAAAATTGCCTGCTTCCCTTATAGCCTGTCGGCAATTATAGGTTTTGGAGGGGGCAAAATTTGTTTTGATCGGTTGAACCATTTGTTTTGCACAATCTGCAGAATCAGACAAAAACACGTTCAATTCTCTCTCTTTTTGAAAAAGTGTCTTTATAACTATCGTTGACTCTTGGGATAACTATCATTGTTGTGACATTATCCAAAATGGAATATCTCCTGTAACTTCCACATATCCACAAAAATATCCCTTTATTCCATTAACAGATAACTGTGGCGGGGAAGTGCATTGAAAACTATTGGCTTCTTTTCAAAAGGATGGCAAATATGATTTCCTTGATGTTGAAACAAAGGAAGTTTTATCTGAAGAAGAAAAACTTTATGAGTTTTATGAATATGTCGAGGAGTATCAACAAGGGTTTGTTAATATAAGCGAAGAAGAGTATAAATATATAGAGAGTGAGATGCGTGCTGATTTTGAAAGTGAAAAGATAGCTAAGTTGGGACTGGAGAAATATTTCAGACTTTCAAGAAAAGAGATGGTTGAAGTGCATAAAGTGGCATATGAGAAGTCTGAGATTAAAATCAAGAGGATAGTGAAACGAAAGAGTATGACGGAAACCAAATAGCATTTCGGTTTTACAAATAAAAAAATCGCCCTCTTAGACATCTGAAAGGGCGATTAATGTGATTCGGTTGGAAAGGGCAAGACTAAAATGGGCTAAAACTATCTGAAAGTAAACGAATTAACTCTTTGAAAATGAACGTCTTTTATGGGCGTTCATTTTCGTTTGTTTTTAATAATTCAAAGTCGAATTTAGTCCATGTAGTAAAAATGTCGTAAAATTTTGAGGTTCGAAAAAAACTTTATAAGTTTGCAAAACCTCCGTGAAAAACGGGGAAGTATATCACATATTTAGCGGCAGAAAGCCGCAGTTCTCTCTCCCATTTCCATCTGCAATAGAGGATAAGTTTCTATATGGGATTTCAGCAAGGTTAATGTGATATAAACTATACTGATAATGATGTGTGACAACTCATTTCAAGGTGTGTTGTGGTGATGACAGGGCGAAATGCCGTCGGAGTAAGTAAAGTAAGGTTTATATTGAATTAATTAACTGAAACTCATATGAATATTAATTTCGTATTGCGGAATCTCTCCGCTACCAAGACAAAAGACAATCCTGAAGGTAAGGTTCGTATTTATGTTCGAGCCCAGGACGGCCGTCAGTTTGACCAGACGGCTAGAACAGCAGTACTCGTTAACCCTAAATGGTGGGATGCGAAGAATCAGACAATCAAGACCCGAGTTGTCTGCCAAGACGATGAAAGGAAAGAACTGGACGACAGTCTTGCTGCAATCCGTAAGTTCCTCAGTGACGAATACTATAAGGATAAGGCTAAATCCAAGGTCGGCAAGAAGTGGCTGGCTAATGCACTGAGCCGTTACGCATTGTCCGAGGCTGACCGTAAGTCGGATATCTCGGTAGATCCCAAGGGTATTTCAACTAGCCATAAGGCGGTTGAAAAGAAGAAAGAAAGTCCGTACAATACATTCGACCATATCTTTGACCAGTTTATCGCTGACAAGAAATTTGAGCCTGTCAGATTGAACCAGTATGAGGTGATCCGTCGTGTGATACATCGATTTACCGCATTCATGAAGGTGGTCAGGAGAAAGAAAAGCTTCGTCTTCAATGTTGAAGATGTAGACGAGAATATCTTGGAGGATCTATATAATTTCCTTCGTGATGAGCATGAACTTGTCAAGAAACATTCCGAATTCTATAAGGATTTCCCTGAGAAGACCCAATCAAGACCGAGGTGTGCCAATACCTTGTGTGACTATTGCAAGAGATTGAAGGCGTTTTTCAATTGGTGTGTAAAGGAAAGGATTATCATGAGCTCCCCGTTTTGTCGTTTCACATATACTGGTGAATTATATGGGGATCCGTTCCAATTGACTGAGCTGGAAGTGCGTCAGCTGATTTTTGCTGATCTTTCTGAAACGCCCGAGTATGAACGTCAGAGGGATGTGTTTGTCTTTCAATGTTGCATCGGATGCAGAGTCGGAGACTTGATGGCTATGACTCGTGCCAATATTGTCGGCAACAGGGTAGAATATATTCCAAGGAAGACAAAGAAACGGAAGGCAAATACAATAGTTGTCCCCCTGAATCAGACAGCCCAAGGCATACTTCACAAGTACAGGGAACTTCCGGGAGGAAAGATACTGCCTCTTATCTCCCGTCAGAAGTATAACAACTATATCAAGATCATATTCAAGATGGCTGGTCTGACACGTGCCATAACTAAGCTTGACCCTCATTCAAGGGAGGAAGTCCACATTCCGGTGTACGAAGTATCGACCAGTCATCTTGCCCGCAGAACATTTGCCTCATCCATCATGAACAAGGTCAAGGATGCCTATATGGTATCTTCGCTTACGGGACACGCACCGGGTAGTCGTGCCCTGCATAGATATCTGGGAGTTTCGGATAAGTCCAAGCAGGATATGATTGATTCATTAGATTATTAAAAGCTATGGGAAAGTTCATAAATTTCTTGGTGCCCGATTACATTTATAAGGCCGATGATGATGAGAGCAAGGTAATAAAGTTGCTTATAGTTAGCGTCAGCCTATATGGGACAATGTTGGTCTTCTTTAAGGTGATAAACTTGATGACAGGAGGAGAAGAGGTCCTGAAGTGGCAGTTATGGATTCCAATCATACTAATTGCCTTGTTATGCTCTGGTATTACGTATATCGCTGTGCTATCATTCGCTCACTTAATTGTCAAGTACACTCTTCTGTTTCTTCTGAAGGTCGTATTGCCCGGGGTGCGTTGTTTATATGATCGGTTCTGGAAAAAGGAACACTTGGAAGAAAAGGAAATTCACAGTCAGTCGCAAGAGGAAATCGAGGAAAGTGAAGAAACCATAGATCCGGATGAAACTGATGGCATCATGACAAAAGATGACTGTCAAACGACTCCAGAATCAAAAGAGAGTCCCTCATTCAGAAGTCTTTTAAAATGTGAGGAGCCGGACTCTCTATTGAATACTATCAATGAGATGATAAAAGTCGATGATGACAAGATGTACTTCTTGACAATTATTCTTTTGCTCATACAACATGACAAACTGTCATTCAAAGCACTGAACGTAAAGGAAATACATGAGTGTCTTGTCAAAGAATTCGGCGAATTTCTGAGCTATACCTTCTTCTCAGCGCAGTGGAAGAGGTTGAAACAGCATGATTTCAACCCTAGGACAATTGTGGAATACAAGAATGATAGGAAAACATTTTATAATGATCGTGATAAAGATTATGACAGATATTGTAAGGCCGGAAAGAAACTGATTGAATCTGGATGTATTTGACAGTATTTAAAGTATTCTCAGTACAGGATTTTGGGAATATTGTGGATACTGAAAGTACTGTTTCCATGGAAATGTATTTGTGCCGCTTCACGCCGAAGCGGCGTTTTCTTTTTATGGAAAAGACACGACGCGAGGGTAAGATTTATTAACCAATTTAAACATTTAAAGAAATGTCGAAATTGTACGAAACACTCGCGGCTGACAATATCAGGATGTCAGTAACGATTGATGGCGAAGATCTCATGGATTTCGTCAAGGCAGCTTTTGTTAAGCTGGAGGAAGAGTCTCGTCAGAGACGCGAACAGTTGGATCAGGATGCCAACATGACAAGAGAAGAAGTGAAAGATCTTCTGGGAGTATGTGACACCACATTGTGGACGTGGGCAAAGCGTAAAGTTTTGGTGCCACACAAGGTGGGACGTCGTTGCTTCTACAAGAAGTCAGACGTGATGGCTATGTTCAACGGAAGAAAGTAGGAGGCTGATATGGAAGATAACAAAGCGAATCCCTCTGACTACATTCTGGTCGGCGGAGACTACTATAAGCTTTCCCGGTATGTTGATGATACCGGGAAAACTTCCATCCGGAGACTTCCTTGGCAGAAATGGCGTCTGAACCTTGACTTCAAGAACAATCCTGCAGACAAGGACCAGATTCTGCGATATGATGCGTTCTGTAATGAGCCTATGCATATCAACTATCAGCGTAGCTTGGGTAACTATTACAATTGCTATGAGGATATTGAGATTGTTCCGAAGGCCGGTTCTTGGGAGACGACCCGGAAGTTCTTGGAGCATCTGTTTGGAGATATGGTCGAGGTAATCTATGACCTTCTCACAATACTGTATAAATATCCCAAACAAATGCTTCCTATCCTTCTGCTGATCTCAAGGCAGAAGCAGACCGGTAAGACCACCTTTCTTAATTATCTGCATCTGATCTTCAAGGATAATGTGGCCATGTTGACCAATGATGCCCTTAGGAGCAAATTCAATAGTGACTGGGCACAAAAGATTCTGGTACTTATTGATGAGACGCTGCTGTCAAGAACAGAAGATTCCGAGCGTCTCAAGGCAATGAGTACAGCAGAATATGGCACACTGGAATCCAAGGGAAAGGACAGGTATCCTATCAAGACATACAATAAGTTTGTGATGTGTTCCAATAATCCGGACACTCCTATCTGGATCGAGGAAGATGATGACAGGTATCTTGTGATAGATGTACCGCCTCTGCAAAAGAAGATTCCAGGACTCCTTTCTTCCCTTGAAAAGGAGATTCCAGCCTTCATCCACTTCCTTCTCACCCGTGAGATGAAATACCCGGAACCGCAGGAGAGAATGTGGTTCCCGATGAAGGAGCTGGAAACGCCTGCCTTGAGACGAATCAAGCGCGCTTGCGGACCGAAGGGAGAGATAGACTTGGCTGAATCCTTGCTTTCTCTCATGGAGCATTATAAAGTTGATAAGCTGGAGTATACGTTGAAGGATCTTGCTGAACTCTTGAAGGCTTTTGATATTCGACTGAATGTTACAGTTCGTGATATCATAAGGAAGAGGTGGCAGCTTGAACCGGCTCCTTCAAACATGACTTATTGGCGTTATAATGTCTACCAGGTTGATGAGGAGGTAGGTGGTCAGAATAGCAAAGGCCGGTACTTCACCTTTACCAGGGAGTTCGTTGAAAAGATCATCAGAGAGAAGGACTGGAAACGTTGACGCTTTGTTGTTGTGGATTTGTGGAATCGTGGAAAGCCGCCTTGGAACCGCTTCTGTTGTTGTATGGCGTCTCCACATTCTCCACAAAACAAAAGAAAGAGAGAAATACTACGATGAAAGGATACGTAAGAGTCTCCACAATTCCACGGTCCACAATACATTTTTTCTTTTTCATCGTAAAGCGAAGCGTCAACAACGAGGCACGCCAGGGGCGGAGCCAGCAGTTCAATCCGACAACAAAGCAATGCCCGACAGCGATGCAGCGGCATACTAATTTTCCACTTACCGGACCGTTGCGAGCGTCCACCGGACGTTCGCGGACACTGAGCCAGACAGATAAATCTGCCAGGCTCTCCGGCTCCTGCAAAATTAGTATAATCCCGATATACTGAATCTTTTCTCGACCGCTTCTCGCGGCTCTCGAACGATTCAGTATCGGGCCAAAACTTTGGAAAAGTTCTGGACTCAAAGGTTAATCGCCGACTGCCCGGCAGGGTCCCGGAGTTTCTCCGCCTACCAGACATTCATCAATTAACAAGTAAAAATCGACAAACAATTATGGCAAGACAACATAAGGCACCTCAGTACAACGTGGCTTGTGCTGAGTGCATGAAGATCCATCCGTCAAGCAGCATCGCAGGATTGCAGAAAGAGGCGGAGGAAAGAATTGCGAAAGAATCGCAGAACATTGACCACGAACGATCGTTCATGAATCTTACCATTCATGGATTGGATGTATTCGGCAATCCGGTGGTCAATCACGAAAAGCCCGAGAAATCCCTGGAAGAAAGAATCTATGGCCGCATCAACGAAGTAGGAGCCAAGGTCAGATTCGACAAACAGGAGACCTCGGTGGAGCGAGGACACAACTCAAAGGAGAGTGTAATCTGCGAGGGTATCATCTTCCAAGTATCTCACGAACGCTCGATGGAACTTCTGGCAGAAGATGGGATGTTGGATGATAACGGCCAGATTCGAAAGGACCGCGAACTTCCGGAAGACAGCAAGATGTACTCTCTTTTCATGGATACCTATAGATTCGCATGCGAAAAGTTCGGTGCCGATAATGTAGTTGGTGCCTACATCCATTTTGACGAATACACTCCTCATATGCATGTCTTCGTCGTTCCAGTGACGATGAAGGAAAGCAGATATGCCGGCAAGGTGCGTCTGGATGAGCATGGGAAGCCTATCATGAAGGGAGTCCTGGATGCGAAGAATATCTTCTCGCCGACCACAATCAAGCAACTATGGGCGGACTATGCAAAGTGCCTGGAGAAGTATGGCGTATCCAAAGCGGAAGGTAAAATCCCGAAGGGCATGTATACCGAGGTTGCAACAATGGATGCGGTCATAGAACAAAAACAGGCTGAGATTGATGTGCTGTCAGAGATGCTGCTTAAAGGGCAATATCGCTTCCAGGAAATAGAACGGAGAATGGCTGCAGTTTCGGGTAGTCTTGATGCTTTGGAAGGCGTTATCCGTGGCCATGAGAAGCATAGTGTAGGAACTCCTGTCTATTCTGATCCCATGTGTCAAGAGGTGCTGGCTGCGACTCTTTTTCCGACTTTGGCTGATTGGGATATTGTGAAGAGAGTGGATGATAGTACGTTGATTCTCCAGAATTCAAGGACATTCGGTGCTGCTCAAATCCGTTTCGGGGTTGGTGGGCCGTATGTGAGAATGTATGAAAATACTTATGAGGTGGGCCAGGATGGAAGATACGTTTATCGCTGGACTAAAGAGCAGAGATATGACCATTATCTGTACTCCCATCCACGTGAGTTTGAAGACCTTGGTAGGGCTGGTGTCGCTGATACCTATGTACAGCATCTGCTGCAGTTCTCTCTCCGGTTAAGATCTCACCATGCATTTGAGGATGTTATGTATGCGGCCGCTTCTGTGAGTCCCTCAGTGAGGTATTATCTTCTGCTGGAGTATTGCAATCGTAATGCAGGCAATCTTCCTCAAAATGTGAAAGACCAGTGTTCTGCTGTCAAGAAGGAGCTTAAAGATGTTATCTTGTTCCCGAAAGACTCGAAAGGGCAAAGCCAAGTTATGCATCGTTAAAATT
>JAZRBS010000008.1:0-20903 GCA_045635205.1 Candidatus Cryptobacteroides sp. | reverse complement strand
CGTATTTTCCTTTATGCATATGCCATTCTACGTTAGTCTGGCAAAGATAAATTCAAATCGGTTGACTCGAAAAACCTCTATAACTACCTAACTTTCAATATTTTCAAAGAACTTTTATGATTTTTTACCGGACACTAATGAGTTGAGACTTCTAAAGGAGTATTAAAATATAAAATCTCCGGTTTGGATACGGAACTACAATCGATACCATTATGACCAAGACTTTTTTCTTTGCAGCAGTTGCAGCAGCAACGATATCCTGTTCTACAATAGATGAGAGGAATGCGGAAATGCTGGCCGAGCGAATCGTGCCGGAATATGAAATTGACTTTGTCCAGATTCAGGACACTGTGGATGTCTTTGAATTGCAGACTGTAGATGACAGGTTGGTCATCAAGGGTAATAATGCCAACTCGATGGCAGTCGGCTTGAATCATTATCTCAAGAATTATTGTGATGTCACTGTGTCCTGGTATGCATACGATCCTATTCAATATCCGTCTGTAATGCCTCAGGTGCAGGAACCTGTGCGTGTGGAAGCACGTGTGAAGGAACGTTTCTTTCTGAATTATTGTACATTCGGCTATACTATGCCTTGGTGGAAGTGGGAGGACTGGGAGCGTTTCATCGACTGGATGGCTCTGAATGGAGTTACTATGCCTCTTGCCAATACAGGCCAGGAGGCTGTGTGGCAGAATGTATGGCGCAAGCACGGCCTGACTGACACCGAAATACGTTCCTATTTCACTGGACCGGCTCATCTCGCTTGGCACAGGATGAATAATATAGATGCCTTTGACGGCCCGCTTCCTCAGGGATGGATAGATTCTCAGGTGGAACTCCAGAAAAAGATATTGAAGCGTGAGCGTTCTCTCAATATGAGACCAGTACTGTCTGCATTCAATGGGCACGTTCCTGAGCAGTTGAAGGAAATATACCCGGAGGCGGCAATAACAGATATCAAGCATTGGGGAGGCTTCCCAGCCGAAAACCTCTGCCATTTCCTATCTCCTATGGATTCTCTTTATCCGTTGATTCAGAAGGAGTTCCTTCAGGAACAGACCAGACTCTTCGGAACCGATCACATATATGGAATGGATCTTTTCAATGAGGTGGAGGCTCCGTCCTGGGATCCCGAGACATTGGCTTCGATGTCGGAAGGAGCCTATAATTCCATAGCGTCCGTCGATCCGGATGCCCTGTGGCTTCAGATGGGATGGCTGTTCTTTTACGATCAGAAGCATTGGACTAAAGAGAATGTGGAGGCTTATCTGAAAGCCGTGCCTCAGGATAAGGTTCTGATTCTGGATTATTATATTGAGAATACCCCAGTCTGGAAATTGACCGATTCATTTTATGGGCAGCCTTATATACTTTGTTATCTTGGTAATTTCGGAGGAAATGTCAGACTCGCCGGTAATTTCCATCAGACAAGCGAGAGGATAGAAGATGCTTTTGCCAATGGGGGATCCAACCTTGCTGGATTAGGCTCGACTCTTGAAGGCTTCGGCGTAAATCAATTTATGTTTGAATATGTACTTGACAAGGCCTGGAATCACGGAATGACTGATTATGAATGGGTTGAGGCTTTGGCTGACAGAAGAATCGGAAATGAAGATGCAGTGGCGCGTGAGGTCTGGAAGTCGCTCGCCGACAGTGTTTATATTGCAGGTTCCTTCTCGAGTCAGACTCCGCTGATGTGCGCCCGTCCTTGTCTTGAAGGATTCTGGCATTGGACAGCAATACATAATGTCCGATATGCCAATTCTACATTGGCAAGAATCTGGAGGAAACTGCTTTCAGTTCAGTCTCATCGCGATACATACAGGTTTGACGTCGTGAATATCGGAACTCAGGTACTTGGAAATCATTTTGCATCCTTGCGCGATGAATTTGTAGATGCATATAGATCCGGAGATATTCATCGTGCCAGGGAAGTCGGAGATATGATGCTCGCTCTTATTGATGATATTGATGCTCTTGCTGCCTGCGAGCCTCAGTTACGTCTTGACCGTTGGCTTGATGATGCAGCAGCCTGTGCGTCTACACCAGAAGAAGTACCTTATTATACTCGTAATGCCCGTACGCTCATCAGCATCTGGGGACTTCAGACTTCCATCAGGGATTACGCGTCCCGTCTGTGGAGCGGGTTTGTAGATTCATATTGCAAGCCTAGATGGGAAATGTTCATAGAAGAAATACTTTCCTGTATCGCAGAGAATCGTGCTTATGATGAAGTCGCCTTTTTCGAAAGACTCGAGGCATTCGAAAATGCGTGGGCAACCCAGGATCAGACTATAGAATATCGTTCTTCAGGAGATTTCAGACAACTTTCTTATGACGCTTTGGAAAAATATGGATTGTAGGTATTGAATTTATTCTTATATTTGCGCGCTGTTTTACACCACAGCACACCACACTAAAGACAAATTCAATAAACAATATTAACAACTAAATTTTTTCATTCTATGAAGAAAGTTTTTTCTGCTTTGATTCTGGCTATTGCCATAGTGGCTTGCAACAAGCCTGAGGAAGTCATTATGCCAGAGGTGTTTGAGATTCTTGCTGAAGTGTCGGATCTTCCGGCGACAGCAGGTACAGTAAATGTGCAGGTTAGTACGGATTATACTGATTTTGAGGTCGTTATGGCTACTTCCGAGCCTTGGGTGACATTTGTTGAGACAAAGGCGCTGCCTGTCGTTGAGAAAGTTCTGACCTTCTCATATACAGCCAACCCTGCAATGACTGTCCGTAAGGAAGCGGCAAAGATCGTTGCCGGAGGTGAGACACTTGGAGAGATTATTTTCACTCAGGAGCCTGGTCTTCCTTGTGTATTTGATATCGCTGCCATTGAACAACTTCCTTCAAGTGCAGGTGCTCTTAATGTAGATGTAAATGTTGATTATCCTGATTTTGAGGTATCCCTTGAGAGTGACTGGCTTTCATTTGTGGAGACCAAGGGTATTACCGATGCTGTCAAGAGAACTCTCGCATTTACATACACTGCAAACAGAACAAAGGAAGTGCGTACAGCAGACGTAGATATTTATGCTGAGGGCAAGGAGATCGCAAGTTTCACTGTTTCTCAGGATGCATACGACGGAGTGGTTCTCGAGCGTGTCGCAGCATACTATTCAAATGGTTCCGACCCTTGGTGCGCATTCATTCCAGGCATCGCTAACCGTTCGATGGCTTCTGACGGCAAATATGTTTATTTGAACTCTTCAGAGGCAACTGCAAAGATTTACGCTGTAGAACTTGCTTCACTTCTCGCTGGTGATGCAGCACCTGTGTATAAGGCGCTTCCGGTAGGTGGTATTTCAGGTGGTACGCACGCTGTGTCAGCCCTTGAGTGCATACCTAATGCAGAAGGTGATCCGGTACTTATCGCTGCCAACCTTGCTGTTGACGGCAGCCAGAATTTCAATATCTATGCATATTCAAATGGAATTGATAAGGATCCTGTGGCATTCCACGCATTCAGATGGGATGGCCTTGCCAATGCTTCCGACTGGAGAAGATACGGGGACAGAATTTCAGTGTCAGGAACTTGGCAGGATGGTTCGATCTGGGCTCCATCGCAGAGCGGTACGAAGGTTATGGCATTCCATATCGAGAATGGTGCCACAAGTCCCGATCTCAGGGAATACTGCTGGTTTGATACATTCGGCGGCGGACTTGCTGAGGCGACAATCTATCCAGGTTCTGATGAGGCTATGATTACTACTGCGGCTCTTGCACAGTTCTGGACAAAGAATACTTCTGGTGCGGTTCACGCAGGTGGAAATTGGCCTAAGTGGGATGCCGGCAATGCTTATCCTGAACTTAACGGTTCATTCAGTTTCCAATTCTTTACTTGCGGAGGAAAGAAATATATTGCATACGTCCAACTTCCTGACAATACTCATTGCAACCTCATCGTAGTTGAGGATCTTGGAAGCCTTGAGGCATCTTTGATGGGCGAGCCTATCTATTCGGTTGCCCTTTATGAAGGTGATGAGGCATCTTGCAAGGCTGGAAATACATACGGTGATTGCAGCGTGGTTGAAATTGACGGTAAACTCCACATCGTTGCTATGATGCAGGGCGGTGGTCTTTCTGTCTTCGAATTGAAATAACATCTTCAATACATAAAAGAGGCATCTCTATATGGGATGCTTTTTTTGTGTGTTGCTTTGCTGTTGTGTGGTCTTTTTTTATATATTTGCAATTCATTTGACTGCTATTGATATGATTAGGGATTTATTTGTGATTGCGGTACTGAATGTGCTATCAATCAGTATGTTATATGCTTACTCCGGTCCGGATAGGATCATTCCTGCACCAGTGGAATATACCTTGTCGGAAGGAGTATATTCTCTTAAGTGTGATGGCTCTGATATAAAGATATACCTAAGTTCTCCTGATTTCGCTCGTAAAGTAGAGAATCTTCCTGATTATGCCAAGGAAGAGGCGTATGCTCTTTCTGTCGGCAAGAAAGGAGTAAAGATTTATGCTTTGACAGATGAAGGTGCGTTCCGCGGACGTCAGGCACTCGAGCAGATGCGTCTTCTTGACAAGGATGTAAGATATTGTGAGGTCTTTGATTATCCGCGCTTCCGTCATAGGGGCATTATGCTGGATGAATCCAGGAGTTTCAAGGGTAAGGCTTTCATTTTGAAGCAGATCGATGCTTTGGCTCTTCTTAGGATGAATGTTATGCATCTTCATCTGACCGATGCGGCAGGCTGGCGTATCCAGATCGATGCATATCCGAATCTGACTGATCACGTGGCTTGGAGAAGAGGTGAGGTATATCACGAGTGGGAGGCTCTTGGATATCCGTTTACTAATGCTGAGGATCCTCAAGCGTACGGCGGTTTCTATACCAAGGATGATATACGTGAAATTGTGGCATACGCAGCGGAGCGCCATATCGACATAATTCCCGAAATCGAGATGCCAGGACATAGTATGGAGGTCAACAGGGCTTATCCGGAACTGTCCTGCGTCGGGCCGGATGGTAAACCAAGGCCATTTTCCTGGGATCTTTGCGTTGGGAATGATCAGACGATAAAATTTCTGGAGACTGTGCTGGAAGAAGTGATAGAATTGTTCCCATATAAGTATATCCATATCGGAGGAGATGAGGCTGTGAAGAAGGATTGGGAAGTTTGTGTCAATTGCCAGAGGAGGATGCAGGAAGAAGGAATGAGCGACAAGAACGGACTGCAGGGATACCTTGTGCGTCATATCGAAAAGTTCCTGCGTGAAAGGGGAAAGACAATAATCGGATGGGATGAGATTGTAGAGACCGGGCTTCCGGAACAGGCGACTGTAATGTCCTGGAGAGGTACTCCAGGAGGAATCAAGGCTTCTTCTATGGGGCACGATGTGATTATGTCTCCGAATACATACGTCTATCTTGATTATTATCAGGATCTTATCAAGAAAGAACCAAGGGCTGTGGGACATCTTCAGTCGCTGCGTCACGTATATAGTTATGACCCGGTAGAAGGAATTTCGTCAGAATATCATCACCACATTCTCGGCCTTCAGGGCAATCTGTGGTGTGAACTTATCCCGTATCCTTCACACGCCGAATATATGCTTTATCCGAGGGCATTCGCTATAGCGGAAATAGGCTGGACACCTCAAGAAAAGAGAGAGTTCTTTGCTTTCCGTGAACGTGCTCTGGCTCTCATACAAGTGTTCCGTTCGCTAGGATACAGCACTTTTGACCTTACCAATGAAACTTTGAAAGCACAGACAGGACGACTTCGTTTCGATGGCTTCCCTCTCTGATTATTAATATTTAGTGTACTAACCTTTATCAATTGTATCAAATGGGTGTTGAAATTTTGATTGATACTGCGAGTAAAACTCCTATTTACAAGCAGTTGGTCGAGCAGTTTGAAGACTTGATACGATCTGGAAAACTTCGTGCGGGAGAACAGATTGCTTCAATGAATGACTTTTCTGCGCAGATCGGCATCTCCAAAGAGACTGTCAAGAAAACTTATGGTATCCTTCGCGAGAAGGGACTTATCATTCCGCAGCAGGGCAAGGGCTTCTATGTGGCGGAACTTGATAAGAATATCAAGCCTAAGGTGCTGGTTCTCTTTGATAGACTCAGTGTCTATAAGGAAATACTTTTCAATTCTCTGGCGGAGAAACTTGGGGAGAATGCGGAACTGACGATTCTTACTCATAATCAGAATCTTGAACTTTTCTCATATTTCCTCGATTCATATCTGGATCGTTTCGATTACTATGTAATTGCGCCACACTTTCCATTGGACGAAAAGACACAATCCGCGGCAGCCAAACTGATTTCACGTGTCCCTAATAGGAAACTGATTATGATCGACCATTGGCTTCAGCGCTATACCGGGAATTACGGAGTTGTATATCAGGACTTTGAAAATGATGTGTATGAAGGTCTGAAGCAAGGTCTGGATAAACTCAAATCCACCTCAATGCTTAATGTGCTTACCCTTCCAGCCAGTCTTTATGGACAGTCCATCTGCAGGGGAGTGGAACGTTTCTGTATGGAATTCTCAATTCCAGTCACCTTTATGACTGCGACACCTGATTCGATATCTCCTAATGAGACCTTCCTTATAGTCAATTCTCAACTTGACTGGGGATTCGCATCGTTGGCAAGGAAGGCAAAGGAAAGCGGTCTGAAGATAGGTAAGGACATTTTCATCATTTCTTATAATGAATTTGATCTTAATGAGGTCGTTCTTGATGGTCTGACCACCATATCGACAGATTTCAAACAGATGGGCACAATAGCGGCGAATATGATCTTGAACCGTAAGATATGGAAAGTCCACTGTGATTTCAATATGACACGCAGAAACTCTTTCTGATAATAAAGGTTCAAGGCTCTGCAAACGGAATCTCCGGATGCAGAGCCTTGAAAATTATATCGGATTTCTTTATCTGTCTATAGCGGTTCTGTAAGTCCTTCCGAAACGGTCGGTTACTCTCACTTCAAGTTTCTTCGCTTCGTCAGATACGGTTGCCTTGAACATATTTTCTGTCGGTATTGCATATACCCACGAGCGTTTCAAAGAGGCTGGATCCTTGTATAATTCCTTTGCAAGCGGATCCTGAGCCTTGAATCTTTCCATATCGCAGACCTTCACCCCGTCTTCAAAATATTCTATCTTCCACATAGGGTCGTAATCCCATACGTTTGCTATAATCTGTCCCGGATATTCTGGAAGATCGGTATATACTTTCATCTGATAGTCCAGAGGATGTCCGCATCCCTTGTATATCCATTTGATATCATTCCCATCCATATCGAATACTTTGAAACCCGCCGGAGCACCGTCGATGCAAACCTCACCGCACCACCAGGCTCCGCAGAAGCCTGCTACATTGATTTCGAAGATGTTATCGCTGATCTGCTCGAAATCTGCCGTGTGGCTGTGTCCGGAAAGAATGGTAGTCTTGTAAGGCTCAAGCATAGCATAGAATGCCGGCTTGTTGCATAGATTGTCGCCTATGATGCCATATTGGAATGCATCACGATCCGATTTGTCATTTGTGGTCTGTATGTGCAGCGAGACCACGACTCTGCTGTCCGGTTCGACGTATGAAAGATCGCGTTCCAGCCATTTGAGTTGCCTTTCATCTATATATCCGATGTAGAAATAATCGCGTCCTACATAGAAATTGTCGTTGAGAACGATGTAATGCACTTTTCCCACGTTGAATGAGTACCAGGCCGGGCCGTACATATCTCCGTAATTCTTCATAGAAGTCTCGAAAGAACGTCCCCAGTTGGTCATATCGTGGTTTCCGATGACGTATCTATAGTCGAAACCGGGCTTTGCCATAATTTCGTTATATTCGGGATAAATGCTGTGATCCCATCCTACGATGTCTCCCAGACAGATGCCGAATGTGTAGTCTCCGTCCATTTCCTTGACGAATCCTGCCATATCTTCAGCCTGCTTCTTCAAGTCGGGAAGTTCGCTTCGTTCGCTGATTTGAGGATCGGCGATGACGATTACGTTGTGGTTTATGTCATCCTTGGAGTTTTTCTCCACGATGAAATCATATCTTTTAACTTCTTCATTCAATTCCTTGTAAAAAAGGGTATTCCCTTCTAGGGTCGAAGAAATGTATCCGGACGGGGTGGAAATGAATACGAACCTGCTGTCCTGGTCTGCATTCATCCTGAAACGGCCCTTGGCGTCAGTCTGTACGGTGTTCAGACCGTCGGAAACCACTACTCCGGGGATTCCTTTTCCTTCCGTGTCCTTTACTGTTCCCTTGATGTCTTTGGCATTCAGCGTGTTGGCTGTAATCATAACAAGGGTAGTCAGTGCTAAAACAGTTTTTCTCATATATTATTACTTATAAGGTTTCTCTTCCATTTCCCATCCTGTCAATGTCGAGATGTATGGAATCATACAACTTGCAACCTTTATATGCCCCTTGTAGTTAGGGTGCCAACTTGCGCCCAGATCATCTTCGTAGTTGTGTACTCCCTTGCTCAATCCGAGATAATATACATTCTCAAGGCCACTCATAAGGCTGGCATTGCGGATGTAGTCATAACTGAAAGGAGTTACATTGGATGCCATACACAGTACCGGGATATCCTCTCCATAATTGGCTTTCACCTTTTTGAGGAGTTCTATATATCTGCCTGCAAAGATCTCTTCGTGAGGCTGTCTGGCAGTAGAAAAGTCGTTGGTGCACAGGTAGATGACCACGACGTCAGGTCTGTACGGCGCCTTTGTGGCATCCCATTTCATATCAGGATCCTCATCGAATGTCTGACTGTATCTGTCCGGCATATTGTATCCTGGTCTGAAGTCATCATAATTTCGTGCTATTCCCTGCCCAGAATGACTTACCAGGTTGAAATCCGCTCCGAAATACCTTGCTGCTATTGCAGCGTATGTGAGGTTGCAGTTTTCGGTCTCCGCCAGGAAAGGGTCATCCCTGTCGTTGCTTTCTGTTCCGTATCCGCAGGTATAAGAGTCTCCGATGAATTCTATATGTCTTTCCTTGCGTCCGGCAGCCTGAAGCACTTCACCTTCGGTAATGAAACTGTGCACAGTGAATCGCCCCTGCTCTCCCTCGGTTCTTTTTTGAAGAATCACTTCGTGCTCTCCTTTGCCAAGACCTTCGGCCAGAACTACCAAAGTGTCTTTCGCGCCGACAAGAAATTTGCTGTCCGCTACAGGCGACATCTCTTTGTCAACCCACAGGTTGAACCAACTGTTCTTAGAGTCAGAGCATTTTACTGCAAGATATGGCCCGTTGAATCTTACTCTGAAATATACACCGCTCCAGTCGTATGAAACCTCAGAACCGTTCACCTGGGTTCTTCCTGTATATTCGATACGAGAGTCGGATGCCGGAGTCTCTATATACTCCTTGGCCTTTTTTGCCGAAATGTCGGTTCCTGCCGCAAGACTTAGTCCTGCCATAAGTGTCATTATTAATTTGCGCATATCTATATTTTTTTAACTTCTCCAGAATAATTTCAATCTTGTAAATGCGAATGTTACGCACATCATAAGGAATGTTATGAATACTCCCTGCATCACTCCCCAGAACTGCGATCCTTCGGACAGACCATAGACAAGAGGCAGGATGCAGGTCAGGTTCAATACCGGGCCTATCAGAAAATTGGTTACTGTATATGCCAGCATCGGGTTCTGACCAACTCCGGCGATGAATGCCCCCTTGACTCCGGAACGTATTTCGAGCATAAGCAGGAAGGCTGTGGTGAGTGCAGCCATACCTCCTGTGGTCAGTACGTATGAAAGGTTGCAGTAATCTTTGGTAATGCCTCCGTCAACAGGGTCGAATATTATACCCGAAAGCAAGAGGAAAAAGCCGATTTTTGCTATCCCGGTATATACATTTCTTTCTTTCCAGGTAAGACAGAAGAATATGATTGCAAGAATTCCCGTTATTATGAAGTCTGCTGCCACGTTTCTCGTAAACAATCCCCAGAGTTGTACTATTGCTGCAACCATCGCAATCAGGCCGCCGATCGCTCCGTTGCGTCCTATATGTGCCTTCACACCGCTTCTGGAATGTTCGAGTATCATATCGCCGACAATGGATCCGGGCAAGACTATAAGCAGATACTGAAGCCACTCCCAGTTGAAAAACCAGGATACGCAGGTGCAGGATGGTACAAAAGATAGTGCCTCAGGAGCGTATGAATCCATTGCCTTGAACGCTGCCACAAGCATAAATACAAGCCATCTGAGCCGTATGCTGTCTTTTGTGAACATCCATAACAGGCCTCCGGCAATGGCAATGACGGCAAGAATCATAATGATTATGTCACATCTGCCTTTGTCCAATGTGAGGCCGAACCATCTGGTGAACACAAAGGCGAGGGCAATGAGCATAATGAGTCCGGATATGTTTACGGCTTCCCCAAGATGGCTCTTCCATCCGGCTGATCCGGCAGGATTCTGTATCCTGACAAGAGCCAGGAACATTGCCGCCCATAATGAGATCATATAAATGTTGACCTGCCAGGCCGGTCTTGCACTGCCGCCTATGCTATATGCATTTCCCAGAACAATGGCAAACACAGTCAGGATGAGCCATCTCTTGACAAGACTGCCTGCTACCGCCCATCTGCTCTGCCCTTTTTCGAGTCTTTTGCGCATCGCAAAAGGGAAAGCCGCTCCCATAGAAAACAGGAAGAATGGGAACACCAGATCGACCCAGGTTATGCCGGGTACGTCAGGATTGAATGCGTATGTCGGTGGTGGTGTCTGCGCGTGAAACATCCACGCAGGAAGATCTGAGTTGAAACCGATGTTGGCACATAATACCATACCTATGATTGCAATGCCGCGAAGTATGTCGATGGATGCAATGCGCCCGGTCTTGACAGAATTGTTCATATCTTTTTGGTTTGAAGATTTTGTACAAAGTTAATCAATATTATTAAAATATATTTTAAATTCGCGTTCAGATATGTAAAAATATTACTATGAAAGGTCTTCTTAAGGTTGCAATAATCGTGTTGTTTGCGATGGTTTCCTGTAGCAGGATGGATGAAACTGATGTACTCGTCGTCGGGGGCGGTGCCAGTGGTACGGCGGCTGGTGTGCAGTCTGCCAGGATGGGAGTCAGGACTGTCATTCTGGAAGAAACTCCTTGGCTGGGTGGTGTGCTTACTTCTGCCGGAGTCAGTTGCATTGACGGTAATTACAGGCTTAGAAGCGGTATTTTTGGAGAATTTACGGATTCTCTCGCAGCAAGATATGGGGGATATGAGACATTGCAGAGCGGTTGGGTCAGTCTGGTCAATTTCGATCCGCAGATCGGACAGGAAATATTTACGGATATGGCCGCAACGTGTGGAGAACTTCTTGATGTCAGGAGGGAGGTTGTCGTGACTGATGTTGCAGGCAAGGCTGGAGACTGGACCGTTTCATATCGTGACGCTTCTGGAAAGAAACGCCGTATCCATACTGATATACTGATAGACGCGACAGAACTCTGTGATGTCGCCAAGGCTTGCGGAGTCGATTACAGAATAGGAATGGAGGCATCATCGCTTACAGGAGAATCTATTGCTCCTCAAGAGTCCAATGACGTGATCCAGGATCTTACATACGTCGCTTTTCTTAAGGATTATGGCCAGGATGCGGATATGACCATCCCGGAACCAGAGGGATACGATCCATCACTGTTTGCAAATTCGGCACAGAATCCGATGAGCACTGTGGCAGAGACAGGACAGACTATATGGTCGCCTGAAATGATGATTACATACGGCAAGACTCCTCAAGGAAGGTATATGATCAACTGGCCTATATATGGAAATGATTATTATGTCAATGCCGTGGAGATGGATAGGGAACAGAGGAACGAAGCGTTTGCTCAGGCAAAAAAGTTCACTTTGTCTTTCATATATTTCATACAGACACAGTTGGGAATGAAAAATCTTGGTATTGCGGACGATGTCTTTCCTACTGAGGACGGACTTCCGTTCTTCCCTTATCATAGAGAGTCGCGCAGGATAGTCGGAGAAGCATTCTTCACGATGGATGCTGCAGCAGATCCATACGGATTTGAGAAACCGTATTATCGTACCGGAATTGCTGTGGGGGATTATGCTGTGGATCATCATCATTTCCGACATCCGGATTGGAAGTCGCTTCCTGATCTGCACTTCTATCCTATACCTTCATTCAATGTCCCTATGGGAACAATAATCCCGAAGCAGACTGATGACCTGATCGTGGCGGAAAAATCCATTTCTGTATCGAATCTTATGAATGGAGCGACAAGGCTTCAGCCGGTTGTTATGCAGATCGGACAGGCTGCCGGTGCCCTGGCTGCCATCGCTGTAACAGAAGGACGTTCGGTAAAGGAAATCGGGGTAAGACAATTGCAGGAGGCTCTTCTCGAATCAGGATGCTACATTATGCCTTATCTTGATCTGCCACGTGAAGACCGGCATTTCAAGGCTGTGCAGAGGATCGGGGCTACAGGTATCCTGCGAGGTGAAGGACGCAATGCCGGATGGGAAAACCAGACCTGGTTCCGTGCTGCAGATCCTCTTATAGGTGAAGAAATATATGTGTCGGACCTCTATGGAGGCTTTGTCCTTGAGCCGGGTGAAATTACTGTAGGCCGTATGCTTGAACTTGTTCGTGCCGGTGGGGGAACAATCCCATACGGATCGGAAGAGTCTTGGTGGAACGGATTGGGACTCAAAGATTATGATCCGTCGAGAACAGCAATAAGATTAGAAGCCGCTGTCGTTATTGATGCGGCATTCGATCCGTTCGGAAAGTTTGAGGTGGATTATGACGGATATTTTGTGAAATAAGGTTATTCAGCGATTCCGGCCTTGATCCAGGCTTCGCAAAGATTTGCAGAATCCTTTAATGCGAGTTCCTTGTCGATGCCGTAACGGCTGATAAGGGACTCTGCCATATCTTCGACAGTGAATTCCTTGTTTTCAAGTTCCTTCCAGAGGAATGCAGCACTTTCGTTGAGTGAGATGAGTTTGTTGAAATTAATATTCTCAAGTCCTTCTGCTGCGACTATGTTTTCTCCACACATTTCGCGGAGTACGAATCCATTCTTGATTTTCATCTTTTTGCTGATTTTCTGCAAAAGTATCAAAAAACTCCTATTCAACCAAACAGATTGTTATATTTGCACAATCATAGAATGGAATTATGGCAGACAACTATCTTGAAAAGAAATATGAGGACCTCCAGGAACGCAAAGCCCGGGAACAGAAAGCCAGGCAGATTGCCTGGAAAAAGCGGATGGATGCCTATAGGAAAAAACTAGAGGCTCTTCAGGAAAATTCTTCTCCAGGCTCCGAGAGGCCATCGGCGCACGGGGAGGAGAAACATCCAGATGCAGGAATATAGTTTCCAGATCCGGCTTTCTGATGTCCAGACCTTTCCTTTGCGTGTCATATTGTACATAATTCCGATGATGTCTTCGTACCTCGCGGTTTCCTTCAGTCCTATATTACCGTCTCCTATCAATGTGACTGTCGCTTCGTCAGTGTGTACTATTCTATGGATCAGATAGTTGCCTTTTAGATCCTTTACAAGAGCCACGCATCCTTTGCGTATGTCTTCTCTTTTCCAGGGACCTAAAGTCATCTGATCCCTCATACTCACTAGAAACGGATTCATACTGTTGCCTTTCACAGTCAGTGATACAGTATGTCCTTCAGAGATCAATGTCCTGATCTCCTCCATCATCAATGCCTTATCCTTTACTATTGTCGTCATATACTGCAAAAATACGGATAAAATCACTATCTTTGAAAAATTATGGAAAAATCATACAAATACGAAGTCGCCGGTCATCTTTTTGAGGTGATAATGCCGGAAAGTGTTCAGGCTGAAGAGTACCTTGGCCCATATCAGCCGTTTGCATCAGCGAGTGACGAAGATCCTATATTCACGTTGACTGTCAAGTATTCTGAAGATTTGAAGAGTACCGATCCGGGAGATGTGCGCGAATGTCTTAACGATGAGGCTCCTTATTTCTGGATTTTTGACAATAAAGGAAAATTCAATTTCGGATTCTCATACACAAAGGCACATCCGGACTGCATCCTCATCCCTTCGGACGATTTCAGGCATAACATAGTCTATGTGCCTGGATCGCGCGCCGAACGTCTGACCGAATTCTCCCTGAGCAATGCTATGATGCTTCTTTACACCTTCTGTACCAGTCCATACGATACGCTTATGGTGCACGCATCAGTCATTAAGCATAATGGAGGCGGATATATGTTCCTGGGCAGGAGCGGAACCGGAAAGAGTACTCATAGCCGTCTGTGGCTCAATAATATAGATGATACGGAACTTCTGAATGATGATAATCCGGTAATTCGTCTTAAGGACGGAAAGGCTGTCATTTATGGTACGCCTTGGAGCGGTAAGACACATTGTTATAAGAATGATTCAGTACCATTGAAAGCAATCGTGCGTCTGAGCCAGGCTCCGTATAATAAAATAAGCCGCAATGTCCTTCTGCAGGCATACGCATCATTGATGCCGGCGTGCTCCTGTATGCGTTGGGACAGGGCTTCTACAGACGCTTTGCATAAAACAGTGGAGAAGGTGATATCTGATGTAGCCTGCTGGCATCTTGAATGTCTTCCTGACGCGGATGCTGCATATACCTGCCATAAGGCCGTAACCGAGTAGCCTATGAAATATCTGAAGTGGTTCCTGAATGCTGTCAGGCCGTATCGTTTACGGCTTGCCGTCACTATGCTTTGCCATATTCTGATTGCCGGATGCGCTATCGGTTTTGTATATGTCAGCAAGAAACTGGTGGATCTGGCGGTTGATGCATTTGCCGGGAAGGAAATAGGTGAGTCCATACTTATATGGGCAGCCGTGATGATAGGAATTTCACTTTTCAGAATACTTCTCAACGCGGTCCGCTCCTATCTCCAGACCACAACGGAAATAAAGATAAAGAACAGGCTTCGTAAGAGGCTCTTCAATATCCTTCTTCATCTTCAGAGTGATGGTGGTAAACGTCATCATTCGGGTGACATACTCAACCGAATGCAGGAAGATGTGAGGGTTGTCGCTTCTTCCTTTGCGGTATCTCTTCCCAATCTCCTTGGAACTGCCTTGCAGTTTATTGCTGCTTTTCTTTTCCTTCTGATTCTTGATCCTAGGCTTGCTGTGGTCATCATCGTAGTTGTGCCGGCAGGAATGCTTTTGGGAAAGTATATAACATCAAGGGTCAGAAATCTTACTTTGGATATCCGTAAAAGTGATTCAAGGGTACAGTCACACCTGCAGGAAAGTCTGCAGCATCTTTCTGTGCTGCAGTCACTTGAATATACGGATGCCAGTTCCGCAACCTTGGATGATCTTCAGGGTAATCTTTATGGAAACGAAATCCGGAGGACAAGGTTCAGTGTCATATCCCGTGGCTTTATGTCGCTTGCTCTTCAGGCCGGGCACGTAATAGCCTTCGTCTGGGGTGTGATCGGAATTAGCAAGGGCGTAGTTTCATACGGAATGATGACTGCGTTCCTTCAACTCATCGGACAGATCCAGCGCCCTCTGGTTGAGATGAGCAGTCAGTTGCCTGCTCTCATACACTCTACAGCATCAATTGACCGTCTTATGGAACTGGAGGCTCTGCCGCGTGAGCCGATGACAGATCCTGTTCTTGTTGACGGAGTTGTCGGAGTCAGACTTCGCGATGTTTCATTTGCTTATCCGGATTCAAAGGATAAGGTACTGGATGACTTTTCTTACGACTTCAAGCCAGGAAGCCGCACAGCGATTGTCGGTCCTACAGGAGTCGGTAAAAGTACGCTCATCCGTCTTCTTCTGTCTTTGCTCAAGCCCCAGAGCGGCAGGATAGAAGTATATTCCTCTGAAATTGTGAAGGAGGTTTCGCCTGCGACACGTGCCAATCTTGTATATGTGCCTCAAGGAAACACCCTTTTCAGCGGTACAGTCCGTGATAATCTCCTGATGGGTAATCCGGATGCGACCGAGTCCCAGATGCTTGAAGCCCTGCATACCGCTGCCGCAGATTTCATTATGGATCTTCCGTCAGGATTGGATACTCAATGTTTTGAAGCAGGGGCAGGACTGTCAGAGGGGCAGGCACAGCGCATTGCCATAGCCCGTGCTCTTCTGCGTCCGGGCAGCATACTTCTTCTTGATGAGTTCAGTTCAGCGCTTGATGCCGGAACTGAAACCTTGCTTATGGAACGTCTTATTTCAAGACTTCCGGATCATACAATGATTTTCATAACACACCGCGAAAAAATCATTGACTATTGTGACAATACTTTGGCTTTGTAACCTGGTGGCATACACCTAGATTTCTTTACTATGAAACGATTCTTGCTTGCAATGGCTGTTCTTCTGCCATTTTTCAGTTGTCAGAATTTCAATGCTGACGAGTCATCGGCTAATATACTGTTTGAGAGTGATTTCAAGCCTGTGATGGATCTGCCTCACAGCGGAGGACAAAAGACCGTGTATTTCACTGCAAAGGAGGATTGGAATGTGGTGGTTATGAATACCAAGTCAACATCCTGGTGTTCTGTCGATCCTATAAGTGGTGAGGCTGGTGATTCGAGATTTACAGTCAGCGTGCAAGCAAACAATACGGATTCTTCACGTTCGGCAGAGATCAGAATAATTTCTGGTGATGATGAGGAAAGCATACGCGTGGAGCAGCCAGGCTTGGCCGACGAAAGTGAGGCCTTGGATTTTGATGATGAGGTTTTCAAGTCGGCGCTTCAAGACATTCTTGGGCTGAAAGGCGATATATATCCTGATGATATAGCAGAATTACATCGCCTTGACTTGAATCAGTATGGAATCCGTACAATGATCGATATTAGGCATTTCCCTTCTCTTGATTCTCTGGAGTGCAATGGAAATTTGATGAGTGACCTCATCCTGTCATACGGTAATCTTTCAACATTGAAGTTTGTTGAGGCCGGTCAGAACGATTCTCTCGAGAGGGTATGGGTATTCAACGATCTGGATACTCTGAATGATGTCTCCATATCTGTTCCCGACTTTTCAATATATGCTGTTCTCGCGTCTGACAATCATTTCAAGACACCATTGAGGGGTGGAGAATTTGAATTGCGACTCCGTCCGGGAATCAGAGATATCAAATCGGAAAAGGAATATTCCTGGATACATTGTGAGAAAATCTCTGAACTGGATCAAAATAATCTCTCAGTCTGGAATCTTAGGGTCGATGAAACGGATCAGCCTTCATTCGCAGAACTTTATGTTGAGTCTGAGACTGATACTGAAGGAAAGGTCACAGAATTGATTCGGATATTTACTGATGAATCTTTCCGTAAGCCATATTCCACTACTGTTCTGGCAGAAGAAATAGGAAGAATAAAGGTGGCAGAGAGGAAAGATCACGAGGAATTTGAAAAACCTTATTCTCTGGTAGTTGAATATTATCCGACAAAGGCGCATAAAGGTCAGAAGATCGATGTGAGGATCGATGCTTGGCTTGAGACTGACGGTTCTGATGAGAAGACGCTTCCAGATAGTTTCTTTGTTGATGGGGTGGAAAAGCCTGTGGGACAGCCTGTTATATTTGGTGATGTGCTCCTTTCGAATGATTTGGAATATGAAGTCACGGTGGCGAAAAACGGAATTTATTACGACCAGATAATAGTGGTGGACGCATTCGAAAAATCAAATCCGGATTATGAGTTGCAAGTGACCCCATCGCCGGCCACTGTAGAAAAGGGGGCGAATGTGGATGTCAGGCTGAAAGTGGAATTGATTGACAAGAATTCAAAGAACACAGTAACTCCAGACGAAGTCAGTATAAATGGTAAAGACTATCCTGTCAGGTCTGATTATGTATTTGCAGAGGGACCAGTACAGAGTGATATTGTATATCAGGTGGATGTTGTGAAATCCGGACAATTGTATCAGAAGCAGGTTGTCATCAGTATGACAACTGCTCCTGAATCGGACAATGAATATGAACTGTGGGTGGAGTACGCTCCTGAAAAGGTTTATATCGGAAAGAAAGCGACAGTGATACTCTTGGTGAGTCTCAAAGATAAGGCTGATGCAACTGAAGTTGTTCCTGATAAGATAAGCATAAATGGCTCGGAGATGGATCTGAGTGGAAAATATGTATTCGAAACAGCGAAAGTGAAGGAAGATCTGACTTATGAGATTGTTGTGCAATATGGTGATGAAACATACACAAAAGCGATAGTAGTGCCGGCTCAGAATACAACCGGTGGCGAAGAAAAGTATTACCGTATGGAAGTGCAATGTTCGCCGGAAGAGGTCAAACGCGGTACTGATGCACTCATCTGTATTGATCTGGAGATGTATGAAGTATCACAAAATATGAAGGTCAAACCTGATGTTGTATATATAAATGGCGATAAGAAAGGAAATTACGGTAATTATACTATTTATGAATTTAATGTCCAGAGCGATTTGCACTATTATATAATGGCTCAGAAGGACGCTCAGACCTTTACAGCCGAAGTGACGGTACGGGTTGTGGAACCGGATTATTCTCTTCAATTTTACGGTCCTCAGGAGCAGATTCTTTATTATGATCCGTTGATCAATAAGACAGCCTTGCGTGTCGGCGTTCTTAATGAAGGAAAAGATTTTTCCTGGAGGTTGTCAACAGATGCAGACTGGCTATATTTCGATACTGAGACCGGTGAAGGAGTACAGGAAGTTGAGATGATTGTCAATGGTACGGATCAGTCACATCAACGTCAATGCCAGTTTACGCTTGAAGCGCTTGATCCAAACGGCACTGTGCAGGATTCATATAGTTGGACAGTCTGCCAGCAAGGTGTTTATATAGAGGTACTTGACGAAGGTAATCTTGCTCAGTTCAATGATATTGTGAATGTGGATTTTGAAATGCCGGTATTCTTTCATACTCCTTATCCTTCAGCGGTTACTTTTGACGTGAGGACAAATGGAGCCGGTCTCAATGCTCTTATTTATGAATATGATCAAGAGAATTATGATCCTGAAGTCAAACCGAAAATTCAGGCTACAGGATATGAGCAGTCCGGTGATGATGTAATTTTCAATATCGAGTTATCATATCCGAGCAACCGAAATCTGGAAGGTGACTTCCCAGGAAAGTTCAGAGCAGCAGATATACTTTTGCTGCCGACCAATCGGATAATAGATAATTGGAGTACAATGGAATACTCTTCACATAATATTATCGATTCTTCCTCAGACTATCTTTATACCCAGATAAAGACCTATCAGTTGCCGATTATTATGACAGGACTTGATTATTGGTATGTGGCTCCTCCATATTCCGGTTCAGCAGGTTCATACCCAAATAAGGTCAGAGGATATGATGAATACTACAATCCCACCAGCAACAGCGTCTCTATAGCCAGCAATGTGTCCGGCAAGTTCATCTATGATGGTTTCGATGAAGTGGGTATTGTTGGATGGAACACTTCATCCCCAAGCGAAATAACAGCGGATGGACGTAGTTATACCTACGCAGATCTTGATATATCATTTGCAGACAGAAAGAGGCGTGATAAGGCATACGATGAATTCCTCGGACAGGAAATATACAGATCTTATTCGACTTATTCTTATAAGCGTGTTGCCGACTTAGGAGCAGTTCTGTGTGCTGAAGTTGATATGAAGGATGGACTTGCTCCATTATTGGTTCCGGTGACGGAGATTTATCAATTGGGTATTCCTCTTCTCAAGGCCGATATTTCCTGGCTGAGAAATGAAGAACTTGGCGGGTTGAATTTCAATGTCTGTATGTCTGCAGAATTTGAATTGATATACGATGCCTTGACCTTCTATATGAACTTTGATCACCTGGAGTTTGCGCAGTTTGCCGGTTATAATGATAACATCGGTGCTCCGGGTTGGAGTGTCGTCAGTGAAGAAGGATGTGAATTCCAATGTAAGGTCAAAGCCTCTGAAACGGCAATCTTTATGGATACTTTCAGATTTGAAAATGATGCCAGGATTGTTTTCAGAGATGGCAGTCATCTATACTGTTCAGAGCATCTGACAAACACCTATGTCGTGGATGTTACTGGCGCAAGACAGTCCTCGCAGACGAATCGGAAGCACAACTATGTTGACGCTTTGCCGGAATTGACTTCGCCTGCAGACGTGCTTGATAAGAAGACGGTTCGCAGAGGGAATGTTTCAGGTACTCTGAGGAATGGCTTTGTCGGTAGAACTGTACGTAGTTCCGACTTGTACAAGATCCAGCCTGTGTCAGGTATTTAGGCTGGCAGATCATAAAATAACAATTAAGGCAGCCACACAATGTGACTGCCTTGTATTGTATTGAAAATGTTTCAATTAGAGAGCAGGACCTGCTGCTACGAGAGCCTTACCGAGGTCGTTTCCTGTGAACTTGTTGAAGTTCTTGATGAAACGTGCTGCAAGATCCTTAGCCTTCTCATCCCACTGTGCTGCATCAGCGTAAGTGTCACGAGGATCGAGGATTGCAGGGTCAACTCCAGGGAGTTCTGTAGGAACTGTGAAGTTGAAGTAAGGGATAGTCTTGGTAGGAGCCTTGTCGATAGAGCCATCGAGGATAGCGTCGATGATTCCTCTTGTATCCTTGATAGAGATACGCTTGCCTGTTCCGTTCCATCCTGTGTTCACGAGGTATGCCTTTGCACCGACCTTCTCCATTCTCTTAACGAGCTCCTCACCGTACTTTGTTGGGTGGAGTGAAAGGAATGCTGCACCGAAGCAAGCAGAGAAAGTTGGAGTTGGCTCAGTGATACCGCGCTCTGTACCTGCGAGCTTTGCAGTAAATCCTGAAAGGAAGTAGTACTGAGTCTGCTCAGGAGTAAGGATTGATACTGGAGGAAGAACTCCGAATGCGTCAGCTGAAAGGAAGTAGTA
>JAZRBS010000007.1:0-12908 GCA_045635205.1 Candidatus Cryptobacteroides sp. | reverse complement strand
GTCGACAAGCTTAGCGCAGGAGATATTGCCAGCCTTGTCGAGACATCCCGTTCAGATAAGAAGAGGTTGTCGTTCTTTGCGAGAGGATTCTACAATTACGATGACAGATACATGTTCACCGCTACGATACGTGCTGACGGTTCATCAGTTTTTGCACCAAAGAACCGTTGGGGCGTATTCCCTTCTTTCGCAGGAGCGTGGACAATCTCCAATGAACCATGGATGAAGGGAACCACATCCTGGCTTGACAATCTGAAGCTCAGGGTAGGTTATGGAGTAGTTGGAAATGACAGAATACAAAACCATCAGACCGAGGACTTATATAGTGTCAGCAAATATGGCCTTGGAGCATCTTCCATTGCATCATTGACGACATATACATTGGCGAATCCTGACCTCAAGTGGGAAGGAGCAGAAACCATCAATGCCGGTGTTGATTTTTCTGCCCTGGATGGCAGGGTTGGCTTTACGGTGGATATATTCCAGAAAGACACTAGAAATCTTCTCCTCCAGCAGAATCTTGCATTCGTTTCAGGATGGGAGTCTCAGTGGCAGAACATCGGAAAAATACGTAACAGAGGATTGGAACTCAGTTTCAAGACTATAAATGTAAATAGGCAGAATTTCTCATGGTCTACTGATTTCAATATCTCGTTCCTGTCAAATAAATTGGTTTCACTCCAAAGTGGCACAGAATACATGCAGGTGCGAACCGGCTTTGACTCAAACAACACCAACAACGACTATATAGCCATTGTCGGACAGGCACTCGGAAACATGTACGGATATGAATTTGACGGCATCTATCAGGCATCGGATTTTGTCATGACAAAAGATGGCGACCTGAGACTCAAGGAAGGGGTGGTTGATAACTCCGACCATGCGGGAGTGTATCCTTCTCCGGGATTTGTGAAATACAAGGATCAGCCGACTATTGATACTGACGGTGATGGTATACCGGATAAAGGAGATGGTAAAATAACATCAGCAGACCGCACAGTCATCGGTAACGGATATGCTGACTGGTTTGGCGGAATGACAAACACTTTCCATATCTATGGGTTTGATCTGTCGTTCCTCCTTCAGTTCTCTTATGGAAACGACGTTTACAATGTAACAAGATATCTTGCTACCCAGACAAAGCAGAAAGGTTGGAACATGCTTGCTGAGGTCAAAGATAGATGGACGGCTTATAATGCGTCAAACAAGGTGCCGTCAGTCAATGGAATGACAGATCATGATATATACTCTCGTTATATTGAAGACGGGTCTTACCTCAGATTGAAAAATCTGACTTTGGGATACACCTTCCCAAGCAAGTGGATGAACAAGATCAAAGTAAGCAAGCTCAGACTTTATGTTACAGCCAACAACCTGTATTGCCTGACCAAGTATAGTGGATTTGACCCAGAAGTGAACTGGAAAAACAGTCCTCTCATGCCAAGCGTGGATTATGGTTCTTATCCTAAAAATACAGCATATACAATGGGAGTGGAAATAACGTTTTAATGATAATTGAAGTTATGAGAAAGTATATATTATCAGTATTATCCGCAGCATTCCTCCTTACTTCATGTCTTGATGAGACTAATTATACATATATAGAAAAGGAGGACTATATTGATTCTGCCCAATCGGCCAGAAATGTACTGTATGGCGTTTATAGGGATATGTGCAGTCATGATCTGTATGGCCATAAGCTCTCCATCTGTTATGATCTTCCTACGGATATTTCCAAGCACGATGGCACATCTCTGGCAAACAACAGGGATTTTGCCAATAATGCCCACACGTCTACCCATGCTTGGGTGCAGAACACCTGGAAGGCCCTTTATAATACAATATATGACGCAAATGACTTCATCGAAAGGGTAAAGGCATCATACGAAAATATACCGGAAGAAGAACGCGCGACCGTTGATGTATATATGGCGGAAGCACGCGTAATAAGAGCCCTGATGCATTTCGAGCTTGTGCGTCATTGGGGTAACATTATCATGATGACATCAACAGAACAATCCAGACAGCACCCATCAACATATGTACAGGATAAGCCGGAAGATGTATACGGATTCATAGAGAAGGAACTTATCGAGTCCGCGGAAATTCTTCCATGGGCCAAGGCCGATGTAATCCGTCCTTCAAATGCATTCATGATTTCTAAAGGCAGCGCATTGGCTCTCCTTGCTAGAGTATATGTGACATGGGCTGGATATCCGCTTATGAATACAGAAAAATGGACATCTGCCAAGAATACCTGTGAGACAATCATCAATTCCGGCATGCATGACCTGTTGCCTGATTACGAGCAGTTATGGAGGAATGCATGCAATTCAGTATGGGATCCTACCGAAAGTCTTTTCGAGATAAGTTTTTACTCTCCTTCCATTTCCAGTTCGTCTGCAAGCAACTGCAGTGGATATATAGGAAAGTGGAATGGCGTACATGTCGAGGAGAACACCACTCCGCTTGTCAGAGTCGATGCAAGGTATCGCGCAGTTCCGACATTCGCGGCAAACTGGCCGAATCCGTTACAGGACAAAAGATTTTCATTGAGTCTTGCTGATCATTATTATGAGGGTACTCAGCTGCTTGGAAGGCAGGTGTTCAACAATGCCGGCGTTGAAACTGTCAGGTGGTATACTGAATCAGATATAGATGGCGTTCGTAAGGTGTACAGGGATTCTCAGGGAGACATGGTCACTTTTCTGAAAACACTCGAAAATCCATATACCTTAGGATATAAATGGCCGTACCGCGAAGGACTTTATGTCGCGAAATGGGATCTCACAAAATATGTAGATGCCTCAAATCAGCTTTCTGACGGCAATCAGTCGAATGCTAACTGGTACATCCTTCGTTATTCTGATGTCCTTTTGATGTACGCTGAGGCAATAAATGAAATAAGCGGTCCTACAACTGAGGCGTATGCAGCTGTAAACAAGGTGCGCCGTCGCGGATACGGATACGACATGGCCTCTGAGACTCCTACAGATGCAGACCTTCCTGCCGGACTATCTCAGGATGATTTCCGTGAGTCACTACGCAACGAAAGGGCTTACGAGCTTTGCTTTGAGGGTCAGAGAAAACAGGACCTGATACGCTGGGGCATATATGTAGACTCGATAAAGGGACTCGAAAGTTCCATGAACGAGTGGTGTGATGGCTCGTCATCATATATCCTCTCGATCGGCTATACTACCGAGGGCAAGCACGAGCTTCAGCCGATACCGCAGCGAGAACTTGATCTTATGACTGGATTTGAACAGAATCCGAAATGGGGAAAATAACAACACATTAAAAAAAATAACACTTATGAAAAGAATCAAATTATTGACAATCATCGCAGCAGTCTTTTCTGTACTGGCAGTATCGTCATGCAAGAAGACTCCGGTTGCGGACAAATCTGTAGAGTTTTCTATGGAAGTGACAGATGTCAAAGCCATCAATGCTAAAATTGAAATCAGTGCTGATGGCGAAGCTACACTCATTCGTTATCTGGCTCCTGTACAGGAATCTGTAGTGCTTGAGAGCGTGCCGAATCTTGATGATTCTGAAGCGATGAAGACATACATCGCAAGGAATGGCGAAGCAATCAAAGTTCCATACAATGCCTTGTTGAAAGACCTTCAGCCAGAAACCGTATATGTTGTCGGAGCTGTAGCCTATGACGACAAGATGACAGCTGTCGGCTATAAGATGGCGACATTTACAACATTGGATATGGCTTCAATGTTCGAGGACAGCCTTGGTGACCCAAGTGATGCCGGCAGTCTTACAGAAAACATCATCAAATAAATTCCAAATCGAAACGACACATGAAAAAGCATATATTTTCAGCAGCACTTCTTGCAGCTTTTGCATTCTGCTCGTGCGTCAACGAAACCCTCGAGCCTACTGGTACTCCAGAGAAAGGAAAATCAATCATATTTGAAGGAGAGTTTACAACTTCAACAAAAGTACAGTTTGAAGATGCGGAGGACGGTATCCACAAATTGACCTGGTCACAGGGTGATGCCATCGGTATATTCACCTATAATGGAGCGACAACAAACGAAAACATGAAGGCAACCCTTCATGATGATGCTATAGGCAACTCAAAGGGCGTTTTCGTTCCGGAGCAAGTGGTTGTAGTCATTCCGCCGGCAGAGGAAGGTGGAGAGCCTACAGAAGACATCATCGACATAGAATATCCACAGGCTGGTTCTGATGCCGAAGATTTCCTTATATATTATCCATATAACAAGAACATGAAGATCAACGCTGACGACTTCATGCTGCATTCAGAAGTGGCCCACGACCAGATTCAGGATAAGATTGGAGACAGAAAGGTATGTGCAAACGGACTTGCTACCGCCATTGCAACCGTCCAGCCAGGTTCAAACAAGGCTACATTCTCATTGACACATAAGCTTGCTTATCTTTGTGTAAAGGCGACTTCCAGCGAGTTTTCCGGATATCAGCTCCATGCGGTTCATATGTTCGACAAGAACGGAACAGCTGCATTTGCCGGTAAATTTGCTATTGATCCGGAATCCGATCAACTGACAGTTACGACCGGAACAGAAACACCTTCGGTAAGAGTTGACGTCAAGAATCATAACTTTAATGAAAGCCCAGAAAAGAACGAGCTTTATCTTGCAGTTCTTCCGGGAGACTTCTCAACCGCAGATATCTGGTTTGAAGTCACATTCATCAATGCCAATGGCGCAACCAAGAATATCCCTTTCGAGTTTGACAAGACTTGCAAGTTCCCGGCAGGCTCTCTGACTACTATTGATCTTGGTGAAATATCATCTTCAATGGTAAGCGTGCCATGGTACTGTATTGACGAAGAAAGAGATCTCCTCAAGAGATGCGCTTATGGTTCACAAAATACATATTACGTTCAGAGACCGACAGAAGATGAAGGTAGCACAGAGGTTACTATCGATTGTAAGGCTCGTGGTGACTTCAGTCTGGTGAAGGAGCCTAAGTATTATGCAATTCTGTCATCTTCAGGTACTGGATGCGCATCTCAGGGTGCTAGAAAATTCCTCAGTATTGATGGTACTAGGGATGTGGCAGCCATGACATCGTATGTTAATGGTGGTGAATTCAAGGAAATCGGAACAGATTACGAATTCTCCGTATATGTGATTTCATTGGCAACGAATAAAGACGGCCGTTGGGGTACAGTTGCTATCTTTGATGAGGATAAGAATATCCTCTGGTCATACATGATAGCCGGATATTTCCCTGGTGATGAGCCTCAGGATATGGACTATGGCGAGTTCAAGCTTATTGACAGATTCCTAGGACAGGGTGTCGGCAGCAGACTTGGCGAGACAGTTGGTGACCTTGATGCTAACCAGCCTGCGTATTTCCAGTGGGGACGCAAGGATCCTTTCGTATGGTCAAATGGAAACGCTAAAATGTACACTGCAAGGTATGAGAAATTTGCGGATATAGCAGATGCCGCATCAAATCCATGTGCAAGAGTCATGACAGGATCAGACTGCTGGTATGAGGGTCCAGTGCGCTTTGATCTATGGGGTGGTGAGAACAAGACAGAGAGCGATTGGTATGATGCCAATGCAAAGGGCCATAAGACTGTATACGATCCATGCCCTGCCGGCTATAGAGTTCCTGATGCAAAAGTATTCAACACTGTTGTCTCTGGTGCCGAGATCTGGGAGGTCAAGACCGCATTGGGATGGCAGATTGCAGAAAATGTCAAGGAGGATACTCCATTTGTAGGATCGACAAAACCGTATAGTGGAACAGCTAACAGCGTTGTGGCATATAAGCTTCCGGATGGCAAATATGATTATTGGCCATATCTCGGCCATCTTAAGGCAGATGCTGGCAAGGCTTATAATACCCGTAGTTCAGTTTCTCCTTTGACCAACAATAACTATACTCTCATAATGGATACTTGGTCAAATTCATCGATGCCAAGCCATATTTCCGGAGGAAAACCATTCGCCGTAATGATGGAGTATGGATACTGGGGAAATAACAAGACTTCACATGCGGCGGATTTCGACATGGCTATGAATATGGCATTCCCTGTCCGTTGTCAGAAGATAGACTAACCACACAATCAGTATAATGTTATGAAAACCAACACAAACTATCTCTCTCCTGAAATTCAGGAGATGGACCTCAATATTGAGGGAGTCCTCTGTGGTTCTGGAGACTATGGAGCTGGAGACCTTTATGATAACCCTTGGGACGATCCATTTGGTGAAAATTCACAACTTTAAATCATGACAGCTATGAAGAAGATTTTTTATTTGATGAGCGTCTGTGCTCTTGCCTTCATTTCTTGTCAGAAGGAGGAAATGGCAGGCAACGATCCTGTTGAAGGAAATTATACATATGAATTTGTTGCATACCAGCAGCCTGAGGCCAAGGCAACCATAGGAGACAAAGTGGATGGAAAATGGTCGGTTCTTTGGGCGAAGGGCGACCAGATGGGCGTTTATAAAGCTGATGGAACATTTGTCGGTGTAGCAACATTGAATGAGGCAAGCGCAGGTCTGAACAAAGGAGATTTTACAGTATCTTCAGATGTTGAACTTGCAACTGGTGATGCACTTTATTTCTCATATCCTTATGTTGAGAATGCTGCTATAAGCACAGGAGTGATTGCCGCCAAGCAGACAGTCGGAACTACTGGCGTAGGTGCAAATGCAGTTGCTTATGCAGAAGTTGAGTACAATCCGGAAAATACACAGTTTGTTCTCACTCATACCAACGCATACATTAAATTCAATGTCAAGTCAGAAGAGTTCGCGGGCTACAACCTCACAGGTGTAACTCTTTGGGCTGACGGTGCTGAGCTTTCAGGCGAGGTGACTGTCAATGACAAGCTTACAGTGACAAAGGCGGGCGACTATGTTAAATCAACACTTGCAACTCCGGTTACAGTAAGCGGATCTGAAACTCAGTCTGTCTGGGTGACAGCTCTCCCAGGCGACCTTTCCGGAAAGACTGTTTACGCGATCGTTCATATGACTGGTGCAGAAGGAACCGAGCATGCTACTGAAACTGTTACGCTTCCTGTGAAGTTCAACAAAGCAGGTGCGCTTGTTTCCGGTTCGGTGACAGAGATCAGTCTTCCTTCTCTTACCAAGTCATTGGCTCCAGCATGGTATGAGCCTATTGAAACACGTTACATCGCCGCTTACGGTGACGGTTGGTGCTATGGCCCGGAGAATACTATACTTTTCTCAGCTAAGAATGCTACAGAGACTGTTGAACTTAAGGCAAGAGGCAACTTTATGGAGGTCAGAGAGCCTAAATATGTTCAGATTCTATATGCAACCGACCAGACTGGCAAAACTACCGGATATGTTAAGTTTGACGGTACTGATAGCCATAACGGTACTGCGTTTATTGAGCACGAAATCGGAAATGACTATTCTGTCAGCGTGGCAATTGCCTCAATGTACAATGCTACGGCAAATGGCCAGTTCTCAGCAATGCTCGTAAAAGACAAGGATAAAGAGGTAATCTGGGGAATTAACCTGTGGGCATGCTTCAATCCTTTGAAAACAGTAAAGTATGACAATGGTGAAATATTGACATGGAATCTCGGTACAGGTAATGACATCAAGACATATAATGACTGGAAGAGTCATGGATGTTATTTTCAGTGGGGAAGACCTTGGGGATTCCCATGGTCGACAACAGTGAAGACCTATGGCCATGTATATGCAGCAACAAGCAATCAGGTTGATCTGGCCAAGTCTGCATCAACTCCTTGGACTATGTACAGCTATAATGGTGAGCCTTATGACTGGTATTGGGGAGATGGAGCAAAGGCGGACCGTACTGGTGATCTGGACGATTTGTGGGGTAATCCTACAGCATCAGGTGATGGAGTCAAATCAATATATGACCCATGTCCTCAAGGTTATAGGGTGGCATCTCCGGCTATCTTGAAAGAGGTGGAGGATGGCATTGATGCGACAATAGACTCAGATACAGGTGTTATTACATCTGCAGATGGTGCCGCTACAGAGTTTAATACTTCAGGTTCGGTATATTACCTTTCACATAAAGGCGCGACATGGGGTTTTGCCGGTGGATTCCAGAACGCTTCTGGCAAGAATGGCCGTCTTTCCACTAACAAGACTGATGCAGCTGTTTACTGGTCAAATGCCATTTCCGGTAATCAGGCAAGAGCAATGTGGATAAGAAAGAAGTCTGCTGACGGAGTATACTCTATTGAAAGACTTACCGGCCGCTCAAGAGCTGTTGGTGCGACAGTCCGCTGCATGGTTGATACAGAAGACAGATAATATAAAACAATCCAGGTGTCAGCAGGACTTTTCGGCCTGCTGATACCTATACACTATTAAATTTAAAATGAAAAGATTGATGTTTCTCACGCTTTTAGTAACATGTCTGACATTCGTATATACTGGATGTGAAGAACCAAAGCCTGTCGTCCCGCCAGATGATACAGAGATAGACTCTGGAAAAGATGAGGGGAAAGATGATGGCCAGGGTGATAGCGGGAACACCAATCCGGATGTTCCTGAAGATTTTACGGAAGAGCCTGATGACCCTTCTGCAGATCCCGTGGGGACTTTTGTCTATTCCATGGTTTCTTCGGCGGGACATCCGCGTCTACTTATTGATGCAGACGGTTTCAAATCGTTGAAGAAAAAAGTCACGACTGACAAGCGCTCGAACAAGACTATTTATAAGCTACATACGGAAATTGTAGCTCACGCAAAAGCTATTGTAGAGAACAATGTACAGTTTGCAAGCGCTGACAATCACTATATAATAGTGGAAAACCTGCTTTATTGTGCTTATGCCTACAAAATGACAGGACAAGCGGCCTATCTGGCTAAAGCTAGAGCGGACCTGATGAAAGTCAGTGGTTTCGGAACCTGGAACCCTGGCGGCCTCTCTGTCGGTGAAATCTCACTGGCCGTAGCTCTTGCATACGACTGGCTTTACTACGATCTCAGTCTTGAAGAAAGGACTACCATACGTAAGGCCATGGTCAACAGAGGAGTAAGGCAGATGTACAATAAAAGTTATGCGTCAACAATCGGAAACTGGAATTCCATATGTCTGGGAGGAGTGGCATGCGCATCTCTTGCAGCGTATGAAAAGGACAAGGATATATGCGTAAAACAGTTGGAGAAGGCAATTGCTGAGAATAGCAAGGGTGTCAAAGGAATGTATAGCCCAGACGGCAACTATGGTGAAGGCCATGGATATTGGGAATACGGTACTAGTTATCAGGTATGTTTCCTATCTTGCCTGGAAGGCATATTCGGCCATACGGCTGGAATTAAAGAGACGCCAGGATTTCTGCAATCCGGAAAATATGCGCTGTTCATGCATGGCACATGCAATTCCACCTTCTCATACAGTGATGGAGGAGGATCTTCCGACTCCCCATTCATTACTTCATGGTGGTTTGCAGCACAGAATGACGACCCATCTCTTATTTATGCTGAAAAGAGAATGCTTGACAATGGGGAATATTCAGACATACCGTTGGATACCTCAGAAAAGCCATTTCGCTTGCTTCCAGCAATCTTGTGCATGATAAGGGATTATGATATCGAGAATAAAGTCATAACTCCTCCGGCAGAAAAAATGTGGCATGGCAATGGTGAAATGCCGATAGTGGTTGTTCGTGACGGATGGGATTATTCGGAATCTGATGTTTATCTTGGAATAAAGGCAGGACAATGCAATTCGTGGGCAACATCCGCGACGTCTCATGCGCACATGGATGCTGGATCATTCGTTTTTGAAGCAGAGGGAGTACGATGGTCTGATGATATACAGCGTCCTGGATATACAAATTGGTTCAATGCCTTGAGTAAGGCTGGAAGCCGCTCTGGAGACACTTCTCAACGCGGTCTGCGATGGGATACTTTCCACGTAAGCAACCTTTGCCATAGCACTATCGTGTCTTACACAAATGACGGGTCCGTTGCCGGCAAGCTTCATTCAAGTGATTATTATGTAGATGGTTTTGCTACTATAGATGAGGTTATAAATACTGCAGACCGTAAGGGAGGCGTAGTTAATATGTCCGCACCTATGAAAGGACAAGTCGCTGCTGCGAAACGTACTGTTGAAGTTGTAAACGGGACAGATCTTGTAGTAACAGATGAGATAACTGCGTTGTCCTCTATGGACTGCCTCCTTGAATGGCGAATGCTGTCAATGACATCATCGTCAGTAGAAGATTCCGGTATCATTCTTACGAAGGATGGAAAGAAAAGAATACTTTCCGTTTCTGTTTCTGACCCGTCTGCGATTACCGAATACAAGTCATGGAAGACGACTAAACCTACAGACGATGGTTGGGGCGTGCTGAATTTCCATCAGTCCATTTCAAATCGTACAATCGTAGGATGGTCATCGACAGTTCCTAAAGGAAAGACTGTAAAGTTTGTGACAAAATTGACCTTAGCTGAATAAAATGAAAAAGTTTATAACCTTAATAACGCTTCTGGTCTGCGTATCTGCCAACGCACAGTATCATTATCCAGATGCAAAAAATCCGGAAATCCTTCGACACGTGGTTCGCAAAGCGCCATGTAGAAAGGTCTTCACTTTGCCGGTAGTTAACGGATATAATATCTATTTGGCTGATCTTCATACTCATTCAGTTTATTCAGACGGTTCAGTGCTGCCTAAATTCCGTGTTGTTGAAGCTTGGCAGGATGGTCTGGATATCATAGCTGTTACAGAGCACATAGAATATCGACCTGCAGAAAAGGCTTTCTATGAGTATCTGAAGAAGTATGTCTCGGTAGAGTATGACAAGGATAAGAAAATCAACATACCAATGGTTGATCTTAATACCTCTGTTAATGAGGCGATTGCTGAAGGAGAAAACTACGGTATACTTGTAATTCCCGGATCAGAAATCACCCGTGACGGCACAACGGTAGGACATTTCAATGCTTTGTTTACAACTGATAACAACCTTATATATGACGAAGATCCTGTACAGGCCATCAGGAATGCAAAAGCACAAGGAGCACTGGTGATGCATAACCACCCCGGTTGGAGGAAGACAAGTCTGGATTTTACAGAGACTGAAAAGATCGCATACGAAGAAGGACTTATCGATGGTATCGAGGTCATGAACAGTTCTGAGTTTTATCCTGCAATCATAGACAGAGTTCAGGAATGGGGAATGTTTATCGCTGCCAACTCAGACATACATGGTGCAACATCCGCTGATTACCGAGTGACCGGGAGTGACCGTCCGATGACACTTATTTTAGCTCATGACAAGTCAATGGAGTCGATAAGAGAGGCCCTCGAATCGAGCAGGACGATTGCAATGGGATATGGAGAGTTATGTGGCGAAGAAAGTCTTCTGATTGAACTGTTCAAAGCTTCCGTAACACTTGAGGAATTGAACATAACGCAGAAGAATAAGGTCTTGCTGCTGACAAATCACACTTCGCTACCATATTTGATACAGCGCGACAACCAGAATCCGATTCATGTTGAGCCGCACTCGGCAGTCCGTATTACTGTTGGAAAAAAGACAAAAAAAATGAAGATGAGCATCGTCAATATGTGGTGCGGCTCTGACAGACATCCGGTTGTCGAACTTGAATTCTAAGCAAAACAATGATAGGCAAAAGAATATTACTGATCCTAATGGTGATGATTTCCGTAAATGTATTCGGATCACCGCTTGATTCCCTTCGCAAATCCTTTGTGGCGGCATCGACCGTATCTTATTCTCCTGATGACGAAGTGACAGAACGTTTTATACGTTATTCGGATAATGGAAGGGCCAACGATGTGCTTCTGCTTCAGCTATATATGTCTATACATTTGCCTGACGCAGAAGTAGAAAGCCTATTGGCTGAATTTGATTGGGATAAAAAGTGTTGGAATGACATAGATTATACCGACATGAACCGTGGCCGCTGGCCATCTACACTCCATATCACGCGTATGTATTCTCTGGCTAAAATATACAAAGCCGGTAATGAAAGATGGAGGGATTCGGAACAAATCAGCAGGTTGCTTCATGCTGCTATGGCATGGTGGTATGAGAATATGCCGGTATGTCCGAACTGGTGGCATAATGACATTGGAGTCCCAAAGAAACTGACTACAGTCCTCCTTATGATCAGGGACGAACTATCAGAGGAGGAGATTGCCGGAGGCCTTAAGGTGCTTGAGCGCTCCAAGTTCGGCAGGACAGGTCAGAACAAGGTATGGCTTGCAGGAAACAATCTCATGAAAGGTCTTCTCATAGATGATGAAGAGCTTGTCATAAAGGCACGTGATCTTATTGCGGAAGAGATGTGCATGACTGATGAAGAAGGCATTCAGGAGGATTGGTCTTTCCACCAGCATGGTCCTCAGATTCAGTTCGGTAACTATGGCCTCACATATGTCGAGACAATATCCTTCTGGTTAAGAGCATTAAAGGGAACCCGTTACGATTTTACTCTTGAGCAGAAAAGAGTCGTCTGCAACCTTATGAAGGAGGGTATTTGCTGGAGTGTATATGGAGGAGTGATGGATCCGAGCTATTGCGGAAGACAGAATTTCATCGACGGTGGTCCGGGAAAGGCGTTCTCATTAGCAGTTGCTGCTCAAAATATGGCAGCTGCCATAGATTCGGAGAGAGAATTTTTCACTAATGTATCCAACGAATGTCTGTTGCCGGAACAATATGGCAATACACTCACCGGATCCAGATATTACCACCGTTCAGACTGTGGAGTATTCCGCACTGAGAATTGGTATGGATCTGTCCGTATGCATTCCGAAAGAACTATCGGATTCGAGTTTACCAACAACGAGAATACACTCGCCAATTTCTCTGCAGATGGCGCCGTAATAGTTATGCAGGATGCGAAGGAATTTGAAAATATCTTCGCTTACTGGGACTGGCGTAA
>JAZRBS010000006.1:0-28460 GCA_045635205.1 Candidatus Cryptobacteroides sp. | reverse complement strand
ACAGAATATTAACTAATAACAATTCAATAACTTTAATTTAATCAAACACACAAAAACAATTATGAAAAAAATTTTCATGTTTTTGGCAGCAATCGGCGTTATGGCCCTTTCTGCACAGAACGCAGTAGCTCAGGACGAGCAGGCTGCTGAACCAACAGCAACTGAGGCTGCAGCCCCTGCTGCTGAGGCTGAGACTCTTGACGGACCTGAGGAAGTTCCTATGCACCAGGCTCTCAAGACTAAGTTCATTGAAGGTGGTGCCGGCTTTATGGCTCTCGTTATCGCCTGCCTTATCCTCGGTCTCGCTCTCTGTATCGAGCGTATCCTTTACCTCGGTTTCTCAAAGACCAACACCAAGAAACTTCTCGCTAAGATCGAGGACGCTCTTAAGAACGGTGGAGTTGCTGCTGCTACTGATGTTTGCCGTAATACCCGTGGTCCGGTTGCATCTATCTTCACACAGGCTTTCCTCCGCCTCGCTGACGGTCAGTCTCTTGAGGAAGTTGAGAAGTCAGTTGTTTCATACGGTGGCGTAGAGGCTAGCAAGATGGAGCAGAACCTCTCTTGGATCTCTCTCTTCATCGCTATCGCTCCATCACTCGGATTCTTGGGAACAGTTATCGGTATGATCCAGGCTTTCGATGCCATTATGGTTGCAGGTGATATGTCTCCAGCAGTCGTTGCAGGTGGTATGAAGGTCGCTTTGATCACTACAGTGGGTGGTTTGATCGTTGCCGTTATCCTTCAGATCTTCTACAACTATATCCTTTCACAGGTTGAGTCCCTCACTATCGATATGGAGGACGCATCAATCTCACTTATGGACATTTTGGTTAAGTATCAGGAAAACAAATAATTGATTCTTCATTAAGATGAAATACGAAAAAATAATCAAATGGGTACTGGCGGTTCTGTTCGTCGTAGGTATCGTATTCAGTTTCTACGGATTCCTCGTAGGATTTGAATCAAACGGTAATGCACCTGTCGACAACATCCTCTACTGTGCGTACGCATTTGCAGCAGTCACTATTCTTGCCGTATTGTTCGGTGTAGTAGTGATCGGCGGCATCAACAATCCTAAGAGTCTTCTTAAACTTCTTCTTGGTATCGTTGCCATCGTTGCCGTAGTTGCTGTAGCATACGTACTTGCCCCAGGTACACCAGCCGTAGGATATCTCGGCGATCCAGTGTCAGACGGCACACTCAAATTGGTTGACACCGTACTCAACCTTACATATCTCCTCTTCGGAGCAGCAATCCTTTCACTTATTGTAGGTTGGATTGTCGGTGCAACTCGTAAATAACAAGACGTTATGGGTAAGAAAACACCAGAAATAAATTCAAGTTCAACGGCGGATATGGCATTCCTCCTGCTCTGTTTCTTTATGATGACAACCACAATGGATCAGGACAAGGGTTTGCAGCGTCGTCTGCCTCCTATGCCGGATCCTAATCAGAAGGCACAGGATCAGAAGGTTAATCGTCGTAACATCATCGTTGTGAAGATTAACTCTGCCGACAGACTTCTCGCTGGTACAGAGCCTATGCACGTCAGCCAACTTAAGGATAAGATCAAGGAATTCCTTTCAAACCCTGCAAACGACCCTAATCTTCCAGAAAAGGAGGAGAAGGAAATCGAAGGATTCGGACCTTGTATGGTCTCAAAGGGTGTAATCTCACTTCAGAATGACCGTGGTACAAGTTATCAGGCATACATTGCAGTGCAGAATGAACTCGTAAAGGCCGTAAACGAACTCCGTGATGAGTTTGCTATCGCCAACTTCGGTAAACTTTATCTCAAGTGTAACGAAGATGAGCAGAAGGTTGTAAGAGAGGCTGTTCCTCAGAATATCTCAGAGGCAGAACCTAAGGATGTTTCTAAAAAGTAAAATAGGAGAATAACAATATGTCTAAATTCAAACAGAAAGAGAAAAGGACAGTGCCACAGCCACCTTCAGGCTCACTTTCCGACATCGTGTTTATGCTCCTGTTCTTCTTTATGGTGACAACCACTATGCGTGAGACAGAGAGCAAGGTTCAGTTGAGACTTCCTGAGGCTTCAGAGATTGCAAAACTTGAAAGAAAGGATTTGACTTCATACATCAACATCGGTACTCCAACCAGAAACCTTCAGGCTCAGTTCGGTACTGATTCACGTATCCAACTCAACGATTCTTTCAAGACTGTCACTGAGATCCGCGACTTCATCGCTGCAGAGCGTGACGCTATGTCTGAGGCCGACAGATCGTTTATGACAGTAGCAATCAAGGCTGACGAGAATACCCGTATGGGTATCGTGACAGATGTTAAGCAGGAGTTACGTAAGTGCTCGGCGCTTAAGATTATGTACACAGCAAGAAAACCGGCTGATAACTAATAGTCAGCAATACATACTAAAGAAAGCAGTTCTGAAAAGGGCTGCTTTTTTTTATGTTTATCTTGCACTAGATTTCAGAAAAACAGGTATTTTTGTATGCTAAACTACTATTGATATGAAAACAATAAGATTCATTGCTACTATGATCATTGTGATCTCCTGCCTTTCGCTGACAGGATGTTGCGAGAACACAAAAGACGAAGGTAAACCAGCAAAATATATATTCCTCTTCATCGGTGACGGAATGGGAATGGGTCAGGTGTCAGTAACAGAATCATACCTGTCATACAAAGCCGGGAAACTTGGAGGAGAGCAGGTCAGTTTCACTCAATTCCCGCATCTTGCATTATGCTCCACACATTCAGCGAACCGCAACATAACCTGCTCTGCTGCTGCAGGTACCGCCATTGCCTGTGGAGCAAAAACCAATAATGAGCATATCGGTGTCGATCCGGAAGGCAAACCTCTGGAAAGCATTGCATATAATCTTCACGACAAAGGATATAATGTCGGGATAATGACCTCCGTACCTGTAAATCACGCGACACCTGCTGCCTTCTATGGTCATAACAGCAGCAGATACGGATATTATGATATCAGCAAAGAGATCGTTGCGAGCGGATTCGAGTTCTTCGGAGGTTCGGGCTTCTACAACTACAGAGGGACGGATGGAAATGAGCCTGCAGTGGATATTTATATTGAAGAAAACGGATACGATGTATGCTATGGAAAAGAGGAGTTCGAGCAAAGGGATGAGGATAAAGGTGTCGTATTCATTCAGGAAAGCGGCAGAGAGACCGATCCGGAGAATTATGTGAGCGACGGAGCGGAAGTTTGCGATGTAAGATTGTCAGAAATGCTCGAAATGGGAATCGAGGTGCTGGGTGATGAAGAGCCTTTCTTCATAATGTGTGAAGGTGGAACCATAGATTGGGCTGCACACGCCAACAAGACTATGGCAGTGGTTATGGATGTGTTGGAGTTTGACGAGGCTATCAAGAAAGCCTTGGCATTCTACAAGGAACATCCGGATGAGACACTCATTGTCGTGACTGCTGACCACGAGACAGGTGGAGTGTCCATCGGTGAAGGAAAGGATTGGAGACCGGAATTCGTAGATTGGGCTCTTCTTGAAAAACATTGGATTGAATCCGGCGAGAAGAACGTACTCGAGTACGAGGAAAATGAGGAACTCAACAGAAAAGCCCTTATAGGCTGGACTTCATCTCACCATACCGGAGCAAGGGTTCCGGCATTCGCTATAGGCAAAGGTGCTGAGAAGTTTGCAGGTATAATAGATAACACTGATATTAAAGGTAAAATTTTAGGCGAATAGGCATAAAACGATTATCTTTGCAGATTGTAAAATCAATAATATGACAATGGAAAATATTACCAGAACCAAGATTAAAGACCTGCTCCAGGCTGAAGCAGGCAAAGAGGTTCTTGCAAAAGGATGGGTAAGGACCAAGAGAGGTAACAAAGGTGTAGCATTCATCGCACTGAATGACGGTTCTACCATCAATAATATTCAGATAGTTGTTGACAAGACTCCTGATAACGAGGCTGTTCTTGCAAAAGTCACCACAGGTGCCTGCATTGGTGTAAAGGGTATGCTCGTGGAGTCTATGGGTGGAGGACAGGCTACCGAAATACAGGCTTCCGAGATCGAGATTTATGGAGAATGCGACCCGATGCGTTACCCTCTCCAGAAGAAAGACACCTCCTTTGAATTCCTCAGGACTGTGGCACATCTTCGCCCAAGAACCAATACTTTCGGAGCGATTTATCGCATCAGAAGCAAGATGGCATACGCCATACACAAGTTCTTCAATGAAAAAGGATTCGTTTATATACATACACCTCTGATCACAGCATCGGACTGCGAGGGGGCAGGTCAGATGTTCCGCGTGACTACGCTCGATATGGAGAATCTGCCACGCAACAAGAAAGGAGGTATCGACTACAGCAAGGATTTCTTCGGCAAGGAGACAAGCCTTACCGTGAGCGGACAGTTGGAGGGTGAACTTGGCGCTACCGCACTCGGAGATATCTACACATTCGGTCCGACTTTCCGTGCAGAGAACTCAAATACTCCACGACACCTGGCTGAATTCTGGATGGTGGAGCCGGAAATGGCATTCTACGATATCAAGGACAATATGGATCTCGCAGAAGAGTTCATAAAATATCTTGTCAAATATGCTTTGGAGAACTGTTACGATGATATCAAGTTCCTCAACGACAGATATGACAACGAACTGATCGAGCGTCTTGAAGGTGTCGCTGACACTGAATTCGTACGTCTCACTTACACAGAGGGTGTCAGAATCCTCGAAGAGGCAGGCGTGGAATGGGAGTATCCGGTAAGTTGGGGCACAGACCTCCAGAGCGAGCACGAGAGGTACCTCGTAGAGAAGCATTTCAAGAAACCTGTCATCCTTACAGACTATCCTAAGGATATCAAGGCATTCTATATGAAGCAGAACGAGGACGGAAAGACAGTCCGTGCAATGGACGTTCTCTTCCCTAAGATCGGAGAAATCATCGGCGGATCGGAGCGTGAGGCATCGCTTCAGAAACTCGAAGCACGTATTGACGAACTTGGAATGAGCAGGAAGGGTCTGGAGTGGTATCTCGACACACGTCGTTTCGGCTCGGCGCCACACAGCGGATTCGGACTCGGATTTGAGCGTATTCTCCTTTTTGTAACAGGAATGAGCAATATCCGCGACGTGATTCCATTCCCTCGTACACCTAAGAACGCAGAATATTAAAATTTAATAAATCTCCTGGAACGGCGTTACGCTAGCCTCTAAGGTGTCGCAAACCTTGTTCCAGAATATTTATTGAAAATTTTAACACAATAAGATATAAGAATATGTTGATTATCGGAATAGCCGGAGGATCCGGATCAGGAAAGACCACAGTGGTAAAGGCGATTACAGACCAACTTCAGGAGAACGTGGTCGTAATCCCTCAGGACTCCTACTATAAAGACCTCAGTCACTACACTGAGGAACAGAAAAGGGTACATAACTTCGACCATCCCGATTCGATTGACTTCGATCTTCTCAGAGCGCAACTCAAGGAGTTGCGTGATGGGAAGGTCGTTGAACAACCTGTATATTCATATATTACCTGCGGACGTTCAAAGAACGAAACTGTTACAGTGAAGCCGGCAGACGTTATCATCGTGGAGGGTATCCTTATATTCACCGACCCAAAACTGCGCAAACTGATGGACATCAAGATCTTCGTGGATGCAGATGATGATGACAGACTTATGCGCGTGATGGCCAGGGACATAGTGGAGAGAGGAAAGACCGTGGAGTGGGTGATAGAGAGATATTCCAATACTGTGAAGCCTATGTACCTTCAGTTCATAGAGCCGAGCAAGAGATATGCCGACATCATCATACCGCAGGGAGGCCATAATAAAGTTGCGATTGACGTGATTTCGGCTACCATAGAGAAATCTCTGGCCAACTGCAAGAAAAAATAATCTCTATGCAGAAGGAAAACAGAGCAGGACTTTATCTCACCGTGATATTCCATCTCACGGTGATTATTGTATTGCTTCTGTACTCCATAGACAGCACCTTGAAACGCGAGGAAAGTTTCGTTCTGGATTTCTCGAAGCAAGAGGAATTGGAACGCCGCGAGAAGGAAGAGGTTATGAAGGAAGATATCAGCAGGAAACTGGAAGAGATGCTTGCTGCTGCCCGTCAGCAGCCTTCAGGGCAGATCAGAAACATCGCTGTCGATGCAGGTGGGCAACTTAAGGACGATAGAGGCACTGATGCAGACCAACTGTACAAAGACGCAGCGAAACTCGCCAGAGACCTCAGAAACGGCCAGAAAGACGGTATTGAAGAAGATGCACGCGAAGAAACCGTTGAAATGCAGCATCAGAAAAAGCCCGATCCTGACCAGCAGAAGGCATATAGCGGCCCGTCGGTGGTCTCTTACACGCTCGATGGCAGAAAGGCCAGCCATCTTAAGATTCCTGCGTACAGATGCTATGGAGCCGGCGATGTGACAGTTATCATCACGGTCAATCCGCAAGGGCAAGTCATAAATGCTCAGGTTATGGATGCCGTATCCTCAAGTGATCAATGCCTGCGCAATTTTGCAGTACGAGCAGCGCGCCTGTCCCGATTCTCCGCCTCAACTACTGCTCCGGCAAAGCAGACTGGAGAGATACTTTACCGATTCATCGCACAATAACTTTCCGGGCTCCTGTTGATCCTGTCATATTCGGCAAATGTCTCATAATCATATTGCCAGGATGTGCCGTAGGCTAGTTGATGAATCCTTTTCCAAATGATTTCACGTGAAGGTGGATTGAATTTTCCGGAATTATCGCTCATAATACTACGATATGTCGGCCTCCACACACCGGACGATGCCTCACAGGCTCCTTCATAGGCTCCCAGACCCTCATTTGCATATCTTTCATCCGCAAGGAAATGCGCCCATTTCACGGCTGAAAAATCGGCAGTGAAATCCACATTGCTCCACCATCCGTACTTTTCATTCTGCTGAAGTTTTATTTTTCTCTCCTGCGAAATCTCCGGGTCGGACGGACTGAAATATTCATCTGCCAACTTGGCAAAACCGTGCCCTGCTGCCTCGTGCTGGACAAGACCACGGAATAACAATTTACTCTTTACTGCCGGTATATATGCAACCGCATTCCCTCCTGCATATATTTCCGATTCGCAAGGATACATATAACAGGATCCGCCGAACTCCTCCGAATTGAGGATCACAATAACCAAAGTTTCATCAAGACGCTCTGAAGTAACGGCCATACCGGCATAATCTAAAGCAGTCTCATCCGCTCCTGTGATGGAATTTCCGACTCCGTAGGCACAGCCAAGCGGGGTTTCCGCACCTTCAGAATAGCCGCTTTGAGCAGACGCAATAGTGACCATATAAACATTGAACAGATGTCTGTACGTCTTGAACGGCTCCACATCAAAGAAATATTCCATTGCGTCGGTCATATCATTTGAGTATGTACCTGCTTCTATATCAGAAACTGAGTATCCGTCTCCCATCATCACTATGTCTATTCCCCTGCCTTCGGATGCCTGCTGAAGCACGGTGACCTCCGGCTCCGGAAGTGGCTCAGGTTCTGGTTCTGCAGGAGGAAGGGGCTCCGGAAGTTCTCCGAATTCTGCCTCAAGCAATGCAAATATCTCATCCGGAGTACCGGTTACGGGATCTATCACATAATAGCCTCTGCTATCGACAAGTCCCATACTTGGATAAAACGGATACGTAATGCCGACATCACTTGCATTCCTGAAGGCATATACGCTGACCCAGTCCAACCCGTTGTCATTATGACTGGTCGATGTATATGGACGAGAGAGAACTTCCAGGCCGGAGGTATGGTAAGCATCATACCAGGCTATTAGTTCATCGCTCAGATTCTCTGGCCGCCATCCTTCATAAATGACCGTATATCTGTTCTTGGAATATACATCTATGGCATAGTATGGACCCTCAACGGTACCGGTCTGCGGATCTGAATACAGAAAATAGGATATCGGAGCCCTGAGAGGCACATCTTCAAGGTCAAATCCTGCACCATTCTGGTAAAGGAATTCCATCCACGATAGTTGGAAATCGGGATTCTGCACTATACTTTCCGGTAAGCGGCCGGAAAGATAATTTCCATTCAGATACAAACGGCGGTTCTGTGAAATCAGACTTGTATATGAAGGAGGTATGGAACCAGTGAACAGATTATTCTCCAGATCCACATATTGAAGGACAGGAGCATCTGCAATGAACTCAGGCAGGGCACCGTAAATCCTGTTGTTCTCCAAATGGAGACTGACAGTCCTCACGTCAGATGGATCGTCGGGAGACTCTATCGATTCTATCTGATTATTATTCAGATACACATTCTCGTGCAGGAACATTCCCTTAGGAATTCTTCCGGAAATATTATTATCTCCCAATTGCACACCGCCATAAACTTCCGAAAGGACTCCTATAGACCGTGGAAGTTCTCCTGTCAGATTGTTGTTTGAAAGGCGTACATACGTTACAACTCCTTTATCGACAGAGAGTCCGTACCACTCGGACAAAGGCAGATCAGAACCCCAGTTGTCATTGCGTTTCCATTGTTCACCTCCAGTAGAAGCGTACAGATCCATCAATGCAGTACGGATATCCGAAGGCTGGTAATACCTGTCCGCCTTTTGTCTTACCGTATAAACAAGACGGACAGAGCCATCGACACTCTCGGCGGTAATCTCGCCGTATCTTGATTCTCCTGCATTGGCATCGACCTCAAACCACGCCGAGTGTCTTTCAATGCTTCGCGTATCTATTATCCTCAGCCAGTCCTTCCCTCGCGTCACTTTCAGATCGTATTGATGTCCGGTCATAAAAACCAACTGTCTTCTGTCGGCTACGTGATTCATCAAGACTAAAGTCGAGGATGAAGGATAGAAGTCCTCAAAGCAAAAATGCAGAGATCGGACAGATCCGACATCTCTTATCAATCCCCCTAAATATTCTGATGTAGAAGGTATGATTTTCCTGGCCAATTCTCCTGATTCATTTTCGAAGAGCAGCACAAGTTCTCCATAAAAAGCCCAGGGAAAGGCTGCCAGATAATATTCACCTGGCTCAAAAAATTCGCCTGAAGGTTTCAAGCACACATTAGAGGCTGAAGCAGGCAATGGAAAGACTTCCCTATCACTATCAATGCAACTGACTGAAAAGTCGCCGGAAATCCTGGTTCCATCAGAAGATATCAGAGAAACTGACCTTATACGTCCCACTTCCTCAGTGATACTGAACCGGATATACGTAAGCATATTCTCCAGTTCAAATCTCATATCCTCAGAAGAGGATGATGCCACTGCTATATCCGTCCCTTTCGGAATACCTCCGCATACAGCGGTCTGAAGCGTGGGAAGATGCATTGATACAGAAGACTCATCTTCCGGAGAAAAATATAAGAAAGCATCAGAAGGATAGGCAGCATAGTATTCATCCGCATCCCTTACATTGCCCCTGGCCTGGCCACCTGTGATTGGCAGCGGGGCAGCAGAACCATTGACAATCAAATCCCCGTCAAACCCGAGGCCGAGACTGTCTGCAATGCTTCCCTCAGAAAATGAAACAACAAAAGAATGATTGGAAAACTCCGCATCGGAAATATTGTCATCAGTACAAGACGACAACATTGATGCAATACAAAAGCATCCTATGAGATATTTCAGAATTCCTCTCATCAGAATCCGACGACACTGGAATTTTTCAGTGCGGCCTGGATAGTATCGTCTATCGGTATATAAAAACGATAGAATGCCTCATCACCCAATCTGGAGAAACGACCTACCAAGGCCTTCAATTGAGGCATCATATAAGGTTTGGATGCTTCCCACTCCCCCTCCTTAGGCTTAAGTCCGTCTATCCGCGCGGCATATTCGAGGAACTGTGCCGCAATATCCGCACTCTCGAGCCAGGCATCAAGCCGGTCAAAATCACTGATACCGGCAAGTGTTCCACGATATTTGTCGAACATAGCCTGAGCAAAACGCATCTGTGTCGCCTTTCTGTTGCAATTCACGAAGAATGTCGTTGCCCGTGTGGTATCTATCGGCACAAATATATCAGGTATAATGCCACCGCCGCCATACACACGCCTTCCTTTTACAGTGTAGAAGACTGCTGTAGTATCGACTTTCATACTGTCTGCCGAGGTCATTTCACCGTGGGCATAACGTTCATAGATATCGTACTCATAATCATCGGCGTAGGGCTTCTGTATGCACCTTCCGGACGGGGTATGGAAACGAGATACCGTCAGGCGGATGCCGGAGCCGTCTGTAAAATTGATCGGTTCCTGGACTAGTCCCTTACCGAAAGAACGGCGTCCGACAATGATTCCTCTGTCATTATCCTGGATGGCACCTGAGAAAATTTCGCTGGAAGATGCTGTTCCTTCATCTATCAGTATGGACAATTGCACATCCTTGAGCCTGCCTCTGCCGTCAGCATCGAAATTCTGACGCGGTCTGTGCAATCCTTCCATATATACAACTTCGTCTCCTCTCTCAAGGAACTCATTGGCGAGTTTCCAAGACTGGTCGAAATATCCTCCGGTATTGTCGCGAAGGTCGAAGAGAAGACGGGTCATACCGCTCTCTATCAATTTCTGCGCAGCCTCGGTGAATTCCTTGTAAGTAGTTCTGGTAAACTTGGAAAGTTTGATATAACCTGTCGTGTCATTTATCATAAAGGCCGCATCCACGCAATGCACTGGAATCTTGTCACGGATAATATCAAAAGGGATGAGAGTTCCGTTCCTGCTCACTGTAATCTTCACCTTGGAGCCTTTCGGGCCTTTCATAAGCCTTATCATACTGTCCTGAGGCATCTTTACTCCCGCTACATCGATATCATCAACACGGACAATCCTGTCGCCTTGCATAAGACCAGCCTTTTCTGAAGGGCCTCCGGTGATCGGACTGAGCACTACCGCCGTATCATTAGGGACATTGAACGTGATGCCGATTCCCTCGAAATTTCCGGCAAGTTCAGTCTCGGATTCTGTCAATTCCATTGGAGGCAGGTATACGGAATGAGGGTCAAGTTCAGCAAGAGCAGCAACTACAGCAGCATCTGTCATACTTTCCATATCGATGGTATCGACATAGTTGTTCTGTACTTCCTGAAGTATCAGATTCAATTTCCTCCATCTGTTGTAATCCCCGTCAAATTCCCTATCTTTCCCGAAAATCTGTCCGGCCACCAAAGTGATAAGCACTCCCAGGACTATGCCCAGAAGTGCAATAACTATATTTATATCAAATTTCTTCATACTCAGTCCACCTGTTCCACCTCTATGCCAGCCTGCCTGAGAAGGTCGATTCCATCAGTCAGACGATATGCATCACGATAGACTACCCTCTTGATACCGGCCTGAATAATCAGTTTGGCACACTCCAGACAAGGAGATGCAGTTACATAAAGTGTCGCATCATTACTATTGTTTCCTGACTTGGCGACCTTGGTTATGGCATTCGCCTCTGCGTGGAGCACGTATGGCTTGGTCACCCCGTTCTCGTCCTCGCATATATTCTCAAATCCTGATGGGGTACCGTTGTAACCATCGGAAATAATCATTCTGTCCTTGACAATCAGGGCACCGACCTGGCGGCGCTTGCAATAGGAGTTCCGTGCCCAGACTCCTGCCATCTCAATATAACTGCTATCAAATTTATTCATATCAGTTGCGCTGATAAAGATATCTTTTTATACTCTTTTTCGGTGTACGTTCAAAATCCTCTGACATTACCTCAACCTTCTTGAGTTTGGCATAATTAGGAAGTTCCTTGTTCAATTCCGGGAGCATTCCCTCAATATACTTTATAAACTCATCCTGTGCCATACCGTCCTTGGCTCCTTGCTGGAAATCGGGATAAATAAGAGCAGTAAGTCCGCCGTTATCCTCGATCACAAGAGACTCCACAACGTACGGCTGGCTGTTGAGCACTGTCTCCACCTCTTCAGGATATATATTCTGTCCGCTCGGGCCGAGAATCATACATTTCGTACGACCCTTTATGAACAGGCTTCCGTCTGCATCAAGGACACCCATATCTCCTGTCCTGAACCATCCATCCTCCGTGAAGACAGCATTGGTAGCCTCCTCATTCTTGAAATACCCGAGAAAGACATTAGCGCCTTTCACAAGGATTTCTCCCGGAACGTTCTGAGGATCAAGGGAATCTATCTTCACCTCAAGATTAGGTGCCGCCTTTCCGCAGGAATAGAGTTTCTCATCTTTCCAGTCATCGTAAGTAATGATAGGAGCGCACTCTGTCATACCGTAACCCACAGTGAAAGGGAAATTCATCTTCTTGAAGAAAGCCTCGACCTCCTTGTTGAAGGCTGCTCCTCCGATGATAACCTCTATGAATTCTCCTCCGAATGCATTGATGAGTTCTGTCCTTACCTTGTTCAGAACCACCTGATTCAGTCCCGGCACTTTCATAAGGAACTTGATGCCTTCCTTTTCAAGAACAGGTTTTACCTTACTCTTGTATATCTTCTCAATGACCAGAGGCACCGCAATCACAATATTAGGCTTGACCTCCGAAAGAGCCTGCATAATTATCTTCGGACTCGGGAGCCTTGAGAGGAAGTGCACGTGACATCCTGCCGACAACTCATAAAGCACTTCGAACATAAGTCCGTACATATGCGCACAAGGAAGCATAGACACCACTCTCGACTTATTATCAAGTTGAGGGAGCACCTTCTTTGCGAACTGAAGGTTGGAAAGAATGGCACGATAAGGAATCATCACACCCTTTGAAAAGCCTGAAGTTCCTGAAGTATAATTTATTACGGCGAGTTCCTCTGCTGAATCCTCATAATAGTCAAGCATCTGCGGTTCGAAAGCCTCCGGATATTTTCTTCCGAAAAGTTCATTCAGATGATACTTGGCATCTATGATCTTCTGATCTACAGCATAAAGGATCTTGAAGGTATTCACCTGGATAATTGCGTGAAGATCAGGCATTTCTGTTTCAGATAGACCTTCCCATATCACCTCATCGACAAAAAGTATCTTGGCTTCCGAGTGATTTACAAGATGATGTATATTGGCCGACTTGAACTCGTGCAGAAGAGGTACAGGAACAGCACCGTATGTCATAATAGCAAGGAAAGTGACAGCCCAATTGGCCTGATTGCGCGAACAAATTGCAACCTTATCTCCCCTCTGAAGACCACATTCCTCAAACATTATATGGAGTTTTTCCATTCTTCTGGCTACATCCTTATAATGCAGGGTCTCGCCGTGATAATTGGAAATAGCAGGACGATCCCAATTTTTCTTGAAAGCCTCCTGATAAATTTTGTTTACTGATGTGTATTCCATTATATTTTCCAAGTTAAAGTACATTTTCTATTTCTATTTCAATTTCACCGTCCTGGTCTTGCCATCGTAACAATCAACACTGACAGACATCGCATCGAGAACTCTTATCTCGCTGTCAGGACGTATCATCTGATCTCCCTTGAAGGATGTCAGAGCGCTACCGCCTCCAAAAGGATATATCAGTGTCTGGATTGAAGTCCTTACAACCCAGAAAGTATTGCCTCCCACAATCACACGCTCCGGAAGATCCTTTATCGTCTCAGGGGCAGTTATAGTCTTCCAAACCGAAGGCCGCTTTCCCTTGAGATTATACATTTCTATAGTATTGTCCTTATGCAGAACCATAATATTGTATGCTCTGGTTCCGTTGAAATCATAGACATCCGGTCCCAGAAGGATCTCCTTTCCAAGATCAAGAGGGAAACCGCTGACATAGTGTCCCAATCTGTCTATGAGATAGATGTTGCTGCCGGAAGCGAACAGAATCTGAAGTTTGCCATTGGCATAGAAATCAACATTCTGAGCAGTTCCGCAAAGCCTGCCCTTGAAAGGAACTCCCCATATTCCCTTACCATCCTCTTCCTGAAGACAGATGGCTCCGTGTGAATTCTGATAGAAAAGATTCATCCTTCCGGTTCCGGAATTCTTCACTCGGAAAGGCCCCTGAGGAACTGCTACCGTAGTATCACGATCGTGTTCCGGCGCCTTGGTCTTGAGGAGTGTCAGTTCCGGCATCCTCAGATCCATCTCAATTCCTTTCTTATTCTTGCCGACCGAAAAGATCAAAGGACAATAATCCGCTCCGGCGCACAACGCATCCATAGCAGAAGCGACTGCTGGATTCAAGACTCCTGCCCAACCTTGAGGATGTGCAGCGTATGCCAGATAGGCTGTCATCACAGACTCGCAAGCAAGCATATCCTTCTGTCCTGCATCAGCCATATATTCCAGAAGAGTATATTCCAACGCATATCCGTTCACATACTGCTTTACTGCATCAAGACTGCCGGATATCACCCAACCGTCCATATACGTGAAACAAGATTCATCCTCCAAAGAGAAAACTTTTCCGAAGACAGAAGATATAAATGATGCATACGGCCAAGAGTGAATCGAAGGCTCATCATCAAAGGATTTACCCTCCTTGCCCACAAAAAGCAATGTATCCTGTCTGCCGATCCTGATAAGGTTCACTGAAGCAAGACCATTTCCAGACACGAAATCGGCTCTGGACACCTCCTTCACATCAAGTCTCCTGATGAAATCCTCAGGTTTTACTCCAGTCCTTGTTTCAAGGTCACGCTGCTTGCGTTTATATGTCTGAAGTGATTGCCTGTAATCCATATATGCCTGATAAGCAGAGATATACGAATCCGGATTCTTCATCGGAAGCGTAACTGCACAGACCGTATAGGAAGGAAGGATCTGAGAAACCTTGGATGTTGACGGCTCCGACCCGGCAAAAACCGTTAGGAAGTCCGATGCATCTTCTTCATATACTGCAGACACCGACGCATATATACCGGAATCTACAGTTCCCGAGACATCAGCGACCGTCCACAGAGCAAAATCGGAGACAAAAGAATGGTATGAGGAATATTTCTTCTTGAATATCTGTCCCATCAGCGCTTTAGCGTGTGAATTGGAGAAAAAGATCAGATCACGGCCTGACGCCAAAGAAGATGCCTCTGAAAATCCGGAAGCATCCATTACTGAAATGGACTTTTCCAGATGCCTCAAGGCAGAAGACAGAAGAATTTCAGAATCCGAAACCAATACGACCGAACGTCTCGAAATGTCTCTGGATCCATCCGTAACCGAAGAGCAGTTTATGAAATCGGCAGCCATCCCTTTATTCTGGGCAAAAGCAAGCAAAGCCGCCGCATCTTCCGAAGGCTCATCAGAGGATTTTCCTACATCAAAAACATAAAGTGACTGTAAATCACCGCTATAATGCAGGGACACAGTCATTGCGGAAGAAGCAATGGTCTTGAACCGACCCACTGCCATACTATCAGCGAGAGCCGATGAAAAACCGAATCCGGAAAGCAGTCCACCCATCGCCTCTTCCGCATCGGAGAAGCATCCCACAAGAACAGCATCGGAAGGAACGGCCGGAAGGAGAAGATAACGCTCCTGATCCGGCACCGTATTCCCGACATCCTTCCTGTCACCGCCCGTCCCCGAATACAGGACAGCAACGGCAATGCCGACTCCCAGAACCATCACAGCCAGAACGGCCAGACAGATTATGAGGGACTTTCTGCTCATTATTTTACAGCGATTGCCTCGATTTCCACTTTCACACCAAGAGGAAGAGCGGCTGCCTGATAGCAGGCTCTTGCAGGCTTGTCACCAGTGAAATACTCGGCATACACCTCGTTAACCGCCTTGAAATCAGCGATATCAGCAAGAAGTACAGTAGTCTTCACCACGTTATCATAAGTCATACCGGCCTCCTTGAGGATTGCTCCGATATTCTTGAGTGACTGATGGGCAGCGGCAACGATATCCTCCTGAACCTTGCCGTCAGCAGGATTCACAGGAATCTGGCCTGAAATATAAAGAGTTCCATTCACTTCGATAGCCTGTGAATATGGGCCCACCGCCTTCGGTGCATCTGGGGTTGCAATTACCTTTTTCATAACGACGTTATTTTTACATAAAAACATATTATTCCAAGAATGCAAATATAGCAATTTCCAGGCAATAAAGCAACCTGATCCCACGTCCGGACACAAAACGAGAAAGGCAGGCTTTTCAGCCTGGCTTTCTCGTTGCCCCGAGCAGAATCGAACTGCTATCTAAAGTTTAGGAAACTTCCATTCTATCCGTTGAACTACAGGGCCGGAAAATTCAAGAAGGCAGGATTACTCCGCCTTCTTCTCAATGATCTGACGGCCTCTGTAATAGCCGCACTCAGGACATACTCTGTGGTACATAATTGTAGCACCGCAGTTTGAACAAGTTGCGAGTGTAGGAACTACAGCAACGTCGTGTGTTCTTCTTTTGTCACGTCTCTGCTTTGAGACTTTGTGTTTTGGATGTGCCATTGTTCTATATTTTTAATTATTTGTTTTTCATCATTTCCTTTAAAGCCGCAAAAGGATTGCTGTCGTCCGTATTCTCCACCGGCTCTCCGGCAGACAGATACCTGACAGCATCCGGATTACATTGCCCTTCATCGTGATGGCGCTGCATAGGGAGAGCAAGACAGACATAGTCATAAACAACCTGACTCATATCCAGTTCCGCATCGCCGTCGGGCACGAAAACTATTTCCCTTTCACCCTCCTGACGTTCATCCGAAGATTCCTCATCGCCGAACTTGACGCTGAGCATTATGTCAGTACCCACAGGCATCTGCAGATCCTCCAGACATCTGTCACAAGCCACAGTCACAGTGCCGTCAACAGCGCAATCAACTCCCAGATAGCGTCCGGATTTCTCCACCACTACCGACACTTCAAGATCGGCATCAAGGATTTCAGTATTCTCAAAAACTTCGAAGAACTCCTTGCCGGCGTGCCACGAAAACCTGTTTTCCCCGGCCGCCAATCCATTTAGAGGTATTATAAAATTATCGTTCATATTGACCCGTAAACAGATTTGAGCCCGCAAAGGTAACAAAAACTTTTATTATTAGCAATTTATATCTGAACTTTTTCTCTTACGCTCCAGTTCACTAAGGAGTATCTTTCTGAGTCTCATAGACTTAGGGGTGACTTCCACAAGTTCATCCTCCTGGATATATTCCAGAGCCTCCTCAAGAGAGAAGACGATTGGAGGAGGAAGCATAACCTTGTCATCACTTCCGGATGCTCGCATATTGGTGAGTTTCTTCGTCTTGCAGATATTGATGGTGAGGTCACGTTCACGTGTATGTTCTCCTACAACCTGACCTTCATAGATTTCCACTCCAGGTTCAATGAAGAAACGTCCCCTGTCCTGAAGTTTATCCATCGAATAAGCCACGGAAAGTCCTGTCTCGAGCGAAACAAGCGACCCGTTCGTACGACGTTCAATATCACCCTTGTACGGCTCATAACCCTTCAGACGGTGAGCGACCACTGCCTCTCCTTGTGTTGCTGTGAGAAGGTTGCTTCTGAGTCCCATAAGTCCACGCGAAGGAATATCAAATTCGAGGTGGGTACGGTCTCCTCTGCCCTCCATCTGGATGAGCGCGCCCTTCCTGCGGGTCACCATCTCGATTGCCCTTCCGACAAACTCTTCCGGAACGTCGATTGTAAGCATCTCTATAGGCTCACAGCGCTGGCCTCCGATCACCTTATCAAGCACCTTAGGCTGTCCTACCTGAAGTTCGAAGCCCTCACGGCGCATCGTTTCGATAAGTACAGACAGATGAAGGACTCCACGGCCATATACGATGAATGAATCCGCATTCGGACCCGGCTTCACTCTCAGTGCGAGGTTCTTCTCGAGTTCTTTTTCAAGACGTTCCTTGAGATGTCTGGAGGTCACGAATTTACCCTCCTTGCCGAAGAACGGGGAATTATTGATGCAGAAGAGCATACTCATTGTAGGCTCATCAACCTCTATCGGCGGCAGAGCCTCAGGATTCTCGAAATCTGCGATAGTATCACCGATTTCAAAGCCTTCAAGACCTACTACAGCACAGATATCGCCACACTGCACTTCATCCACCTTAGCCTTTCCAAGACCATCAAAGACCATAAGTTCCTTGATCTTCTGCTTCTGCATTATGTCATATCTCTTGCAGAGGGTTATGTTCATTCCGGCACCAAGGGAGCCTCTGGTCACACGTCCCACAGCGATACGACCGACGTACGGAGAATACTCAAGAGAAGATATGAGCATCTGAGGAGTACCCTCGACAAACTCAGGAGAAGGTATCACTTCCAGAATCGTATCCAGAAGAGCAGTGATGTCGTTTGTCGGCTGTTTCCAGTCGTATGACATCCATCCCTGCTTCGCACTTCCATATACTGTACGGAAATCCAACTGATCCTCAGTTGCCCCGAGAGAGAACATAAGGTCGAACACCTCTTCCTGTACCTCATCCGGACGGCAATTCAATTTGTCTACCTTATTGATTACAAGAACCGGCTTCTTCCCCATCTCGATAGCCTTCTGAAGCACAAACCTCGTCTGAGGCATACAGCCTTCAAATGCATCCACAAGAAGGATGACACCATCAGCCATATTGAGTACACGCTCGACCTCTCCACCGAAGTCGCTGTGCCCCGGAGTATCGATAACATTGATCTTTACTCCTTTATATATTACCGATACATTCTTCGCGAGAATGGTGATACCGCGTTCTCTTTCCAGATCGTTATTGTCTAGGATCAGTTCTCCCAACTTTTCCTGTTCGCGCGCCTGACGCGCCTGATAGATCATCCTATCGACAAGAGTAGTCTTGCCGTGGTCAACGTGAGCGATGATCGCAATGTTTCTGATATCCTGCATATCTGCCTAACAATTAATCATTTGACAGCATACCGCTGCCCGACCGGAAAACCCGTTCGAAAAAGATTTGCAAAATTAGATATTTTTGCAAAATATTTGAAACACTTTTTATATTTTTGCGCCCGAAATAAATTATTAGTGACTATGAAACAGGATATGATTGTTATTCTTGATCTTGGAAGCCACGAGAATACCGTGGTAGCCAGAGCAATCCGTGCATTGGGAGTTTATAGCGAGATTTACCCGCACGACATCACGGCAGCAGAACTGAAGGCTCTGCCAAATGTAAAGGGAATCATCATCAACGGCGGCCCGAATAATGTTATAGACGGAGTTGTAATCGATGTCCTTCCGGAAATATATCAGGCAGGCTATCCTATAATGTCTGCAGGCCACGAAAAGGCTCTCTGCGAAGTGAAACTTCCTATGTTTGCAAATGACGAGGAAGCAATCAAGAAGGCTGTGAAATCATTCGTATTCGACACCTGCAAGGCTGAGGCAAACTGGAATATGAAGAACTTCGTGGCAGACCAGATCGAACTTGTACGCAAGCAGGTAGGTGACCACAAGGTTCTTCTCGCTCTATCCGGCGGAGTTGACAGTTCTGTAGTAGCAGCCCTTCTTCTCAAGGCCATCGGCGACAATCTCGTTTGCGTACACGTGAACCACGGTCTTATGCGCAAGGGTGAGTCTGAGAATGTTGTGGAAGTGTTCAGAAACCAACTTTGCGCGAATCTCATATATGTTGACGCGACCGACCGCTTCCTCGGCCTTCTCGAAGGAGTAGCCGATCCTGAGCAGAAGAGAAAAATCATCGGTGGCGAGTTCATCCGCGTATTTGAGGAAGAAGCACGCAAACTCGACGGTATCGACTTCCTCGGGCAGGGAACCATCTATCCGGACATAGTCGAGAGCGGTACGAAGACTGCAAAAATGGTCAAGTCACATCACAATGTCGGAGGCCTTCCAGACGACCTCCAGTTCGAACTCGTCGAGCCTTTGAAGCAACTTTTCAAGGATGAGGTACGCGCCTGCGGAGTCGAACTCGGTCTCCCATACGAAATGGTATATCGTCAGCCGTTCCCAGGCCCAGGTCTCGGAGTACGCTGCCTTGGCGCCATCACACGCGACCGTCTCCACTCACTCCGCGAGGCTGACGCAATCCTCCGCGAAGAATTTGCTGCTGCCGGCCTTGACAAGAAAGTATGGCAGTACTTCACAGTGGTTCCGGACTTCAAGTCAGTGGGAGTACGCAACCACGCCCGCTCATACGACTGGCCTGTGATCATACGCGCGGTCAACACAATTGATGCTATGACTGCCAGCATCGAGCAGATAGACTGGCCTATCCTGATGAAGATCACAGACCGCATCCTCGCCGAGGTACCGAATGTAAACCGCGTATGCTACGACCTCTCTCCAAAGCCAAGCGCAACCATCGAATGGGAATAAGGATATGATACTGTCATCCTGAGCATCAGCGAAGGATCTTATAAATTTAACACCTTGGACGGATCTTTTAGGATTTTCGTCCAAGGTGTTACCTTTATCGGCTTTTTGCATCGGTTTCTGATACACCTCGGACGTTTTTTCGATAGTTTTTGACCGAAGTATCTGTCAGCGTCTGATAGTTATCTTACTCTGATCTTGCGGCCGATCTTGAGGGTGGTGGTCGGCTTGATGCCGTTGAGGCGGCAGAGGGCGTTGACGGTGGTGCCGTGGTTGATGGCTATGCGGCCGAGAGTGTCACCGGATTTGATGGTGTACCAGCGCATCGCTTCCCTTTCGGCGTCTTCCTTCTTGTCGTCCTCCTCGTTCTTCATCTCGTCCTCAAAGTCCTGCTCGTAGTTGCTGTAGATATTGAAATATTTCTTCTTCAGCACAAAGAGACGATGGCGGAGAATTCCTTTCTCAAAATCAATGAGCCATTGAGGATCGAAAGCAAAGCCGTTGTAGCGTGTCTCGAAATGAAGATGAGGACCGGTAGAACGTCCGGTCGAGCCTCCCAGACCGATAACATCACCGGCATTGACCCAATCCCCAGCCTCAACCAGTCTTTTAGACAGATGGGCATAGAACGTCTCGATACCATTGTCGTGACGGATCACCACAAGGTTGCCGAATGCGCCGAAATATTTGGACATTCGCACCTTTCCTGTGAAGGTGGCGTATATCGGATCTCCTGTCTTGAGAGGGAGATCGACCCCCTGATGACGACGTCCTCGACGTATACCGAACTTTCCTCGATAATATACTGAACCTTGGAAAGGACAGTGGTACTGATCGAGACTGTCAACCAGCCAGATAGACCACTGGTCAGGCAGATCGCTCTGGGCTATACCGTAAGGATTGGTCTGCGTCTCGTTCCAATGATCATCAAACACGCCCGCCACCTGCTGGAAACCCGGAGTCTTGAAATAATGCCAGGTGTTGTCAGCGTGGAGGATTACCTTGATATGTTCATTGGCGGTATCAAGAGTATCAATCGCATCGGATGGAGACGTAACCAGCGACTTGATCGGCTCGAGAGCCGGACGCGGAATCACAAGATGAGTCCTGGCTGTATCTATCCTCACAGGACGGACTGCTTCAGAAGTAAATGACAATGCAAACAGCGCAATCAATGCGGTCAGAAAATGCCTCATAACTCTCATCCTATTTCGCTCCGAAGCGTTCTGTCAGTATTTCTCTTACCTTAGCAACCTTCTCATCAAGAAGTTCCTTTGAAGTGGCCTCGCAGAGGAAACGGAGATAAGGCTCTGTATTTGAAGGCCTTATATTGAACCACCAGTCTGGAAACTCAACGCGGTAGCCATCAAAATCCATATATGCGGTTGACTGTTCGGATTCCATAAAATAATCTCTGACAGCATCCATAGCACTCTTCTTGTCTTCGAGACGGAAATTGATCTCTCCGGAATTCTGATATTTCTCGATGCGAGCGATAAGTTGGCTCAAAGATACACCCTGAGCCTTCATCTTTGCCACTACATTGATGATCAGGATCGCAGCAAGAAGGCCGCTGTCAGAGTAGAAGAAATCACGGAAATAATAGTGACCGGCAAGTTCGCCTCCATAAACTCCGTCGATTTCTCGAAGTTTGAGAGCCGCATACGCGCGTCCTACTCTCCAAGTGTTCATCACACCTCCCATCGGTGCAAGATATTCCCCGACAGCCTTCGAACTTCTGATATCCTGATGTATATATCCCTTCTCACCCCTTTCCTCAAGGAAATAATGTCCGAGTACGGCTATCATCAGATCCGGTGAAATGAACCTGCTGTTCTCATCAACGAACATCACACGGTCCGCATCACCGTCAAAGATGACTCCTATATCGGCCTTGGTCTGAGCAACGAGTCTCTTAAGATCCTCCACATTCTTCTGTACCAAAGGATTAGGCTCGTGGTTCGGGAAACGGCCGTCCATTTCCTCATATATATACGAAGGCTGGTCTCCGAAAATGTCACGGACAAAGAGAGAAGCCATTCCGTTGGATACATCCATTGCAATCTTGAGTGACGACCAGTCTCCCTTATACTTGAGAAGGAAGGCAAGATAGTCCGCCTTGACATCCATAGGATGAACAGCGCCCTTGACTGCAGCAGGAACGCACTCGCGTCCGCTCTCTATCCACTCTTTGATTTGACCGAGACCTGTATCAAGACCCACAGGAAGAGCATTCTCACGCGACACCTTCATACCATTGTACTCGGCAGGATTGTGTGAAGCCGTGATCTGCACTGAAGCCTTGAATCCATAATTGGCAGTACCGAAATACACCATCGGAGTAGTGCTGAGACCTATATCATACACATCTGCCCCTGCATCTGTAAGTCCCTTCAGAAGATACTCGTGTATCTCATCGGATGATACTCTGGCATCCCTTCCCACAAGCACCCTGTCTGCAGATAGAAGTTCCGGAAGGAAGAAGCCTACCTTGTAGGCAGTCTCCTTGTCGAAGTCCACATTATAGACTCCCCTTATGTCGTATGCGTGAAATGCTCCCATTATCTCTTCGATCTATATCGTGTCTGAACTGCTCCCTTGGAGATTGCCTGAAGTTTACGCGCTATCATCTTACGGCGGATCGGAGACACATTGTCAACGAAAAGATTGCCATCCAGATGAGAAAGTTCGTGCTGAACCATACGGCAGGCAAAACGGTCGAATTCTTCAACCACCTTCTCGAAATTCTCATCATAATATTCCACCTTGATCTTCGAAGGTCTTGTAACCTCCGCATAGACACCAGGCACACTCAGGCATCCCTCTGAAAACTCGCAGGTCTCCTCGCTTTCCTCCAGCACTACAGGATTGATCATAACCCTACGGAAATCCTTAAGGTAATCGTATGTCTCAGTCAGATCGCTTCCGTCAACGATCACCACGCGCAGATTAACTCCCACCTGAGGCGCGGCAAGTCCGCATCCGTCAGCAACTTTCAAAGTCTCCTTCATATCTGCGATAAGCCTTGTCAGGCCTTCCTTGTCCTGAAGATCCGCTTCTGCATTTTCATTGCGGAGTTTTTCAGAGCCATATAAATAAATAGGTAATATCATAACTTATCTTCGTTTTTTCTTCGTCACTTTCGAGGACATAGAGTCCGGCACAAGAAGAGGATCTGCTGCAAATTTCACACCTCCGGAGGATTTGTCCATATAACTCTGAAGAATGATAGCAGCGCTTATCTTATCTACAGATTCCTTATCCCTGCGATCCTTGGCCTTCATTCCCCCATCGATCATCGCCCTGTGAGCCAGAACGGAAGTAAACCGTTCATCCTCCAGAGTAACGGGAACTTCAGGGAAAGCCTTGGCAAGTTGCTTGAGGAACACATCCACATCCTTGGCAGCCTCGGAAGGTGCACCGTCCATATTCACCGGATACCCCACAACGAAACGCACCACATTCTCATTTTCAGCATATTTTTTAAGATATTCTATTATCTTTGCAGATTGTACCGTCTCCAGGGCAGATGCGAATATCCCGAGCGGGTCGCTTACAGCAACACCCACTCGCTTTCTTCCATAGTCTATACCGATTATCCTGTCCATTCAGGGGGCAAAGTTAAGAAAAAATATGAGCAAAGCCAATAAAGACAACAGGCACAGCAAGTTCCGACTCGCGCTGATTGACGACAGAACACACCAGCATCTGCTGAAGATACATTTCACCAGAACAAGTTTCGCAGTAGCGATCATAAGCATTCTGGTGGTGCTGACAGCCATCATCTATTCAATAATAGCATTTACTCCTGTGAGAACATTCATCCCAGGCTATCCTGACGCACATTCCAAACGTGCCGCCATTCAGAACGCTATGCGGATCGACTCGCTGGAAAGCGTCATCTACAGATGGGAACTGTATTCCGAAAATCTCCGAAGGGTAGTAGAGGGAAAGGAACCATTGAAGATTGACAGTCTGATAAATGCGGGACAGACAGGAAGGGAAACATCTTCCGACCTCACAGAACTCGCAATGAAGGATTCTCTTCTCAGACAGCACGTGAAGGAAGAGGAGCAGTTCGACATCTCGGACAGAGACAAGAGGAACCTTCCTATCGAGGGGCTCCATTTCTTCACGCCTCTCAAAGGGGCTGTCTCACAGCAGTACGACCCTGCTGTACATCCATATATTGACATAGCGGCTCCGGCCGGATCAGTTGTAAAAGCGGTTCTGGACGGCACTGTAATCAACGACGGATGGAGCGAAGAAGCAGGATACACCATCCAGATACAGCACGACGGAGACATCATATCCATATACAAGCATAATGAGAAACTCCTTAAAAAGACCGGAGACAAAGTGACTGCAGGTTCGCCTATAGCACTAGTCGGCAACACAGGCAGCCTTTCCACCGGCGAACACCTCCATTTCGAACTCTGGTACAAAGGTGAAACCGTCAACCCAGCGAAATACATTAACTTCTAATTTGCGAATATGGAAAAAAGGCACATAGCCATTCTGGGATCGACCGGTTCGATCGGCAGGCAGGCACTTGACGTGATAAGGCAGCATCGCGACTTGTTCGAAGTGGAGTTACTGACAGCAAACAACAGTTCAGACCTTCTCATACAGCAGGCGATCGAGTTTGATGCCAATGCCGTAGTCATCTGCAACGAGGACAAATACAAAGAGGTGTCAGATGCTCTTGAGCCCCATCTTATCAAGGTCTTTGCCGGAATGCAGTCTGTATGCGACCTTGTGACAGGAGATAATATCGATATCGTGCTCACATCAATGGTCGGATTCAGCGGCCTGTCATCAACCGTATCCGCAGTAAAGGCGGGAAAGACCATAGCCTTGGCCAACAAGGAGACCCTGGTGGCTGCCGGAAAGATCGTTATGGATCTTGCGATGAAGCACAACGCACGCATCCTCCCTGTCGATTCGGAGCATTCAGCCATATTCCAATGCCTGATGGGATCAGCCGGAGCCCCCGTGGAGAAAATACATCTGACGGCATCAGGAGGCCCATTCCGCACCTGGAGTCGTGAAGATATAGCAAAGGCTACAAGGGAGCAGGCTCTCAATCATCCTAACTGGAGTATGGGCAGCAAAATCACGATAGACTCCGCCACTATGATGAACAAAGGACTTGAGATCATAGAGGCAAGATGGCTGTTCGGAACGCCGGGGGAAAAGATTCAGGTAGTCGTGCATCCGGAATCGATAATACATTCTATGGTAGAATACGCCGACGGTTCTGTGATCGCTCAGATGGGGCATCCGGATATGAGGGAGGCCATCCAGTTCGCTTTCAGTTATCCTTTCAGACTGCCTCTGGACAATCGCAAACTGAATTTCGCAGAACTTGGAAAGATGTCTTTCTTCGCACCCGATATGGAAAGATTCCCTGCACTCGGGCTTGCATACGAGGCGCTGGACAAAGGAGGTAATATGGCCTGCATTATGAATGCCGCCAATGAAGCGGCAGTAGCGGCATTCCTCCGGGAGGAAATCGGTTTTTACGACATTACGGACATTGTATCCGGATGTATGGATGGTGCGGATTTTGCAGCAAATCCCGATCTTGAAACGATTTTCGCCACAAACGAAACCACTCTTGCCAGGGCATCCGGACTCATTGAGCGGATATCCGGCAGAAAATCATTCCAAATCAGATGATAGCAATTATAAAGACACTTCAGGTCATTCTGGCCTTAGCCATACTTATAATAGTACACGAGTTCGGGCATTTCATTTTTGCCAAAATCTTCGGTATCAGGGTCGATAAATTCTTTCTGTTTTTCGACGCATCCGGGATCAAACTCTTCAGCACCAAGAGCGGCTGGTTCGCCAGACTCTTCCCTAAAGCAGCAGAATGGGAGACCGAATACGGTATCGGCTGGCTCCCTCTCGGAGGGTACTGCAAGATAGCCGGTATGATCGACGAATCGATGGACACAGAACATCTCAAGACCGAACCCAAGCCCTGGGAATTCCGTTCCAAACCAGCCTGGCAAAGATTATTGGTTATGGCAGGAGGAGTGCTTTTCAACTTCATCTTCGCCATTCTGATGTATTCTTCCATACTCAGCATCTGGGGAGAGAGTTATCTCGAAAACAAAGGCAGCAAGATATATGTCAACGCACTGGCATACGAGATGGGATTCAGAAACGGAGATGAAATCCTGAGTTTCGACGATTATGTTCCAAAAGATTTCAGTATGCTGCAGGCCGATCTGGCAAGACGCACCGCAGACAAGGCCACCGTACTCAGAGACGGCGATACGATCGATATATACATTGATCGGAATATGATAGGAGAGGTTCTGAACACCCCTGGAATGTTCGACCTTGCTATGCCTTTCAAGGTACAGTCCGTCGCAGAAACATCTCCTAATGCTTCTCTTGACATAAGAGAGGGCGATATGGTCATCAGCGTAGCCGGCAACAATGTCAGATACGTACAGGAGGCCTGGCCTATACTTGAAGCACACGCAGGAGAGCCTGTAGAAGTCGCATTACTGCGTGACGCTGACACCTTAGATATGGTAATGGACGTTGACACCTCCGGTCGCCTGGGAGTCCTCCTGACGCGACCTGATATCAAAAGCACAGAATACACATTCCTTTCATCCATCCCGGCTGGATTCAGAAAGACATTCACATCCATCGGAGGATATCTTCAGGATCTCAGGCTGGTCGCCACTCCAAGCACAGAGGCATACAAGTCTGTAGGCAGTTTCATTGCTATCGGACAGATTTTCCCTGCAACCTGGGACTGGTACAGTTTCCTCAACATTCTGGCACTACTTTCCATTATGCTCGGTGTGATGAACCTTCTGCCGATACCGGCCCTTGACGGCGGCCACATCGTATTCACGATATACGAAATGATCACAGGCAGGAAACCAAGCGACCAATTCCTGTTTATAATGCAGATAGCAGGTATGATATTGGTATTCGGCCTTATGATACTGGCATTCGGCAATGACATAATACGATTATTCAGATAAAAAATTATAATATGAAAAGATTCCTGACATATCTGGTGATTGCTTTGACAGCAGTCCTCACTCTAGCTTCCTGCAATCAAGAGAAGCGCAAGAAAGCATTACTTCCGAACATCAGTGGCAAAGCGGGTGAAGTAATCGTCGTGATTGACAAAGGACTTTGGGAAGGCGCTGTCGGCACAGTCCTCCGTGATACTCTTACCGCTGACTGCCCGTTCCTTCCTCAGCGCGAGCCCCTCTACAACCTAGTTGACGTCGCTCCAAGCGGATTCAACAATATGTTCCAGATCCACAGGAACATCATACTGATGAACATCAGCAGTTCAGTCACAGAACCTGGCGTAGTGATAAGAAAAGATGTCTGGGCTGCCCCACAGTGTGTAATAAACATCAACGCTGCAGATCCTGAAAGCGCTGTCACGCTTATCAAGGAGAACAGTCAGAAGATTGTCACCACTCTTGAGCAGGTCGAGAGAGACAGGGTAATCGCCAACACAAGAAGATACCAGGAAAGGGCTCTCGTTCCGGCTACAGAAGAAGTCATAGGAGGCTCTCCTTGCTATCCGAGCGGTTATCAGTTGAAGATGAAGACTTCCGACTTCGTATGGATCACATACGCACCTCAGGGCACACAACAGAGCATTCTTGCGTTCAAATATCCGGTTATGGATGGTGAGAATATGATGAGCCGTGAAAGTCTGATAGAAAACATCAATGCAATGCTCCAGAAGAATGTGCCCGGAATGTTTGAAAACACATATATGACGATAGCACCTGTCATTGCTCCATCTGTAAAATATATGGATTACAAAGGACACGCATTTGCAGAGATTAGAGGTCTCTGGGATGTCCACAACGATTATATGGGAGGTCCGTTCGTGGCGCACGCATTCTATAGTCAGGACGGCAAGGATATGATTGTTCTTCTGGCTTTCGTATATGCTCCGAAATATGATAAAAGGCAGTATTTGAGACAGGTAGAGTCCATTCTTTATTCATTTGAATGGGCAAAATCAGAAAATGATGAAACAAAATAACAAAATAATTTTGTATTTTATAAATTAATTCATACCTTTGCACTCCCATTTGTAAAAAGTGGCCAGTTTGGTCGGTTCGTCTATCGGTTAGGACTCAAGATTTTCATTCTTGCAAGAGGGGTTCGATTCCCCTACCGACTACAAGAAATATAAAAAATAAAAACAATGGCAAATCACGCATCAGCAGACAAGCGCTATCGCCAGAGCGA
>JAZRBS010000005.1:0-34390 GCA_045635205.1 Candidatus Cryptobacteroides sp. | reverse complement strand
CGAGTACTGAGCAGAGTCCTGACAGACAAGACCTCCATCAGAGACCTTTTCAAAGGCTCTGAAACTATCGAGGATGCGGATGATGAGACTGTTCAACTTCAATTTGAGTTTAAGTTTTAAATTTTATTGGACACTAGTGATGTATTATCATAAACACGGTGAGCGCCACCAGCATCAGCGCCATAAACACCGCATAGAATATTTTCAAAGCATTGTTACCCATAGTGCCTGTATGTAAGTTCAATTTTCAAAGGTAAGAAATTTTGCTGTATTCCATAACATTTTCTAATTTCGTGACATATACCGGAAAGAGATGGACACATATATGATCATAACAGCAGGTGCGGTCTTTGTCACCGCATTATGCACCTGGCTCCTCACAAGGGGACATTTCAAGACACGTATGCAGGCACAGGAAGAACTGCATCAAAAGCGAATAGCCGATATGGAAAAGATGGCTCTTCAGACACAGAGCAATTATGAAAAAGCCCTTGCTCAGATGAAGGAAACGGTCGTGGCCAGTATGACAGCAGAAACCGAGAGACTCCTGCGCAAGAGGGAGAAGGAACTTTCCGAAGAGAACCACTCATCGATGGATGGTATTCTGAAGCCTCTGAAAGAAAGCATCACGTCAATGGAAAAGGCAATGAAGGACAATGCCTCTTCACATATCGAGACTACGACCAAATTGTCAGAGCAACTGAAGCAGGCAGTGAAGGAGATGCAGGAAAAGACCAGCGATGTGGGCAGGAAGGCAGATACGCTTTCAGAAGCACTGACCGGCAGGCCGAAAGTGCAGGGATGCTTCGGGGAGAATTTTCTTGAGGCGATCCTCGCCGGAGAAGGTCTGGAGTCCGGAAAACATTATTCAAGGGAAGCGGCAAATGATGATCTGAGCCGCCCTGACTTCGTGTTCCACTTCAAGGAAGGACTTGAACAGAAGGACCTTATAGTGGATTCCAAGGTTTCGCTAACAGCATTTGTAGATTATATGAACGCCTCGTCCGAAGAGGAAAAGGCCTCTGCCCTTGACAGACATATAAGAAGCGTCCGCAAGCATATTGACGAACTGGCAAGAAAGGAATATGCAAAGAAGATCGCCCGTTCGTTCGCCGACTATGTGCTTATGTTTATGCCGCGCGATATGGCTTTCCGGGTGGCTCTGGAGGCCGACCCGATGCTTTGGCAGGAGGCATATAAGAAGGGAGTGCTCATCGCTACCGAACAGACGATTATGCCTTTCCTGAAGATTATGCAGTTGACCTGGAACAAGTTCCAGCACGACACCAACACTCAGAAGATCACTGCCGCAGCCCAGAATATGATCGACCGCGTGGCTTCCTTCTATGACTCGTATGCCGAACTCGGACGCAAACTCAAGGCTGTCAGTGTGGAATACAACAAAGGCATCACCAAACTCCAGGACAACGGCCAGAGCATCACCACCTCGGCACGCCAGGTCATAAGCATCGGCGTACGCCGCAGCAAAGGCAAGGAATTCAATGTCCCTGAGGAAATGGTGGAGATCGGGGAATGATACTTTTCTTGGAAAAATGTAAATTCTTTCTAAATTTGCATTGGAAAAATGTCAGTTTTATTGGGATATTGTACTGGAAAAATGTAATACTATGCTAGCGAGAAAACTTGACAAATATATTGAAAGGCATTACGCAAACAATAAGTCGGCATTGCTTCTCAAAGGTGCAAGACAGGTCGGTAAGACTTCTGCCATAAGGGAATATGCAAGAAAAAAGAAGATGAATCTGATCGAGATAAACTTCTATGAAGATGACTCGGCACGGGGCATCTTCAAAGGTTCACAGAATGCCAAGGATGTATTGTTGCGCATTTCTGCTCATACCAAGAAGAAGACATCATTGCCAGACACAATGATATTCTTCGACGAGGTTCAGAAATGTCCTGAGGTCATCACCTGGATAAAGTTTCTCGTAGATGAAGGAAGTTGCAGATATGCATTGAGCGGCAGCCTGCTCGGTGTTGAGATGAAGGGAATTGAAAGTGTCCCTGTCGGATATATGGCTGTCAAAGAGGTCTTCCCGCTGGATATTGAGGAGTTCTCACGATGCCTGGGGCTTTCCGATGAGGTCATCGCAAGGGTAGCAGAGTCGTTTGAGAAGAGAATTCCTGTGGACGAAGTCATCCACGCGGCCTTGATAAGAATGATCCATCTGTATCTCGTTGTGGGAGGTATGCCGGCAGCGGTTCAGGCATACGTTGACACGAATGACCTGAATGTCGTGGAAGAGAAACAGAAGGAAATACTGGATATGTATAAGTGGGACATAAGTCAGTATGATAAAGACAGAAAACTTGAGATAAATGAAATATTCAATCTGATACCATCTGAACTCGATGCCAAGAACAAGCGCTTCATTCTGAAGAACCTCAATGAACACGCTCGTTTCTCACGATATGAAAACAGTTTTATATGGCTTAAGAACGCAGGTGCTGCGATCCCGGCGCTGAACATTCAGGAACCGACCTTTTCATTCAAACTGAATGAACTGAGGAATCTGTTCAAACTGTTCCAGAATGACGTAGGACTCCTGACTTGTCAGTATGCTTCCGGAATCCAGTTGCAACTGCTTCAGGGAGAGATAAAGCAGAATTACGGTGCCATATATGAAAACCTCGTCGCCCAGGAGTTGCATTGCCACGGTTTCGGAGGAGATGACCACGAGTTGCATTACTTCAACAGCAAGAAACAGGGTGAACTGGATTTTGTCATCGCTCAGAACGGGAAAGTCATTCCTATCGAGGTCAAGTCCGGAAAGGATTATGAAAGGCACAGTGCACTGACCAATGCCCTGGGCAACCGTGACTATAATATAGACTTCGCATACATTCTGACTAACGATAATCTCCACATAGACGACAAGCGCATATATATGCCTATATATATGCTGATGTTCATTCAGAAATCTCCGGCTCCTGCTGAACAGATATTCAGATTTGACCTTTACAATCTTTAGGACTGGCAATTCCCTGAGAAGATGGTGGAGACAGGGAATAAAAACGAGGCTGGCCCGATCGGGTCAGCCTCAAACAATTTGGGTACTTACAATGTTTCACAACATTGTTTTGCTATATATTCGGTTCAGATTAAATGAGTCCGTTCATTCCCAGGAACATCAGCATAGAATATCCCAGGACGAGTCCTATCACTCCCATAATGACACCGGTCTTCACCATATCCTTCTGCTCGATCATACCAGTAGCGTGAGCGATTGCATTAGGCGGCGTACTGATAGGAAGTACCATAGCAAGGGATGATGCGATTGCTACTCCGATAAGAAGGGTCGATACACCACCCATTGGAGCAAGCATATCCTTCATCGCTCCTCCTGCAAGTGCAAGGATAGGCACAAGGAGATTGGCTGTAGCGGTATGCGAAATGAAGTTTGCCATAAGATAGCAGATCAGGCCTGAACCTATGATTACAACTGCAGGAGACCAGGAACCGAATGGAATTGCTGAAATGAGTTGTTGTGCAAGACCTGTGTTCTGAAGAGCCACACCAAGGGCGAAACCACCGGCTACCATCCAGAGAACGCTCCAACTGATTTCCTCGAGGTCCTTCTTGGTAATGATTCCTGTCACGCAGAAAATCACTACTGGGAACATTGCCACCACATTTGAGTTTACTCCTGTCACCTTATCAAGCATCCACATAAGGATGGTAAGAGCAAATGTTACATATACAACGATAGATCTCCAATCCTTCTTTGTCTCGCCTTCAATCTTGAGTTCGATGGTCTTCTGCTTGAATGGGAACATCTTCAAAAGGAGCAACCAAGCAATCACCATTATGACAATAACGTACGGAAGCATAAATGATGTCCACTGACCGAAACCGATCTCCATTCCGAGCACCTCATTGAGATACTTCAGGGCGATGGCATTCGGAGGTGTTCCGATAGGGGTAGCCATACCACCGACGTTCGCTGCAATCGGAATTGAAAGTGCAAGAGCCACCTTTCCTTTTCCGTCAGCAGGAAGAGACCTGAGGACCGGTGTGAGGAATGTAAGCATCATTGCTGCTGTCGCTGTGTTGCTGAGGAACATAGAGAAGATTGCCGTAACCATTATGAATCCAAGGAGGACAAAACGGGACTGTTTTCCGAAAGGTTTGAGGAGAATCCTCGCCAGAGTCACGTCCAGACCGCTTTTTGTTGCTGCAATCGCAAGGATGAAACCTCCGATGAAGAGCATAATAATAGGGTCGGCAAAGCAATGGAGAATATCCTTGTACGAAACCTGCGTAGCAAGATAAGCCTCACTAAGTCCGCTCTCAAAGAACCAGAAACTGCTGTTTGAGGTCGCGAACAGAAGCAGTCCGACAACTGCCATTGAAGTGGTCCAGGCCGGAATTGCCTCGAACACCCACATAAGTATAGCAAAGCCGAAGATAGCAATGACTCTCTGCTGGATAACTCCCAGTCCGTCGATTCCATATACCGAAGATGGAAGGCACCATAATAATATAAGTACAGCAATCGCTATCGCCAATTTGATCATACGCGACATAATCTTATCGTCACGTCTCTGCTTTTTCCACTCGTGATAGGATTCCACAAGATGGATACCATTGAAGATCTTGAACATATCTTAATCAGATTAAAAAAACGGCGCAAAGGTATTGCCGGTCGAATAGGAAGCGAAGTCGTTATGATTGTTATTTACGATTGTAGCTATAGGATAAATCAATATCAAGAGGGATCTTTTTGTATTAATAAATCCTATTTTTGCACCCGAAATTGATAGTGGTATGGAATTGCGTCAGTTGAAATATTTCGTCAAAACAGCCGAACTGCTCAGTTTTTCCAAGGCTGCAAAAGCGTTGTTCATTACTCAAAGTACTTTGTCTCAACAGATTAAGCAACTCGAGGATGAACTGGATATGGCTCTTTTCTTCAGGAATAATCATAAGGTTTCACTGACAGAAGCCGGAGAAACCTTCCTCAAAGGAGCAAAGAAGACACTTGCCGAGGCTGACGACAACAAGGCCAAGATTATGGATCTGGCACAGGGCTGCAGGGGAGTATTGAATATAGGGGTAACATATAGTTTCGGTTCCATACTGACCGAAAGTGTGCTGGCATTCAAGAAAGAATTCCCAGATGTAACAATCAATATCTGCTACAAGAATGTAATGGAACTGATGGAACTCGTATCTGACGGAGAACTTGATTTCGCCTTATCCTTCCGTTCCTCAGAGAAATATGACAATGTCGAATCACACATCCTTTTCGACAACAAACTCAGCATCATAGTCCGTGATGGTCACCCACTTACACGCAAGGAATTCGTAAGACTTGCAGACCTTGAAGAATATGATCTCGTACTTCCAAGCATCGGACTTCAGGCCAGGAGTACATTCGACAGCATCATCGCTGAAAGAAACCTCAACCTCAAAGTCGCTATGGAAGCCAATGAGGTCAACACTATCCTGAATCTTCTGCGCAGAAGCAACTATGTGACAGTGCTTTCAGAAACAGTCATTATGGAACATAATGGGCTAGTAACCATTGAAATAGATGATGCAGAATGCAGTATGGAAGGATGTCTTCATTTCTGTGCGAACAGATACAGAAAACGCTCAACCGAGGAATTCATCCGTCTGTTGAGCGATACTAAAGCATTAAGAAGAAGCCGCCTCTGGCTCTAAGCGTGATTATCGTAGAAGTTTCTCCTTTCCAACACTGTCTTTCTTTCCTGTGGCACCATTCTGCTCATAGCACGCACATCTATCAATTCCTTGATGCATTTTGCTGTGAAAACACAAAGCATAATGCCACCGATGATTAACCAATTTGTCATATAATATCCTGTTTTTAAACCGGGCGCAAAGGTATTATCAGTAACCACATCCGTAAAATTCCAGCATACGTTTATTTCTATATACACAATCGGTTTTTATTATATTATCCGATATTTTTCCTTGTACTGAATCAGATATGATCCCTATCCAGAATACCAGATAAACGGCGACACGTAAATCACTATCAATCAACATATTACCCCAAATGCCTGCTGTATCTATGCAGCAGGCATTTTAAGCAACACACTGAATATCAGAGACTTAGGTGTCAGCCAGATTTTTTTGTTAAGGATTTTATATCTATCTTTGCACCCGTTATGGCAAAGAAGATAGAAAAGACTAATGCTGCCCGCCTTCTTGACAAGGCAGGAATTGCATATAAACTCATTCCGTACGAATTTGACGAGAACGATCTGGCGGCGCATCACGTTGCAGACAGCCTTGGGCAAGACATAGCCCGAGTATTCAAGACTCTTGTTCTGCACGGAGACAAGACCGGGCATATTGTCTGCGTCGTCCCGGGAGATGCCGAGGTCAATCTGAAGTCTCTGGCAAAAGCCTCCGGCAACAAAAAAGTCGAGATGATCGCTATGAAAGAACTTCTCGGAGTCACAGGATATATCCGCGGAGGTTGCTCCCCTATCGGAATGAAAAAGCGCTTCCCCACTTTCTTTCATTCCACAGCCCTGGATTTCGAGACAATCTATGTCAGCGCCGGAGTCCGCGGTCTTCAATTGGAAATTTCTCCTGCCGAACTTATCGGCTTTGTCAGCGGAACCGTCGCCGACGTAGCCACTTCCGCCGAATAAGGCGTCACACATCAGATTGTATATCAGCGAATTACGAATTATGCCTGCTGCACAAATGCAGCAGGCATAATTGATATTTAGCTGAAGATCAGGCGGTTACAGGAACGCGTAAACAAGATGCTTTCCGTTACCACAGAGGCAGTTCTGCACAGTCAGTCCGCCTTCGGGTTTATTTATGATGACCGTCTTGCCTGCAGGGAAGACATAAAGTGCATCTCCCTGGGTCATACTATATATTATGTCCGAAACATTGGTCACTTCAAGTCTGTCTCCTACGGTGCGGGTCTTGAGAGATGCACCGACAAGTTTTGAGAGATATTCCTTGTCACCGACTAGGGTTCCTTGGAAGAATGCCAGAGTGCGTTTTGCTTCAAGCGCTTCCTGCACCGCTGCCTCAGTACGTCCGGCTGCAAATACCAGGGTCATAGGACGCATCCATCCATCACCGCAGTCATAGTCCATCGCGATAGGACCGTGTATGTCGGTATTGGCCATAGGTGCAATTCCGTACTCTGCATACCAGTCGAAAGTAAGCGGATATGATTCCATATAATTGTATGCTTCGTATGCATCTATCTTTCCTGCTTTGATGAGTTCACCGTGAACTGGATAGAAAGTGGATTTATTGTCAGGCCAGCCGGGATGATTCCATATTATATATGCACCCTGGGCATCTGCTATATCGATCGCCTGAAGCGGATCCTCGACATCCATAACATTAGCATCACTGATAAAAAGAGCATTGAGATGCCCCAACGGCTTGCTACGTGTGATTTCAGTGCCTTTTATCACGATGAGACCACATCTGTCACCCTCTCTACGCGCAATATTGTAAGACTCGTTAAGATCGGCCTGCACTATATCTTTGAAAGGACGATATTCGATATGGTCAGTGATAGCGATGACGTCAAGGCCTTCAGTCCAGGCTTCCTGAACCCTCACCGAAGGCCATACAGAGCCATCGGAAAACACCGTATGGATGTGGAAGTCGCATTTGAGGGTCTGGTAGCCGTCGAAACCGGGGATATTGATCTCGGTGCGGTACTGTGACTGATTGAGATGATCATATTTATGAACATCATCGTTGGAAAGCTGGGCGTTTGCCGCCAGAGGAGCCGCCAGCATAAGAAGTACAAGAATTCTTTTCATCATCAAATATTTATACTGTTTAACAATTCAAGCTTGCCATCTGCTATGAGCTTCAGGATAAGCTCACCGAAAAGGCCGTTCTGCCAAGCGAACCATTCGCGCGTAAAGTGCTGAGGATCATTCACATCGAAAGACTCGTGCATAAATCCGGTACCGGCATCTGTCTTCATAAGGAGCTCGACGCACCATTTGATCTCAGCATCATCCTGACTTGTGAATGCCTTCATCATAATGCTCATCGGCCAGGCCATATCATAACCTACGTGAGGGCCGCCTATACCCTCTCCGGCCGTTCCCTTGAAGAAATACGGATTGCTACCGCTCCACACGAAGCGGCGTGTGTTCTGATATATCGGATCGTCCAAGTCCACATCACCAAGATAAGGCATAGCCAGAAGACTCGGAACATTGGCATCATCCATAAGCATACGGTTGCCGAAGCCGTCCACCTCGTATGCATAGATGGTTCCGAATTCCGGATGATCGTATGTCGCATATTTCTTCAATGCTTCCTCGACCTCGGCGGCAAGTTCAATGCATTGACCAGCAAGGTCTTTGCGCCCATTGACTGTCTCAAGGATTTCAGCCGCCTTCCTGAGCGAAGTTACGGCGAAGAAGTTCGAAGGGACCAGGAACTGGAAGGTGGTGGCATCATCGGAAGGACGGAACGAGGATACTATCAGTCCCACAGGATTGACAGGTGTGCCCTTGCCGTAGTTCGGAAGGGTATCGTATGCGGCGTGGGTCTGGCGCATAAATGTATAAGGGCCGACACCATTCTTGCGCTGCTGTTCGCGGAAAGTCTGAAGGGTCAATTGAATGGACTCAAGCCAGATTTCGGAAAAGACAGAGTCATCCCCTGTGATCTTCCAATATTCGTATGCCAGCCTTATAGGATAGCAATGCGAATCTATCTCCCATTTCCTCTCGTGGATGCCGGGCTTCATATCAGTATAGTCCGACTTCCAGTACCCTTCCTTGTCAGGCTCCTTGTAAAATGCATTGGCGTATGGATCAAGGCAGATGCATCTGAACTGACGGACAATCACTCCTGCAATCATCTTGCGCAGAGCCTCATCCTCATTGACCAGAGAAAGATAAGGCCAGACCTGGGCACCCGAGTCCCTCAACCACATAGCCGCGATATCACCCGTATATACAAATGTGTCATACTCCCCTGCCGGATGTACCGTCGTGTCCAGCGTATTGGGAAAACAGTTGGCAAACATCCACCTCAACTTGTCATTCGTCAGCAGAGCGGTGACTTCATTGATCTTGGCTTCGACTGCCGGTGAGACAAAAAGCCTCTCCTGGGGGGCTGGACGTTGTGATCCGTATCTTACAGTCTGGGCATCGACAGCCGAAAACGACAGAATCAAGGCAAGAAGTGTAAATAAATGCTTCATAGAATATAGGATTATTTCTTATCATTCCTGATTGTTCCTGAGCCATTCGATCCTCCTGATCTGAGGCAAAACGGCCGAAGCCACCGCATATCCCTCGTCATACAGTGCAGACAGTCTGGAGGTATCCTTTTCCATACGGCCTACCTCTACAGGCTTCTGCGGACGGATTACGATTATACGGCCTTCCTCCTCCAGACTCTCTATCATATCCATCGTCTTGTTATACAACGAATTACGCTTAGACAGAGCCTTCTGAAGCAGGGGGTATTTCCTATAGATGATCTTGGATAAAGGCATTGCGCTGTCCTTCTTTCTATATCCCCTGTTGCGTGTCAGCACCACAACCATCCTGTCATAGCCCTGGCTGAAAGCATATTCCACCGGTACGGAATCAGCGATTCCTCCGTCAAGCATCGGGATGCCGTCAACATACGTGATTCTGGAGACGAAAGGCAGACTGCTCGATGCACGGACTATGTCCATAACCCTGCCCGGATCGGATTTTTCCTCCATATATTCGGCCTGGCCTGTGAGGCAGTTGGTCGTGACCATCACAAATCTGTCCGGATTCGAAAAATACGCATCATAATCATACGGAATTATCTTTTCAGGGAAATCCTCGAAGAGAAGTTTGAAATCCATTATGCAGCCCTGGGTGAGAAGATAACGGAATCCCACGTAATGATGCTCGTCCATCAGATCTATGTTGCTGGCCTTGGCTCTTCCTCTCTGACCGGACATATACGACAGACCGTTGCAGGCACCTGCACTGACACCGACGGCAAACGGGAAACGTATCCCGTGGTCCATAAAGCAGTCGAGCACCCCACAGGTAAATACCCCACGGAGTCCTCCTCCCTCAAGAACCAGTGCTGTATCCTCAATCTTCATCATAGCCGGAATCATAGAGCATTGCAATCACAAATATAAGCATTTTCCTGCTTCGTTGCACAAAATACAGATTCCGCAACATTTGAGAAGCACTTGGCTATTGAATGAAAATCATTATATTTGTCACTGATTTACATTATCTTTTATGGAGCAGGAGCGCGATCTTATCATCAGATTACGTAAAGGAGATAAGGAAAGTTTCAACATCATCTTTGATAACTGGTATCCTTTGTTCATCTCCTTTACCCGTCGTATGCTAAGAAATGACGCAGTCTGTGAAGATATCGTACAGAATGTTTTTATGCGACTCTGGATACACAGAGAGCACATCGACCCGAACCGCTCACTTAAGAATTATCTTCTTGTTTCTGTCAGAAACGAAATATATTGCCACCTGAGACTGGTATTCAATGCCCGCAGGGAGAACCTTTCGGAAGATCATTATGAATATCAGGATAAAACAGATGTAGCCGAAGAATATTCCGCAAAGGATTTTCAGAAAAACATAGACAGTATTGTCCGGAATATGCCCACAAAGAGAAAGGAAGTATTCGAACTCAGCAGAAAAGAACATCTGTCTAATGAAGATATTGCTAAAAAACTTGGCATATCCGTCAGGACGGTAGAGAAACATCTTCAACTTGCTTTATCTGAAATAAGGAAGTCACTTAAAATCTCTATCGTGGTGCTGATAATGCTTTTATGGTAAAAAAAACGCAAAGCGATTACGTACAGACAGGGAATCTTGCATACTATATAGGTATGTAAGATTTTTTTATGGAAAAACACGAAATACCATCATTGGAATGGCTCTCCGATCACATTAACGATCCCGAATATGACCAACTCTTCGAGACGCTTCTTAATGAAACAGAAGTCAACAGACAAGATGAGAGCGTCACACGAGTAAAGGCAAACATCAATGCCTGCATAAATGACTCAGGAAAAGTATATACTAAGAAGATACGAAGATTGCGTATCTTCTCATCAGCGGCTGTTATACTGGCATTATTCGGATTAGCCACTTCATTCTTCAGCGTACAGCAGACAGCAGAGTGGCTCGAATCATACGCTGCTGTCGGAGAAATTCGCAATGTAGAACTGCCTGATGGCACGATGATATGCCTTAACTCCGATACAAGGCTCATATATCCATCAAAATTCGATCGCGACAACAGGAAGATATATGTTGACGGAGAGATATATGCTGATGTCGTTTCAGACGAAAAGCGTCCTTTTATAATAGAGTCACGCAATCTTTCAGTAAAGGTATTGGGTACCAGGCTTCGCGTAAAGTCCTATATGGATGATGCGAATGCAGAGGTCGCCCTTATCAGTGGCAAAGTGGAGATAACAGCCGGAGACGGAGACAAAACCATCGGCAGAGTTCTTCAACCTGGACAGATGATTCGTTATAATAGAGTTATCAGTACCATCGAGGATTATAAAGTTGACTATACTCTGGGATTTTGGAATTACGAACATAACATAAAGTTCGTCAATGAATCCCTTGAAGACATCTCTTCAGATCTTGAAAGACGTTTCGGAGTCGATATAATCATAGAAGGTAAAACTCTGGCAAACACTCAGTACTATGCCTCTTTTGTCAACGGCGAAAGTCTCGAAAGCATATTGAATACTCTTAACAGCAACGGATCAATGAAGATATCGAAACTTAACGACGCATATATTATAACTAATTCAAGATAAACCCTAATTAATGACGATATGAAGAGAATCCATCTATTGATTTTCTTTACGTCACTGTTCCTGTTTCAATTGTCCGTTTCAGCACAAAACATCAATATAAGGCTGGATAATGTCACAGTTCAGGAAGTCGTAGAGAAAATTCAGAAAGATTATGGCTACTCGTTTTCAATCAGGACAAGCGAGGTGGACATAACCAGGAAAATAAGCGTTTCAGCGCATAACGCTGATATCCGTGATGTATTGAATCAGATCTTTGTCAGTGACAAGGTTGTATATAAGATCGACGGGAAGATAATATCCGTCACTGAGGCTCTGCCGCAGGCAAGCACGCCACAACCCACGCTGACGCTTTCGGGTGTAGTTGTGGATTCTGATGGATTACCGGTCATAGGAGCGGCAGTTATGCAGAAAGGCACTACAAACGGATCTTCAACGGACCTCGACGGAAAATTCAGTTTCACAGTCACAGGGAGCGGGAATGCAAATATCGAAATCAGTTGTATAGGTTATTCGACCCTGACATATACGGCAAACAACCTGCCTTCAACTATCGTATTGACTGAAGACTCCCTGTTCCTTGATGATGTCGTGATCATCGGTTATGGCTCGCAACGCCGTGAATTCGTAACCAATGCCATCACTTCATTCAAGCCTGACGACAATAATATGCGCTCTGCACTCAGCCCTTCCGAACTGCTTCAAGGACGAGTAGCAGGTGTCTCTGTATCAAGTTCTTCGGGTAACTTGGGTGCGGCTGAGAGAATCAGTATCCGCGGTTCAAGTTCGCTGAGCGCAAGCAACAACCCTCTGTATGTAATTGACGGTATTCCGCTTAACAATGAATCCGGTTCTCTTTACAGTTTTGGAGAAGACCTGAGTTCAATGTCTGTTCTGAACCTTCAGGATATCGAATCAATAGAGATTCTGAAGGATGCCGCCTCTGCTGCCATTTATGGTTCACGTGCAACAAACGGCGTCATTCTCATCACCACAAAGCAAGGACGTGAAGGCAAATCGGAAGTCAAGGTCAACTACAGTTACGGAGTATCACAATTCCCGAACAGAAATCGTATTGATTATGCAGATTCCAAATCTTGGGTAGAAGTATATAATGAAGGAATTGACAATTACAACCGCCAGAACGGATATGCACCGATGAACCCTGCATATATCCAGCATATCCGCAACCCGTTCGAAGGGCTTCCGGATACCGATTGGCTAAATGTCATTACAAGACTTGGAATGTCACATAATGCCGATGTATCTTTCACTGGTGGTACAAACAAGACTAAGGCATACGTCGCTGCAAATTACAGTTATCAGGAAGGTGTCATCAAGACCAATGATATCACTAAAGTCAATCTCAAGGCTAATGTTTCTCATAAAGTTACCAACTGGCTCAATGTAGGAGCAAATATGAGTGGTAACTTCTTGAAGAACAACCGCGTTCCTGGAGCATCAATCGGATCGACAATTGTGGCAAGAGCGGTAGAGCAGAGACCTTTCGACAGGCCTTACAAACCATCGGAGGATTATTATCTGGGAGGAACAGATGAACTGTCACGTCATAATCCTGTCCAGATCTTAGCAGAAGAACGCTCGTTTGTTGACAATTACCGCTATCTCGGAGCATTATTCGCTGAAGCGGAAATCATAGATGGTCTTAAAGCAAAAGTGTCATTCAACACAGATGCAGGCTACACATACGACTATCTGTATTATAATGAAAATCACCCATACAAGGAAGATAACGGACGAGTGATCGAGAAGAACCGTTTTATGATCAGCAACCTGGTGGAAACATTCCTTACATACGACAAGGTATGGGGAGATTTCGCATTCGGTGCGATGGGCGGTCATTCTTTCCAAAAGACTACAATGAGAGCCAACAGTATCGATGCCCAGAATTTCGCATCTCCATCATTCAGCACAGTCGGTGTTGCTGCTGTTGTGGCGGGTGTTACCGGAGGAATCAATGAGTATGCAGTGGAATCCTGGTACGGACGACTTAATTTCGCTTGGAAAGATCGTTATGTCCTGAACGCGACTCTGCGCGCCGATGGTTCAAGTCGATTTGCTCCAGACTGCCGTTGGGGAATATTCCCTTCTGCATCATTCGGATGGAACGTATCCAAAGAAGAATTCTGGAACAATCCGGCATCGGATCTCAAGTTCCGCATAAGTTATGGTAAGACCGGTAATCAGGATGGTATCAGCAATTACGGTTGGCAGCCACTTATCAGCGGAGGATCGAATTATGGAGGTCAGAGCGGTATCGCAGTCAGTTCAAAAGGAAATGAGAACCTCACTTGGGAGACAGCGGATCAGTACGACTTCGGTTTTGACCTTTCATTTATGAATGGTAAGATCAATATGATGTTTGATACATATCTGAAAAACACCAATAACCTCCTTTACAATATGCCGATGCACTCCACTTCGGGACAGACATCTATGCTCTGCAACATAGGTTCTATGCGCAACTATGGTATCGAATTGACATTCAACACACATATTGATTTAGGACAGGTGCACTGGAGTTCGTCTTTGAACATTTCGCATAACAAGAATGAACTTACGAAACTCCTTAATGATGATGTAGTAGGTATAGGTTCCAATCACGCCCTCAAGGTCGGTGAAGAGGTTGGTTCATTCTACCTGCTGCGTTTCGAAGGAATCTATCAATATGACGGAGAAGTGCCTCAACCTCTGTACGATAAGGGCGTGCGCGCCGGTGACGTCAAGTTCTATGATGTGGACGGCAACGGAGACATCAATGACGATGACCGTATCCTTGTGGGATCTCCGAATCCTTTGTTCTCAGGCGGATGGAACAACTCATTCTCTTGGAAAAATTTCAATCTCAGCGTGTTCCTTACATACAGTTATGGTGCTGATGTTTTCGCCCAGTGGATGCAGGGACCAACCCGTATGGGTAACTATCAGGGACTTCTTCAGGAATGGTGCGACAATCGCTGGACAGAACCGGGAAGTACGAACAAGTATCCTCGCAGCATTTATTCATACCACGGGAACAATTCAAGATCATCCACTTATTATCTGAAGGACGGATCTTTCATCAAGTTGAAATCTGTAATGCTTTCATACCAACTTCCTCAGAAATGGACAGATGCTATGAAAATGAAGAGTATGAGGATATTCCTTCAGGGCGAGAATCTGGCCTTGTTGAGCAGATACCCAGGCTGGGATCCTGAAGTATCCACAAGCCTTGACCCATCGCTCATAGGTATCGATAATTATGGTGTGCCGACCCCAAGCATATACAAGGCAGGAGTGAACATTTCTTTCTAAAACAGTATGACAATGAAGAAGACTATAATATTGATTGCATCTATCGTCGTACTGATGACGACAGGATGCGCAGGGATGCTTGATCTCGAACCGTCTTCCGCAGTATCACCATCGGCGGTTGACACAAAGGATATTGCCGCTCTTCGCAGCGGAATGTATTTCAGGGTGCAGGAATCACCTACAACATCTTCCTATATTATGTTCGATCTGTTCGGAGGAGAACTCACCACCAAATCGAGTACTAATCCTCTGGATCTTATAACATCGATTGCAAGTTCGAACAACAGTATGGTCGAAGGGCAATGGGAAGGATATTACAAGGCTCTGATGCAGGTGAACAACGTCTATAGCATCGCTCAGGGACTTCCCGAAGGAGACCAGCGCAACAAAATGCTCGGTGAGTGCTGTTATTTCCGCGCTTATCTCCATCTGTGCCTCGTGACCCGTTTCGGTGATGTTCCTCTGATGAGGGAAAATACTGATGAAAAGGTGTCGCGCACACCTGCAGAAGAGGTGTGGAAATTCATCGAGGATGAACTTGATCTGGCTATGAATCTGCTAGGATCTCCGGACGAAGGGTACCATTATCTTTCAGCAGATGCCGCCACTGCTCTCAGAGCCCGTGTGGCACTTTACAGAGGTGACAAGGATATGGCTGTGAGACTTGCAGAAAACCTGATTTCGAATGCAAGATACGGGCTTGACAGTTATGAAAACATCTTCCGGGGAAAACCGAACAAAGAAGTCATTTTCTCTTTCTCGTGCCTGACTTCAGACAAGTCCGGAATTGCATTGAGCACATTGTTCTATTCATACAATCACCCTAATGCAGGATCGTATGAATACAGACCGTCTGCTGAAGTGATGGCGATGTACGATGATGCCGACAACAGGAAAGGTGTATCCGTGATGGTCCTGGACAATCTGCCTTCCATCAACAAATATCCAAGCGGCCAGACCGGTACAGACCCGGTAGTGATTTCCCGCCTTGGTGAGATGTATCTCATCAGCGCTGAGGCCAGAGGTCTTCAGAACGGAGGCGCAGACAGACTCAATGATCTGAGAACCTTCAGAGGTCTGCCAAAGGTATATCCTGCTTCAGAGACCGAACTGATAGACGCTGTGCTTGAAGAGCGTCGCAGAGAACTGCTGTGCGAAGGCCATAGATGGTACGACCTTGTGCGTCATAACAAAGCCGTGGAAGTGCTCGGTATCCAACCATATCAGACTTTGCTTCCAGTTCCGGCAAGCGAACGCAGGGCAAATGAAAATCTTACCCAGAATGAGGGCTATTAATGATTAAAATATAGAATGGATATGACAAGGAATATCAAATATATGATGCTTGCCGCCGTTATCGCAGTGTGCTCGTGCGGAAACGACGAGTTCGCAAAGCCTGATTATTATGATGTTGCGGCAGAAACAAAGATAGGAAAGGCTATCGTCGAAGGTGCACCGGATTACATCGGACATATCAAGAAGGAAGAACTCACCGCACTTAGTGAAGGAGCCTATCTTATGGATTTCAGTTATCTGAACAAGAACGGCTATGCGATGCAGATGTATCTTTATGATGTAATACTAGGTACCTCTCAGATCCGCGTCCTTCTTCCTGATGACATAGACACTGTTGGAGAACCCGAAACACTTGCTGCTCAGGCCGCTTCAATGGAAAACAATGCAAAATATATGGTATATGGCGCAATAAGCGGTGGAGCATTCGATGGAAAGGGACAACCCACAGGCATTCTATACAGAGACGGCAATGCCCTCTGCAACTCTATGGGAACGACATCCGTTTTCTTCGCAATCCTGAAGGACGGAAAGGCTGTATGCCTTGAGGCAGAGTCATTCCCGGAGGTAAGAAAAAATATAAGTCAGGCTGTCAGCGGAGGAGTGATGCTCGTCAAGGACGGATATATTCTCTCGCAGACAGATGCTTCGGCAGAGGCAAGATCTGCCATCGGAGTATCAGAAGACGGAACCGAGGTCTTTATGATGGTTGTTGACGGTGGAGACTTCTATTATTCCAACGGCATTACCTGTGGCGACCTCGCAACGCTTATGAAGGCTTGTGGTGCATATACTGCCATCAGTCTTGACAAGGGCGCAAATGTGTCAGCCATTTGGAGAAACGAGCGCAGCGAATCCATTTTTGAATTGCTCAACAAGCCAAGCAACAAGGGACTTGAGCCTGCTGTGGCCAATGGTCTTGCTGTAGTCGTAAAATAACTAACCGGAAAGAATAGGCTATGAAATTGATCAGAACAATATTTACGGCAATCACTGCAATCATAGTGACAGCCTGTCTGAACACAATAGACGAAACAGGATTCACTCCTGAGACGCCGTCAATCTCATTTGAGCAGGAAAGTATTGCGATAGAGAAGAACGGCGGTGAAATCACTGTAATGCTGAACTCAAATCTTCCGTGGAGAGTGAAATGCAACGCTTCGTGGGTAACTCCATCAGTAAATTATGCACAGGAAGGCTGTGAGATCACACTTACTGTACAGAAGAATCGTCTGCGCGAAGAGAGAAGCGCCGTCCTTACAGCATATATCACTGATGATGCCCAGGCTCATCTCACCTTGACTCAGGCTCCCGCCGAGGCTTCAGAATCGATCACATATCACGTCAAGACAGACGGAAATCCGCTTTCTGACGGAGGATCCTGGGAAACTGCGACAACTCTTGCAACAGCCCTTTACAATGCAGGTGACGGTGATGTAATTCTTCTTGCTGCCGGAACATACACACCTGCTGCATTACTCACAGGAGGTGTAGAAGAGAAAGAAAAGACATTCGAAATCCACAGCAACTTCACGATGGAAGGAGGTTACCCTGCAGATGCCGTAACTGGTGCAACAGCAGATTACCAAGCGAATGAAACTATTCTTTCCGGCGTCATAAACGCCACTACAAACGCATATCACACTATGGTCATTTCTGCACCGGCATCGAATGACGGAAAAGTAACTCTACGTAATCTTACGATTTCGGGAGGTGCGACACACACTGTACACGAAGATAAGATCCTCACGATAGGAGATTCTTCTTTTGACCATTCTGTAGCAGGCGGCATATATATCGGTGCATTTGCAAAAGTGGATATGGAAAACTGCCGTATCACCGGCAACAAAGGATTCAATACAGCAGGCATACATATTCTTCAGTATGCGGATGTGACAATGCACAACTGTTCAATCACAGGAAACACTGCAACGGGTAACGGAGGAGGTATCTGGAATCAGGGTGCGGTGTTGCGTATGTATGACTGTACCATTTCGGATAATCAGGCCAATCTCGCCGCAGGACTATACAGCATCGACCATAAGGCAACAAAGTGCAAGAGTGTGAACCGCCTGTACAATTGTACCGTCTCAGGAAACAGATGCAATCAATATGGTGCAGGCGCATATCTGAGAGCCAGAACCGATGCCGTTTTTGTCAACTGTACATTCACCGGCAATGTAGCAGGACAGAAGGGAGGTGCCATTATGACTAACGGTGAATCAGGTACCAAAAATGTATATTGCGTACTTATAAACACAACAGTCACAGGCAACAGACTTGATGCGGATAGCAAATATGGAGCAGGACTTTTCCAGCATAACATCCTTTCCGGTATAGTGAACTACAACTCCATAATTACCGGAAATACAGCGAATTCGACCGCTTCCGACATAGAGAAGGACGCTTCCGTACCTGATGCTATTCTCTCTTACAGAAGTGTCGTAGGCTCGTCAGTAACCGATGAGACTGCCACTGCTGTTTCTGGCCTCGCTTTCAATCCGTCGTCGATGCTCGGAGAATTTGATTTTTGCAACGGTTCGCTTACCAGATGCTTCCCTCTCATAGGATCGGACAATCCTGCCGTCAACAGCGGATACACTCCATCCGAGATAGCGAACCTGTTTGCCGGCTATACACCATTTGACCCATCTTCATATATCGAGGTCGAGCCTGCATATTTTTCTATAGACCAGACCGGTGCATCCCGTGAAGGTTCATCGTCTATGGGATCTTGTCTCAAAAAATAATAACTAAACATATCTATTATGAAATTCATTAATTCTTTCATTGTGGCATCTGCTGCCATTATCGCTTTGGCTGGCTGCCATACAGAAGAACCTAAGGATGGTATCACACCTTCTGAAGGACTGACTGTGAATGCATCCGTTGATGGTACTATAGTGACCAAATGGAATGCATCAGACAAAATGACTGTGGTATGTGGAGATGAAATGTATGAATTCACAACTACCCAGTCTGGTGCCAATGCAGCATTTACTGATAAGAACGGAATCCTCACGGCAGAATTGGTAGGAGAGAATCCTGTTTCGGCATTTGTAAACTGCAGAACAATGTTCGGAGCATACGCTGTTTCTCCAGAGCAGAACTGGAGCAACGGCGCATCATCGGTAGCGATTCCGATGTACGCTTACACGATGAATGCACCTATTGACAATTCTCTTTCATTGCAGTTCAATCCTCTGGCATCGGTGATCGATCTTACAATCGCTCCATACGGCATCACAGTACAGAGCCTTAAGATAAAAGCCGCTCAAGATGCGACAATCTCATCAGGTGCTCTTGCTGGTGTATTCAAGGTTGACGCTGACAATGGTACAGTTTCGGTAACAAGCGAGCAGAATGAAATCGAGGTTTCATTCGATGGCGGTATGAATCTCGCTCAGGGTGCTACAATACAGATTCCGGTAGGAATGTGTTCCGTAGCAGGCGGACTGGAACTTACATTCATTTATGACGATGCGAAGGAATATATCGGAACTATCTTTGCTTCAGATGCTGCAGTCAAACTCTATGATGACTCAGACGGTTTCAAGAAGGCCGCAAGAGTATCTGCAGCATTCGAGTTTGATGCAAACGCATTCCCTCGCACCTGGTTCGTGGCTCCTGGTGCTTCAGCATCCGCTGCAGGCCTTACGGCAGATGCCCCTACGACTCTTTCCAACGCACTTTCAACAGCCCTTGCAGGTTCCGTCATCAGACTTGCTGCAGGAACATACACACCTGACACCGTATATCCTGGTGCAGAAGGAGAAATGTTCAAGACTTTCGCTGTAACTAGAAACCTCACTTTGGAAGGAGCGGATGGTACTATTCTTGACGGAAACGGCTCGGCGCTTCACACTCTTCTTGTCTATGCACCTAAAGTTGATGGAGAAAAAGTTATTCTGAAGAACATAACTGTCCGTAACGGCGCAAGCGTTGCCGGTGATGCAGAAAACATAATCACTCTCGAAACTTTTGATGACGGTTCGGCACTTACTATAGACGGATCATACGGTTCAGGTATTACCGTTGTATCATCTTCTGTCGAGATTGAAGATATTACTGTCACTGAAAACAATGGTTTCAACGGATCAGGATTCTTTGCCAAAGGCTCCGACCTTGTGATCAGAAATTCCACATTTACCGGCAATAAGTCCGGAGGAAACGGAGGAGCCCTCTGGTTCTCTGCTGGAAACGACGTCCTCATTGAGGGCTGTACGATTTCAGGAAATGGATCTGGCGGCGTGGCCGGAGGTCTATATCTCCACTGTCCTGCTGAGACAACACTTAAGGCGGAAGTCAGAAACACATTGATAAAAGGCAATAAATCTGGAGACGGTCAGAACGCAGGAGGTGTATATGTCCGTGACGACAGCGGTAATCACGGTCTTTCATTCCTGTTCGACGGATGTACAATTGATGGAAATGAGGGTAATATGGGAGCATCCGTATTAGTATTGAACGGCAAAGGAATATTCAGAGAATGTATCATAATAAACAACTCCGCTGCCGGCAACGGAAACTTCTATGTCAACACATCAGGTGAAGCATCGGCAGATGTACTTTTCGATGGTTGTGAATTCAGAGACAACTACTCGAAAGGTATGGCCGGCGGTATCTATGCATATAATAACGGTGGCGGTCTGAATATTGACATCGTAAATTCTGCCTTTGCGGAAAATGTAACAGATGGACGCGGCGGTGCATTATATATGAGAAACAACACGACTGCTGACCTTACTCTGCATTGTGCAAACACAACATTTGCTCTCAATACTTCAGGTTCTTGGGGCTCTGCCATAAATCTCTATGGAGCAGCAACCAAGAAGACCATTGCAGACATCGTAAGTTGTACTGTTACCGGCAATGATGGAACAAAAGCGAATTATGCAGGTGCTGTAACTTGTGAGACTGTAGGAACTACTTTCAACATATATAATACCATTATCTCTGGCAATACCAACAATGGTAATTATGTCGAAGTTGCCATCAAGTCAGGTGTGGACGCGACTATCAACCACAAATGCAATTTTGTTGGTACAGAATACTATGGAGCAGACGGTATTGTTGCTGATGTTACTCCAGCCTTCGATTTCACCACAATGATCAAGACGTACAAGGACGGAGTATGTGCCCTTGCCGGCGATGCTTCCACCAATCCGGCCTTCACTAACGGTATGACATCAGTCGAACTTCAGGCTCTTGCTGCTGGGAATGTTACATCCGACATTCTTGGAAAGGATCAGGCAGGAAACGTCCGTTCCGAGAAGGTTATGGGTGCTTATGTAAAGTAAGATCGGATTATGAGACATATAAGATCTCTTGAAATATTATGTGTTGTTGTGGCTTCGTGCATCCTTTCCTGTTGCACGAAGCCAGATGACGATAAAAACACCGGCAAGACTCCATCTGTCACATTCCCTGTCAATCCAGTTATGGTGAAGGCTGCAGGAGGTGAAACACAGGCTGCTGTGAATTGCGATACAGACTGGTCTGCAGAATCTCAGGTCGAGTGGATAACGAATGTTTCAGTATCCACCGGAAAGGATGCTGTCGTTTTCTATGTAGCACCCAACCAGGACACTGCACCTCGTGACGGAAAGATCAGAATATCTGCAGGAAACTCCTACACCAAGGATCTGACTGTCCGTCAGGCTGCGGACATATCTTCGCTTGCAGCATCACCTTCTGCATTGGAACTTTCAGGAGAAGGCGATGAACAGGAGGTAATAATTACGGGAGATGACTGGCGCATAATGAGCATTTCTGCCGACTGGCTCAAGGTAGAGAAAAAGAACAGCAGCGCGATCACAGTTTCTGCACCTATCAATTATTCCGGTGTGGATCTTGATGCCGACATCGTCATATCCGATGCGGCTGGCTCGTCAATCAGTATTTCAGTCCGTCAGAAGTATGATGCTGATTTGTTCAAAGGTGCCACGACAGTTGCAGGTAGAGAGTTCGTATATAAATCGGCAGGTCTTGTCACCTCTGTGACATCGGACAAGTCCTATGATCTGGACGAAAACGTATCTGTACTGGAAATACGTTACAAAGGTCAGGTTTCAGGGTCTTCACGCTCAACAGCGCTGTTTGCCTATGAAATCGATCTTGCTGGAGGAATCTCATTGAAGACTACCTGCGCGTATGATGACGATTCATCAATAAAGAATTCTTCCTCAGAAGAGACAAAGGTGCAGATAATGAGGGAGCAGTTGGCTGATTTTCAGAAGAATCACTCGGATATTACTGTTCTCGGAGGAGTCAATGGTGACTTCTTCTTTCAGGAAGAAAACAATCTTTTGCACGGCGTATTCTATCGGAACGGAGTCTGCCTCAAGGATTCTTTCGACGGCGGGAAACTATGCACAGTATTCGCCATTATGAAGGACGGCACAGCCAAGATTCTCACACAGGACACCTATATAGGCAACAAGGCAAATATCCTTGAGGGTATCGGAGGTCGCCAACAGATTCTATCGAACGGATCCACTGTATCTAACGATGATACACTCGAACCTCGTACAGCAGTTGGAGTTTCTGCTGATGGCAGGAAGGTGTGGCTCATCGTTATAGACGGACGAAATCAGTTATGGTCCAACGGAGCCTCATACCCGATTATGGCAAAGATGTTTCTTGCCCTGGGTGCCTACAACGCCATCAACCTTGACGGAGGAGGCTCATCGACATTTGTCGTGTCTGAGACCGGAATATTCAAAACAATAAACAAAGTCACCGATGCAACAGGAGAGAGACCGGTTGTCAACGGAATAGCCATAGTAAAAGAATAAAACATTAATAATAACTAAAACATTTTTTATGAAAACAAAAGATTACATCTCTCCGGAGATTTCGTTATTGCACCTTCATTCTGAAGGCGTGCTCTGTGAATCGGGAAAACTGAACTTTGAACAACTTGAAGACCTGGATGTCCAGGATGGAGAGTGGGGCTGTTAAACGAAGTCTAATGTATTAAATTTTAGAAACGATGAAAAAGATACTGATTCTCATTTCAATGGCAACAGCAGTCCTTTTCGGTTGCGTAAAGCCTGAACTCGAAACACCTGCAACAGATGGGATGGAGTATAACACAGTCTTGAATGCAGTAATACCTGAAACCAAAATTGCTATAGACGAGTCGTACTCCAAACTTTCTTGGAATAGCGGTGACAAAATTTCCGTCCTCACATCCAAGGGTGTATATAAGGACTTCGTTTATGAAGGAGCAGATGGAGCGACATCCGCTGAGTTCAAGGGAAACCTTGATGCGGGCGAAACTGTTGCAGGATATGCTGTTTATCCTGCAAATGCAGACCACACTACCACTGGAGCAGGACTACCGTCAGTAAATCTTGCTTCGGAATATGAATGGAACGATGCTGAGGTGATGATGCCGATGGTGGCTGTCATCAGCGGAGGCGACGCTGTATTTGAGCACGCGGGAGGCCTTTTCGCATTTGATGTGAAAAATGTTCCTGCCGGAGCAAAGGGATTCAAGTTCGCAACTGCCGGAAAGGGCATAACTGGAAATTTCGATTACAATGCTCAAAAGACACTTAACGCAACAGAGGTTGCTGAAGGATCTGATGTTACAATGACTTTCGATGCCCTTGACAAGGCTGCTGATATGAAGTTCTTTATACCTGTACCAGCAGGAACATACGGAAGTTTCACAATCTATTATATCAACTCGGAAGGCAAATCAGTAGAAATCAAGGCTTCCGGTGTCGCAAACGAGGTAAAAAGGGCGCAGGTAAGAAAATTCACCGTATCGATTGATTCGGGAATCTGGTATGTGACCCCTGACGGAACATCTGAGGCTGACGGTCTCAGTTGGACAGACGCTACAAGCCTTTCCAATGCCATTGCCAAGGCTTCAGAAGGAGATGTGATTTATGTTGCTGCCGGCACATATATTCCTGACACATTCATTACAGGTAAGGTGGTGGACGCAGAGGATGTAGTTGCAGAAGAAGTAACGACTGCTACAGACGATGCTCACAAGGCATTCATCATCAACAAGAATATCACCCTCGTGGGTGGATTCAAGGCAGGTACACACAAGGCTGACCCTGCAAACAATGCGACAATCCTCAGCGGTAATGATGTATGTAACCACGTAGTGATCGTAGCGGCTCCAAAGGTTGCCGGCAAGCAGGTCAAGATGTCTGGTTTCACAGTGACAAAGGCCGCTTCGACCAAGATCGAGGGTGGATGGAACATCAATGATAACAGCCTTGAAAACTATACCGGTTCAATGGCTGTCGTAGGTGCATCGTTATCAATTGAGAATATGAAATTCACAGGTAACAAAACCGTAAATGCTTCCGGAATCTATGGTGCAAATTCAAAGGTTGACATCAAGGATTGTGTTTTCACAGAGAACGCTTCAAGCGGAAACGGTACTGTGTGGTTCAGCGACGGTTCGGAACTCACATTCTCTGATTCTGAAATCTCAAATAATACAGCAGACAATGCTGCCGGACTCTATCTTCAATTGTATGCAGATAAGTCTATGACTGCAAATGTTTCAGATGTGACAATCACAGGAAACACTTCCTCTACCCGAGGTGCTGTGTATCTGAGGACTGCTACAGCAGGACAGACTTTGAATGCTGTTCTTGACGGATTGACAATCACCGATAACAAGGGAGCCACAGGAGCAGGTATCTATATCCTTAATGCATCAGGAATGACCATACAGGATACAGAGATGTCAGAGAATCAGGGTACTGGATCATCTGAAGGAGGAGCATTATATTCTCTTGATGCCGGCAATACTTTCAAGAATTGTACATTCAATAATAATGAGGCTTCTGGAAACGGCACTTTCCTTATCCAGTCAAATGCGGTTGCAATTTTAAATACTTTCGACGGATGTGAGTGGAGTAGTAATTCTACGACAGGATTTGGTAATATGTATATATATGGTAAAGCAACAGATAACAATGCTGTGATAACCAATAGCATATTTAATGGAAATGAGGTCACAGGTAGAGGTGGAGCACTCTATGTCAGGGCAACAGGCAAAGGTAAAGTGGATTGTAAATGTGCGAATACAACGTTCCACAGCAACTTAGCGTCATCGCGTGGTACAGCAGTCGTTTCATATTCAAATAACGCCAACTACTTTACCAATGTTGACCTGATAAGTTGTACGGTATTCAACAATACAAACAAAGGCAAATATGAGGCTGTGATGGCAGAAACAAATAACGCTAATATAACCAGTGCTACTGTCAATCTTTATAACACTTTGATAGAAGGAAATGTAAGTACAGCAGATGATTCAAAGAGATATGATTCTGCTGTATATTCAGGGGGAAAGATGAATGCAACCAAGTGTCAATGCAATGGAGAAAACGCCTTCGACTACACCACAATGCTCGGTGCCCTCACTGAAGATGGCGTATGCCCTCTTCTCCTTCCAGAGAGCAACCCTGCTTTCACTAGCGGTATGACAGCGGCGGAACTTTCTGCTCTTGCCAGCACGAATGTTCCTGCGGCAGTATTGATGAAAGACCAACTCGGCAACGAGCGTACAGGCAAGGTGATCGGAGCGTGGGCTGCGACAGCAGCCGCATCGTCACTGTGACTGACTGTTGACAAAGTGGAAGCCCCGGCAGAAGGTGGTATATACACAGTCGGGGTCACCTCTTCCTCAAACGATTGGACAGTGTCGTCATCTGCAGATTGGATCACCGGCTTAGAAAAGACCGCTTCGGGCTTCACATTCAATGTTGCTTCAAACACGGATAAATCCTCTCGCGAAGCCTTCATCTATGTGATTCTTGACGGCAGATACTACACACTGACCGTGACACAGGCTATGGATATCGCCCACTTCAAAGGGGCGGTATCCGAAAAAGCCCGCAAGATTGTCCTGAACACATCCTTCATCACAAAAGTGACATCCGATACGTACACCCGGATAGATGAAAATGTGGGAATGCTTCAGATGCAGTTCAACGGGCAAGAGGCAGGTACCGACTATCCTGTCGCTATGAATCTCTACGAGATAGATTTGTCCGGAAACATAACACTCGCAGTAAGTTGCGCTGACAATGACAACGAAAATATCAGATCAACTTCTGCAAGCACTACGACGCTGCAGACCATAAGAAAACAGTTTGCGGCTATGCAGGCAGATAATACGTCCTGGACTGTGCTGGGTGGCGTGAACGGCGACTTCTTCCGCACTGCTGACAACAACCTGATCCAGGGCATCTGCTACAGAAACGGTGTTTGCCTGAAGGACTCCTTCTATCAGGAGAACTATAACACCGTATTTGCGATAAAGAAGGATGGAACTGCTATGATTATGAATCAGGGGCAATATGCCTCACAGAAGTCTCAGATAATGGAGGCTGTCGGAGGCAGGCAGAGACTCTTAGCCTATGGCGCAGTCTATGGCAACGACAGCGACGATTATCAGCCAAGGACAGCAGTAGGTGTGTCTGAAGACGGGATGAAAGTATATCTTCTTGTCGTTGACGGCAGGGATGAATCCTGGTCTTACGGTGCCTCATATTATGATCTGACTGGAATCCTGATTGGAGCAGGAGCCTGGGATGCGATAAACCTTGATGGAGGCGGATCTTCAGTTTTCGTCCGAAGGGTATCGGATGATGGCTCATCTTATTCCGATTACAGCATACTCAACCGACCTAAGGAAACGAATGGGGCAGATACCGAAAGAGCGGTTCCAAACGGTATTGCCATTGTAAGAAAATAAAATACAGATTATGAAGCGTATGCTTTTGATATTCTTCTGCCTCTTGTCATATATGATGACAGGAGCAGAAGAACCCCCTATAGGGAAATCCATAGGAAGATGGACCGGTTTCGGTCTGGAATCTATGAAGGAAAACAAGGCAGGTGGTCTCGATTTCATCGAAGTCACAATGAATAATGTCATCGGCAAGAATCCGGAAGGCGTAACCGACAGGGCAAGCAAATTGATGGATGACATCACTGAAGCCGGCCTTGAGGTCTGGTCCGTCCATCTGCCATATTCACGTACCCTTGACATCTCTGTTCTCGACGATGAGAAAAGGGCTGAGAACGTCAGTTATATGGCGGATATGATGCGTGTTGCAGGAATATTCAAGCCGCGCTATCTCGTGCTTCATCCAAGTTCAGAACCTATCTATCCGGACGAAAGAGAACAACGCCTGGCAAACAGCCACGCTTCTATAGGCAAACTCGCACCTGTCGCCAGAGAAATCGGTGCCGTCCTTTGCGTAGAAAATCTTCCGCGTACCTGCCTCGGTCAGAGCGGTGAGGAAATGATGCGTCTGATCGACGGCTATGACGAGGTGGGGCTGTGCTTTGATACCAATCATCTGCTTTATCAGAATCACGCCGATTATCTCAAGGCGGTAGCAAAAGGAAAGATCAAGACAGTTCATCTCTCTGATTATGATTTTGCAGATGAGAGGCATCTTATCCCGGGCAAGGGACTTATCGACAACAAGGCTTTGTGGGCTGGCATCAAGGAGAACGGTTATGAAGGCATTATGATGTTCGAGTGTTATGGCGAGCCTGCGCAACTCGACACTGCAAGACGCATTCTGCTTGGTGAACTCCCTCAACCGGACAATTCGGGCATTGATTCCCTTGCATTTGTGAATGCATCCTGGAAAATAACGGATCTGGGAAAGGGTGCACAGGCAATGTATGCACAGATACCGATGTTTTACTCAACACAGAGCATCTGCGTCGTGAAGTATCCTGCCGGAAAATTCAGAACAGAAATTATGCATCGTCCCGGCGACACAGCCGGAAAACCTAGTGAAATCGGCAGGGAGACCGGTGCTTCGTTTGCTATGAATGCCGGTTTCTTCCACGTCAAGGAGCGTATCCCTTCCGTATATTTCAGGAAGGACGGAGAACAGTTGGGCTATACTCATCCTACGGAACTTTACCGTGTTGATGGGATTATGGGATTCAAGGATGCAAAAGGCAGAAAGGCAGTGATTGAAGCCGTTTCAGACACATTGGTTTATGACGAAGTGAGCCGTGGATGGCATTCTGCAATGGTTTCAGGACCACTTCTCATATCCGATGGAGAAATTGTTGTTCCGCTCCTGATGGGCGACAAGGCTGACGGTGCGAATGTTTCGGCTATGAAGGACGAACAGAAGAGCGGAAGCAAGATAAGGACTCATTATTCGTCCGCACAGTTTTATGACGTAAGGCATCCTCGTTCCGTTTTCGGTAAAGATGACGACGGCAATCTGTATCTGGTCGTGATAGACGGTCGTTTCAAAGGTAAGGCAGACGGCGCGACCATATATGAGACAGCATACATCTGCAGAATGCTTGGGATGACCGATGCGGTCAACCTTGATGGAGGCGGATCCACAACTTTATGGACAGCCGAAACCGGAGTAATCAACCATCCTTACGACAACAGGAAATTCGATCACGAAGGTGAACGTACAGTTCCCAACCTGATAGTTGTATATTAAATAATATGTTCCAGAGAATATTATCATTTTACAAGACAAGTCAGCCTTCCGATGTGAAGGTGCCGGCAGAAAAGGCGGACCGATATTACAAGAAACTCCGCATACAGGCCTTTGTGGCCGGTACACTGGGCTACAGCCTATATTATGTGTGCCGTACCTCGCTCAATGTGATGAAGCAGCCTATCATAGACAGCGGTTTCCTCAATGCAACCCAACTCGGACTCATCGGTGCTTGTCTTTACTGGGCCTATGCTGTAGGAAAGTTCGTCAACGGATTTCTTGCCGATCATAGCAATATCAAGAAATTTATGGCAACAGGACTTATTGTCTCATCTGTCGCCAATTTCATTATGGGAATACTTGGCTTGCAGGACGGTGCGGCCGGTATTGCAAGTTCCGTAATGTTCGTTTCATTTGCCGTGATCTGGGCTATGAACGGATGGTCTCAGTCTATGGGTGCGGCTCCAGCCATCATTGCACTGTCGAGGTGGTTTCCTTTGAGGATCAGAGGTACATTCTACGGCTTCTTCAGTGCCTCCCATAATTTCGGAGAAGGCCTGTCATTCATCTTCGTCAGCCTGCTTGTGTCGGCGGCGGGATGGCAGTGGGGCTTCTTCGGTGCCGCAATGGCCGGTGTCGTCGGTGTCATCATAATAATGCTATTGCTTCACGATACTCCTGAGAGCAAAGGCCTTCCTTCAATAGAAGTCCTTGCCGGAGAGGAAATGGAGAAGAAGGATGAAGAAAATGTTTCCAAGGAAGATGCAGGCCGTATTCAGAAAGCGGTGCTTCGTAATCCCGGAGTCTGGATCCTTGCATTGGCAAGCGCATTTATGTATATGAGCCGTTATGCCATCAACGAATGGGGTATGTTCTTCCTTCAGAAGGTAAAAGGGTTCGGTCTGGAGGAGGCCGCGATGATCATTGCAGTGAACACTATCGCAGGCATTGCGGGAACAGTGTTTGCCGGATGGTTTTCCGATGTCGTATTCAGGGGTGACAGGAAATACCCTGCCTTTGTTGCCGGAATATTGGAGGCTACGGCGCTCGTACTCTTCCTTTACGGAGGAAACAGTTGGTTCGTCAATATTCTTGCAATGGTGCTTTTCGGAATATCCATCGGAGTGCTCATCTGCTTTGTAGGAGGACTTATGGCAGTGGATCTCGTGCCTAGAAAGGCTACAGGCGCTGCCCTTGGCATAGTCGGTATGGCTTCTTATATCGCAGCCGGCCTGATGAATGTCATAAGCGGATGGCTCATAGACGGCAATGCAGTCAAGGATGCTGTGACCGGAGAGATAATACGATATGATTTTACATACGTATCAATATTTTGGGTAGGAGCGGCCGTAGTTGCTTTCCTTCTGCCTATTCTCAACTGGCGCAGAAAGAAAATGGAAATCTAGCCATCATTCTTTCAGATATTGATTATCTTTGCCCGGGTTTATGAAAACGGGAAAGGTCAGGAAATATATGGCAGTGGTATTTCTGCTGATCTTCGGTTGGTACTTCTCAAGTATCAACCTTTTTCCACATATCCACACTGTAAACGGCAATTCGATCGTCCACTCCCACTTCGGAGGTGCAGCGGATCACGGCCATAACGAAACGGAATATACTGTTATCGATCTGTTGTCCAATTGTCAGACCGAGGCTACGGATATGGGATGCATATTCATAGCCCCGCTTTATCCATCGGAGGAAGACAGCAATTCCCGTTACACTCCCAAATACTTTTTTACCGACTTATTCTTTTCCCATATTCTAAGGGGTCCTCCTCAGGTCTGATATTCAACACAGACCAGAACATATCATTCAAACCCCTATAAATACACAAAAGATGAAAAGAATATTTTCAACTTTGGTGGCGGCATTATGTTTTATGTTGACCACCAAAGGTGCTGACACGGACGCACATATCTATGGCCACATAATAGATGGCGCCACCGGAGAACATCTCCCCCACATCGTAGTAATTCTCAAAGGCACTACCATAGGAGTAAGCAGCGACAACACAGGACATTACGTAATGAGAAACCTTCCGGAAGGAAAGTTCACTCTGGAAGTATCCGCCATCGGATACAAGACCAGGACACAAGAGGTGGAAATCAGGAAGGGCATATCATTGGAGGTCAATTTCACACTCGAAGAGGATCACGTTCTTCTGGATGGAGTCATTGTCTCTGCAACAAGGAGCGAGACCACGAGAAAGATGTCCCCTACGCTGGTAAATGTGGTGAGTATGGATATATACTCCAGAGGGAACTGCTCCACAGTTGCACAAGGACTTGGATTCCAGCCGGGAGTCAGGGTCGAGAACAATTGTCAGAACTGCGGATTCCAGCAGGTCAGAATAAACGGACTCGACGGCCAATACACGCAGATCCTCATAGATTCACGTCCCATATTCAGCGCACTTGCCGGAGTCTATGGAATCGAACAATTGCCGGCCAATATGATAGACAGAGTGGAGGTGATGAGGGGAGGAGGATCCGCCCTTTTCGGTTCTGCTGCAATTGCCGGAACAATTAACATTATAACAAAAGAGCCGGTCCGCAATTCTGCATCTGTTTCACATACGACCACAGCCATAAACGGTTCATCCTCTTTTCACAATACCACAGACATCAATGCCTCGATAGTCTCTGAAGACAACAGGCTGGGCCTTGCCGTCTTCGCGCAGAATACAGAAAAGGATGCCTGGGATGCCAATGGAGACGGATTCACCGAACTTTCAAGGATATCGGGACAGACTGCCGGATTGAGAGGATACGTAAAGACTGGCATATATTCCAAGATTACGGCCGAATATCATCATCTTCAGGAATTCCGAAGAGGAGGCGACCACATCGATCTGCCGCCTCACGAAGCAATGATTGCAGAACAGACCAGACACGGGATCAATACGGGAGGTCTGAAATTCGACTGGTTTTCACCTGATCAGAAACACAGGCTCAACGTGTTCGCTTCCTTGCAGCATATCGACCGCGACAGTTATTATGGAGCAGGAAAAGATCCTGATGCATACGGAAAGACCACAGACCTCACCTGGGTGGGAGGAGCCCAATACATTTTCAAGGCAGCCAGATGCCTGTTTATGCCCGCTGACCTGACTCTGGGAATCGAGTACAACGAGGACTATCTGAAGGACAATATGTGGGGATATGACAGAATCACCGACCAGACAGTGAGAATAGCAAGTCTTTACGCGCAGAACGAGTGGAAAAACGAGCATTGGGGCATTCTCGTAGGGGGAAGACTCGACAAGCACAATCTCATAAAGGGCATCATATTCAGCCCACGCGCAAACCTCAGATACAATCCTTCTGAAAATGTAAATCTGAGAGCAAGTTATTCATACGGATTCCGTGCTCCTCAGGCCTTTGACGAAGATCTTCACATCGATAATGTGGGAGGAACCGTATCTATGATCCGTCTTGCAAAGGATCTGAGAGTCGAAAACTCCCAGAGTGTAAGTCTGTCCGGCGACTTCTACCGCAACTGGGGCAACTGGCAGGGAAATCTTCTTCTGGAGGGTTTTTTCACCGATCTTGACGATGTATTTGCTTTGAAAGAGATTGGTACAGAAAACGGAATCCTTATCAAGGAAAGGCACAACGAGTCAGGAGCAAGGGTCTTCGGAGGAAATCTGGAAGGCAAGATAGCCTGGAAGGACATATTTCAGATGCAGGCAGGCGTGACCGTACAGAATTCCCGATATAAGCAAGCACGCAGATGGAGCGATGAAGGGAATGTCGAGGCGACCAGAAAGATGTTCCGCACACCGGATTTATATGGCTATTGCACGGCCTCATACAATCCGATCAAGCAGATGACAATGTCATTGACCGGGACATATACAGGAAGTATGCTGGTGGAGCATCACGCTGGTGCCATAGAAATGAATACAAGCGTGGTGACCCCGGACTTCTGGGATCTCAACTTCAAGATTGCATACGATTTCCGGATATACAGAAGTTTCTCGCTCCAACTCAATGCCGGTGTGCAGAATATGCTGAATTCATTCCAGAAGGATTTCGACTGCGGCGCAGACCGTGATTCCGGCTATATTTACGGTCCGACACTGCCCCGCTCGTTCTTCTTTGGTATCAGATTGGATTATTAATTCCGGCAATTCGGAAAATCAGACCAAATCAAGAGTATATCATCCCTTTACCTACACTGATTCTACCCATACCTTTGCAGCCGTAAAATCAGTGTAGTAAAGAGATGAAAAGATTTTTAACCATTTTTTGCGCCATCGCATTCTCAGGCGTTGCGCTTTCTGCATATACTCCAGAATCGAACTGGAATGCTTCATACTTTGTTCCAGTGTTCGCGGACATCAAGTATTCGTTCACAAAGACACTTGCCGTTCCGTTTGTAAGCCTTAAGGGAGGTGCGATTGCTGATATCACCAACAAGGGCATCAGAACATTCGCCAATCCCGCTGTCGGTCTTGATATCGCAAGATTCTCATTGAAGGTCGGATACGAATATCAGCTTGGATTCTGGGGACATCTTGACGGAGAGCACATGCATAATATCAAACTCGGAGTAGCATACACATTCTAATACAAATAATCATGGCAACGCTTAAACCAAAGAAGACAAAGGTCGAGGATACCGTAGTCGGTGCATATCAGAAGATTGAAGACACGGTTGTAGGTACATACCAGAAGATTGAGGATGCCGTTGTAGGTACCTACCGGAAGATCGAGGATAAATTCGTTGAGACGTTTCTTGATGATGGAGACGAAACTGATAAATAATTACACATATTTAAAAGATATCTGACATGAAGAAGTTTATTAAGATTATGGGTATCGCCGCCCTTATGACAGGCATGACTACAGGAGCTATGGCTCAGGAACAGACACAGGAGATCGAGAAACCGGGATTCTTCAAGCAGGCATTCCGCGATATGAAGGAGAGCGCTAGAATGCAGAGGGAGATCGATAAGGCCAACTTCAAGGCACAGAAGATGGAGACAAAGGCTTTCTATCAGGAGCAGAAGGCGAAGAGAAATCCTGAGACACGCAAGATGGTTCAAGAACAGGAATACCAGCAGAAGATGGCTGAGGCCAGATCACGTCAGGAAGCTGCTCAAAAGAGGATTGACGAGGCGAAGAGCAACAAGTAATGATTACAACGACAGTGATATTTGAAGAGCCTCTTCATCATGTATGTCTGATGCATGGGCTTAAGCATTCATTCGGAAGAATGCCTTTTCTGAACAAAAAGGTGCTTGAGGTCAGAGGAAAACGTATAGTGATTGATAATCCTGTAGCTCCGCCTCCGATGATGAGTAATCCGAATAGAAAGGTGCGTATGAGGATGACGAGGAATATGGTGGATGTCTCATATTGGAAGAACAAGCTTTCTATAGAGTACAGGGAGGATATGTGCAGCCAGGAAGACATCACTGCGTTTGTCAATAACCTAATTGAAGATTATCTGCATTTCAGACATCCGTTCATGAAGATTGCAATCAAGGAT
>JAZRBS010000004.1:0-29116 GCA_045635205.1 Candidatus Cryptobacteroides sp. | reverse complement strand
CTTCAACGGTGGTGCAGAGTCACTCTTCGAGAATGAGGACCGTATCCTCGTGAACTCACCAAAGGTTGCAACTTACGACCTCCAGCCTGAGATGAGCGCTCCTGAGGTTACAGAGAAGCTCGTCGAGGCTATCAACACAGGCAGGAACGACCTCATCATCCTCAACTTCGCAAACGGTGACATGATCGGCCATACAGGTGTCTACGAAGCAATCCGCAAGGCTGTGACTGCAGTGGACACATGCGTGGAGAAGGTTGTAGAGGCTGCAAAGGCTCAGGGTTATGTAGTTCTCATCACAGCTGACCACGGAAATGCAGACTACGCTGTAAACGAAGACGGAACACCTAACACAGCTCACTCTCTCAACGATGTACCTTTCATCGTTGTCAATGCGGGCGATGCTGTAAAGGAAGTGAAGAACGGAAAGCTTGCTGACGTTGCTCCTACCATCCTCAAGCTGATGGGCATCGAGCAGCCTGCTGCAATGACCGGTACAGCACTCGTATAACATACTGCCGTCCGGCGTTGCCGGGCGACATGATGCTGTGGCACACAAAACGTTGTGCCACAGCAATTTAAGCCCGATGCCTGCTGCGATTCGCAGCAGGCATCGGGCATTAACTAGCTGACAGTCACCTTTTTAGGCGCCACACCTCACGCTCAGGCGGACACAAAAAAAGACCAGCATTTCTGCTGGTCCTTCGTGCGGTGGGCGAGACTCGAACTCGCACAGGATTACTCCCACTACCCCCTCAAAGTAGCGTGTCTACCATTTCACCACCACCGCGTCTTTGAATTGGGATTGCAAAGGTACGACAAAAATCTAAACTTGCAAACTTTTCTGCAAAATTTTTTCAAAAAACATGAAAATTTTGCAATAATGAGATTGCCACGGACATCAAATGGCCTCGCAATGACGTAATAGATAGGATCTTATGGAAAATATATTGGATATTCAATATTAATTTTTTATCTTTGCGCGCTTTTCCTCGGGTAGGAAAACATAGGTAACAATCAATTTAACTTTTAAAACAGATTAACAATGGCTGTTAAAATTCGTCTCCAGCGCCACGGTAAGAAGAATTTCGCATTCTTCCACATTGTAGTGGCTGATTCACGCGCACCACGCGATGGTCGTTACATCGAGCAGCTCGGCTCTTACAACCCTAACACAAACCCTGCAACTATCGTTCTCGACAGCGAGCGCGCACTTGCATGGCTTAACGTAGGTGCACAGCCTACCCTTACTGCTAACAAGATCCTCTCTTACGAGGGAGTTCTCCTTGCAAAGCACCTCCAGGGTGGCGTTAAGAAGGGCGCTCTTACTCAGGAGCAGGCTGATGCAAAGCTCGCTGCCTGGAAGGCAGAGAAGGCTGCTAAGGTAAGCGCAAAGAAGGACGGTCTCAGAAAGGACGCTGCTGCCGCTCAGAAGGCTGCAGTTGAGGCTGAGGCTAAGGTAAATCAGGAGAGGGCTGAGGCTATCGCTAAGAGAAAGGCTGAGGCTGAGGAGGCTGCTCGCGCTGCTGCTGAGGCTGCTGCTGCAGAGAAGGCTGCTCAGGAGGCTGCTGCTGAGACTGAAAACACTGAGGCGTAATTCCGCAATGGCAGGTTACGACAACTTGCAGCAGATTGCCCAGGTATTGAAATCCAACGGTACCGATGGGGAACTCGTTATGGGTTTCCGCGAAATCGCTCCTGAAGATATCAACTTAAACGAACCGGTATTCATCGTTTTCGATGGATTACCGGTTCCTTTTTATATCGAATCATTCACTAAAAGGGGCAATTCCAAAGCCCTTGTACGACTGACAGACATCTGTTCTATGGCGGATGTCGAGGAAATAGCCGGTAAGGCCGTATATGTCGAGGACGACACTCTTCCTGAGATGTCATTGGAAGAAGACGGGTATGCAGCCCTCATCGGATGGATTCTGCTCTCCCCTGTCGGAGACAGTATGGCATCTGAAGATATGGAGGTGGAAGAAATCGGAGAAATAACCGACTTCATTGATATTCCCAATAATCCTTGCATAGAAGTCGATACAACAAATGGAGCAGTAATGATACCGCTCCACGAAGATCTTATCCTGTCCGTTGATCCGGAATATCAGGAAATCATAATGCAGATTCCTGCAGGACTTCTCTAAAGTCTGTCCTTGAGGATGAAATAATAGACAGCAAGTCCGATCCAACTAAAGCAAAGAAGAGCAATAGTCAGAATCACTTTGATTACTGTGTCCTGTTTCTTTGTCCATACATCCTTGATGCACCAGATGCAGCAGATGACTCCTACGAGCCAGATAATAAATGAAATCATAATGTTGTAAATTTAGTTGTTATTGGATAAATATTCATTCTTTACATTCTGATAGAATGCAGCCTGAGTTGCAGTCATATATGGAACCAGCCAGAGCAGTCCCACACAAAGGGTAAGGACAGAGAGGATTCCCCATCCTATGAAACTGAGTTGAAGGAAAAACAAGTCGAACTTATGTCCCTTCATCATTTTTTTACTGAGATTGATGGCCTGATTTGCAGACAATTCAGGATAATCAATGAGTATGTACGGGGTAAGAGCATACGAATACATCTTTACAAATCCCGGAACGATCAGCAGCAGCGACCACAGATTGACGAACAGCCCCACAAGGAACATTCCCCATACGTTTCTGAAATATGTCCCGAAACCGTTTCTGAAGGAATTGCCCGTCACTCTCTCATCACCTTCCACATAAAGTTGGTACAAGGCATACGTATATCCTACATTCATAGGCGAGAATACAAGGAGCCCTCCAAGGAAAAACAATGCGATTGATACAAGGATAAAAGTCGATGATATTGTCTCCCCATTCACCACAAGGGTATTTATGGAACTATACGGTCCCATTATAAGAAGCGCCATCAAAACCACTGCTATAGTGGCTACCAGCACCTGAGGCCATCGGCCTTTCAATGCATCCAAAGCAGCATTCTTGAACTCTTGATTAGTTTTCATATCCCTATCAATATTTCAATGCTATTGTAGAAATCATATTGTCCATACAGAACGAAGCAGGCACACCATCCTTAGTGCTGAGGATTTCAAACTCCACAAACTCCACAGAGCCAAGTTTTGAAAGATCGAACGCTGTCCAATTGACCACAACAGAATCCTTCTGAGCGGAATAATCAGCAAGAGAGATTTCCACGTCGCCAGTCTTGGCTCCGTCGAGATAACCTGTCGCCTTGAGGGTCAGCCTGTCACCGACTTCAAAAACCGACCTTACAGCCTGCACAACCTCAGCGGTATTGTTCACATAACAGCCTTTCATAGTGCAGGTTCCATACTGCTTGTTAAGGAACTGAACATCGTGTTCCGGCATATTCTGGGCATTAGGATCGTATTTGAATACTGCGTAAGTAGGAGAGCCAGCCAGGCCTGCGCCAGAGTTGACACGGAAATCATTCCTTCCGAGTGAGGAACCTTTTCCCGTCAGACGCGAAACGGCAAAACCTCCCACAAGTGTCTTCTTGTCTGCTGTAAGTTTATGGTAGAAAGCAAGATCGGCATAGCCTATTCCCAGCCCCTGTTTGTCATCAAAAGCAACACTATCGGCCTCGAAAACACTAGCAGCATATTCGAAATCCACAATCAGATTGTATGTATGAGATGATGAAGTACCATCCCCAAGACAGGATGCAGCCATCACGGCAGCAAATAATAAAACAAAGATTTTCTTCATAGTTTTCAATAATTAATTATCAATCAAAATTTCAGCGACAAAGGTTGCAGGCCCGGTCAGCCATACATCCTCAGCCACACCACAAGAGGAACATATCGGTCTGAATGTGACACTGAGACGGTCCCTCTTCGCCTTCACATCATACCTAACACTATCACCCGAAACTTCGGAAGGCAGCACTCCAGCCTTATATGCAGCCAGGCAGGAGGCAACAATTCCAGTTCCGCAAGCAAATGTCTCATCCTCAACTCCTTTCTCGTATGTACGTATCTTTAGTACATTAGCGCTAGGCTCAACAAAATTGACATTCGCACCGACAGGCTGCAATTCGGCTGCATTGTATCTTATCTCACGGCCTTGTGCAACGATGTCATACGCATCAACGTCATTGACAAATCTCACGAAATGCCGTGTACCAGTGTCAAGGAACCAGCCGTCCGACGGCACCTCCACTCCTGAAAGGTTCTGATACCGCGTATATTCCTCCACATTCTTCATCTGCAGAGCAACAGTCTTTTCCTTCCCCTCCGACGATACTATCTGTGCATAATGAAGACCATCAGGAGCCTCAAAACAGAAATTACTTATTCCTCTGTCTGCTGCAAAAGCAACGATACAACGGCCACCGTTCCCACACATCATACCACCGGAGCCGTCTGAGTTATAATACACCATCCGGAAACCAGGTAAAGCCGAAGCATAACCGGAACCGAGCGGATTCTCCAGAAGCATAAGCCCGTCTGCACCTATCCCATAGCGTCGGTCACATAAAGCGGACACCTGTTCTGCGGTCAGCGACAATGCTCCATCACGATTATCTGCAATCAGGAAATCGTTTCCAGCACCCTGATATTTATATAGTTTAAGCATCATCTTGAACATCTACAATTCACGGCTCAGCAAATCAGCCAAAAGTTTTACGCCCTCAACAATACGCTGGTGTGACATAAATGAAAAATTCATCCTCATCGTGTTCTTTCCACTTCCGTCAGGATGGAAAAACTCCCCGGCCACGTATGCGACTCCAGCATCAAGAGCCTTATCATAAAATTTCACAGCATCAAAGCCCTCAGGCATCGTCAGGAATAGGAAAAGTCCCCCTTCTGGATGTGTCCAATGCACTCCTGATGGCATATACTGTTCTAGAAGCGAAAGAAGCAGGTCTCTTTTGCCCTTATACAACTCTATGCTCGCCGACAGATTGGCATCGAGGCGGCCGCTCCTGAGAAACTCTGCAGCAACATACTGGTCAAATACCGGTGGACAGAGATCGAGAGACTGCTTGCACACATATATCTTGTCAAGTATGTCGGGATGAGCGATCGCCCAGCCCAAACGGAACCCGGGCGCAAATATCTTGGAAAAAGAGCCAAGATGTATAACCACATCAGGATCGATCGAGTACATAGTAGGAACAGGCTCCCCTTCATATCGAAGTTCTCTATACGGGCTATCCTCCACTATCAGGAATCCGTACTTTCGTGCAAGTTCCACAAGCATCTTTCTCTCAACCAGAGTCAGAGATTCTCCTGAAGGATTCTGAAAATCAGGAATCATATATAGAAACTTGATCTTCTTTCCCTCAGCCTTGACACTTGCGATGGTATCCTCGTATGCACGGCGAAAGACATCGATACCGGTAAGATGCGCGACTCCCCTGATATCAGCCCTGTATGACCTGAATGATTGCAGGGCACCAAGATATGAAGGGCTCGAAGTCAGGATGACATCACCCGGATCCACCAGCACTCTTGTACATACGTCTATGCCTTGCTGGGAAGAAGATGTGATCTGCACCCTCTCCACAGGCACTCCATATCTGTCTGCAACAGCCTCACGCAATTGCATAACTCCCTGAGTAGCACCATACTGAAAAGCCTGACCACCATATATACCGATTACCTCGGACATAGTCTGCCCGATCTCTTCCAATGGAAAAGTATCGGCAGAGGGGTATCCTCCTGCAAATGAATATATAGCATTCAGATCGACCCTCTTGAAGATTTCCCTCACGGGAGACCTGAAGAAGGAACCTACATCCTCTGAGAACATCTTATCGTACATATTACCTCAACATATCCTCAAGGGTGATGGAGCCGGATGTCTTTTCATCACGATATTTCACAATCACCGGACAATAAAGGTGTATGCCCTGCTCCGCTCCAGGTCCCTTTGACATAGGACGGCTTCCAGCCACAACCACTGCCCCGGAAGGCACCACCATCTGGCCGTTCTCATTTGCCCTGATATATTCCCCTTTCGTAGCATCGAAAATAGCGGTAGAAGCATTGATTATAACTCCTGTTCCGATTACGGCATTTTCTTTCACTATCGTACCCTCATATATGCCGCAGTTACCACCTATGAACACATTATCTTCTATGATTACAGGAAGTGCACCGACGGGCTCGAGGACTCCTCCAAGTTGCGAAGCAGCGGAAAGATGTACATTTTTTCCCACCTGCGCACAAGATCCGACCAATGCGTGCGAATCTATCATCGTACCTTCATCCACGTACGCTCCGATATTAACGTAAGCCGGAGGCATCATTATCACGGAAGGAGCCAGATATGCGCCCGAACGCACACTGCTTCCGCCAGGCACTATACGCACACCGTTATCGGCAGTAAACGTCCTAGCAGGTATTGTATCCTTATCGAAGAATGAGAACTGTCCCTCGGACATATCGGCAAGTTTGCCAAGGCGGAAACCGGACAGGATCACTTCCTTCACCCAGGAATTCACTTTCCACTCTCCGTTCACCTTTTCCGCCACCCGGACGCGACCGTTCTCAAGATCCGAAATCGTATTGTAGAATTTTTCCTTTTCTGTCATAATTATTTAAGTTTAATACCTAAATCCCTGATAGTCTGCACCATAAGATCGTACGTCTTCTGCTGCGACGGCACCAAAGGCAAACGAAGTTCGTTCTGCATCATTCCCATAGCCGCAAGTCCTGCCTTTGCCGGTATAGGGTTGCTCTCCACAAAACAGTTTCTGAAAAGCGGAGAAAGTTTGTCGTGCAGCCCTGCAGCCTTCTCTATCTTCCCATCCATCATAGCGTGAGTCAGTGAAGCCACAGACTCCGGCGCAATATTGGAAGCGACACTTATGACTCCGTCCGCTCCAGCCTTCATCAATGGGAAAGTCTCATCATCATTTCCGCTCAGCACAAGAAAGCCTTCCGGTCTTCCTTCTATGATTTCAAGGATCTGACCTCGGTTGCTTGATGCCTCCTTGATGCCTATGATATTATTCACCTGAGCCAGCCTCAAAGTTGTCGCTGCCTCCAGATTGGCTCCCGTACGCCCGGGAACATTATAAAGCAATACCGGCTTTTCAGTAGCCTCTGCAACCGCCTTGAAATACTGATACATTCCCTCCTGAGGCGGCTTGTTGTAATATGGCACCACAACAAGGAAAACATCCACACCGTGAGGTTCCAGCAGACGAATATTGGCTATCGTATGTTCCAGAGAGTTGGTTCCTACTCCTGCAACCACAGGTTTTCCGCAAGAGTGTTCCTTAGCCAAAGTCAGCACTTTTATCTTCTCATCATCCGACAGACAAGGGGTTTCGCCAGTCGTGCCAAGCGGAACAAGAAAATCCACGCCTCCGCTCACCTGATAATCGACCAATGCCGCAAATGCATCATAATCCACCTCTCCATTCCTGAAAGGTGTCACCAACGCTGTGCCGCAGCCTCTTAATTCATTAATATTCATATATATAATTCTTTATTCCTATTCTCCTTTCAGATTCATAATGACATCACGGAATTCCTTCACCCCCTCCATTCCATCTGTTCTCAAGGCAGCCTCTACCGCTCCTGCCGCAAAGCCCGCGCGTGAAAAAGCCTCGTGACTGAGAGTAATACGGTCATTCAGACCTTCGAATCCGATAGTATGGATGCCAGGAATCTCGCCGCAGCGCACAGACTGTATCTCAGTCTTCACATCCATATTTGCATCTATGATATCGGCCAGAGACCTTGCAGTGCCGCTGGGAGCATCCAGTTTGTGACAATGATGCATCTCAACCATATATGGGCTATATCCTCCAGTCTCCCCCAAGATCCGTGAAATATGGTCTGTGACAGCAAAAAAGACGTTGACACCTATCGAGAAATTGGTTGCCCATATCATCGGAGTACCGCATTTTTCAAAATATGCTATCACCTCATCCTTTATATCGGCCCAGCCGGTGGTACCGATCACCACCGCCTTGAAATTCTCAGCCAGAAACTTATAATTCTCCCTTATCGCTGCCGGAGTTGTGAAATCAATGCACACGCACTCCTTTGCACACTCAGGGTCGGTCTCTGTCACTGCCTCCGTCCATCCTGCATACTCCAATCCCCTGTCAAGAATGATCTTCTCGATCATCCTTCCCATCTTTCCGTATCCGCTTATAAAAAGTTTCATATCTTAAAACTGCTCGATTTCTTCTTCAACTTCAAAAAGATGGTAGTGGAGATCCTTTACAACTTCCACAAGTTCCTCACGGTCAACCACAAAACTGATGTTTACAAACGATGCACCCTGCGATATCATATACACATTTGTTCTCTTGAGCGGAGCAAATGTCTTTTTGAGCATACCATTCAGGCGCACTATATTCTTTCCGATTACAGACACTTGCGACTTATCATCATCCACAATCACATCAGCAAATTCAGAAAGTTGCTCCACCACCTTATCTATCTTCTCAGCCGCATCCACAGTAACGGAAATATTGGCCTCAGAGGTACTGATCAGATCGACAGACACCTTGCTCTCACTGAATATCTCAAAGACCCTGCGAAGGAAGCCTGAAGTGTTGATCATCTTCATCGAGAAGATATTGATTACACGGATATTCTCTTTGAATGACACAGACTTCACACCGTCTTCGATCAATTCGTTACGAAGAATGGCTGTACCCTTTCCTGAAGGATTCATCGAATTGAGCACATAAATCGGTATATTCTTCTTGACAGCAGGCTCGATCGTCAGCGGATGAAGCACCTTCGCTCCGAAATGAGCCATTTCCGCAGCCTCTTCGAATGAAATCTTTTCAAGATATTTTGTATTCTCAACTGTGCGTGGGTCAGCCGAACGTACACCATCGACATCGGTCCATATCTCGATACGCTCTGCATCTATGGCCATTCCTATCAGAGAAGCCGAATAGTCCGATCCTCCTCTGCCCAGCACAGTCTGCTCTCCTTTGTGATTGCTGCAGATGAATCCCTGGGTGATGACAGCATCCATTCCATTGAACGCTTCTTCCACCATAGCAGGAACCCTCGAAACAATCTCATTGATATCCGGCTCGGCCTTAAGATATTCATCACTGGTGATCATCATCTTGCGGGCATCGATAAAATTGGTACGGATGCCTTTGGCATTCATCACGAAACATATTATAGTAGATGAAAGGAGTTCACCGTTCGATATGATTATAGCCTTGTTCCTGTCGGAAAGTTCTCCCACAGCACATATTGCATTGACAAGTTCTTCCAATTTATCGCAGATGGAAGTGACACGTGCCACAGCATTCTCCCTCAACGCCGGGCTCTGCGCCAGGAGGTCTGACGCCAGATTGACGTGACGAAGTCTGAGTTCACTCAAAAGTTGCTTGGTCTCGGCCACATTCCTTGACGCTGCAGCATCTGATATCCTATAAAGAAGATCAGTCACTTTCGACAGCGCCGACACTACCACTACCGGCTTTTTATCCAGTCTCCCACCCACGATGAAGATGGCTCTGGTAATCGCCTCGAAATTTGCGACAGAAGTGCCGCCGAATTTCATAACTATCATAATATCTGCCTCTGTGAAGCAAATATTATGATAGTTATATTACCCCCAGTCAGTTGCGCTGACAGCCCCGAGGGGCATACCGTCTTACTTCGTTCGACGGGTGCCATCGCTGCTTCAGTTTTCTGCGAAAACCTCGCTGACGCGAGTGGCACAGCGCTGAAGCGCCTTATGATCATAATACCTGCTTCTGTTTATCTTACTTATTGTGTTCCGATGAAGTTTCAGTCCTTGAAGTTCACCAGTGTTTCGTACATCCGTACATAATTCTCAATCGCCGTTTCCAGATCGTCAAGGGCTATGTGCTCTTCCGGCCTGTGAGCCACCAGGATCGAGCCTGGACCGCAAAGAATCTTCCTTCTGAAGTTGGTCAATTGCGGTGCATCGCTTCCGAATGACACCGGCTTGACCGGAAAACCTTCAAGAGTCTCGTACCTTGTCGGAGAATCTCCTCCGAAAGCCTTGACACTCATCATCTTCTGCCACAGTGCCACATCCTTAGCAACTATATCAGACCCGTCCTGAACCTTTCTGCGACCGAATCTCAGACGGGCATTCTCTCCTGCAATATTCTTCATCACATTGCAGACCATCTCGTCAGACTCGAAAGTAGTCCTGAAATACACCCTGCAGGTCAGTCTGTCACTGAGGATGTTCTGAGGATTGTCACTGACGAGTTTACCTATGTTCCAGGTAGTATCTCCAAGTACCGGATCTTCGGGAAACACTATGCTCCGCAAAGCATTCACGAAATCATTGAACATATCCACGGCACTCAGTCCATACTGAGGATATCCCGAATGAAAAGCCCTGCCCTCGAATGTCACCTCGAAAGATTTTGTACCCTTGCTTGCCGAAGCCATACAATTGTCCGTAGGCTCACCGACTATAACCCATTCCGCACCAGGATGATGTTCCCTGAATGCCTTGGCACCGAAAGATCCGGTTTCCTCGCCGGCAAGCAACAGAAGCCCGAACCCTTCATATCCCTTGGATTCCAACACCTTACAAGCCTCGTACATCGCAAAGATCTGTCCTTTGGCATCGCAGGAGCCACGACCTCTCACGACCTCTCCGTCAATTGTCGGCGGAATATATGGCGGAACCGTATCAAGATGAGTGCAGAAAACGACCTTCGGATCCCCCCAGGTCAGCAATAGATTCTTTGTCCCATCACCCACATCGGACATCTCCACCCTGCTGCGTTCTGTAGAGAGTCTTTCCGCCAGATAGTCAGCAAGGACGGCTTCCTTGCCGGAAGTCGAATCGATGTTCAATATGTCGAGAAACAATTCTAAGTCCATCGCTATATAATAACGCATACGCGCGCATAATGTGCAAATATACACATTTTATCAATTATAATATTGCGCAACCGGACTTTAATTGACAATTATCTCATCTAGAAAAAGAAAGCCTCGCATTGTCGAGCGTCTGGCACAGAAACGGACGTATCTCGTACTTACATCGCAAACAGTATCGAAACTGCGGAAAAGAAGATCGGGTATTTCAGTTGAAACATCATTCCAGACTTCGGCCAAAGGAGTGAATGTGACACCATCCGATGATATCTGGATCTCCACTTTTTCCGGCATAAAGACTCCTGGGCCTTTCAACTGCATAAATGAACCTCCGACATAGTGCACCGGCGTCACTGACCCAAGGTCTATGGTCACGTCAATATCGGTGAGAAAGCCCTGCCATTTGCCGTCGCTGTACGTCCAGCCACCCATTATACCGTCGGTGAATGTCGTCTCACCGGATGCCGGATACCATTGCTGGATCGGCTTGTTGTATATGACCTTGCACCCTTTGGCCTTATGTTGTGCAAGCATCCTGGACAGTTTGCGTTCTCCATATTCATTCTCCAGGTCGAAGACATTGTATCCAAGCGAGCGCATACGGTCTGAAGCCAGCACAGCACGTCTGCGGAAATCCATAAGATCCTTATTCTCCGGAAGACTCCACCCCGTCTCTGCCACAGCCATCGCACGAGGCCAGTACATATACTCAGCGTGCTCATCATCTGGGATATATTCGCTCCACAGATTAGCCTGCACTCCAAGAAGATGATGCTTTTTGTCCAATGGCATTGAAGGTTCGAGAGGATCATAAACATAAACCGTATCCAAAGGGAGATAGCCACCGATGGATTCAGGTTCCTTGAATGGTGCATCCTGAGTATGATCCAGATAGCAGTAACGACCCGGAGTCATTATTACATCGTGTCCCATCTCCATAGCAGCGATTCCTCCTTCCGTTCCTCTCCACGACATCACCGTTGCGCCTTCAGCCAGTCCGCCGTCAATTATTTCATCCCATCCGATTATCTTCCTGCCTTTTGATTCCACATATCTGCTGATACGACGTATCATATAACTCTGGAGTTCATCCACATCCTTCAGCCCCTCCTCCCTCATACGCTGCTGACACTTCGGGCAGGTTTTCCAATGCCTCTTGTCGGCCTCATCCCCACCGATATGGACATACTCTGAAGGGAACACCTCTATTACCTCATCCAGAACTGTCTCCACAAAACGGAAGACATCTTCATTTCCAATACAGAATTCTCCCTGCGTGTATGCCTCTCCTGCACATCCCAGATGCGGATATGCAGCAATGACTTCCTCGCTGTGCCCCGGCATTTCTATTTCCGGAATAACCTCTATGTGCCTCTGAGCAGCATAATCGACCAATTCGCGCATCTGCTCCTTTGTATAATATCCTCCGTATGCCTCAGGTGTACCTTCCGGGACATATCTGCGGTCACCTGACCACCAATCCTTCCACAATCGCTCAGGCCTCCAGGCGGCAAGACCAGTCAGAAGAGGATAGGCATCTATCTGCATACGCCAGCCGGCCGCATCTGTCAGATGTATATGCATCCTGTTCATCTTGAACATAGCCATCGCATCAATCTGCTTCTTAAGAAAATCAATGCTGCGGAAATGCCTTGAAACATCGACGTGAAGCCCTCTGTATGGAAAACGGGGATAGTCATATATATCGCAGCACTGGAGTTCACGGATTGTCCCGTCTGCAGTCATCTGATCCAGAGTCCGGAGGGCATAATATTGCCCGGAAGGATCTGAATATGTGATCGTTACGCCCTTTCGCGCATTTACAGAAAGGATGTATGATTCTTCGGGCATATCGCCCTGTGGCCTTCTTACAAAGGTTATCTGCGGTTCTTCCCCGAATGTATATGCCCCTTCATTTATGGTGACCTCGGCAGGGGCGGGAATCAGGACTGCTGGGCCTTGAGCCGCGGTCTGGAATGCTGCCAAGACAATAAGAACAGATGATAGTAGAAAGCCGTTTTTCATCATTACGATTTTTTGCAGATTCACAAAGTTAACAATATTCAAATGATTCATTAACTTTACACTCTAAAACATAATCTAATATGAGACTTGACGGTAGAAGGAATGGGTTCACAACTGGAGACATAGAAAAGGGCGACACATTCAGTCAGAAATACAGCAGTCTATAATTATTTACGAATCTATAATATATGAGATTCAACACTTTAGCAGCAGTCCTACTATTGGTTGCAGGATGCGGATATGGCGGTCAGGAACTGGAATCTTTTCCCGAAGTGAGTCAGAAACCTACCAAAGAGGCTTTTCCATTGGCTGATTCAGGCTCAGCAGCGACAATATGTATTGATACCTGCGATGCGCGTGTAGTGACGGTTGCTGCCGGGCTGCTTGCTGACGATGTCGAGCGTCTTACGGACTCCAGACCGCAGATTCTGACAAATGGAGACCTTCCGGAAGGACCGGTTGTAATTGCCGGAACAATCGGAAAGTCATTCCTTGTTGATGAATTCTCGAAAAAGGGACTGATAGATACAGAGTCCCTCCAAGGGAAATGGGAATCATATATCATTCAGACAGTCAGCATCAAGGGGCGGAAAGATCCGGTACTGGTGGTTGCCGGCAGCGACCGCCGTGGAACAGCCTTCGGTCTGACATCGCTCAGCGAAGCGGCCGGAGTCTCGCCCTGGTACTGGTGGGCGGATGTCACACCTCAGCACAAGGAGGCTCTCTACGTACATCCCGGACGCTTCATACAGGAAGAACCTGATATTCAGTACCGAGGCATCTTCATCAATGACGAGCGTTTCGGTGGATGGGCAAAATGGGTCGAGCAGACTTTTGACAAGGATTCCGGCAAAGTCGGCCCGAAGGTGTATGAAAAAGTTTTCGAACTGCTGCTGAGACTGCGCGGAAACTATCTGTGGCCGGCAATGCACAATGGCTCCCAGGCCTTCAACGCCGATCCGGAGAATGCCCGTCTTGCAGATGACTATGCTATCGTGATGGGGTCTTCACACTGCGAGCAGATGCTCCGCAACAATGAGGACGAATGGAAGAATGCCGGAACCTGGGGCGACTTCAACTACATCACCAACCGCGACAATATGATCCGATATTGGGAGGAAAGAGTCCAGACCAATGGAGGATATGAAAACATCTATACCTTAGGCCTGCGAGGCATACACGACTATCCGATGGAGGGTGCAAAAAGCACCAGGGAACGCTGCGCACTGATACAGCAAGCCATTGATGATCAAAGAGATATACTCCGCAGAAATATCAACAGACCGGTAGAGGAAATCCCGCAGGTACTATGCACCTACGAAGAGGTTCTGGACGCATATCACGCAGGTCTGCAGATCCCTGACGAGGTCACTCTCCTGTGGTCTGACGACAAGCACGGATATACCCGCAATCTGTGCAATCCTGAAGAGATGAAGAGGAAAGGAGGGGCTGGGATTTACTATCACCTCTCATATCACGGAGACCCTGCCAGTTGGATATGGCTCAGTCCTCTCTCTCCTGCTTTTGTTTCCACCGAACTCACTAAGGCATACACATACGGTGCACGAAAGATATGGATATTCAATGTGGGAGACATCAAACCAGCGGAAAAAGAGATCACCTTTACTATGGAACTGGCCTGGGATCTGGAAAGATGGTCTCCGGAAAAGGCTCACGGATTCATCGAGGAGTGGGCTTCACGCACATTCGGAGAAAAATACGCAGCAGAAATCAGCGCAATCCAAGATGAATATTATCGTCTTCAGGCAGCCGGAAAAGATTCACACGTATGGTTCATTGAATATCCTGAAGCGGAGATCAGAGAGCGTCTGAAGCGTTGGGAAAACATCGCCCTGCGCGCGGAGGCTCTTAAGGCAAAGATTCCGGAAAACCTCCAGGCGGCGTATTTCGAATTGGTGGAATATCCAGTCCGCGGAGCCTGGATGCTCAATGAATACCAACTGCTTGCGCGACTAAGTATGGCACACGCCACATATAACGATGCCGAGGTGGCTCTTGCAGATGCTTCCCGTGCCACAGAAATGTTCAATGCACTGAATGATTGGACAGATAAATATAACAATGAACTTCTCGATGGGAAATGGGGCAATTTCTTCCGATGGGATCCATATCATTGGTATTATACACCAGGGATGGCCGCACCTGTATGCACGGAGGAAATGATGGAAAGCATCAGGAAAGGCCCTGAACCGGGATATCTGAATGTAGAGGAAGCCTTGGCGGAAGGGATTGTAATAGAAAGCGATACAGAGGGAGAGATTCCGCTGTGGATGCACGCACTTACTCCTGTCGAGAACTTCTCTAAAGCAGCAAAGGACAACATTTTCTGCAAAGTAAACATCAACAATACTTCCTATACAGCCTCAGCGGCACCGATCAACAATATATGGCATTCGCCACTCATCGGGCCTATGTGGAGTAAGGTAGGGACATTGAAATTGAATAAAGGTGAAAATCATTTCAGAGTCACAGACCTTAAGGCAGAGGCATCCATCGATGCTATATTCATAGGAGCATATCCTCCATTTCCATCTGAGAGCAGGCAAATAATTGCAGCATCTGATGGAAAGATCATCAGAAATTCAAAAGAAGGAAAGATTCAGCAAGTAAAGCAACTTGGATTCAGCGACGGAATGGTTGTCCTGCCGTTTGATACGCCTTCATACACTCCTGAAGAAGCACCTGCATTGGAATATGTCGTTGATGTATCTGAAAATGCTGAAAGCCTGGAAATCAGGACATTGGCCAATCTGCACGTGTATGAAGGAAGGGATGCCAGATATGCTGTCAGCATCGACGGAGGAAATCCTGAAACATTCTCAATCCACACCGATGACTTCTCTGCTGAATGGCGCAGAAACGTGCTCAGAGGCTATTCAGCAAGAACGATAGACATCTCATCTCTCGAAAGCGGCCGCCATACCGTTACCATCAGTCTGCTTGACCCAGGCATCGTCCTGCAGGAAATCAGGCTCAAATAAGAGCGGAATCTCCACAACGAAAGAGACCTGATCGTGAGGATCAACGGGCGCAGCAGCGCCGCGACACTCGCGTCAGGGAGATGTTCGCAGAACATTGAACCAGCGATGGCGCCCGGCTTGAACGCAGTGAAAGACGGTATGCCCCTCGGGCTGTCCGAACAAAGTGAGGACTGGGGGTTAGAGAATCTCCACAACGAAAGAGACCTGATCGTGATGATCAGGTCTCTTTTGGTGTGGAGATAGTCGCACCACTTTTCACCACAATTCTGCAAATCCATACAAATCAAAATTATCGTAATACATTGATACATAACCTAATTTGCAAAGTCCCTTTTGCAAATCATTGCATCGCATTGCAAAAATGTGGGTACAATGTGGGTACATTTGCAGATATTTAGTATCTTTGTATTGACGAAAAATTTGAACATTATGGCAGTTTCATTTGTACTTAGAACCCAGAATTCTTCTGGAATGGCGACAATTTTCGCCAGAGTAAGGTCAAGAAAACTTAATCTTGACTACAAAATCGACACTCTTATGCAGGTTGATATCGCTGCGTGGAAGAAATCTCAGACCTCTGCAGAAGCCCTCATCAAATTCCGCAAATCCGCAGACGGACAGAAACTCTACTCAAAACTCGACATCATCCAAGACACCATTGACTCCCGTCTCAAGAAAGGCGAAGCCCTCACAATCGAGCAGTCAAGAAAACTCATCGAGGACATAGTCTATAAAGAAATGAGAGAAGAAGCCGAGCGCCAGGAAGCCGAAGCCAAACGCAAAGCCGAAGAAGCAAAAAGAATGACCTTGAACAAATACATCCACACCTATAGAGACGACGTAGTTTCCGGAAAAAGGATGAACGCACACGGCAAGGCATTCAGCATCTCAAGCATCAAGACCATCAAGACCTGTATCGTCCAATTCGACGCCTTCCAGGACTTTGTCGGCAAAAAATACAACTTCGACGACATCGACCTGAATTTCCGCAACGAATTCCTGGCATACCTCTACACCGAAAAGAAATACAGCACAAACACAGCAGCCAAGTGCATCGAGAACCTCGCAACCATCCTTGGCAGCGCAGTAGCTGAAGGCCACACAAAGAACGTCAAGTTCCAGGACAGGAGATTCAAGACCTCAAGAGTCGAAGTCGATTCAATCTACCTCACCAAGAAAGAACTCCAAGCCTTCTGCAACGCAGACATATCAAAAGAATCCCCAGGCCACGAAATCGCAAGAGACATCTTCATGGTAGGAGTCTACACCGCCCAGCGAGTCTCAGACTACAACAACATCTCAAGAGAAGACATCAAAGTCAACGACGACGGCAGCGTCATCATCCACATCCGCCAGCAAAAGACCGGAGCCACAGTAATGATACCAGCAAAACCCGAACTCGTAGCCATACTGGAAAAATACGACTACAACCTTCCGCACCTGGCAGACCAGAAAATAAACGACTACATCAAGAAAATCGGAGAAATAGCAGAAATCAACGAACTCATAGAAGTAGAAACCAGCAAAGGCGGCGTAACCCAAAAGACCTACGTACCCAAATACAAACTCATACAGACCCACACCGCCCGAAGAACCGGAGCCACCCTGATGTACCTCGCCGGAATGAACGTCTTCAACATCTGTGCAATGACCGGACACACCAGCATCAAGATGCTCAAGAAATACATCAAAGCCGACTCCCTGCAGAAAGCAGAAACCATCCTCAGCGACGAAGCATACATGAAATGGTAACACACATGGACAGAAACATCATAGACAGCACACTCGGACTGCTCACAAAGATCTCCTGCGACATGCAGGAGGTCTTGAAATCTGCCCCTATATATAATATAGGTATAGAACGCCTCGAAATCCAACGAATCAAAGACCAATATCCGGAAGTCACCGTCCATCTGCAGAACACCTACTACTTCATCTGCGACAACTGGGAAAAAGCCGAAAGCAACCCCATATTCAGACACGAAATATGGCTGTTCACCAACGAATACAACAAATTCAAAGACACAGTCATCACCCTTGCCAACCACTACGACGACTATCAGGAAGAAGTCGAAAACACCTACGGCGACTGCATGATCATATACGAATACCTCATAGCAGTACACAGCTCAGACATCATCTTTCAGGAAATCTTCAACAGGATCCAGCAACTGCACAAAGGAACAGAAGAAAGACAAGCAAAATTCAAAGGCATATCAAAAGCCCTCAAAGACTACATCAAAGGCACATCTGACGACTACCTTGCCAACCTTATCCTCGACAGACAGATCACAGCAGACAACAGGCCCCAATGGATCGGCCCCAGAAACGAAGGCACCCTCTTCGCAGAACACTTCAAACTATCCCAGAAACTAATGAACTCAGCCTTCCTCTTCACAGATCGCTCCGGCAACCCATCGCCACTGCAAATGCAAAAAGACAAGGCAAACAACATCTCAGAATCCTACAGAATATGGCAGATTTTGCAAAAATATCGCATATAACATCATAACCCACCGAACACCCACCGCAATCCCATCGAAACCCATACACAAGACCGGCCCATCCACAGAGCCGGTTTTTTCATAATCCAACCATCCACCGAACACCACCGAAGCCCGTCCAACTCCCTAACAAATTGAGAAACACATTCTTAAACTCTACCTTTGCAAAAGATAATTATCACATAAAGCGAGTGGCCACTCCTGTTTTACCAACCAATAAACAGGAACACTATGGATGCAAACAAACTATTTCAGGGATTCTGCGAGAATATCCTCAAACCCATCATACAGGAAGCTGTAAGCGAAGCCCTGCCACCACACCTGGAAACCGCCACATCAGCGAAGAAATACTACACAGTCCAGCAAGCTGCAGAAATCGCCAACGTTGACATCTCCACCATCTACAGATGGAAAGGCAAAGGAACACTGACCTTCCTCTATATCGAAGGCCGCACCCTCATCAGCGCAGAAGAATTCGATGCCAAGATCGAAACAAAGGAACTCGTGCGCTATAAACACGGCTTTTCAAAATAGCATAATCATAAACCCCTAAACAGAACAATTATGCTAAACGAAAAGCAATCACCCTGCAATATGACAGTGAGCATATTCAGCAGCACCGCACCGGCAAAAGACCGTTCCGCAATCTATCAGCACGGCTACAAGGCAATCAGCAACGTACTTCTCCCCACAGGAGAATGCACCCTCAAAGCATTCCTCCAGCTCGGACTCCAGCAGTACAAAGACACAATCGACCACATCAGATCCATCAACGACAAAAACGAAAGGAACCGTCTCAAGACCACACTCCTTCCGTCCGGAAGCCTGTCAGTACGTCTCTCCACCCGAGAATCCTCCCAACCCCTTGAAAAAAGGATCATCCAATACAACCCAATTCTGGTCCTCGACTTCGACAACCTCCCAGACATAGAAGCCGCGAAGCAGACCCTCTCCAGCCTCCCGTACATCTACTACGCCGGACTCTCCGTCAGCGGCCGAGGCCTCTTCGCCATCATCCCCATAGCAGCCGAAGACCATAACGAACACAAAACCTACTTCCACGCCCTCGAAAAAGAAATGCAGACTCTCGGCCTCACCATAGACAAAGCCTGCAAGGACGTAACACGCCTCAGAGTCGTCAGTTACGACACCGATCCGTACATCAATCCCGACTGCACCACCTACACCCTTCCGCAATCGTCAGAACCCCAAGAACCCACCGACGAACTCCCACAAGACCAAGAGCCGGACGAAGACCTCACAGCCCTCAAACTCGAAGAACACCTGCAGATATGGGAAGAAAAGCAGCATCCCCTCGACGACTACGACCAATGGATCACAGTCGGAATGGCACTCAGCCGCCTCGGAGAACCAGGCAGAGAACCCTTCCACCGAGTATCAAGATACTCCGACAAATACACCCCAGAAGCCACAGATAAAGCATTCGACGGATTCCTCCGCAGCACAAAACACATCACCCTCGGCTCATTCTTCTACATCTGCCACATCAACGGCATACGCCCGACAAACACATCCGAATACGAAAGCATACCATTCCCCGATGAAGTCTTCCCAGACCCCATCAGACACATCATCGACAGCACCAAAGCCTGCCTCAACTTCCCGGCAGACTACATCTGCCCTGCACTCATCTTCGCCTCAAGCATAGCACTCGGCAACGCCCTCGCCGTCGAAATCAAAAAAGGATGGACAGAAAAAGCCATATTCTACATGGCCATCGTCGGAGAACCAGGCACAAACAAAAGCAGCTGCCTCGAATTCGCCATAGAACCCCTCCGCAAAATAGACCGCGACAACCTCAAAGCCTACAAAAAGAAACTCAAGCAATACGAAGCCACAAAGAACGACCCCGATAAAGCCATCGAACAACCCGTATACGGTCAGATCGTCCTCAGCGACATCACAGTAGAAGGCTTCCTCAAACAACATCTCAACACACCCAGAGGACTCGCCATCTACGCAGACGAACTCATGGGATTCGTAAAAAGTTTCAGCCGCTACCGCTCAGGCAACGACGAAGAAGTCTGGACCCAACTCTTCACCGGAGTACCCATCATCGTAAACAGACTCCACTCCGACTCCTTCTCCGTCAGCAGCCCCTTCGTCGGCATCATCGGCGGCGTACAACCAGGAATGCTACGCAAATTCGCAGACGGCAAGACCGAAAGCGGATTCATCTACCGCTGGCTCTTCGCCTACCCTGACAAACGCACATTCTCACGCTTTCAGGACGACGAAATCGACGACGAAATCCTATCACGCTGGAACACCATCATCGACACCATCCGGAAAATCCGCTACAACGGAAAGACAACCGTCATACGCCTCAGCCCCGAAGCATACGACCTCTACAAACAATGGTACAACACAGGCAGAGAAACAATGGAACACGCCAGCACATCCTACATCGGCATCACCACCAAAATGGAACGCTACTGCGCCCGATTCGCCCTCATCCTCGAAGTCCTCAGATACACCTGTGGACAATCCGACCTCACATCCATATCAGCCAAATCAATGAAAGACGCCTTCAAACTCACATACTACTTCATAGCCGGAGCCCAGAAAGCCCTCAAGAAATTCCACTCCGACCCACTCGGCACACTCACCGAAAAGCAACGCAGCATCTACCTCGACCTCCCATCCGTCTTCACCACCCGTGAAGGCCTCTCCATAGCCCTCCAGCACTCAATGTCAGAACGCACATTCAAAGACTGGATCAAGACAGCCATCTTCAAGAAACTCGACTACGGAACCTACGAAAAACGCTACAAATAACATAAATTCCTACCCCTTTGCACTCTCTGCACTCTTCGCACTCTTCCACCAATTCCCTCACCCCAAAGTGCAGAGAATGCAGAGAATGCAATCGGGAAAGAAAAATATCATTACCTTTGTTAAAACTAAAGATGAGAATATGAATAAGACATTCAACATCTACTGCGACGAAAGCACGCACCTCCCGTCTGACGGCCATCCTTACATGATACTGGCCTATGTCAGAGTTCCATATAATCAGATTGACGAACTAAAGGAATCGATCAAAGACATCAAAGCAAAATACGCCTTCACAGGAGAGTTTAAATGGACGAATGTCTATGAGGCCACTGCTGAAATGTACGCCGAATTGATCGATATGTTCTTCAGATCAGAAATGGGATTCAGGGCTGTCATCGTAGATAAATCTCAAATCGACGAGACACGCCAGGACTACACTTTCAATGACTTCTACTTCAGGATGTACTACCAGCTGCTCCATCATCAGACAGATCTCGAGAGCAGTTACAACATCTATATGGATGTCAAAGACACCTGTAGCAATGGCAAATTACGCAAATTGAAAGACATGCTCAAGTGGAACACATCAATTCGACGTTTCCAGTTCATCCATTCAAAAGAGAGTACATTCCTGCAGCTGGCCGATGTAATCATGGGGGCTATAAACTATAATCTCAGAATCAACGCCGGAGAAATCGAAGGCAAGGTCTTGGCCAAAAGAAGAATCATAGATATAATTAAAAGGAACAACCCAGATGTATCTTTAGATTGTACTACACCGAAATATAGAAAGAAGTTTAACCTGTTCTTTATAGATCTCCAGTAAGATATGCCGACAAACCTTTTGAAAGAATATCCGGAACTGCTTGAGATACTCCATCTCCCCGCTGATAAGCGAAAAGAATCTCTATTAAAGATCTTCAAGAGAGATATAGAGGACAACGAAGATTTCAAGTTCAGAGGAGTGCAGATTTATCCCATAAAGACTGACGGAGAGATAGATATGGCACGCGAGTTTATGCATCTGACTACTGAAGAAGTAGAAGACATTGATGAAAATGGTCAGAAACAAGCGAAGAAGAGAGTCTTCGACATGCATCGTTCACAGAGGCTTCACTGGATAAACTACCATATCCACGAAAGAATACCGGAGAACATAGAAATCTTCAGTGTGATAGAAAGAGATACGAACAAACGCCAGGACATAACAAAGACATATATCTATGACACCAAAGAGAAGTATGTCATTGTCCTGGAATGTCATCGTAAAGGAGGATATTTCCTGTTAACTGCATACTATTTGAACCGACCGTATGCCGAAAAGGGAATGAAAAAGAAGATGAAGAAGCGTCTTAAAGAAGTTATATAAAAGACGCAGGGCTCGGTCCTATATCAAGATAAGCCGAGCCCCGAAACTCCTTCTAATTGTAGATGAGCACCGCAAAGATACAAAAATTATTATTACTAGTATCAAAATCTTCAGAAATTTCTCCATTTAGAAGAACTTTAGCAGCTCCTGCATCTTCAGCACATTATTTAGCAATATTTATACCTATTCTAGAAACTTTAACTTCTCTTTTACAATTTAATATTCTTTATAAAGTTATTAAGGTATCATTATAAATCTAAAATTTATTTTATGGATCTTCAAGATTATCAAAACCAAATTGATAGAATTTCAAAATGGAGAGGCCAAATTTATGAATGTATGGAATTCCAGCTTCACTCGAAGACTGCGATTCGCCTATATGAAGCCATAGAATATAGGATGTCAACTTTGAATGAAAGAGATAGGAATATCGCTTCCGGATATTTAGATCTGGGATTATTCAAGAATCATAATAATGAATTTCGAACAGCATGCATTTGTGTCTGTTTAGAATCAGAATACCAGCGCAGACTAAATAATGAAATTTCTAGATGCAGTGAATATGAAGGGGACGAACCTATATTTGATAACCCTGATATAAAAAACAATCGCGTAAAAGACTTAATCGACTATCGCATTTTCAGTAGAGAGCCTTTATCAAATACATTTAAGTTGGGAGATTCATGGGGATATTTTGATTCAAGGATTCCAGTTCAAATTTATGAATGGATTGATAAATGTTTTAAAGATAGTCCATGTCGTATTAGAGTAGAACCGGATGGTCTCTATCAAAGCCGTCCACAACAAATGCTTATCGAATGCGTAATATATCCACCACATTACCAATGGTGGAAAAACATGAGTATTTATAAAGGCCAAACGGCAGGAAGTGTATACCAATTGTTAGGGAATGATATTAGAAACTACAATGATTATCATGATTTCAACATTCTCAAAATCAGAAGACTTGAGGTATCAGAGACTCGTAAGGAACATAATTACATTTCCATGATGATTGAAGAACTGCAAGAAGAACAATTCAATCTGAATCCAAATAAAAAATATGTTGTAGGCAGGATGATTCATCTTGATTCAAATGCTGCAATAGGAGTGAATTATAAAGACGCAATAATTAACCACATTGATTTAGCATATAACCTCTATATCGACCACACTGCTGACGATAGATTAAATTCATATCTCCCCAATGGTCAGGTCACACCGGCTGATTTCAGAACCCATATTTTAAGAATTGAGAATATACCTTTCGAATCGTTACTTAAGATAGCTGACTCATTCTTTAAATCAAAAACACTATTGTCTGAATGGTTTAGCAATGAGTTCATATAGCAACACCTAGCAGATAATTTAATTTCTGATAGGTGTCGTTACATTTAACCGTTATTTTGCAAAAATTACGGATAAAACCGATACTCATACATTCCGATTTATCCTCTCACAAAAGAATATTCTGACACTTACAATCAGAATGTAAACACTTTTCACTATATTTGTTGTCGGATAGCGACAACGCTATCTGACAACATACGAATAAAATACGAAGCGTTATGCTTATCTTGTACTTGAAAACGTAGGAAATTTTCAAATTGGATACAAGGATGGCATAGTGGTTCTCACGTTATAGCGTGGGCTGCTATTGTTACATCTGTATCCAGGGTTTCCTACGACCTTCAAGTTACGAGTGTGGCTGACAGTTCACGCTTCTTTAGTAGAAATTGGATGTCACACCACAATGTAAAAATGCATCTATATAAAAACTGACGGACTTGATTATGAAACGACTTTGCCTCATTGCGCTCTGCTTATTTTGCATAACATCATGCCTTGAGCCACTCTACTTCGAGCCTGATGTTATAGAGACATCATCGACAGAAGAACATATATCTTCTGTTGGAGATACTTGCTGGTTTTTAGTAGTGTTTAATCAGGTAGAAACAAAATTTACAAATAAAGCATATTTTAAGCCATTTAAGTATCTTATAGAAATAGAAGGAGTCGAAGCTTGTGATCCAATTTTCGTTGAAACAGAGATGATGTTTGATGACATAATCTCTACACAATTCAAAAACTATCCCGAAATCTTCAGTACCCCAGATGAAAATGGCACATATGTCCCTGGAGATGCAATACTATTTTTCGTTCCTGCTAACGAATCTGAATCTCAACGTAAAGTAGAAGTAAAGTTCAGCGTATCTGATGTTTACCATGCTGCAGGTAATTGGAGCGAATGGGAAACCATATTCAGTGCGATTCAAGACGGAGCTAAATAGGAAGTATTTTACAGGCAATCACGTTATAATAATATCTCAAAACTATATATTCGCATATGTCAGGATTATCACTTAAGCAACGGATTGCATTTGAACTTCAACGACAATTGATCAAGGATCAGGCGGAGAAGCATCCTCTCAGACAGGTATTCTGGGAATGTACTATGCGGTGTAATATGAAATGCCGTCATTGCGGAAGCGACTGCAAGACTTCTGCACTTCATCCTGACATGCCATTCGAGGATTTTGAGAAGGTGCTAAGACGCATTAAGGAAACTTATGACTCGCACAAAGTCATGATCGTGATTACCGGAGGTGAGCCTCTGATGCGTAAGGATATCGAGAAGTGCGGAAGAGCGATCTATGATATGGAATTCCCTTGGGGCATGGTATCCAACGGACTGCTGATGACCCCACAGAAAATTGACGGTCTTTTGAGGTCCGGAATGCACTCAGCAACTATCAGCCTCGACGGATTTCAGGAGGAACATGAGTGGATGAGAGGTGTTCATGGCAGTTTCAGGAATGCGACGGAGGCTATAAGAATCCTCGCCAACGAGCCATCCATCAAATTCGATGTCGTCACCTGTGTAAACAACAAGAACTACGACACATTGCGTGAGTTCAAGGAGTATCTGATATCGCTTGGCCTGAAGAGCTGGCGTCTGTTTACTGTCTTCCCTGTAGGTCGTGCAGCACAAGATCCGGAACTTCAGTTGTGCAATGAGCGATTCAGGGGGCTCATGGACTTCATAAAGGAGACACGCAAGGAGGGACGAATAACTGTAAGTTACGGCTGCGAGGGTTTCCTTGGGGAGTATGAGGGATTTGTGCGTGACCACATGTTCACTTGCCAGGCCGGAATGAGTATCAGTTCGGTTATGATAGATGGCTCCATTTCCGCTTGTGCAAGTATCAGAAGCAATCTGGCACAGGGAAATATCTACAAGGATGATTTCATAGATGTGTGGGAAAACCGTTATCAGCCATACCGCGACCGTTCCTGGATGAAGACTGGCGAATGTGCGGATTGTAAGTATTTCCGCTATTGCCAGGGAAATGGAATGCATTTAAGAGATGATAATGGTGAACTGATACTTTGTCATCTTAAAAGACTGAAATAATTAACCGAACTTAATTTTATATTGTTATGAAAGATTTGTTCTTCCGTTTCTGCAGATGGGCACTTCCTTTCTTTGGAGTGTCTGCAGTTGTCTCTTGTGACAATGTCTTCAATACACCGGACATGTACGGTACTCAGGTCGCAGAATATGGAGTACCTATCATGGAATATGTAATCAAAGGCAAAGTGACAGATGAGGAGACAGGTGCCCCTGTAAAAGGCATCGAGGTCGTTCCTGAAGAAGCTAATGTTCTTGTATATACTTCTGAGAACGGTGAGTTCACATGCGAAGGTGCTACCTTTCCAGATGGTAAAGTGACCATCACGTTCAAGGATATTGATGGTGAAGAAAACGGAGTTTACGCGACTAAAGAGATTGAAGTGCCTGTTGAAAAGTCAGAAGAAGGCTCTGGTTGGTTTGCTGGTGTCTACATTGCTGACGATGTCTTGGTAAAGCTGATGCCAGGAGATATCGTGACACCTGAATATGGGGTGCCCGTTGTCGAGTTCTCAATTAAAGGAAAGGTTATGGATGTTGACTTCAATCCAATTGAGAATATTGAGGTCATTTTGGAGGGATTTGATGAGGACGCTTCCGCCAGAACATCATCTGCAGGAACTTTTATCTGCGAAGGGCAATTGACTGATATGGAGAAGAAGGAAATTGTCATGCACTTCATAGACACTGACGGAAAGGAGAACGGCGGTGAATTCTTAGAAGAAACCGTCACAGTTCCGTTAGCGGAAAATGGAAATATAACTACTGAAAGCGTTTCAGTTATTCTAAAGAATAAGTAATTATCATATTATGAAAAATATATTTAATACCGTTATTTTCGCTTTATTCCTAATTGTATTTTCATCATGCGAGGGTATAAATAGTGACAAGCGTCAATCATTTATAGGCCAAGTTAAAGAATCATATGAGTCGAGTTGCCTTGTTGAAGTTACAGATCCTCAAACTTCTCACCTTCAAATCGAAGATCAGGTTGTAGTAACGACCAGCTTCGAAGGATGTCCTCAGTATGCTATAGGTGACTGTATAGAAGTCGAATTTGATGGCAAGGTTGCAGAGAGTTATCCAATGGCAATTCATAACGTATTCTCAGTTTCTATTAAAGGTATCGCTCACCCAACTACAAACCTCGAATTCTGGATCGCAGAAAATGTCGACAATGTAGATTGGTCCAAATATCAAAAGAAATACGGCATGATGGGTGGACAGGAGTACTATGGCACAGGTTACGTTCCAACATTAGATGAATATGGCCAACAAGTTGATCCTGAATACTGTGTAATCTATACTGTAACATCGTATCCTGACTATGCCGATAAGACTCAACACATAACTGATATCTATGTCACAGATCCACAGATAGAGTTTTATGGAATCACATTAAATTCCTCTTTTGAGGAGTTTGAACGCCTTGCTCAAATTCAAGGATTTTCACGTGGAGATTCAAACGAGTACTTTATCACAATGGAAAAAGGTAAATATTCGATTTCTAAGACACGCAAAGATATAAGAATACGAGTCGAAGTAGAGAATAAGACAGGTATGATATTCTAATTCGCTTGTAATAATAATGATGTAAGCCTGGCACACTGTGTCGGGCTTCGTTGTACATATAAAAGCGGCACTTGCCCTCTATGACTTTCTACGAAAGCCACAGAAGGCAACTATCTATAACTCCGGACTGCCGCAAGACTCTCGTCTTTTCACAGAAAAGCCAAAAGACTTGCCTTCAAGGCAGTCCTCCGGTGCATGGGCGGCTACCTCAGTGCAGTAATCGCCAGTGCAAGTCGCCGCCCTCGAACGTCAATGTGCTTAGTGAAGGCCGGTAGTCGGCCAGTGCAAATAGCGACTCCAGCATTTCAACCAACCCCCAGTTTGCCACGATTCCATCCCCGGTCATCAGGTATCTTATCAACGATTTTGGGAAAATCGTTGGATACCTGACTCTCTCCCCACAGACCCACGCCCTCGTCGCAAACCTACTCACGTTGAACCCACCCTCATCAAAGTTAAGCGGCACTTGCCCTCTATGTCTTTCTACGAAAGCCACAGAAGGCAACCATCCATAACTCGCTCCGCTCGATTAAACAAACATCGGTCTTGAGACTTAAGTCTTCTTCCTCCGCAAATCTTGCGGATTCCGCGATTTTGCCTACGGACAAAATCTCTGCATCCTTCTCCAAGATTTGCTCCCCCAGAAGCCGTAAGACTCAAGCTTGTAATGCCCCTCGGTCCCCACAGGGGAAGATAATCGACAGAGAGCGGGCAGTGCCTCGCTTGAGCGTCAGTGCGTTCCGGCCGAAACATAACATAATCGGACCTAAATTGTGTAACAAGCCAAGAGCAAGTAAACGTCCAAAGAAAACGCCTTGATTGGCAATAATTTGCTCTCCATATTCGCGCGATTTATGTAATTCGCGGAATATGGAAGAAAAAAGAGACTTAACATTAGAATTCATCCGCTATAGTCATAGCGAGCAGGATCTTGCCCAATATTGCAAGGAAAACAATCTCGATTATCTAGAATTCGTTGACGTGGTAAACCAGTGGAACGACCGATATGGAGCTCCACTGGTAGAGAAGTGTATGCACCGACTTGAATGGGCTGGCAAATGGGCAGAGCACAATAAATACGAACCGAGCACAGCGCAGAAAATGTTCGGCGAGTTAGTCATTGAACCGGATGTTCGCAAATGCAGATCGCATAACCGATATCCGACAAATCCCAAGATAAGTGTTAATCTCGGTAAGTCAAACCGCACCACGCCAGTTCGGGAAGCTAGCATAATGTTTCCTAGCGGCGTGGAGCTAACGATTAAAGAAGCCAACCTTGAATCGTTAATTAAAGCTGTTGTGTTATATGAAGAATACGATTTTAGAATTAACTCCTGATCTCAGGTATTTCATCTTTCAGCAACCAATCAAGATGAATACTGGGGTAGACTATCTGATTGGTCTGGTAACAAACTACATGGACAAAGATCCTCAGGAAGGTGAAGTGTATATATTCGTGTCAAAATCGCACAAGATTCTGAAGCTCCTACACTACAATAATGGAGTATTTACGATGTATGTCAGAAAGATACGAAAGGGGGTATTTGTCTACCCGAAATGGGACTTCTCAAGACAGGAATACCCCATAGATTGGCCAAGGTTAAGGCT
>JAZRBS010000003.1:0-19396 GCA_045635205.1 Candidatus Cryptobacteroides sp. | reverse complement strand
ATAAAAATTGATGCCAAATAAATTTAGCAAAAATATCAGTAGCTTAACTTTTATATGAAAAACTTCTCGGGGGTCTGCCAAGCGGCAGGGGCCGACAAGCCCCTGAGAGCGTCTTTCAATAGATTACAAACATAGGTACTTAATATAAATATGATCCATATGTTAAGAACGACATTATTTACCACACTATGGTTGTCATCACTCATCTTTAGTGTTAGCGTTTCAGCACAAGAGCATCAGTTCAGCGTCAAGGAGACAAGAATCACCCGAGATGAGTTTGTTGATGCGTATCAGCATCGCTTAGAGTATAATCAGGTCAGAGACACCACACTGGACTGGCATACGAAGAAAGAGGTCGAAGTTGCAGCATTCCGCACGCTCACCGATGAAGAGAAAGAAGCATATGTATGGACTGATTACAGGATTCTTAATATAGGACGATACCATAATGGTGAATATGTTGCGGATTTATGGTATGCTAACTGGATGGGAGCCGTTTTTGTGGATGAAAACTTTCAGGCAGATTCCACCATAATTAATGCGAGCGACCGTGCTGCATTTTCCAAGACAGGGCTATATGTTGGTTGCAGAGGTTTCGACTGCGATAATATTGCGTGGCTTCATTTTTACCGACACAAAGACGGCAACCTTGCCCGAATGGAAGAAATTGCAGTATATATCAACAACAAGTGGAAATTACCTTGGTACGAAGATTTCCCTGAATTTGAAGGACTTGACTTCAATAACGCGATGGTATGGCATAAAGACTCACTCTATTGTTTTGGCGTAGAAAATTATGATGATGAAAACGGAAAGTGGTGTACACGTCCTATATACCTGAAATTAGAATTGATACCTGTTAACTAAATTCTTATTTATCTGCGAGAAAAATGCCTGACACTATACATTTGTGCCAGGCATTTTTCATTCTATTTTATCTGTAACTATTTTGTGGATGAAGACTATATAGATTTAGAGCCAGTATAAATGGATTTTGCTTCAGAATACAAAAGAAATAGGAACTATTAATGGAGGTGTGATTGCAGTATTTGTCTAACCTTCAGTTTATTACCTTATATGCTATTGAATAAGTTCCTATTTAAATCAAGTTCCAATAATAATGTAAATTGTATAACAGTATTTCAGGAAGGAGAGATAAAAATTTATAAGCCTGTCAACCTGCTGGTATCACATAATCTACTATGTATTAACGTATTACGTAAAATGCCTGCTGCATTGATGCAGCAGGCATTTTAAGCAAAGCATTGTCAGTCAGAGCGTTAAGTGCTGACAGGTGCATTGTCAGACCAACAGATTTAATTTCCATTTTACATAATAAAAGGATAACTTTACCACATAAATTATGACTGCTGATTTCAGAGACACGGCAGTTGCAAAGACAAAGCGATATGAAATACGATTTTGACAGAATCATCGAACGTAGGGGCACAGGAGCCATCAAGACAGATGCTTTGAAAAAGATATATGGCAGAGACGACCTGACTGCACTCTGGGTGGCTGATATGGACTTTGAAACCCCAGAATTCATTACAGATGCATTGAAGAAGCGTCTCGAACATTCTCTTTTCGGGTACACAGCCGAGCCCGAAGAATATTGGCCTACCGTGATGAAATGGATCGAAGACCATCATCAGTGGACGGTCGAGCGCGAATGGCTCACATATATCCCGGGTATTGTAAAGGGAATCGGAATGGTGATCAATGCCTTGCTTGAGAAGGATGACAAAGTCATCATTCAGCCGCCAGTATATCATCCTTTCCGTCTCATTCCACAGGGAAACAGGCGCGAAGTCGTGTATAATCCTCTGATTGAGAATGAAGACGGCTCATATTCTATGGATTTCGACAATCTGGAAGCCGTCTGCGATGACAGATGCCGTCTGCTGATCCTTTCCAACCCTCATAATCCTGCCGGTATCGTATGGCCACGCGAAACCCTCGAAAGACTGGCTTCATTCTGCTACAAACGTGGTGTGACCGTCATTTCCGATGAGATACACTCTGATATGGCTTTATATGGAAACAAGCATATTCCGTTCGCAAGCGTATCGCCAGAGGCGGCTGCCTGCAGCATCACATTCGGAGCCCCTTCAAAGACATTCAATATCGCAGGCATCGTGAGTTCATACGCAATCGTGCCATCTGACGAACTCAGAGAGCGGTTCTTCGGATGGCTGCACGCAAACGAAATGAATGCAGCACCGCTGTTCTCCCCTATCGCGACCATTGCTGCATTCGAAAATGGTGAGGAATGGAGGCAGCAGATGCTGAGGTATATTGAAGGAAACATAGACTGGGTCTGCTCATTCTGTGCCGAAAACATTCCTCTGATCAAGCCTCTGAAGCCACAGGCGTCATTCCTTGTATGGCTCGACTGCCGCGCCCTGGGACTCGGACACGATGACCTCGTGGATCTTTTTGTGAATAAGGCACGTCTCGCCCTCAATGACGGCGAAACATTCAACCCCGGAGGTCAGGGATTTATGCGTCTGAATGTCGCAGTACCTAGGTCAGTTCTTCGTGAAGCGATGGAGAGACTGATGAAGCAGATCTCACCTTCAATCGAACGTGATACTTTCGATTCTCAAGCGTAAGGTCCCGGAAGGGGTCTTGGCCTCGGCTATTTCGCCGACCTTCTTGCCCATCAAGGCTGCGCCTATCGGGGATTTGAGAGAAATCTTGCCTGCCTCGAGATTCATCTCGTGGGGACTTACGATCTCGAATTTCATTCGGGTATTGGTAGAGAGATTTGTGAATTCCACCTTGCTCAAAAGACAGACTCTGTCTTTTGGAAGGGCGTCGGGATCAATCACGCGGGAATGCTCCAGGACCTTCTGAAGGAAACGGATACGGCTTATGGTCTTCGCCTGCCTCCGCCTTGCCTCACGGTATCCCGCATTCTCACTCCTATCTCCCTGTGAGCCAGTCTCTGCAACATTGTCACGCACCTCGGGATAGACCACGCTGATAAGGTGATCCAACTCGGCCGCAATCTCGTCGTATCGTTGTTTTGACAGATATTCCATAGCACAAAGTTACTCATTTTTTCCGTCAGTTGGAGATATGACAGGAAATCATTACTTTTGAGATTAACGACATACATCTGGAAACCATTGATGAACAGATAAATCGTACTTTAGTTATGAAGAAGTATATCATTTCCATTTCAATTCTACTTCTGTTGTTTATTGCATTCTTCTTAATGCTGATACTGACAGATACCCCTCTGAATTTATCATTGGTCGGTTCAGGAGTCGCTACAGTGATTGCTGGAGCATATTTCGGGTTGGTGCTGATGGGAAAGCCGCTAAAGGCTATTTCTACTAATATTGATAAATTGACAGATGGAAAGAAATTTGGTTACTTCGTGGGGTTGATGATTGTCAATCTATCTGTATGCGGCGTTCTTCTTGAAACCAATGACGCAACAATGGATACTCTTCCATTTACTTTCTATGGCATCGCATTCATCGTTGCACTACTCGTGGGCTTCTTTACAAGGAAATTGTTTGTCAGTTTAGATACTGAGAATCTGAACTAAATTCTTATTTAGCCTTCGATTTTAAAACTGTCATTTCATATATATGCCGATGTTCTTCGATCTGAAATCTGTCGGTGACATTCCAGTGTGTGTCTTAAAGTATTTGCGGAAGGTGAACTGCTCCGGAAATCCTAACTTCTCCGCGATTTCCTTGACTGACAATTCCGTCTGGGGAAGCAGACGTTTTGCTTGGCTTATAGTGTATGAAATGATCTATTGCATCGGCGTCTGACCGGTGTAATTATGGATGATTTTCGAGAAGTGCCTTACTGAAAGATTTGCCTCATCCGCATAACGACCAACCGGATACCGTTCTGCATAGTGCTGTCCCAGGGACTGCATAAAGCCGATGAACACCTTCTCACCGCGAGATGATTTTTCCTTGACAGGTACCTTGCGGGAAGCCATTTCATACATAACTTCCAGTATGATCTGCAGACGCAGCAGATCGACAAGTCTGTTGTTCATCTGCCTGAAGATATCTTCATCAGGGGTCAATGCCCTCCTGCCTTCAATTTGAGCGGCAGTCTTCATAACTCTTTCTGCCAGGGCGCCATTCAGTCGCAGTACCGGTGCAGATGCACCCAAGACAGGCATCATCTTGGGAAGGAAAGGTGCTGTCTCCACCGATATGGCCGACATATCTACAGCAATGACACATTCCTTAAAGTCATCACTCCACCTCGGACGGGCAAAATCTGTAGAAGGCCTGGAATGGTGGCGATGGATCGGAGGATTCCTTTTGTTTTCAGTCTCTTCTTCAATGAACCGGTCACTTTCTGGCGTATGTTCTTTACTTTCACATTGATAGCATCAATCGTAGGATTGAAAGTGCTGTCCTGACAGCATCAGACACTTGACCGGTGAGACAGTAATATACATTTTTGTGTAGCACCGGTATTTATAATACGAGGAATATAGGTAAAATAATGACCGGTGATACAAGATTCTGCTTTTTCTCGTATCACCGGTCATTCATAAATCATAGTCCCCGGAAAATGCCCGAGATAACTGCCATCATAATTGTCTCATAGAATCAAGGATTTCATCACGGACACGACGGAATTCATCAATAACCTCACTTTCAGGGCCGGTAAAAGCATCCGGATCATCAAAGCCGATATGCAGGTGCATTGAGACTTTGCCGGTAAATGAAGGGCAGTTTTCTTTTGCACCGCCACATACAGTAATCAAATAGTCCCAGGATTGCCCAAGATATTCAGACACATTCTTGGGATAATGACCGCTGATGTCAATGCCAATCTCAGACATAACTTTGACTGCCAGAGGATGTACTTCAGATGCCGGTCTTACTCCTGCAGAACAGACTTCTGCATCGGGGTGAAGATGCTTAAGTATGCCGTGAGCCATCTGGCTGCGGCATCTGTTTCCGGTACAGAGGACAAGGTATCTCATATCTTATGCATTTATGGGATGAAACGGACATCTCTTACCGATGCACTGCCTGTTGGATGAAGTATGGGTACAGATGATCTCAGACTTATCCATCCTGATGCCGCTGACTTCTTCTGCATATTCAATCGCGGTCAGAATGGACGTATATGAATTACGCTTGCAGCATCGAGGACCTCCTATTTCGCCAAGCCGGGCCAATGAACGTGAAGTCATAAGATTCGAATGCCCCCAGGCCTCTTCTGCAAGAGGCGTCGAAGCGGTGATGATTGACATAAACATACCGGTGCTGACGGCAGCCCCGCAGGCTCCCCAGAAACCACAGGCTCCTCCAGGTACCTTGCTTCCCCTGCTGACCATTTCATTGAGTGCGGAAGGAAGGTCGATATCCACTCCGGCATTTCTGTAGGCCGTCAGGAGCGCACATCCGACCATTATATGATGTTCCGGCCCGTGCATATGGCAGAACGGCATATCCATCATCTTCCTGACTATCTCAATAGGATTGCGTGAATCTTCCTTCAGGCAAAGGCCTATGATTCCGTCTATACCCTTAGTGTGGCATTCGTTGCATACATAATGGCCGTTGACGCACCTGGTCTTGCTCATTTCCTGCTTATGGCAGATTGCGCATTCCATCAGCACGTCCTCGTTTAAATATTCGAGCGGCGCTTTACAGATGAGACATTCCTCTTTCATAAAAACGTATCTTTCCTACAAAGATACAATTCTCCTTGAGTTAAGCAAAAATCTTCCGGAAGACAGAAGAAGCATCAGGCCCAGACCGGTATAAAACGAAGCGGTAAAGGCAGACGGAACGCCTGGAATATGCTTTAGTGCGATTCCGAGTCCCATCATAAATACAAGCAGAATCCATCCGCGGGGCGGAAAAGTCTGCCATATCCTTACCTTGTCCGGTAAAGAGGCGATCCTGCCAGAGTATCTGCCCACAATTCTGCGGAACATCAGGAAGAATCCGGCAAGGACAGCAGCAGTAATCAGAAGCAGCCACCAGAGATTATCTGCAGGCTGGATCGTGTAGGCCTCTATTCCTTTTGATGTAATGATGATTCCCGGAATCCCCCAGATGACGGCTGCAACAATATACAATTGTTTTCTTTTCATCCGGATCAGTACTTTGTGAAATTGTACTTCTGCCTGATTTGCTCTTTTTCAGCGTCCGGAAGGCTGTTGAAATATGTCTTCCAGCCAGGACAGAAATTGATATGCCATCTCCAGAATCTTCCGACGAAAGAAGTCGGCCTGGCATCGTGTTTTGCCCTTAAAGGGCATTGTGAACATTTGTAAGTTTCCATAGTTTATTGTTTTTAAAAGGATTTCATCATTTTATTCAGAAGCGAGTACAGTTGAAGAGCGTCATCGTTTTCCAGAGCGACGCAACGAGCCATCTTCGAAGGTATTTCCGCAGCCTTATCGTGGAGTTCCTCTCCCCTTGCGGTAATAGTGAGTATCACCATTCGTTCATCACTCTCCGATCTTTTCCTCTGGATCCAGCCGGCCTTCTCCATCTTCTTGAGCATCGGTGTCAAGGTACCGGAATCAAGAAAAAGAAGTTTACCCATATCCCTGACACTGATGGACTTATGTTCCCACATCACCATCATCGCTATATATTGGGTATAAGTAAGTCCAAGCGGCTCAAGCAAAGGAGTATAGCGCCTTACTATCTCCTTTGCACAAGCATAGAGAGGGAAACACAACTGGTTCTCCAGTTTCAAGTTCTCATTCATAGCAATTTCAATATATCGCTTTCAATCTTTTCCGGCGTTGTCATCGGAGCATATCTGTCAACTACAGTTCCGTCACGTGACACCAGGAACTTCGTGAAATTCCATTTGATGTCATCTCCGAGAAAGCCTCCTTTCTGCTTCTTGAGGAAAACAAACAACGGATCCGCATCTTTGCCGTTCACATCGATTTTAGCAAAGAGCGGGAAGGTTGTCCTGTATTTCAATGTACAAAACTCCTGAATCTCCTCTTCTGTTCCGGGAGCCTGGTGACCGAACTGGTTGCAAGGAAAATCCAGAACCACAAATCCTCTGTCCTTGTATTTGTCGTACAGATTTTGCAGACCCTCATATTGTGGGGTGAATCCGCATCCGGTAGCGGTGTTGACAATAAGAAGGACCTTACCCTGATAATCTGTCATCGGCACCTCCACGCCCTTGGCGTTACGTACCTTGAAGTCATAAATTTTCATATCGCAAATAGTTTAGGTTTTATACAATCGAATTGTATGCCACAAATCTAAATAAATGTTCTGAATCAACAAAAGATTCTCTGGCATATAATGAATGTCTTTAGCCTGACAAAGCAGATATCAGCAAAAATCAGAGTGGATATTATAAGGAGCACAATGCCAGGACAGCCAAAAGTATCAGACTGAATATCAAGAGATTACGAGCAGTAATTCCTAAGACTGTATTGAGGGCGGCACCTTTGTTTCTGACAAGCCTGCGCCAGGCTTGGAAATGAAACAGAAGATAAACGGCAGGTACAATCATAGCCCATATAGGAAGCATAAGCCATAAAGGAATCATCAAGGCCATAGCAAGAATACCTGATAAAAGATATGCATTACCCATAACCTTGCGCCCGAAAATCACTACCGTTGTCCGCTTACCTACCGTATTATCATCGTCCATATCACGATAATTATTTACAATGAGAACATTTGCTGCAAGAAGGCCGACAGTTATGGAAGTTGCCACTACAGCAGATAATTCAGCCCATTCTCCGGTCTGGAGCCAGTATGTCAGAGTGACAGGAACTACACCAAAGAATATCACCACAGTAATGTCCCCAAGTCCGTGATGTGACAAAGGATAAGGCCCGGTACTGTATGCCAATGCTGCAAGCAAGATACAGATACCCACGGGCAGAAGCCACCACCCCCCGATAAACAGCATCGCGCAGCCTGTTATGGCTGCAAGGCCAAGCATCCCGAACGTAGCGAATTTCATAGCCTGCGGAGTAATGTCACCTTCTGTAACTCCCCTTCTGAATCCATCCCTTCCCTTACGATCCATCCCGTTCTTGTAATCATAATATTCATTTGCAAAATTGGAAGCAATCTGGGCAGTAACGGCAAACACAAAGCACAAGACTGCCGGTACTATTGAGAATCCACCCTGCCATACGGCCAGTCCAATTCCCGTCAGGACACCTGCAATACTGACCGGCAGAGTCCTTAGCCGGATTGCCTCAATCCATCTGCTTATCATTTCACTATCATTTGATTCCAACATACATACGACATATCCCGAAGGTGAAAGCCTTGTGGCGTACTTCGCGGAATCCTGCATCATACATCATTTTGATGAACTTGTCTGGAGCAGGGAAATTCAACACTGAAGCCGGGAGATATCTGTAGGCACCTTTGTTGCCGGACACAAATCCACCGATTGCAGGCAATATATTCAAGAAGTACAATTTGTAACACCAGCGGATGAAAGGATCCGAAGGAACAGACAATTCAAGAACCACTAGTTTACCACCGGATTTAAGGACACGACACATTTCCTTCAAACCAATATCAAGATGTTCAAAGTTACGCACACCAAAGCCAGCCGAAACCCTGTCAAAAGTGCCGTCTGCATATTTCAGTGCCTCACAATCTCCATATTCAAGTACAGCATCCATCCCAGCCGCTGCAATCTTCTCCCTGCCGACAGCCATCATCCCTTCCGAGAGATCGATACCTGTTATGCTGCTGCCTTCCACTGCTTTTTTGGCAATTTCTATTGTAAAATCTCCAGTTCCGCAAGCCACATCAAGTACTCTGAACTTTTCCGGACGGTCAATGATTTCACGGACAGCCTTCCTGCGCCATCCTTTGTCTATATTCAGAGACAGAATATGGTTCAGTTTGTCATAATCCTGCGCAATATTGTCGAACAGACTCTTTATTTTCTCTTTCTTTGCCATTGGTACAGACTAAAAAACTGCAGGTTTCTTATCAATCTGTTTATGTGTTTTTGATGATAAAAATTCAAACACTTTCTAAATATCGGCAAAAGTAGGAAAATTTTGCAATAATTTTCTTGTACATCTTTATTTAACAAAGTAACTTTACTGCATATAATCGGATTCAATGAACAGACGTGATTTCATAAACAGATCGTTGCTGACATTGGGCTTCCTTACATTCGGAGGCCTGATCAAGGATACAACTATGGCATACGATATGAATGGAATAACAGACAAAACACAAAAGAAAATGAAAAGAATAATTATCATCGATGGCGGGTCGCGGCGCAATATGAACACAGCACAGATGCTGCAGAAATTCGAGGAGGGCGCACAATCTGAAGGGAATGACATAGAAGTCCGGACCATACGTCTGTATGATATTGATTATAAAGGCTGTATGTCGTGTATGGCCTGTAAACTGAAAGGCAGAGTCTCAAACGTTTGCAGGTATAAGGATGATCTTACGCAGGTTCTGGAAGACATATCACAGGCAGACGGTCTTGTACTGGGTTCACCTATATATTTCGGAGAAGTGACAGGTCAGATGCGTGCATTTATGGAGCGCCTTTCATTCCCTTGGCTTTCATACAATGACTATAGTATGACAGCGCCAAAGCGTATGCCGGTGGTTCTGATCGAAACAATGAACGGACTGCCCGAGAGGAACAACAGCAACGGCTTCGGTTCGATGGAATACTGCATCACAGCCGCTCTCGGACAACCGCAACATATTGTTGCATATAACACCTGTCAGGTAAAGGACTACAGCCGTTACGAACTGGCTGGATTCTCTGAGGAAGCAAAACACCAATGGCGTGATGCACATTGGGAAGAAGACCTGCAGAAGGCATTCGATGCAGGCCGCAAAATGGCTTCATCAAAGGAAGAATAACAATCCGTAATTTAAGATATTATGAACTATTTATTGATTCTTCTCGCCGTTTCGATGGCGGTATCTGGACTTGGATGGATTTATTTCATCTATTTCTTCAGCATTGGTTATGGTTTTGGAATATCTGCTTTGGCAGTGACGATGGCAATTGTATTCAAGGATGTGATAACCCTGCCTACGGCTTTGCTGTGCGCGGTGATGTTCATTTTCGGATGCAGGCTCGGACTTTATCTGCTTACACGCGAAAAGAGATCTCCTGAATATAAAAAGATTCTCTACGGCCCGGATGCAGCAAAGAAGAAACCGCTTTTTGTTGTGATTACAGTATGGATTTTCTGTGCTTTGCTTTATGTCGGTCAAGTAAGTCCTGTTGCTTTTTTCCTTGCAAACAAAGCATCCGGGGCACCTGTCAATGAGGTATGGGCCTGGGTCGGAGCAGCCTTGATGGCGAGTGGAGTCATCCTCGAAAGTGTGGCTGATGCTCAGAAAAAAGCAGCAAAGAAGATCAACAAGCACAGATTCGTTGACACCGGAGTATATAAACTGGTCCGTTGTCCAAACTATCTTGGCGAACTGGTAATCTGGACAGGTGCATTCATCGTATGTTTCGGCGCTTGCTGCTCCGTATGGCAGTGGATTGTAGCAGCAATCGGATATATCGGAATTGTGTATGTTATGTTCAGCGGGGCTCGCAGACTTGAAATACGTCAGAACGGAGCATACGGAAAAGATCCTGAATATCAAGCATATATAAAGAAGACACCTATTCTGCTTCCATTCGTACCGATTTATAGCGTAGAAAAGCACAAGTGGCTGCAAGCATAATCGGAACTTAAACGATGAAAGACTCTACCTATTTAAAAAGAGTTTGATTAATCAAGATATTTGACTACTTTTGTCCTATTGATGAAATTTATCGCCAATAATAGGATTTATATTGCATTGATTATCTGTCTGGCAGGAATATTCTACCAGACAGATTCTTCAGACCTATCACAGGAATCAGATTGCGACATTGCTTCTGCCGTAGTCTCAAGAGATATGTCTCATTCTGTATCTGCACACAGTTATGCACTGACTTCATCACAGACGGAATGCAGGGTACCAAGACAGACAAATATCGTAAACTCATTCCGGACATTTTCTGCAAACAGGAGACACAATACAACCCTTTCTTCAGGGAACGGATTCACGCTTACCAAAGCCGGTAAATCGATGAATACATATTCATCTTCTCTTTTCTTCGATTCCCTCAGGTTGTTTCCTTCAGGATTCAATGAAAGTTCTCATCATCTGATCAATCTCAGGAAACTTTTAATATAGATTTCTCAACAGAGAACTTTGCAAAGCGACATCTGAAACAGATGCCGCAATTATTCCTTATATACAATACCCAACTTATTTACAATATATTAAAAATATGGACAAGAATTTTATTAGAGTACGCTCTACAAAAGATATAACAATTTCAGGAACACTTACAATCGCTGGCTGCATCCTCGTAGCCCTTCCTACTGCAACATCTATAAATATACTCGGTTTCTTTATGATTTTTGCTGGAATCATACTCATCCTTATGATGAAAACTGGATGGAAAGATGCTGAAAGCGGACTGAAGTATAACAAGAAAGAGAGATTTTTTGCACAGAATATGCATAACGAAATTGCCGAAAGGATAGCCTCCAAACCATCTTCAGTCAATCTCCAGGAAGAAGACAAAGGAAATGCCATAAGGCTCGACATTTACTACAGCAAACAGGGCGGAAAGGCATATATCCAGTTATTTGAATATATTCCGTACAAATATGAGCCTTGCACACGACAGTACGAATATGAAATTGCAGAAGCAGAGAAACTCATAGGATAAATATGGAATACGTAATTCTTTTGATTTCATTGGCGGGCATTGTCTTCGGCGCGGATTATCTCGTAGCCGGAGCAGTGTCAATAGCCAGAAAGTTCAAAGTCTCTGACTTTGTGATCGGAGCGGCAATCGTAGGAGTAGGAACTTCTATGCCGGAACTGGTCGTAAGTTTCATCGGAGCACTCCAAGGGAATGCAGATGTTGCCATCGGAAATGTTGTCGGATCCAACATTTTCAATATTTTAGGTATCCTCGGCATCACGGCTATCTTCTTCCCTATTGCTGTCAATAAGGATAATATGAAATTTGAGATGCCTTTATGCATAGGAGTTTCAATTCTCCTTACCATACTGGTATTCAATTTCTTCAATGGAAATATTCCGACGATAAGCAGAGTCGATGGACTTGTGCTTCTTGTATGTTTTGCTCTGTTTATGTGGTATTCATTCTATCGAGACCGCAAACAAAACACGATTACAGCAGAGCAGACTGAAACTCCGGAGGAGAAGACTCCCCTATGGCTTGCCATACTGAAAGTATTGGGAGGTCTTGCCGTATTGATCACAAGTTGCGACTTCTTCGTCGATAATGCCGTTCTCATCGCCAAGTCTTTTGGCGTGAACGATGCATTCATATCGCTTACTCTTATCGCCTGCGGTACTTCCCTTCCTGAACTTGCAGCCTCTGTTGCTGCGGCACTTAAAAAGAATACACAGTTGGCACTGGGTAACATTATAGGATCGAACATTTTCAATATTACTTTGATTCTCGGTATCAGTTCCCAGGTAATGCCTCTCAACTCATCAGGGATTACCGCTGTTGACTATGCTGTTATGATAGGTGCTGCCATCGCAACAGTGATTTTAGGCATAAAAGGTAAGATCGGAAGAGTTTCAGGAGCATTGATGTTCATCTGTTTCATAGCCTATACCTGGTATCTGCTCAGTAACCAGATTGCATAGTTTTAACGACATAAACAACTGATTATTATGGGAATATTACAGATATTTACCTTATTGGGAGCACTTGGTATGTTCCTTTACGGAATGAATCTGATGAGTTCCGGTCTGCAGAAGGCTGCAGGAGACAGACTCAGAGGGTTCCTCTCCGCAATGACTTCCAATCCGTTCAAACGCGTTATGACCGGATTGGGAATCACTGCAATCATTCAATCTTCATCGGCAACGACCGTAATGGTAGTCAGTTTCGTCAATGCAGGACTTCTTACACTTGTACAGGCGATCGGAGTCATTATGGGAGCCAACATCGGTACGACAGTCACAGCCTGGCTGGTGTCGTGGCTAGGATTCAAAGCCGACATTTCCATCCTGGCTGTGCCATTTATGCTGCTGGGTTTCCTGTTTTCCAATTCAAAGAAAAATCAACATAGGAATATCGGCGAACTTATAGTAGGTTTCTCCCTTCTCTTCCTCGGACTTTCCTTTATGAAGGAATCTGTTCCGGATCTGTCTGAAACCCCTCAGGTTCTGGAATTCGTCAAGACTTGGTCAGGTTATGGATTCTGGTCTGTGCTTATATTCCTGGCATTCGGTACAGTGCTAACACTCGTACTGCAGTCTTCTTCTGCAACAATGGCCATAACCCTGATTATGCTCAGTATGGGTTATATACCGTTCAATATGGCCTGCGCAATGGTGCTGGGAGAAAATATCGGTACCACGATCACTGCAAACATCGCCGCTTCTGTGGGAAACACTTCTGCAAAGCGCGCTGCAATGTCACATACCATATTTAATGTATTCGGTGTTATATGGGCACTGATCCTGTTCAAGCCTTTCCTCGGATTGGTAGGAAAAATCATTGAACTCTTCGGCCTTCCGAATCCTGCTGCAGAAGGATTTGTTGTTGCAGATCCGAATTCTGCCGATGGAACAGCCGCCCTATACGGTCTGTCAATGCTCCACACATTATTCAACACTATCAACACACTGATTCTCATCTGGTTCACGGGATATATCGAGAAACTTGTCACCTGGATCATCAAGACACCAGCCAATCAGGATGCCGAGACATTCAGGCTCAAATATATCGAGGCAGGTCATCTTGCCACCCCTGAACTTGCTACAGAACAGGCTTTCAACGAAATAATCCATTTTGCACAGATTTCCAAGAAAGGATTGGGATATGCCCGTGCCGCCATCAATGAAACTGATCCTGACAAGTTCGAAGCATTGAGAGGCAAACTGGTCAAATATGAAGAAATCTCCGATAGGATAGAATATGAGATTGCTGCATTCCTCAATGCTGTATCAGCCGAAGAGATAAGTGAAAAAACATCCAGAGAAATAAAGGCAATGTACAAGATCATCGGTGAACTTGAATCTCTTGGAGACTCAGGAGAAAGCATCAGCCGCATCCTTTCCAGAAGGAATATTCACAAGAAAGTATTTGATGGTGATGCAATCAAGAATCTGAACAATATGGCCGATATCGTTGAACACGCTTACGATGCAATGATAGCCAACCTCTCATCGGCCTATAGCGGCGGATTGACCGAAATATCCAATGCATACAATGCAGAGGATCGCATCAACAATCTCAGAAACAATCTCAGAGACTCTGAAATCGAGAATATTGAGAGCGCCAGAAAGAACTACCAGACAAGTGTCTATTATATGGATATTGTCAATGAATTTGAAAAGATGGGAGACTTTATGATCAACATCTCACAGACTCTGGAAAAAGCATTTATCCTAAAATAGTCATATTCAATTAAACATAAACTATTTACCCCGCTGATGGGTCGGTTACTCATCAAGAATAATGGGTACTCATAAACTTTCCGTTAAAAATTTGATCGCGCTAAGCATCGTTCTGGCGCTGACAATTTTCCTGTGGGCAGTGCAGACATCATTTTTCGGCATTGCTGGACTCACTCCTGTGATGCAGAGAACCATTGCTATCTTTGTGTTCACCGCATTGATGTGGATCATTGAAGTAATTCCGACCTGGACAACTTCAGTCCTCTCTATGGTGATAATGCTTCTCACCATTTCCAACAAGGGCATCGGCTTTATGATGTATGAAGGTGCAGGTACCTACGTTGACTATAAGTCAATTATGGCAGCATTTGCTGATCCTGTGATTATGCTCTTCCTCGGTGGATTCGTTCTCGCTATCGCGGCTTCAAAGGTTGGTCTTGACGTGACCCTAGCAAAGGTCCTTCTCAAGCCTTTCGGAAAGAATCCTAAGGTGGTGCTTCTCGGATTCCTCCTCATCATCGGTATCTTCTCGATGTTTATGAGCAACACTGCTACTGCAGCAATGATGCTTACATTCCTTGCTCCTGTGCTTGCTACGCTTCCACAGGACGAGAAGGGTAAGGTAGGTCTCGCACTCGCAATTCCTATCGCAGCCAACATCGGTGGTATGGGTACACCTATCGGAACACCTCCTAACGCAATCGCTCTCGGAGCACTCCAGAATGCTGGTGTTGACATCACCTTTATGGACTGGATGATGAAGATGGTTCCATACGTTCTGATTATGCTCTTCATCGCTTGGGGTATCCTTCTGTTTATGTTCCCTTTCAAGAGCAAGGCTATCGAACTCAAGATCGAGGGTACATCTGATGCATCAAAGAGGGATAAAATCATCGTTGCCATCACTTTTGCCCTTACAATCATCCTCTGGATGGGTGAGGCTATCTTCAAGGTGAGTGCAAACATCGTTGCTCTCATTCCGTTTGCAGTGTTTACCGTAACCGGAGTATTCACAAACAAGGATCTCAAGGAAATCGACTGGAGCGTGCTCTGGATGGTTGCCGGTGGTTTCGCACTCGGAACCGCTCTTAATAAAACAGGTCTTGCATCCTGCCTTATCAATGCAGTGCCTTTTGCATCTTGGAACATCATCGTTGTAATGCTTGCAGGAGGATTTATTTGTTACCTCCTTTCAAACTTCATTTCGAATTCTGCAGCAGCGAATCTGATCGTTCCGATTCTGGCTGTGGTTGGTACAGCACTTCTCGATGATCCGACAGCAGCAGAAGGCTTCATCGCGCTCGGTGGCCTGAAGACCCTCCTTGTAGGTGTGGCAATATCTGCATCACTTGCAATGTGCCTTCCGATCTCTACTCCGCCAAATGCACTTGCACACTCTACAGGCATCATTAACACCAAGCAGATGGCTGTGGTAGGCTTGGTTGTAGGCGTAGTCGGATTTGCCGTGGCATATACTATGCTGTTCTGTATAGGTATATGATCATAAAATACATTTCGTCAAAAGCCCGATATTTGTCGGGCTTTTTTCGTTTTTACTAACATTTAACGAAAAATTAACAGGATATGATTAAGATTCATTAACGATATTACTATTTTTGTCGGATAGTAAAAGTATTTCAGAAGATATTATGGGTATCTTACAATTTTTCACATTGTTCGGTGCAATGGGTATGTTCCTTTATGGAATGAACCTTATGAGTTCCGGACTTCAGAAAGCCGCTGGTGACAGACTCAGGGGTTTTCTTTCAGCAATGACATCCAATCCGTTCAAGAGAGTTGCAACCGGATTAGGCATCACAGCACTTATCCAGTCGTCATCTGCCACAACGGTTATGGTGGTAAGTTTCGTAAATGCCGGTCTCCTTACTCTTGTTCAGGCTATCGGTGTCATTATGGGAGCGAACATCGGTACTACAGTCACAGCCTGGATGGTGTCCCTTCTAGGATTCAAGGCAGACATTTCCATTCTTGCCGTACCTCTAATGCTGCTGGGCTTCCTTTTCTCGAACTCAAAGAAAGACAGGAACAAGAACATAGGAGAACTTATAGTCGGTTTCTCCCTCCTTTTCCTCGGACTTTCATTTATGAAGGAATCTGTTCCCGATCTTAAACAGACTCCGGAAGTACTTGAGTTTGTAAAACAATGGTCCGGTCACGGATTCTGGTCAGTCCTTATCTTCCTTGGAGTAGGAACAGTCCTTACACTTATCCTGCAGTCTTCATCGGCAACGATGGCTATCACCTTGATTATGTTAAGTATGGGCTGGATACCGTTCCCTATGGCCTGCGCGATGGTTCTTGGAGAAAACATTGGTACTACCATCACTGCAAACATAGCAGCAGCAGTAGGTAATCCGGCAGCAAAACGTGCCGCATTGTCCCACACTATATTCAACGTATTCGGTGTTATCTGGGCATTGATTCTGTTCCGTCCTTTCCTTGGATTGGTAGGAAAGATCATAGAACTGATGGGATTCCCGAATCCTGCTGCGGAAGGATTTGCTGTATCTGATCCGAATTCAGCAGATGGAACAGCCGCTCTTTATGGACTGTCAATGCTTCATACATTGTTCAATACCATCAACACATTGATACTCGTATGGTTTACAGGCTTGATAGCGAAGATAGTGACCAAACTCATCAAAGAGCCGGAGAACAAGGAAGAGAAAGCATTCAGGCTAAAATATATAGAGGCTGGTCCGCTTGCGACTCCAGAACTTGCCACCGAACAGGCATTCAACGAAATCATTCACTTTGCCCAGATATCCAGGAACGGCCTCGGCTATGCACGTGCTGCAATCAATGAGACTGATTCCGATAAATTCGAAGAACTTAGAGGCAAACTCGTTAAGTATGAAGAGATTTCAGACAGAATCGAATATGAAATAGCAACATTCCTTAATGCTGTTTCCGCTGAAGAAATCAGTGAAAGAACATCATTGATGATTAAGGCGATGTATAAGATCATTGGTGAACTTGAGTCTTTGGGAGACTCCGGAGAAAGCATCAGCAGGATTCTTTCACGCAGAAATCTTCATAACAAGACATTTGATGACAATACCATCAAAAAGTTGAATGCAATGATAGACCTCGTGGACAACACTTACGAAGTGATGATACAGAATCTTAAACTTGCATTTGACGGTAAACTCGAAGAAATCTCGAATGCGTACGCTGCAGAAGATAGGATCAACAACCTCAGGAACAACCTCAGGGATGAAGAAATCGAAAGCATTGAAAGCGATCGCAAGAACTATCAGACGAGTGTCTATTATATGGATATCGTTTCTGAACTTGAGACAATGGGTGACTTTATGATCAATATTTCACAGACACTCTACAAAACCAAACTCAAGATTTCTTAATAATTCAAATGACATTATGGCAAGAAAGAAGCAGGATATTATTCTGGAAAATGTTGTGATAGAGTCTGTTGCAGCAGAAGGCAAGGCATTGGCAAGAATTGACGGAACAGTACTTTTTGTTCAATTTGCAGTACCCGGAGATATTGTTGACGTAAAAGTCACCAAAAAGAAGAAAAACTATATGGAAGGATTCATCCTCCGTATGGTAAAGCCTTCAGAGCATCGTCTGGAGCCATTCTGCAAGCATTTCGGAGTATGTGGCGGTTGCAAATGGCAGCCGCTGCCATATCCGATGCAGTTGCAGGCGAAGCAACAGCAGGTCTATGACCAACTGGTACGCATCGGACATCTGGATGTACCGGAGATCTCCCCTATCGTTCCTTCTGACGACACGACATATTACCGCAACAAACTGGAATTCACTTTCTCCCAGCGCAGATGGATCTTTGATACAGAAGATGCAGAAGCCTTGAGCGAGATAGAGAAATATGGACTAGGATTCCACGTAGGCCGTTTCTTCGACAAAGTTCTAGATATAGAACACTGCTATCTTCAGCCTGAGCCATCCAACCAGATCCGTCTCTTCATAAAGGATTATGCTCTATCGCACGGGCTTACATTCTTCAACATCCGTGATCACGTCGGATTCCTCCGCAATATGTTCATCCGCACCACAGAAGCCGGCAATGTTATGCTTATAATATGTTTCTACCACGAAGATGCAGAAGCACGCACTGCCTTGCTCAATGCTGTTGCCGAGAATTTCCCTCAGATAACATCCCTTTATTACGTCATCAACGGGAAGGCAAACGATTCTATCTCAGACCAGGAATGCCATCTGTATAAAGGAGAAGACGCTATTTATGAATATATGGAGGGACTGAAATTCAAGATAGGCCCGAAGTCTTTCTATCAGACAAATACGAAACAGGCATACAAATTATATAGCGTGGCGCGTGAATATGCTGCACTTACAGGCTCCGAGGTCGTATATGACCTTTATACCGGCACTGGAACAATAGCACAGTTCGTATCCCGCCAGGCATCGAAAGTTATTGGTATTGAATATGTTCCTGAGGCAATTGAAGATGCGTGCATAAATGCGGCCAACAATGGCATCACTAATTGCGATTTCTTTGCAGGAGATATGAAGGACATTCTTACAGATGCTTTTGTAGAAGAACACGGACATCCTGATGTGATTATTCTCGACCCTCCAAGAGCCGGAATTCATCCCGATGTTGCAAGGGTAATTCTGAACGCCGCACCGGACCGTATGGTCTATGTCAGTTGCAATCCGGCATCTCAGGCACGAGATCTTGAGATCCTATGCCAGGATTATGTGATTACAGCGGTTCGTCCAGTGGATATGTTCCCGCATACTCATCACGTTGAGAATGTAGTAGCATTGAAACGTAAATAGGAATTCCCAGTTGAAATCCAAGCACAACCTACATAATATTTTCAACCAAATCTATAAGTTATTGTATATCAGGCAAATAAATTTCTATTATTTTTCTATTACGACAACGAAAATCCTGTCAATCTAGTTCAGATCGACTC
>JAZRBS010000002.1:0-47246 GCA_045635205.1 Candidatus Cryptobacteroides sp. | reverse complement strand
CGCTAGCGTTCATCCTGAGCCAGGATCAAACTCTTCATTGTATAATAACTATTATTTCTCTAGTCTGTCCTGACACTTATAATTTCAAAAGAAATTAACGCTTCTCGATAAATTGTATTTCTCGGTACTTGCTTCTTGTACTTTCCTTCAATCTTTTCAATGAACTTTTTAAGTCTTTTCGAGAGGTTTTCCTCTCAAATGGGCTGCAAAGATACGGACTTTTTTTTATCCTCCAAATTTTTTCACACTTTTTTTGAATATTTTTTCTACTTTTGCCCCCGAAATGATATTTTGACATCTCAAAAACGACCCAAATGGCAAGTTTGTGGCAAATATTTCTTGTTTTTGCAAAGATCGGAGCCTTCACCATCGGAGGAGGCATCCCGATGATTGCTGCAATTAAAAGCGAACTGGTAGAACGAAAATGGCTGAACGACGAAGATTTCATCGATATCATCACACTTGCCCAAACGGCTCCAGGACTTTTCGCCGTGAATATATCCATCCTCACCGGCCACAAACTGCGTGGCACAAAAGGAAGCGTAGTGGCCACAATAGCAAGTTGCCTGCCTCCGTTCCTGATAATTCTTCTGGTGGCGATGTTCTTCACAGAGTTCAAGGACAACCAATATGTAATAAAGGCATTCAAAGGTATCAGACCAGTAGTGGTGGCTTTGATAGGTGTACCTATGCTGGATATGCTTAAGGCGACCAAAATGAGATGGTGGTCCTGGATCATCGTGATCGCTTCTATGACTCTTGTATGCTTCCTGAAGGTATCACCTATATATATATTGATTTGCATCATTGTCCTGGCAGCATTCGTCAGTTGGTATAACAACTATAAAAGATTTCACTGATGGCCGATATTACTATATTCTTTGAACTGTTCAGCACGTTCTTTATAATAGGTATGTTCACCATCGGTGGTGGATATGCAATGCTGTCCCTAATACAGAACAAAGTGGTCACAGTGCACGGATGGATCAACGACACGACTTTCACCGACATCGTAGCGATCTCTCAGATGACCCCGGGACCGATCGGCATCAATTCCGCGACATACATTGGATATGAAGTCATATCCAACACCGGAGCCTCGGATTTCCTATGCATACTGGGCTCATTTACTGCCACTTTCGCAGTAGTATTGCCTTCATTCATCATTGTCCTTGCCATCTGCAAGGCGTATGACAAATGGAAAAATCATTATATGTTTCAAGGAGTGATGTCCGGCCTCAAGCCAGCCACATTAGGACTTATCGGTACGGCTGCGTTAGGACTTGCAACTCCGGAAAACTTCATAGATTGGAAAAGCTATGTGATATGCCTGTCGGCATTCCTGGCTTTATATTTCAAGAAACTCGGTCCTTTCTCGGTCATAGGAATAGGAGCGTTGGTCGGACTTATTATATATTAGAAAGATGGATTGGTTCATTGATATATTCACACAACAGACATTCGTACAGGCCACACTTGTCCTCGCACTAATATGCGCTGTAGGGCTGGCTTTAGGACAGATAAAGATAGGAGGCATATCGCTGGGAGTGACATTTGTGTTCTTTGTGGGCATCATTGCAGGTCATATCGGGCTGCAGGTCAATCCTGATATGCTCAATATGATCCAGAACTTCGGACTCATTCTTTTCATATATGCATTAGGTGTGCAGGTGGGACCCGGATTCTTCTCATCCTTCAAGCAAGGCGGTATAAAACTCAACCTTCTGGCTTTGATCCTGCTGGTGGCAGGAAGTGCAATGGCCCTGATATTCCATTGGACCACAGGCATTCCCCTCGGTGATATGATGGGACTTCTTTCCGGAGCGGTCACAAACACCCCTATGCTGGGAGCAGCCCAACAGGCTCTTCTGCAGATCGAGCCTGATAATATAGAAGGAGCGAACAATATGGCTATGGCCTGCGCCGTAGGCTATCCTTTCGGTCTGATCGGAATGATTCTCTGCGTCATCCTTCTACGCAAAATTATGAGCAGGAAAGGCAGCAAGAAGCAGGAAAATTCGTCAGACAACACCTTCGTTGCTGAATATCAAGTGAGCAATCCTGCAATTTTCGGCAAGACGATCAAGGAAATCAGAAAGAATGCCGATTGCCATTTCGTCATATCCAGAGTATGGAAGAACGAGCAACTTATAATTCCCACATCAGAGACCATCATCGAAGAGAACGAACATCTACTGGTAATATCGGGAAAAAGTGATGTAGAACGTGTAAAGACACTTTTCGGGCATAAGGAGGATGTGGACTGGAACAAGAAAGGGATAGACTGGAACGCCATCGACAGCCAACTTGCATCCCGCAAGATCCTGGTGACAAAGCCCGAACTGAACGGAGTGAAACTCGGATCTCTCAGGCTGCGCAACTCATACGGCATCAATATTACAAGAGTGAACCGTGCAGGCATCGATCTTCTTCCATCGCGCTCCCTCAGGCTCCAGTTGGGAGACAAACTCACCATCGTGGGCGAATCAAGAGCATTGGAAAACGTCAGCACGATATTGGGCAATCAGGCTAAGGAACTGAATAACCCTAACCTTTTCGGAATATTCATCGGTATAGTGCTGGGAGTCATTCTCGGAAGCATTCCTTTCGCATTCCCGGGAATGAGTATGCCGGTCAAACTAGGCATCGCCGGAGGCCCGATCATAGTCGGACTACTGATGGGAGCATTCGGCCCGCGTATGCATATTTCCATATATATGAGCCGCAGCGCCAACCTGATGCTCAGACAACTCGGACTCACCATATACCTGGCCGGGCTCGGTCTGAGTGCAGGAGCGGGATTCTTCGAGACTGTCTTTACATCAGAAGGTCTCAAATGGGTCATCATCAGCATAGCACTCGCCGTGATTCCAGTCCTGCTGACAGCCTTCGTTGCAGCCAGATTCTTCAAGACAGACTATGCAGACAACATCGGAATGCTATGCGGAGCAATGGCAAACCCTTTTGCCCTCGACTTTGCAGACCCGAACAGTGAAGGAGAAGATCCGGCAGTCGCATACGCAACCGTCTATCCGGCTAGTATTTTCCTAAGGGTCATATCCGTACAACTCATAATGCTTATTTTCTAGGCATATAGTTAAAGCGATTGACAAATTCAATCGCTTTAACTATCTTCGCGGGACAAACTGAATAACCACATAAATATGAGAAAAACGCTTTTCTTCGCGGCCATCGCCGCCGCTGCAATAGCCTGCAGTACCGTTGACGAGAACACGATCAGCGTCGTACCATACCCTAACGAAGTCAGTATCAAGAACGGCACATTCAATGCAGCCGGATCAGACTTCCACATTTGTGCAGACATCGACGAAGCATCAGCAAAGGTCATCAAGGCATTTGCCGACAGACTGTCCCAGGCAAGCGGACAGGACAGCAGGACTGACGGTCAGAACACATCTGAAGGATTCGTTTTCCTCCTCGACAGAAATATGCCGGAAGAAGCATATACACTGGAGGTCAGCAGAAAGGCTGCCGTTGTCAAGGCATCCTCTCTCAGAGGATTCAACTACGCCATTCAGACCATCAAGCAGATGCTCCCTGCTGCAATATTCGGAAACACTCAGGCAGAAGACAATGACTGGACGCTTCAATGCGTTGAAATCAACGACCAGCCACGTTTCGGATACAGAGGTATGCATATGGACGTATCAAGGCATTTCTTCGATATGGATATGGTGAAACGTTATCTCGATATAATGGAGGTTCACAAACTTAACACCCTCCACTGGCATCTGACCGACGATCAGGGATGGAGAGTCGAGATCAAGAAATATCCTGAACTTACATCGGTAGGCTCCATCAGAAAGGAGACCCTCATCGGACATATATTCAGAGGAGAAGGCAAATATGACGGCACGCCGTACGGAGAAGGATGCTGGTTCTCCCAGGATCAGGTAAAGGAAATCATTGCCTACGCTGCAGCAAAAGGCATAAACATCATTCCTGAGATCGACCTTCCGGGACATATGCTCGCGGCTCTTGCTGCATATCCGGAACTCGGATGCACAGGCGGGCCATACGATGTATGGGGACGCTGGGGTATCGCAGATGAGGTTCTTTGCGCCGGAAATGAGCAGACTATGGTTTTTCTGGAAAATGTCCTTGCAGAAATAGCAGACCTCTTCCCATCAGAATATATTCACATTGGAGGCGACGAATGTCCTAAGGTTTATTGGGAAAAATGTCCGAAATGCCAGGCAAAGATCAAGGAACTCGGCCTGAAAGATACGGAAGAATTCAAGGCAGAGCACTATCTTCAGAGTTATGTGATGACAAGAATGACAAATTTCCTTGAAAAGAAAGGTAAGAAGATCATCGGATGGGACGAAATTCTCGAAGGTGAAGTGGCCGATAATGCCATCGTGATGTCCTGGAGAGGCACTGCCGGAGGACTTAAGGCTGCACAGATGGGACACGATGCAATTATGACCCCGAATTCATTCTTCTATCTCGACTATTATCAGTCGCTCGACACTGAGAATGAGCCACTTGCCATCGGAGGATATCTCCCGGTAGAGACCTGCTATTCATACGAACCATTCGCAGAGGGTATGACCGACGAAGAGAAGGCGCACATTCTTGGAGTGCAGGCCAATCTCTGGACCGAATACATTCCTTCAAATGAGCAACTCGAATATATGCTTCTTCCTCGAATGGCAGCACTCAGCGAGGTACAATGGTGCCAGCCTGAGAACAAGAGTTGGAAAAGATTCCTCGACAGCGCAGACGATTTCTGCTCGATCTATGACGCGGCTGGCTATAATTACGCAACACACATATTTGACGTAAGAGGCTCTGTTACAGTAGAAAACGGCAATGTATATGTTCATCTCGAGGCTCAGGGAGACACACCGGTAAGATATACCCTTGATGGAAGCGATCCTACAGAAGCATCACCTCTTTATGAGTCGCCGGTGGCAATAACTTCCCCTTGCACATTCAAGGCAAGAGCCTTCAGAGAAGGCGAACCAGGAAGAATATATGCAAAAGTATTCGACGGCCACAAGGCTATGGCCAAGGATATTACAGTCAACACTGAAGCGCATCAGAACTACCGTTCCGGACTTCCATATATCCTCGTTGACGGTATGAGAGGCCCTCAGGACTTCCACAGCAAGGAATGGAGCGGATGGAGAATGGAACCGTTTGATGCAGTTCTGGATATGAACGGCGAGACCTACAGCAGCCTCACTCTCAGCACTACAGTGGTGAAATACGACGATATATTCAATCCTGCGGACATCACCGTCTATACTTCAGACAATGGAAAGGATTTCACCGAGGTCGGCAAAGCAGAATATGAGACTGAGGGAGAAAACGAGCCTAACGGTCCGAAGGAATATACTGTTACATTCCCGGAAACATCGGCAAGATACATCAAAGTGACAGCCAACCCAGTACCCGAGAAGCCGCAGTGGCACGAAAGAGCAGGTTCAAAGGGATTTCTCTTCATAGACGAAATCATAGTAAAATAAAGTCAGACTCCGACATATCGAAAGGGACATCTTGAAGATGTCCCTTTTTTCGTATATCACATTGCAATTCTATAAATATTTTAAAAACACGCAGATAATTTTAAATTTATTTTGGAATTATACGCATAATATATAATTTTGCACTGTGGTGTACTGTGGTTTGGCATACACCGCATCCAACACTAAAACTTTTGTGTGTCACTAATATGATTTTTAGAAGATATCTGACCGCTCTGGCACTCCTGATCATCACAACAGGATTGTCAGCGCAGGATTTTGCAATAAAGTCCAACGTTCTGTACGATGTCACAAAGACACTCAACGCAGGAATAGAAATTGGCGGAGGCAGACCCGAACTGACCTTTGACATATCTGGAAGTTACTGCCCTTTCGAAAGAGCAGGAGGAGCGATATGGAAGCACGCTTTCATCCAGCCTGAAGCCAGATGGTGGTTCTGCAACCGCTTTGATGGGCATTTCCTATCCGCACATCTTCACGGCGGAATATATAATGTCGGCAATATTGACACTGGACTCAAGTTCCTCGGAAGCGACTTTTCCCAACTCAGGGATCATCGTTTCCAAGGATGGTTCGTCGGTGCCGGAATAGGTTATGGATATGCACTTATCCTTAGCCGGTACTGGAATCTGGAGTTCGAACTCGGTCTTGGCTATGCATACGCCCGCGGCGACAAGTTCGAATGCGAGGAATGCGGCGACACAATCTATGAAAACCGTCCTTCACACTATGTCGGCCCGACAAAGGCTGCCATCTGCATTGTATATCTCTTCTAAATTTACGTATGGTATGAAAAGAACAGCACTAATCCTTAGCCTTCTGGCAATAAGCGGTATAGCATCATCAGCGCAGACGGAAGAGAGCATCAGCACACCGGCAGGCGGCAACATCATCAGACGAGGTGATATGATGAAAATCGACATAGCCGTCGATCTGTCGGATCTCGATATCAGAAGCAACAGATTTGTCGTACTCACCCCGCGCCTCGTGAACGGAAATGACACACTTACATTCGAGAGCCTCGGAATATATGGAAGACGTCAGTATATATACACTCAGAGAAACGAGGACAAACTTCAGCAAGGATTTGAAGACGTCTGTTTCACCGATAAGGATGCCCCTCGGTCATATCAATGGATAGAAGAGGTGGAATACCGTCCCTGGATGCACGGAGCAGTGCTTGAACTACACAGACAGATGTACGGCTGCTGCAACGAAAGGATGAGCAGAGACAGTTTTGTCCTGAATGGTTATGAGGACATTTTCTATGTACCTGAATTCATCTATGTCACTCCGCCGGTGGAACTCGAAAAGACCAGGGAGATGTCCGGTTCGGCATATATAGACTTCCCGGTTTCCCGTACGGAAATACGCCCCGACTACAGGAACAACCGCGCGGAGATTGGTAAGATTCTTTCAAGCATCGACTCCCTCGAAAGCGACGCCGATATCAAAGTCAAATCGTTAACAATCAAGGGATTCGCATCTCCGGAAGGCAAATACGCCAACAACGAAAGGCTGGCAAAAGGCCGTACAGAGGCTTTGAAGGAATACGTTTCATCGCAATACGATTTCGGAAGAGATTTCATACGCACGGCATACGAGCCGGAAGACTGGAGGGGTCTGGAAGCATACGTTGCCGCATCCTCTCTGGAGCACAGGAACGAGATCATCGACATCATCAACAGCGGTCTTGATCCTGATGCTCGCGAAGCAAAGATAAAGAAAGAATATCCTTCGGAATACAAGATGCTCCTGGAGGAATGCTACCCTGCCCTGCGCCATTCGGACTATGCAATAGAATACAGCATACGCAGTTTTGCCGATCCTCAGGAAATCCTCAAAGTATATGAAAAGGCTCCGGGAAAACTCAGCCAGAACGAGATATTCATTCTCTCAACCATATACGAGCCGGGCAGCGAAGAATTCAATGAAGTGTTTGAAGTGATTGTCGCACTATATCCAGAAAGCGCAGAAGCGAACCTTAATGCCGCCAATGCAGCAATGTCGCGTGGCGACCTGATAAAAGCGGAAAAATACCTTTCAAAGGCAGGAGACAGAAAGGAAGCCGACTATGCGCGCGGAGTACTTGAGGCACTGTCGAAAGATTATGTACAGGCTCAGGCTTTCTTCCGGAAAGCAGCGGAAGGAGGTATGGAGAAAGCCGAAGAGAAAGCGGCCTCGATGGATGAGTTCATCGCCAGAGCCGGACTATAGGCAGATAAAACCAAAACAAATATAACTAATTATCTATTAACATCTTAAAACAAATTTTTATGAAAAAGTTATCTTTTTTGATGGCCGCCCTGCTCGTGGCTATGACAGGATGCCAGAAGGAACCTCAGGTTACTGAAGGTAATGCCGAGACAAAGGGCTATGTGGCTCTGAACATCAACTTGCCAAATGCTGTAACAAAGGCCGATCCTACATTTAATGATGGAGAAGACAAGGAGTTCGCAGTGAAAACAGTTCATCTCGTATTATATGACAATACTGGCGCATATTGCACTGCAAAGGATGTAACAATTGATGGCTGGACAAACAATGCTGCAAATCACATAACAAGCACAGGTAAGACAGGAGCAATTGAAGTGGAGAACGGCAACATCACTCAGGCTCTTGTACTCATCAACTCTCCATTTGCTATTGGTGACTATGAAACAGCCGGAACATTTGATGTATTGAATGACGCGCTTACAAAAACAGCAGCAGCACTTACTGATGATGCAACAGGATTCTTTATGTCCAATGCTCCTTACTATGATGGCGCAACTGTTAAATCTTTGTATAAAATTGATGTTAAGAAAACGGAAGCAGACGCTCTTTTGGCAGCAAACGCAAATCCTGCAGTAAAGGTAGAAAGAGCCGTTGCAAAGGTTACTGTTGACTTCGGTGCCGGTTCTTTTGAGAAAACCGGAATAGGTACAGCCGTACTTAAAAGTTGGGAACTTGATATGACTAATGACAAACTGTTCCCTGTAAGAAAGGCTCAGGACTGGAGAACAGTGAACACTGGAATGGAGAGTTCTCTCGGTCTTATCTATTGGGCAGAAGACCCTAACTATGATACAGCATTCGGAGCATTTGACGACAGTGAGTTTAGCCGTGGACCTCAGACATATCTTGGAACTGATGAGTCTTCCGAATATTGTCTGGAAAACACATTCGATACTGAAAGAATGACACAGACAAATACTACACGCGTAATGCTTCAGGCCGAGTTCACTCCTGCAGGTACCACTTTAGGTTCAGACAAGACTTGGTTCTGGGTAGGAAATGCGAAGGAAGTCGTTACAATCGAGCAAGTCGCTGCTACAACAGGAGAAAGCGTAGCAAATATCAAGGATGCTGTTTCAGCTGGAGATTGCTCTAGTGTAACCATCGGAGGCAAAACTCTTACTGAGTGGTATGATGGCAAGAATGTGACCTGCTTTGTAGATGCACTCTGTTATTATCCTGTCCGTATCCGTCATTTCAAAGACACTGAGATTGGATATACACCAGATTTTGCAACAGAATTTTCAGGAACTACATATCAGGCAAAAGAGTTGGGACGTTATGGCGTACTTAGAAACACTTGGTACAAACTTACTATTACTGGTATCAGCGAGCCAGGAACTCCAACCCCAGAGGATCCTGAAAACCAACTTGACGATGTCGTTAAACAATATGTTGCTTGCAACATCGACATCCTTGCTTGGGGCGTAAGAGAACACGACGTTGAACTTTAATCTTCAACGAAAAAGGAAAATGTTTATTTCAATATCGAAATATGCTAAGGCGGTGAGGTCTGCGGTCGTTCTGGCCGCAGGCCTGGCGGCCTTCCTGATGTCGTCCTGTTCTACGGTATGGGATGACCAGGCCGAATGTGACTTCGGGCTGCAGATCCGATTCAGATATGACTACAATATGTCATTCGGAGATGCGTTCGCAGCACAGGTGGGCAGAGTTTCGGTGTATGTCTTTAATGAGAACGGAATATTTGTCACAGAAAAGACAGAAGAAGGTGCAATGCTCGCTGAGGAAGGCTATAGAATGAAGTTCGAACTTCCCGACGGCAAGTACAGGTTCATCTGCTGGGGCGGCAAATATGACGATTCATTCATCCATCACAAACTGACTGACGGCAGTACACCTGAAGTGGAACTGCTTGAGGCACTGATGGTTCGCGATTCCGACAACGAGGTGAAATTTACAGACGGACAGCCGCTCCGATCGCTGTTCTGGGGTCAGATCGAGGATCTGGAAGTAAAGGCCAGAAGCATACAGGAAGAAACCTTACATCTGATGAAACTGACCAATCAGATAAAGGTCAATCTTGTGAACGGTAGCGGAGAGCCTATTTCCACCGACGCTTTCGATTTCCATCTGAAAGGAAGCAACGGACGCATAAGCGCTGAAGATGCTGGGCTTCTTGAGGATGATTTGGTGAAATTCCACCCTTACCATCTGGCAGAGAGAGACGTGCTGACTGACACGCGCGCCACACGGGAAGGAGTGACTGCAGAATTCAGTTGCCCGAGGATTCTCTCGGACGACAAAGAACTGCGTCTGCACGCCATCGACAGAGGTACAGGAAAAGATGTACTGGACTTCCCTGTCGCAGCCTGCCTCGCCTCGTATGCACCTTCTGCGTATGAGACTGCCGACGGAATCATTCATTTTATAGACCCTCAGGAATTTCTTGACAGGGCGGATCTTTTCAATCTCACTTTTGTCTTGACTGAAGGCAATTGGGCTAGCGTTGACATCCAGGTACTGGCCTGGAGTATGCGCATCCAGAATGTAAACATTTAGCAACGGGCACGAAGATGCAATTGCACGGCAATAAATACATATCAGCACTTGCAAGGCTATGGCTGGCTGCCATAGTCCCTGCTGTTATGTCGTGCAACGAAGAGGTCATCTTCGACAAACATCCTGAGACAGGAATGCCGGATGCAGAAAACGCCTACGAAGTCGAGGTTAATTTCAACATTTCCAATCCGGATGCTTACCCCGGAACAAAGGTTGACCAGAAGGAGAATTGGACAGTCCAGACAGGATCTGATGCCGAAAACAAGATCAACAACATATATCTGTTTGCTGTTGATTATGATTCCGAGACAGGAGAAGAGACCGTTGAGGAAGTGGTGAAGGCGAATCTGGTACCGGGAGACTTCACTGCAAATGGCGTGAATACAGGACATACATTCAAACTCTCCTCAGGCGTCAAACGCTTCTATGTGGGAGCGAATATGACAGAGGCACACGTCAGTGCCTTCTGCAACAAAGAGAATATGATGGCGGATTCATACGAATCTGCTCTTGCGATGGTGATGGACGGATATGACACAAAGTCGGGGGATGGCACAAATATCCTGATGCTGTCTGACCCTGCCACAGACTTATCCGGCGATACAGAGATCGACATCACTCAAAGCAGGTTCATAAGTATCAGTGCACGGCTGGAACGCCTTGTGTCGAAGGTTATGGTAGTGGCGGATTACGATGGCACATATATCAGTAACAACAGCAGGAAGAACGAAAATATCAATTATATCAAGAGTTCTTCTCTCAATGGTTTCTTCATCGACTTCCAGTTCATTCTGAACAACACCAACAAAGCGCTCAATGTGGCAAAAGTCTATGATGAGGCGACAAGGGCTGCCGAGGATACAGAACCTCGCTTCAACATTGACCCGAACTGGAATTTGACCGAATGGGTCAGATATGATGATGCCACCGGGTCAGTCATAAGTTCGGACATCGCACAGATAACCCGGAATTTCTCATTCTGGGAAACCGATGCCCTGGAATCCAGATTCTACACACCGGCATTACCAGGAGATATCGGCAGCAACAATTTATGGTACTGTTCAAATATCCCGGCAACTGAATCATCATCTGTCACTTACGACAAATTCGACTACACATCGGGGAAAGGACTTTATTGCCTTGAAAACACAGTATTCGACGGTGGATTCGAAGAATCATACCCTTCTGCAGAGAAGGCCGAGGCTGCCTATTTCGCAACCACGCATATATGTCTGAGAGCGCGTTTTATTCCTATAAAGATTGTAGGTGCCGGCGATGGCGCTGATTATAACGGTACTGCACCCGATGCAGGAAACGAAACAGCCAGAATAGACCATCTGTACTGGAATAACGATGTTTCAGAGACGTATCATTATACCTTCTATATCGATAAGGAAAAAGGACGCTACTTTACCCGTGAAGGAGCGACAAGATGGATTTCGAACCCTGGCACATACACTAAGTCTGACGGATCCGCGTGGACGTGGAGTGATTTTGAGCCATATATAGGCGGTTGGGTATATTTCAAGACTTTCTTTGAGGAAGGTGGTAAAGACGATGAGGACGGAATCATCACATACGAAGGACTCGACTACTGGGGAATCCGTCGAAACGATTATTGTTTACTGACAATCAAACAGATAGAGAACTGGGGAGAGGCCGACCTGGGAAACTCATATATAAAAGTGAAAAGTGAAACCGTGCCTTGGGTCAAGAGAGGCAGCAGCAACATAACAGTCACACCTGAATAAAATGAAGAGGATAGCCATCATATTGTCAGTGCTTGCACTGTCTGTGGCCTGCTCCAGGACGGAGAAGGATAACGATCCTATCCACAACGGAGGAGACTATATTATGCTCCGGTCTATGACCAAGGCAGAAAGTGCCACCGCAAGTGCAGAGGACACCCCCGTATTCATTTTCTGGCTGGACGGTGACCATTCGAGATTTGGAACAGAAGATGTCCGGCCCTATTTCGTATCATATCCACAGGGCGCCATAGACGACTACCAGAGCACTCCATATAATACAGGATATCCATATCCGGGCACAATGACGGTATATGCCTGCGGCTACAGCCCATCATATCTTGAGGTTGGAAACGGAAGCGGGATATATTCCAGCCTTTATGTTCCGGAAGGCTTGCACGGATATCTTGACATAACAGGAACCGAAGGATTCGTACAGGGAAGCAACACCAGCCCTTTCGACTCTGACGAAAATCAGACAATGCAATTCAAACATCTCCAGAGCAAGGTGAATTTCTATGCCAGACTCGGAGAAATCCCTGCCGAGAGGTATTTCAGGAGGGTAAAGATCAAGGTGAATGGGAATAATCTGTTCACAAGCAGAATATCCTGGAATGAAGGGAAATATGCTGCTTCCGAGAAAATCGCTTCCGATGTGGAATGGGAGGCGACAGACAGGAATGCAAACCAGATGGATCCGAATGAAATCCATCCGCGAGAAATAGGCTCGGTCTATATAAATCCAGGAGAGAGCAAGATAACATTTGATATTAAAGTGGAAATGTCAGAGACCGTGACATTCGACTCTTACCAGACCATCGAGACCACAGCGACGGTCAACTTCACAGACACTTACAGTACCGGCATAACTTTGTCCGCCGGTGACGAATATGATATAAACATAACGATATTGTACGACTCGTTTGTAATAAAGGGAAACAAGGCCTTATGGCAGGACGGGGGCAAGATTCCTCTTCCATTTTATCCTAATGAATGATGAAGTTCAGACTTGCATATATCTTTTTGTCGGCAGGGCTTGTTCTAGGCTCTTGCTCCGACATTCTGCACACTGGGGAGATCGATCCCGAGAGGGATGAGCGTATCGCCTTCAGCGCAAGCAACGCCAGAATGATCACTAAATCCGGTCTTGAATATGAAAACTTTGAGGCCGGCACCAAATATCTTCTTTACGGAAAGGAAACCGGCAAGGATTGGTCTGTCGGGAACACTGTGATGAATAAAACGCAGTCCTTTGAAACAGAGGGGCATTTGATCAACTACGGCCCTGACCTGCATTTCCACGACAAGACATACGACTTCTACGGTGCGACAATTTGCAGCACAGGCGATTCCGATAGCGACTATCCGACAGACATTGCTCCGGCAGAAAGCAGCCCTGTCATCAGTCTGAGTCTGGATGAAAACACATTGGACGACCTGATGTACTCCAACAATCTGAAAGAATGCAACCGCACAAGCGGACTTATGCAGATGAACTTCATACACGCACTCAGCAAAATTCAGGTGGAAGTATCCAAACAGAATGATTCTCAAGAACTTGCCGTTGCAAGAATAGACAAGATCACACTGAAGGGTACGCATAGTGGCGGTCAGTTGGACATTGTCGAAGGGGGATGGTCTCTGGAAGGAACGGCTGACAGGATTTTTTCCGAGACTTCTGTAACCCTTTCCACAGCCGCATCAATGATAAAGGATGCCTCCGGAAACGTAGCGGAAATGCTGATCTTTCCGAATGAGGACAACAGAACTCTGAGTCTCGAAATCACGTATAGCCTCAACGGAAGCGATCCCGCGACAATTTCCTGCGAAATTCTCGACTTTGACGGCAGTGCGTTCCTGTTCGAGCAGAATCATCGCTATACCCTGGCTGTGACAATAGCAAATGACGGAGTCCATATCGTGACTGTCCTTCCTAAAGTATATGAATGGATAGATATAGATATCCCTTCATACCTCGGCCAGCCTGTGACTTTCGGCAATCTGATGTGGATGGACCGTAATCTGGGAGCGCTGAGTGCAGACTACGACAATGACTGGTACAACACCATAGGCCACTATTTCCAGTTCGGAAGAAATATTCCGTATATACTTGATATCGAGAAGTTCAAGGAATACACTGGTGACAAATACGGCTCGGTCAACTTTGCCGGAATGATTGTATATGTGATGGAGTATTACGGAGTCAAGAGCGACGTCACTTACGATGACACCTACTACTATGATAATAATGACACCTATTATACAAGAAAGATAAATGCTATCGCCGCCAATTCGTACAAACTGCAGAATGGGACAGAATGGAATAGTCTCGACGAAGGACAAAAGACAGAACTGATTCTGAAGGCCGTGCAATGCATATATACATACGACCATTTGGGCAGGAAGGTCTATGGAACCCAGTATGTCGAGCCAGACAGTGACGGAACAGGTGATGTAAAGAATAACAGTTATGAATTAGTTCAGAATCCTGATCTGCTTACCGGTTATACAGGCTTGACTGACGAGCAGATAAGCGAACTTTACAGATTCGGATTCGGTACCAAACAACCTAGCGTCACATCCAATATCGAAAAACCTACCGTATGGACCTTCAACAATCAATGCGGAAGTGCCTATTGGGAAGCCGGACAGCCGACGAAGGATCCTTGTCCTAAAGGATGGAGGCTGCCTACCAAAGAAGATCTTGAAGTACTGATGCCGACTGTGGATATAAACTGGGATAATGAAAACTATACCCAAACCATCTATTATCCTCAGACCAAGACAACCACAAAAGAGGATATAAGATATGGAAAGACTCAAGACGGACATCACGTATGCTATATCTTGAAGAACAAAGGAACCAGCAATGCCTACCGTCTGAGGATTATGTCGCATTATGCCAATGACGGCAAGAATAACAAAAGGTATTTCTCTATTGCAAGATATGGAGCAACGAGTGCAGACACCGACTTGAACAAATATCTTGACGGTACTTTTGAGGCCACGGTATCTCCTACAAGCAAAGAGACAACTATGTGGGCCAATCCGATTGAAATCATAAAATATCCGGCTTGCGGATTTATAGTTCCGGACTCTGACGGACCGCCTGAAACTGTTCATCCAGATCTGCGTTCATTCGGCTTCGGTACAGTAATAAGGACGTCAGATTCAAATCCGGTCGGTATTGTGGAATCATCTTCCGAAGCGTTCAGTTATGTCCAGTATCTGAGCACTACCGACTACCAGTTGAGTATTCAGAAAAACAGTCGCCGATCCCTCGGTGACCAGATAAGATGCGTACGCGATATTAACGCAGTAGATTGATTATGAAGCATTTGCAATATATAATATATTCTATGGCAATATTCCTTTGCATATCCTGCACAAAGGATATGGGGGAGGTATGCGATATACCGGAGGGTATGGTGGAAGTATGCATCGAGGTGCCGGAATTGTATAATGAGTCCCGCCCGGGCGATGCTACCAAAGCAGACAGCGAGTTTCTGGAAGGCAAGACTCTGAAGAAACTTCCTGTAGGATCCACTATATGGCTCAGTTATTCGAAAAAGATCGGAGAAGGTGCATACGAGGATGCTGTAGTTAAGCCATATATCGTAAAAAGCACGAATGACTATGTCGGTCTTTATCCTTGCGGCATCAAGGAATATACGGATGAGAAAGGTGTGGTATGGCAGCAGATCGACACAGACATTGAAGACCGTCCTTTATATCTTGAGAAGGATGCGACCTATAAATTCAAGACGCTATATCCTGCACACGACTTGAGAAAGGACAATCTGGAAGTAAGTCTGTACAACGGCATCTGGGCTTGCACAAACGATCCAAGATATACTCAGACATCCAGCGTGGAAGTGACCTTGACCGCAAGCATTGGCAGAAGGATCACATACGTGGAACTCCATCCGATGATAAACCAGACTGCCCGCATCCACTTTGAGATTGCCAAGAGTGCAAATGTCCACACTCTCGAAATGATGCATAACGGCATCGAGATTTCCGGAGTACAGGACAAGGAAACTCAATATTCTCTCGACTGGACACGTGATGAATATGTGGAAGTGGTGAAGATGGAATCCGCCGACGATGGAGAACATTGGTACAAACTGCAGGAATTTGAAGTAAGAGATGACAAGATCATCGGGGACGCATACATACTTCCTCTCGATGTGACCAAGACCTACATTTTCATTCTCATCAATATGGCAGTAAACGGCATTCCGACACAGTATGTCCTGACACTCAACGGAATGATTCTGGAACACTCCCGCTCATACAACTTCGATCTGAGCGCTGGAATGGATGGCAATCTTACTGTCGTGAACTGGCAGAACACCTCACTGACCATACAACCGAACTAATTATGAAACGTATCGCAGCATATATTCTGATCATATCAGTCGCTCTGGCCTGTCACGAAAAGCCTGATCTTCCTCAAACCGGTCAGGAGCCTGCACTGACCACTGTCAGCATCAATATAGGCACAGCAGAAGAGTTGACAAAGGCAAATACTCCACTCATTCCTGATGTGGAAAATCTGATTCACGATGTATGGGTGATCCAGTTCAGTGAACGAGGCGTGCTATATACCGGAGTGGATAAGTTCTATAGGACAAACGGAGAAGACGGAGCAAGATTCCTGACATTGGAGGCAGAGGTGATGAGCGGGAAAAGCACCATCTGTATTCTGGCCAATCTTAATAAAACAAAGACTTCTACCAAAACATTCTTTGACATTGAATCGCTTCAGCAAAGTCTGCCGGACAACCTCCCGCAATTCAAGAACACACTTCTTGATATGAGCAGTCTTATTCATCATATCAACACAAACTCCAAGCCTGAGGCCATCCCTATGTTCGGATATTGGGAAGGAAGCATAGGCGCAGGGAGTCCGGCCTTAGGAGACAACAATCTCAACGTGACTTTAGGCAGAATGCTGTGCAGAGTGAATCTGACAATTGTCAACACAAGTTCCGAAAGAATCAAGGAACTCAAATTCACCAACGCTTCAAACAAGGCTTATTATTTCCCGCAGATATCAAGCAACACCTTGCCGGAAGACGCCTATTGCACCAACCCTGATGCAAACACTTTCACTCTGAATCTATCACCGGGAAGCGTAGGAACCATATATTTCTATTGGGCTCCTAATTTCTGCTATGGAGAAGAAAATGCCACAATGATGACATTCCGTGACGATGCAGAAAAAACCTATTCCTGCTATATCACAAACGGTTCCGCTTCTGAAGAAAACAGTGACTACAATATGTATCACAACTGCAACTACACCATTACTGTCACTATTTGATAGCGTTGCTAATCATTTATTTTTCAGATATTCAAAGTTTTGCCTATCTTTGTAAACTGTGGTGCAGTGTGGTGCGAAATATCTGCACAAATTCATTAAATCCGACATTTTATGAGAATTGGAGTTGACCTTGGAGGTACTAATATCAGAGCCGGGCTCGTAGAAGACGGCAGAATAATCAGGAAAGCAAATGTGGCCTGTCCTGCTAAGGGAACGGTTGAAGAAGTGCTGGAGACTGTCGCCAGCCTCATCAGCGAGGTTATGTGTGAGGGTGTGGAGTCCATCGGCATAGGTGTGCCATCAGTAGTGGACACACGAAGAGGAATCGTATATAATGTAGCGAATATCCCATCTTGGGTGGAGGTTCCTCTGAAGGACATTCTCGAGAAGAGATTCGGAATTCCTGTACACATCAACAATGACTCCAACTGCTTTACCCTGGGAGAAAGCCGTTTCGGCAAAGGACGCGGGTACTCGGATATGATAGGTGTTACCCTCGGTACTGGAGTAGGAGCCGGAGTAATAATCGGAGGCAGTCTGTATGAGGGACGCAATGCAGGTGCCGGAGAGGTCGGCTGTCTCAATTATCTTGACAAGGATTATGAAAGTTATTGCAGCACCCCTTTCTTTGTGGCTCATAACACTACAGGTGCAGAACTGGCTGCAAGGGCAGAATCAGGTGACAATGAGGCAATTGCACTGTGGAATGAATTCGGCGGTCATCTTGGAGAACTTGTAAAGGCGATATTGTTCGCATACGATCCGGAGGCCATTGTGTTCGGAGGAGGAATCGCTGCCGGACATCCGCATTTCGAGGCTGCAATGCGCGAACGAATATTGACATTCCCATACGAGACAGGCAAGGATGTGAAGATACTCTTCTCCGAGGACGGAGATATGGGACTCTATGGCGCGTCCTCATTATAACAGATTAAAACATTGGAAAACAATAAATTATGAAGAAATCCCACTACCCTGCCATTATGGCATCGCTAATGGTAATATGCTGCATAGCCAGCACCATTTCATTGACTTTCATCCGCAATGCAGCACCTCAGGATGAAGACATCCAACTCAAGGATGGATGGTACATCCAGTCGTCCGCAGCAACTGATCTCGACGGAGCAGCGCTTTCCACCGAAGGCACTGAATTCGGCGAGGGCTGGTATAAGGCAAGCGTACCTTCGACCGTATTAGGAGCCTTGACTGCCGAGAACGGATTATATGCCGACGCCTTCTACGCCAAGAATTATGCAGAAATCGACAGAGAGCGGTTTGATACAACCTGGTGGTACAGAACATCCTTCGATGTACCTGCTCTGAAGGAAGGTCAGCGCGCCGAACTTGCATTTGATGGTCTGAGTTATCGTGCAGATGTATGGCTCAACGGCCAGCAGATTGCCTCGGCAGACGAGTTCTTCGGCCCGTTCCGTCAGTTTGCTTTTGATGTTACTGATGTGCTGGAAGAAAGAAATAATCTTGCTGTACGCGTATATCGTTGGCAGAAGGGAGAATTCAACATTGGTTTCGTTGACTGGAATCCGCGTCCTGCAGATGAAAGTATGGGTATTTTCCGTCCTGTATGGCTTAAATACAGCAATGCCGTGTCCCTCAAGAATCCTGCTGTGCGTGCAAAAGTAGATACTGTTGACTTCGATGAGGCGTGGCTGACAGTGGAAGCGACACTTTGCAATGCTTCCGACAAGCCTGTGTCAGGAAAACTCTGCGGAAAGTTTGAGAACGGAAGATTCGAATTCCCTGTTGAACTTGCTGCAAATGAGACAAGAACTGTCAAGGTTACAGCAGAAGATGCTAAGAAACTCAGAGTAAAGAATCCTCGCCTGTGGTGGTGTCATAATCTTGGTACTCCGGAAATGTACGCTATGGACATTTCTTTTGAGAGCGACGGAAAGACTTCTGATTCTCAGAGAGTTGACTTCGGTATCCGCCATCTCGACTCATATTTCAACGAAGATGGATACAGAGGCTTCATCCTCAACGGAAAGAAGGTACTGGTGAAGGGAGCAGGATGGACGGATGACATTTTCCTCCGCAATCCGGACTCAAGGAACGAAATCGAGGTGGCATACGTCAAGGATATGAATATGAACACCATACGATTTGAGAATATATGGGGAACTTCCCAGAATATTTATGATATCTGCGACCGCGAAGGAGTGCTCGCCCTTGTGGGATGGAGTTGCCACTGGGAGTGGGAAGTATATACAGGAAAACCTAATGACCGATTCGGATGTATTTCTACTGAAGAGGACATCGACCTTATTTCCGAGTCCTGGAGAGACCAGATACTCTGGCTCCGCAACCACCCTTCGATAATCTGCTGGTACGGAGCGAGCGATATGCTTCCTCGTCCCGCATTGGAAGAGAAATATCTTGAAATCCTCGCTGAGATCGACGACCGTCCATATACTGTTCACGCAGGTTCGGCAAAGAGCCCGGTCAGCGGCCCTGCCGGTATGAAGATGTGGGGACCTTACGAGTGGCAGGCGCCATACTATTGGTATTCGGAGCAGGCCAAAGGAAATGCTGTCGGCTTCAATACCGAAATCGGAATCGGCGCACAGATGCCTGTATATGAATCACTTGTCAAATTCATTCCTGAGGATCAACTCTGGCCTGTAGGAGAAGTCTATGACTATCATACTACAACTTCAAGGGATGCCCTCCACGACCTCAGCGAACTTAAGACCGTCATTGAAAAGCGTCACGGAGGTGCCTCAGACCTTCAGGATTTCCTCCGCAAGGCTCATTTCATCGACTACGAAGGAACAAGGGCTATGATAGAGGCTCACCGTGTGAATGTTCCAAGATCAACAGGTGTGATCCAGTGGATGCTCAATTCAGCCTGGCCTTCACTCTACTGGCAGATGTACGACTGGTATCTTGTACCGACTTCTGCATATTGGTCGGTGAAGAAGGGATGTGCCCCTCAGCAATTGATATACAACTATGGCAACGATAAGATCTATGTCGTGAACGACGAAAGAACCGATGTGGATCTCAAAGCGGCGATGAGGGTCTATGGACTTGATGGTAAGGTTCTTATCGACGCCCAGTGCGAGGTGGAGATGCCTATGGGATGTTCTAAGCCTGTATTTGATGTGATGTCCATCGCGGGCGGAGACAGTCCAGTGAAATTTGTATTCCTGACTCTCGAAGACGCTTCCGGAAAAGTAGTTTCCCGCAACGAATATGTACTTGCCGATGTAATGGACAAGCACGACTGGAGCAAATACAGATGGTGGAGGACTCAGTTGGAGAGTTATGCTGACTTCTCGGCACTCAACGATCTTGCGCCTGCCGATGTAGAAGCATCACTTGTCAAGACTGCAGAAGGCCTTGAGGTAACTCTTGAGAACAAATCTTCAGTAGTAGCATTCTTCATAAGGTTTGCCCTCAAGGATGCAGCCGGCGAATATATCGTACCGGCATACTGGAACGACAACCTCGTCACCCTCCAGCCAGGCCAGAGTCTCACTTTCACCTGCAAAGCCGAAGTTCCGGAAGGAGCGACAGTGAGTGTCAGCGGCTGGAATGTTGCAGAATCCACCCTCTGAAATCGTCAGCGGATAACCGATTGACATTCAGCGCAATACAAAAGCCTCGTGCTCCCTCCCGGCAGCACGAGGCTTTTGTATATCTCTGGTTTTCAACTATTTAGGCTCTGACGATTTCGGATAATGCCCCAGACTGCGGCTAGGTAGACGACGATGAGAGCCGTATGGAGCCCTAATTTGGCGACGATCTGGCCTGATGAAGCAGCGCTGATGTCAAAGCCGGTGAAAAGGGCGCGGTCTATGAGGAGCGAAGTACCGTAGGCGGCGCCCATTGCTATGAATATACACAGCAGACGACCCCAACGATATGGAATCGGGTAGTATTTCGCTCCGAGTATGGAACTGATGGCAAACATTACGATATAACTTGCCAAATGGCCGAATGCTGCCGCCCAATATGAATATTCAGGCATAAAGATAATAATCACCAGAGCGGTCACGACAAGGCCGGAAAGGGTGATCCAGATGGCCATATCCGTCTTTCCGGAGAGTTTGTACCACATCGATACATTGAACAACATTCCCAATATCATATACGACAGAAGCATAATAGGGACAATGCCTACCGCCGTACGGAACTGTGGGCCGAGAATGAGAGCGATGATGTCGATGTACAGTATCACTCCAAGGAATACAAGGCCGCAGAATGCTGTAAAATACTCTTGGACAGAAGCATACAACTGTCGGGAATCCTTTTCACGTGCCCTTCTGAAAAAGAAAGGTTCGGCAGCATAGCGGAACATCTGGATAAAAAGATTCATTATTACGGCCAGTTTGACTGCAGCCTGATAAAGGCCGAGGCTCGAGCGCCAGGCATCAGCGTTTGTGTCGAAAAATCTGAACAATATCCTGTCCAGAAAATCATTCACCACGCCAGGCAGAGCCGCAACCATAAGAGGAAGGGAGTAGGTCAGCATCTGACGGAGAAGTTTCGGATCGAGTCTGAAACTGATACGCGCAAGATCGGGTATGAAAAGCAGACCGCAAACGATGCAACTGATGAATATGGCGAATATCACATAACTGAAGTCCGGAGTCTCAGGTATGAAGTGCAGGAGCCATCGTGCAGAATCCACATTCTTCGGAAACCACAGGAACAGAAACAGATTGGCTGCAGTCTCGGTAATAATCTTTATGGTCTTTAATACCGCGAATTTCAATGCTTTGTTCTCCTGACGGAGTCTTGCAAATAGTATCGCCGTGACGGCATCCAGGGCAAGGATTCCACCCATATACATAATGCATACACCATATCCTTCATAGCCTAACATAGATGCGATCGGTGATGCAAAGGCAATCATCAAGGCCAGGAATGTGACACTCACGCAGAAGACTGTGACGAACGCGCTGGAATACACTTTCTTCGGATCAACTCCTTCTTTGTTTGCAAAACGGAAGCATCCCGTCTCAAGCCCCATAACCAGAACTACCTGAAGGACAGCAATGTACGCCATAAATTCAGTTACGACACCATAACTCTCAGGAGTAAGGAGCCTGGTGTAGATCGGGACAAAGAGAAAGTTTATTATACGCGCAAGGATGGTGCTCAGACCATAAATAACAGTCTGCCCTGCCAATTGTTTCAACGGATTTGCCATAATGAGGGCAAAAATAGTTATTTTTGTCGGGTTAAACGAAAACGATTATGAAAAGAATAATGATTCTGGCGGCTTTCGCCATTCTCGCGGCATCCTGCGGCCCAAGAGCAGGCAAGAATGCAGATGCAGAGGCTCAGGCCGACAGCACAGCAACAAAACTCACAGAAATGGAACAGAAGAGAATTGAAGAGCCTGAGTTCGACATCATCACGAGCAAAGGTACGATGAGAGTGAAACTCTACAACAAGACCCCTAAGCACAGGGACAACTTTGTCAAACTTGTCAAGGAGAAATTTTATGACGGAGTGCGTTTCCACAGGGTAATAGAAGGTTTTATGATCCAGACGGGAGATCCTTATTCAAGAGACACTGCTAAGATTGACCTTTGGGGACAAGGAGGACCTGACTATACTGTGCCTGCAGAGTTCGTAAACGAATACTGGCACAAGAAGGGAGCCCTCGCTGCTGCCCGTCGCGGTGATATGGCCAATCCAACCAAGGCTTCTTCCGGATCGCAGTTCTATATCGTTCACGACGAGAATGCCTGCCTGCATCTGGACGGTCAGTATTCTATCTTTGGAGAAGTCACTGAGGGTCTGGAGGTTATAGACAAGATCGCCGCAGTGGATGTGGACCGCTACGACCGCCCGTACGAGGATGTATTCATTACTGAAATAAGGCCTGTATATGTAGAGCCTGCTGCGGATACGACAGCCGTAGAGCCTGCCGACACAACGAAAGCAGAATAAGGATATGAGTCTCAAAGGGAAATTCAGATACATATTCTTCGATGCCGACGACACACTCTGGGAGAACGAACGGTATTTCAGAGCGGCCGAGGCAGAATTCATCAACCTTCTAGCCGATTATACGACTCCGGAAAGTGTACAGGATATGCTCTGGCGCAAGCAGGAGGACAATATTCCATTGTTCGGCTACGGTTCCAAAACATATATGATCGGTATGACGGATGCCGCATTGGAACTATGCAGAGGAACGCTCCCGGAGCATATATATTACGGGATCAAGAAAATCATCACCGATCTGGCCTTCCACGAACTGGAGATAATAGACGGTGTGAAAGAGACCCTTGAAGCATTGCAGGGGCATTACGAACTGATCGTGGCAACCAAGGGAGACCTTCCGGAGCAGATGGGGAAATTCAGGACTTCCGGACTGGCACATTATTTCCATCACTGCGAAGTAATGGAGAACAAGGATGAAAAGAACTGGCTGGAAGTGGCGGCCAAACACAATCTCCGCCCTGAAGAAATCCTTATGATCGGCAACTCTGTAAAATCAGATATAGCGCCAGTGGTCAGTCTGGGCGGCTGGGCAATCCATACACCGCACGAAGTGGTCTGGGTACACGAAATGATGGATATGCCTCAGAACGACCGGATCATCGAAGTAAAAAGCATAAGGGAGATTCTGGACCACCTGCTCTAAAGTGCAATTTTTGTCATTTTCGAGCAATTTTTTCATTCAGAGCGAAGTCGAGGAATCTTCTGGCACAGAATTCGCAATAAACTTAAACCGAATAGTTTTTTCATAGGTTAAGTTTTAGGTTAGAATTGCGGCGGCCTTCCGATGTGAATCGGGAGGCCGCTATCTTTATGCACAATGTCTCTTGAAAGGGCAATATTGTCCTGAAAGATAAAATCGTTATATTTGTGAAAAATATGTGAACATTATGAAAAAACATTCGTTCGGTGAGTGGATGATTGCGGTCAGGCCGTGGTCTTTTCCTGCATCCGCTATGCCAGTAATAACATCTATTGCTTATCTTTTCTGGAAAGGCGCCGAAATCAACTGGATTTTCGGACTTTGGGCTCTGGTCAATATCGTGATATTCCACGCTGCAGGAAATACCTGGAGCGATTATTTCGACTTCAAGAAGAAAGTTGACGCAGATGATACCTTCGGGGCGAAAACTCTGACCACCGGTATGTTCACCGAAAAAGAGATATTCCGTCTCTCGCTTTCCCTTACTATAGTGGCTACTGCTGCAGGACTTGCACTTATGGCACTGACTGGACTGCCTCTTCTGTGGATCGGACTCGGAGGAGTATTATGCACACTCCTGTATCCGATGCTGAAATACAATGCATTAGGTGACCTGGTCATACTGATGGCATACGCCTTCCTCCCTACCATCGGAACATCATTCGTCACAACAGGAGCAATCGACTGGAGTGTAATGCTGATTGCTCTTCCTGTAGGACTGATCACCGACGGTATCCTTCATTCAAACAACACCCGCGATGTCATTACTGACCGCCGCGCCGGCATAAAGACAATGGCAATGGGACTGGGTCACAAGTCTTCCGCAATATTGTACGGATTCGAGGTCATCTTCCCATTCGTCTGGATAGGAGTTCTCTCCATTATGGGACTGCTTCCTCTCACCACTATTGCGATATTCCTCACTCTTGCTGTTGCCATCGGATGCGCAAAGACTATGATGCACTCGCTGGAAGGTGGCCCGATTGTAATAGCGGATCTGGACGCAAGAACCGCAAACCTTCAGTTGATGTTCTCGACACTTCTGACTGTGGCACTCATTGTTGCTAAATTCCTATAAGCAAATGACTTCCAACAATATATCATTAAGAAAACCGGTCGTCGGCATCTGCCTGGCGGCCGTTCTTTGGACTATAATGTTCTCTCCCTGGACTGCACCATACGTAAATTTCTGGGTGATGATGACTTGCTCGGGAGCGACACTGACACTCTTCACATTCTGGGCACGGCCGCAGTGGTGGAAGGATGTGCGATTAGATCTGAGCAACATTCTGCTTGGCATAGGGCTGGCCGCAGCATTATGGGGAATATTCTGGCTGGGAGAATTCTTCTCCACCCTGCTCTTCGATTTTGCCAGACCTCAGGTGGACAGCATTTATGGTATGAAGGACGGCGAAAATCCGTGGGTATTGAGCCTGCTGATGCTGTTCATAATCGGACCGGCAGAGGAGATTTTCTGGAGAGGATGTATCCAGAACAGACTGTCAGCACGCTGGAATCCCAATATTGGCTTTATAGTGACAACGCTGGTCTATGGACTGGTGCATTTGTCCAAATTCAACTTTATGCTGATTATGGCGGCTATGGTGGCCGGCTTCGTTTGGGGACTTGCCTATCGTTTCTTCCCAGAAAAATTCGGCGCAATCATCCTATCCCACGCCCTATGGGACTGCGCGGTCTTCATCTGGTTCCCGATAATGTAGTCACACAAATACCTATCATTCAACAACTTACGCCAGATGCCTGCTGCAGATTGGCGGCAGGCATCTGGCGTAACCAATTATTGTTCAGCGGATTACGTGTCACAGCATTTGCCCATCTATGAACTCTCTCAGGATGGATGTTGGAGGAATCGCGGCCATTTCTGCTGGAGTCAGTGCGACGATATAATCCAGGAGCTTCAGCATCCTGGACGCTTCTGTATATGCCGAAGATGACGGAGATATACGGCGCAGGAGCGGCTCGGCATAATATTTCAGCACCGGAAGTTCAAAGATATGAGCCGAATTGAACACGGCGTCAGCATTTTCCTGATATGGAAATATATTGCGGTTTTCTCCCCTTCTGACACTTTGCCACATTGTAATCGTATTCTCGGGAACTATTCCCCTGGTACGGTTGTCACGTATCATACGGCGGAGCATTCGATTGTCTGATGTAGAGATATTGTTGTTCTCGTCAATGGAGAGAGAGGTAAGGGCAGATGCATATACACGGAAGACCTTTGAATTATCTACATCCGGAATCATAGCCGGATTAAGGGCGTGGATACCTTCCATTATCAGAATATCCTTCTCGTGGAGCCTCATAAAATTACCCTCGAAATATTTCCGGCCTTCCTTGAAATCGAAACGCGGTATTTCCACCTCCTTACCGGCAAGAAGATCGTTCAATTGCTGCCCGAGCAGTTTGAGATCCATCGCTCCAAGACATTCGAAATCATATTCTCCGTTCTCATCCCTAGGGGTCAACTCTCTATCAACGAAATAGTTATCAAGTTCGATGACTTTAGGGTTCAAACCTAAAATACGGCATTGAAGAGCCAGACGCTTGGAAGTGGAAGTCTTTCCACTGCTGGAAGGCCCCGCTATGAAGACGATCTTCACAGAGCCGCGACGGGCATATATCTGGTCGGCTATATCTGCATATTTTCTCTCGTGAAGAGCCTCGGAAAGATTGATCAGGTCGACAATCTCACCTGAAAGAACCTTCTTATTGAGCGCACCTACTCCCTTCACCCCCATAATGGAACACCAGTCGGAATAATCTTTCAGGGCGGTCGCAAGTTTCGACTGACGCTTCATTGGAAGTACCTTGCCGAAATCTCCATCCATCGGATACTGTAGACAGAATCCATTATTGAATCCTATTATATTGAATGTCTTAAGGCATCCGGTCGATGGAGCCAAAGGTCCATAAAATGTATCCGCCTGACCATCAAGGAAATACACATTATAATTGAATCTGCCTATTGTCTTTAAAAGATTGACCTTTTCTGTCTGGCCATTACGTGTAAACAAAGCCTCGCATTCTTTCAGACTGAGCATCTTCTTACCGAAAGGCAGGTCGGCATCGATAGCGGATTGCATTTTATCCTCTATGATCTGAAGTTCGTCATCAGTCACAAAAAACACCTTCGGACGACCATCTTCCATAGGCTCAGTCTCACGGATCTCACAGTACAATCCGCTAGGAAGAGAATAATCAATTGCCAGTACTTTGTCCGGATACATATCTCTCACCACCTTTTGAAGGACAAAGCAAAGAGAACGGATGTAAGTGCGTCTTCCATCCGGATGATCATAGCCGACAAATCTCACATTATGTGGATTTATCACCTTGTAATCCAGAGACTTGAGTTTGTTGTCAACCAGAGCCGCCAGAACAGGATGTTTTTCATTGAAATCCAGTCCGCCAAGTTTGCGGGACACCTCATTAAGGGTGATTCCCATAGCGACATTTATATATGACTGAGTATTTTCACAATAGATTCTGATATCTTCCATATCACAAAGAAGTCTGATTCATTAATATTTCCCGGAGAAATGATCCCGTCACGGATGCAGGATCTTCAGCAAGGCGCTCCGGAGTACCTTCCGCCACTATCAGACCGCCCTTCTTTCCGCCCTCGGGTCCCATATCAAACAAATAATCAACTGATTTGAGGACATCAAGATTATGCTCGATGATGATGACAGTATTTCCCTGCTCTACAAGTTGCTGAAGCACATCCATCAGTACCTTTATATCATCAAAATGCAGACCAGTGGTCGGTTCATCCAGGATGTAAAGAGTGTTTCCTGTGCCCTTTCGAGCCAATTCTGCTGCAAGTTTCATTCTCTGGCTTTCTCCTCCTGAAAGCGTGACGGCAGACTGGCCAAGCCGTACATACCCCAGGCCGACATCTACAAGCGCTTTCAATTTAGGGGCTATGGTCGGAATATTCCTGAAGAACTCGTATGCCTCGCTTATTGACATTTCAAGCACGTCATTTATGTTCTTGCCCTTGTATTTTACAGCGAGCGTGTCATTCTTATATCTTCGTCCGCGGCACTCACTGCACACTACATTCACGGATGGGAGGAAGTTCATCTCGATGACCTTTATGCCCGCTCCCTTGCACTCTTCGCAACGTCCTCCAGCGACATTGAATGAGAATCTGCCGGCCTTGAAGCCGCGCACCTTTGCATCCGGTGTAGCCTCGAAAAGATTCCTGATATCATTGAACACCCCGGTGAATGTGGCAGGATTGCTGCGTGGCGAACGGCCTATAGGGCTTTGGTCAATCTCAATCAATTTATCTATATTCTCTACACCTACTATGCTGTCGTACGGCAGAGGCTGCATCTTTGCATTATAGAACTTGTTCTTGAGCACAGGCATCAGAGTCTCATTGATCAGGGACGATTTGCCGCTTCCGCTTACTCCGGCGACACCGATGAGCATTCCCAACGGGAAATCTACATCGACATTTTTCAGATTGTTGCCTCTGGCACCGCGGATACCCAAAGTCAGGCCGTTGCCTTTTCTGCGTCCAGCAGGCACCTCAATGCTCTTGCGGCCGAGAAGATAATCAAGAGTGGTGGAATCTCCCTCTGCGATCCCTTCCAACGGACCGTTATAGCATATTCTTCCGCCTTCTTCACCGGCTCCTGGCCCTACATCCACCAGCCAGTCTGCCGACATCATAGTCTCGGCATCGTGCTCCACCACCATAACGGAATTGCCTTCGTCGCGAAGTTTCTTGAGCGATGCGATCAATTTCCGGTTGTCCCGTTGATGCAGACCTATGGATGGCTCGTCCAGAATGTAAAGGACATTGACCAGTTTCGAACCTATCTGTGTCGCAAGCCTGATTCTCTGGCTCTCTCCCCCTGATAATGAAGCAGTTGCACGATCGAGCGAAAGATAATCCAGCCCCACATCAAGAAGGAAGGACACTCTGTCCTTGAGTTCCTTAAGGATATCACGGGCAATGATGCTTTCCCTGTTACCGAACACATTGTCGAGAGAACGCAGCCAACTGTCAAGTTGGCCTATTTCCATCGCAGCGACCTCCGATATGGTTTTCCCGTCTATCTTGAAATACGTGGTCTCTTTGTTGAGTCTAGTACCTCCACATACAGGGCACACCACCTTTTCGTGTATATCCCCGACTATACCGGAGAATGATATCATTTCTGAAGAAGCACCCTCTCCCACTCGGAAAAGTTCATCCGAACCGAATACGATCAGGGAAATGACCTCATCCGGCAACTCATCTATCGGATCATAAAGAGAGAAATTATATTTACGTGCTATCGACCTTATTACATCGAATTTCTTGGTCTCACGGATTTTGCCCAAAGGCACGATTCCTCCGTCTGCTATGGACACTGAACGATCAGGAATGATAGTATCCATATTCACATCGACTATGATTCCAAGTCCCTTGCAATGAGGGCAATAGCCCTGTGGCGAATTGAAAGAGAAGGAATGCGGAGCCGGCTCTGCCAGAGATATCCCTGTATCCGGACATACAAGATGCTTGGAGAAATGATGCACTTCCTGTGTATCCAGATCCATTATCGCCAACGATCCTTTACCGAAGTTCAGAGCAGACATAACTGACGACTTTATACGCTTTTCATCCTTCTGAGTCGGTTTCAGACGATCGATGACCAATTCTATGAAATGAGCCTTGTAGCGATCCAATGCCGTCACTTCCGTCAGGTCGAAAAGTTCTCCGTCGATACGCACCTGAGTATATCCCCTCTTGCGCATCTGTTCCAGAAGTTCCTTATAATGACCTTTGCGTCCCTTCACCACCGGAGCAAGAAGATAGCATTTACGTTCATTGTAGTTCTCCATAATCAGGGAAACGATCTGCTCGTCTGTATATCTCACCATCGGCTTGCCTGTCTGAGGAGAATATGCAGTGGAAGCCCTCGCATAAAGAAGTCGGAGGAAATCATATATTTCGGTTATGGTGCCAACTGTGGAGCGAGGATTGTTACCTGTAGTCTTCTGCTCTATCGCAATTATAGGACTAAGGCCTGTAATAGACTCAACCTCAGGCTTTTCCAAGATACCCATAAAATGCTTGGCGTATGTCGAGAGCGTATCCATATACCTTCTCTGTCCCTCAGCATATATAGTATCGAATGCGAGAGACGACTTACCGCTTCCGCTCAGACCGGTCACCACTACGAACTTGCCACGCGGTATCGCCAGCGAGGCTCCTTTCAGGTTGTGAGCCTTTGCTCCCTGAATCTCAATATAATCGTTCTTTTTCTCCATACTGTATCCGGATCAGCAATCCTGCTGCCAATTTCAGGCCACTGACCCATTTTACAAATGTACGAATTTTTCCTCAAAACATCACAGAAAACGCCAACGCCCTATCCCTCAACCGTTTACTTATTCTACGTGCTCCCCTTCTCCCTGCACGCACATTGCATAACACGCTGCACATCAGTGCATTACCCTCTGACATTAAGGTGCAGAAATTTACATATCTGTCTATCTGTAGCAGATGTAACCGCCTTCAACTGCCGGAACAAGTTCATTTTCTTATCTTCCGGCCACATAATCAGCCTCCGCACAGCCGCATCATCCATCGTACGTCGGCAATATGACAACATTTCACCATAGGCCAGGTCAGAGAATGCATTGAATTCCTCCCTCAGATCATATTCTCCTCCGGTATTGGAGTTAATCGCTGTCAACATACTATCGTATGAATCATAATATGCGACCAAGTCACTGTAATCAAATGGACAGTACTTGACTATAATATAATCGATCAATTCTTCCCAATGCTTGCTATCAAGGCTGTTACGCCATCTTTTAAGTGCTGGATAATTGACCGGCTCACCTACACTGCACATCCAATCGACCTCTTTTCTGGCTCGTTTTAAAGTAACAGGCATTTTACGTGGAGCAGTTTTTCTGGAAAAAGGATTAGTGTCATTGATATATGGCAGAAAACTCCACCTGAATTGCTCTGCCTTTACACACAGTTGTTTCTCGACCGGATTGTTGAAGAGATATGCTATAGCAGAATGTATCTTTTTCAGTCCCCATTTGGGAGCGCTTCCGAAATTCTTGTGGAAAAGACGTCCTTTTCTGCCTATAGACTCGTTGAAAACACGGGCAAACCAGGACGTGCAATGATCCATAAAAGCGCTGATGGATTCCACCTTTTCTGAAATAAGCAAAGAGTGGAAATGATCATACATAAGGCATAATCCAAGTACCTTAATATCAGCAGCGGTTTTTGCACATACCGAAAAAATGGTATAAAATACCAGACGATCTTCATCGCAATAAAAAAGGTTGAACCCATTATGGGCTCTCTGATAGATGTGATTCGGGACATCTTTGTAAAATCTTCTCTTCTTTCTCATATCTCGACAAATTTTAGTAATGCCTATATCATTGATTATCAACCTATTATCATTTGCTCGTGCCGTACCAGGTGAAGCACGCAGATGTGACAATCAATTGATAATCAAGAGGTTAAAGTCCACCTTCGCGGTGACTTCCTCTGCACAAATCTATCGGTAATAGGAGAAACTCTATTTAAAAAAAAGAAAAATGTGGTGAAAAAATTTTATGTTCTTGCAATTTATCCGGAAAAAGTACTATTTTATAGTTGGGGCGAGAAAACGAGAGGAGGGTAATACGGTGTGTATCAACACATTACGCATTCCACGTGCCGCACTTTGGGGAGCACGCAGGAGGCGTAACTGATTGCAGATCAGAACGATAGGGTCTGACACTATTTCAGGCGAAGGTACGTGTGACCGAAACGGGCAGCGGCAGCGCGGTCTAGTTCTTCACGGACGGAAGGATGGGCGATATCAATGAGGGCGCGGGCACGTTCGGCCAGGGTCTTGCCTCGAAGTTGAGCCACTCCATATTCGGTAACGATATTCTGGACGAAATGGCGGGTGGTCACAACTCCGGCTCCTTCAGTGAGTACCGGTTTGATTTTGGAGAGACCCTTTTCGGTGAGCGAAGGAATCGCGATGAAAGTCTTTCCACCCTCTGAGAGAGAGCCGCCGTACATAAAGTCGTGCTGGCCACCAACACCGGATATGATACGGGTGCCGACAGAATCAGCGCAGACCTGACCGGTAAGATCGACCTCAACGGCAGAATTGATTGCCATCACCTTCGGATTCTGGGCTATGCGGAATGGCGCGTTGGTCCAGGCAACATCCTTGAGCAGCAGATCCTTACGATAGTCCATATAATCATATAGCCTGCGGGATCCCAAGGCAAGTGAAGCAACGGAAATACCGGGAAGGATTTTCTTGCACGAATTATCTATCACTCCGCTTTCGAGAAGAGGGAGCACGCCATCAGTCATTGCCTCTGTGTGAAGCCCCAGATGCTGATGATCCTTCAGGGAAGCAAGCACAGCATTAGGAATGCCTCCCACCCCGATCTGAAGAGTGGCACCGTCGGGAATCATTTCCGCTATGTGGCGGCCTATGGCAGAATCAACCTCTGTAGGAACGGCTGTGGGAACTTCCACAAGAGGATCATCGACTTCAACAGCAGCATCGATTCTTGAAACGTGTATCAATGCGTCACCGTATGAAAAAGGCATAGATTTATTAACCTGCACGATGACCTTACGAGCACACTCGGTCGCTGAAACGGCAAGGTCGGCCGAAACTCCGAAGGAGCAATAGCCCTCGTCATTCGGTGGCGATACATTCAGGAATACGGCATCGAGCGGGAGAGTACCGTCGCGGAACAAGCCCGGAATCTCGCCCAGGAAAGCCGGAATCGTCGAGCCATAGCCTGCAGCAAGCCATTTACGGATATTATTGGCCACAAAGAGGCTCTTGACATTGAATGAATCCTTATATTCCGGCTTACAGTATGGAGCCTCGCAGCGCCCCACGGCAAAAGCGGCATATATGGTCACGTCACGAAGTTCAGCGCCTCTGTCTGCAAGAGCCTGAGAAAGCACCTCCGGTATGGATGTACTGCCTTGAATATATATACTGTCTCCCGAATCAATCAGCTGAACTGCCTCAGCCGGTGTCACATATTTCATTATCAATCAATGGTTTAATCCAAATCGCCCGCGGCAAATGGAGCAGGCGATTCAGTGTAATCGCTTATTAATCAGACGTTAGTGCATCTGGGCAAAAAGGTGGAGTCGCTGCTCCAGAAGGTCAAACTGCTCCGGACGGTTGAGTTGGGACACGCAAATGCGGACTCCGTTCTGAGCGCTGCCTGTGAGGGAGAGCGATATCGAACATATCCCTGTCAACATCAGATCACGCATCAGTTCCGCACCTGTCAGCGAACCGTAGCCTACCGTGTAGAAGAAGCCATCACTCACATCCTCATCGCCATCCTTGCTATATACTATATGGAATCCGTTGTCTAGGAACATTTTCTTGGTCAGGGATGCCCTGCGAGCATATTCAGACGTGGCAGCGACAAAGTCGAGCCTCCCGTCACAAGCCGCCTTGAACATAGCAGCAAGGGCATATTGTGCTGAATGGCTCGTTCCTGAGGACACGGCATAAAGGATGCCGAGAACCAGCGCATCACCCAGTCGCGCAATGCCATATTTCTGCTGAAGGGCAGGATATTCACGTTCATACAGACGATCGGATACAGCAAGCACCGCGATTCTCTGACCGGCATAACTGAACATCTTTGAAGCCGACATCATAATGATGTAATTATCGGTGTATTTTGCTACAGTAGGCTGGAAAGGAGGTTCGTAAGGTATACCAAGAGGCTTGCGGAAGTCCATACACATATATGCAAGATCTTCAATCACCACTACATCATAGCGCGTAGCAAGATCTCCGATGACTTTCAGTTCATCTTCTGTAAGATTGAACCAGGCCGGATTGTTCGGACTTGAATATATAAGAGCCGAAATACGTCCGGTCGCGAAATGGCTCTCAAGTTTGGCCGCCAGCCTGTCACCTCTGTATTCATATATATCGAAGGATTCGCTTCTTATACCAAGAATATTCACCTGATTCCTTTGGACAGGAAAGCCGGGATCAATGAAAAGAACCGTATCCTTGGCCGGATCCAGATGCGAAGCCAGAATGAAAGAGGAGAAACTCCCTTGCATAGATCCCACAGTAGGAATACAGCCACGTGGAGAGACATCTATATCAAGAAAAGCCTTCAGAAAACGCGAGGCTTCCGACTTGAGTTCCGGTGCTCCCATCATATTTGGATAAACGGAAGCAATGCCGGCTTTAAGTGCAGCACATTCTGCCTCTACCCCGACTTCTGCCGGCGGGAGGCCGGGGATGCCCATCTCTAGATGCAGAAATTCAATACCGGTGGTTTTCTCCAAAGTCCTTGCAATCTCGCCTGACTGACGTATGGTAGCGCGAGAAATTTCTGAAATGCCCATCTGATCCAGTACGGAAACGAGGGCGGAATTGTCTATCGGTCGTTTCATAAAAAAAGGAACGGCTGGGGTGGCCGTTCCAAATATACAAAAACATAACCAGTTTTCCGAATTTTGCTTCCAAAAGAAAGTAAAATTGAAATAAATGCAATGATTCCTCCTATTTCAAGCAAAGGCTCTTATCATTTACCAGAATATAGAACTGGCCTTCAGCCATAGGTACGGAATGCTGGGCGCCTTCCCACTTAGCACCATTATCATACTGATACCAAGTGCCGCCGGCAGGAAGTTCTACAGAGATTGTCTGAGAACCTGATCCGAAATTGCCGAACACGGCGAAACGTTTGCCATATGCATCTTTGCAGAACATATAGCGGCCAGGCCAGTGGCTTGTGCTTACATACCATTGGAAATCAGCATCAGACCTGAAGAATGAAGGATTGTCTTTCCTGAAGTTCAAAATCATAGCGTAGGTGTCATACAATGCCTTTCTGCTTGAATTGCTGAAATATGAATCCGCTACGTATGGCTTCTTCTTTGTCTTGACCATATCATCGCCTTCCTTGGTTGTTTTGCTGTCCCAATCATAGAACTTAGAATAATCATATCCAAGTTCTCCATATTGCCAGATCATCTTCGGACCTGGAGCAAGGAAACAGAATGCAGCATTGAGGCCGGCACGCTTGAGGCGTACAGCGAATGTCTTTGCCGTACTAGTACCATAGTTCTGAGTCTTGTAGTTTGTGCGTTCCTCATCGTGGCTCTCCATATATCCGACTAAAGTTCCGAATGGGAAATTAGTAGATATCTGGCTGCTGCCTGTATTGTACTGATAAGCCAGAGATGTGAAATCTGAATCAGAACTCCATCCCATCTGAGACTGACAGAATGCTTTATTCATATTTCTCCACACCTTGATACCTGCCCATCCGAGTTCCCAGTTTTCTTCGTCAACGAAATGCTCGCAGATCATCACAGCCTCAGGATCGACGCTCTTGATGTGGCTGTTATATTCCTTCAGATAATCGACGCGGGACTGATCGTAACTATCCTCCTTGCCGGAATTCTGTGTAAAGCCTTTGGTAAGGTCGAAACGGAATCCATCGAACTTGTATTCCTCCATAAGGTATGTCAGATTCCTCTTGATGAAATTCCTCACCTCTGCACTGCTATGGTTCCAGTCGTGGAACACTGACCATCCGTGAGGCGACGTAACATTGAACCACGGATTGTTTGACGCAGGAGCATCACCATACCAATACATCTTGGCCATAGGATTTTCACCTGTAGCGTGATTATAGACAACATCAAGTATCACTGCCATATCCCTCTTGTGGCACTCATCGATGAACTGCTTGTAGTCGTTACGGGTACCATAGGCCTTATCCATTGCAAAATATGCGTGTGTTCCGTAACCCCAACTGTCGTTGCCATCAAACTCCTGGATCGGCATAAGTTCGACCGCTGTGACACCAAGATTTTTCAGATAATCCAATTTACCGATAGCAGCCTTTACAGATCCCTCACCATAAGCATTATCGGTGAAATCCCTGAAAAGGAGTTCATAAATCACAAGATTATCCGCATTCTCAATATCATAGTCGCTGATCTGCCAGTTGTACTCATCCTGATTGACCTGGAAGGTGGAAACTCTGCCGTATGCGGCATTATAACTTTCTCCATACTCGGCATCAAGATCAGGATAGTTGTAATCAGAAATCCACTGGTCATTATCCGTGTCGAAGAGAAGTTCGGTATATGGATCAAAGATCTTGACCTCGCCAGGCTCACCGTTTCCAAGACCATACTGGAACTTATATATCCTGTCAGGATCAAGTCCACTGAGTGTAATCCACCAGCAGTATTTGCTCTTGTCCCAATACATCAGGTCATTTCCCCATTCGTTTCCGTCCCAGAGAAGAGAGCAATATTTATAACTCTTGCCGTTCTTGTCCTTATCATAGAGAACCAAAGTCACTGTACCGTCGGCATTGTAATTTATACCGTGCTCAAGACCTGAAGGCATTGATTTCTCGACAGTTACATAACCTTCAGCCGCCTCATTCCTTGACATCCACTCGCCATTTCCCTTATCCCAGGAACCCGGTGCAACCTTATAGCAGTTCTCATCTGCCTTAACTTCCGACAAGTCAAGATCCAGGGTCTGGTTCCACTTGTTGTCCCAATTGTTGGCCGTTTCAGACGGATTCATTCTACAGAAGATAACGTGAGTGTAATCGCTACCAGACGGAATAGAACATTTGTAAATACCTTCCGAATCAGGACCGGTCATAGAGACCCAAGTATCACCATCTCCGAAGAAATATGCTGCAAATCGAGCATTGTCTGCCTTCCAATTGGAGTTAGGCTTAAGATAGAGGGTTGTCAGACCTGACTCCTGAGCGGCATATCCGACTTCGCCCATATCATAGATCACTCCTGCCTTGAGTTCCGCCTTTCCCTTGGTGTAAGTCTTTACAACTTTCTCAGCACCATCATTCACTCTGATCTTTACAGAATATCCTTTATTAAAGGTCTGAGGCGCGACTGCCATATAATAGGTCTCACTCTCCTTGAAATGCTTGTCGCTATCACTTTTATAGGCATAAAGTTCAGCGTAGGTACAATATGATGTCTTACCATCAATAGTTGTCTGCTGCGGCACGACAGACCGGATGCTGCCATCTTCATTCAAAGTGATCTTAAGGTCGCCGGCAACAGGTTCCGAGTCATTTCCCGAGAAGAGCACGTGAGTAATATTGGAGTTCTTCACAGTAAACTTTAGAAGAGCCACAGCATTCCTGAACTGAAGGGTTGAATTTTCCGAATATGCCACTGCGACAGCAGCATTCGGGTTATACGAGCCAGATACAACCTGATGCCAAGGGTCAAGCCTCTTGACCAGAGTTCTGGCACCAGGATCGGCAGCGCAGGTGGCATCGTACGGATATACCGCTATCACGCTTCCTGTTGAGGAATAGTCCTTGCCATCATAATAGAAATCTGCTTTGGCAGATGCTGAAGTCAATGATGATGTAAACTTGAATCCCTTGCTACCGTTATGGACGGTTATCGCATCTCCCTTAGCCCAAAGAGATTTCACGCCCTCAAGGACTGTCTTGGTATCCGCACCATCCGTATATGCTGTGTAAACAGGAACTCCCTCCGGAATCATCGACTCCGGAGATTTGAGTTCCTCCTCACAGGATGTTAATCCCATTATTGCGGCCAATAAAACCGCAGACTTCCAGAAATTGATTTTCATAAGTGATTATCAATTAATTATTGGGAGTTGAACCTGGTGTCATAAAATACACCAATGTCTTGATTCCATTCATATAAACGTCGTATGTTCCGGCAGGAACAGCAATATCATCCCCATTAGGTTTGACATCGATAGGCTTATTCACATCGTTCCAGATTCCACCTCTGTTAGTGCCCCAGGAATAGTTCTCGACAAATTTCACCTTCTCATCATTGGCCAGAGTAAAACCACGATATACGAACCACTTTCCTTCTGTTGTCATTGTATATGTTGTCTCCGCTGCATTCCATCCGTTGAAACTGCCGACCATACTCCAGGTGCCTGCAGCATCCGGATCTAGACTTCCCACCTTCTCGATCTTCATCTTCAGATCGGATGGCCAAAGATATACGTCATAAATACCACTTTCAAGAACTGAAATGTTGCCACTCGCCACAGATAATGTATATTCCTTGCCTGCTTCGATGACACCGACATAAGTCAGTTCACCATTCTTCCAATCACCATCTACACGGAACTTAAACTCTGAGCCGGCTACCATCTCGACATCCTCAGCAATATAATAGTCACCGACCTGGGTCATAACCACATCACTGCTCCATCCTGTGAAAGAGCCGCATATTCCCCAATTTGCCGCCTCAGGAGTCTCTGCAGGCTTATCCTCAGGCATTGATGAGCCAGACTTCACGATGACAAATTTTCTTGTAGTCGGGTTGAGATATATATCATATTCTGAAGACTCCGATGCGCCATCTACATAGATGTTTCCGCCATTATCTTCCCATATCCAAGCCCAGACACCTTCTTTCACCTGACCTTCTCCACCTCTCCAGAACTCTCCATTCTCAACAAACTTGAAACCTGTAGCAGAACCTGTCTCCTCACCTGCAGGCTGAGTATAATTCAAACCTGTTACATTCCTTGCCACATAGAAGTCACCTTCAAGAGTCATCGGAGTCTCTGTAGTACTCCAAGAGTTGAATGTTCCTGCAATTGCCCAAGACACGGTCTGATCCGGAGTAGGATCAACCGGAACATATTCATAATCAGCAGCAGCATCGAGAGTCATCCACTCTGCCGAATCCCAATTCTTGATTACATAGCAATTGACATCATCGGCCGGAACAGTAAGGTCAACGCTCTGATTCCATACGTGATCCTCTACCACAACTTCATTTTCGCCCTCGCCTTCTTTTACATCCCAGCCAAACTCCTGATATTCTGGATTCATTCTGCAGAAGATGACATTTGTCATTCCTTCCGGTACATCAACCTCCCAGATACCGTCATTGTCATCATCGGTCAATCTTACATCAGTAGCATCACCTGAAGTTCCCCAGAAATGTGCAGAATACCACGCATCATCAACATCCCATACACAAGGCTTCAAATACACAGTCGAAACAGTTTCTGGGGCAACTGCCTCATACTCAAGTTCTCCCATATCATAGATGACTCCTGCCTCGAGAGTAACAGAACCCTTGGTATATTCCCTTACCTTGAACTTTGAATTCTTGTTGTCATCGAATGAAAATTCGATACCGTAGCCCTGAGAGAATGTCTGAGGAGCTATAGCGATATAATAATCCTTGCCTACAGCAAAGAACTTATTATCATCATTCTGGTATGCAAATATTTCAACGTATGTCCTGTACTGGTCTTCAATAGTCTCTACCTCCTCAACCCACACAGTAGTAGGAGTCTTGAGAGGGGTCACCGACTCAATGGCGTTATCCTCATCGAGGACAACCTCCACATCACCGGTAATTGCTTCACCCGCATTGGAGAAGAATGTCACGTGAGAGACATTGGGATTGCTTACACGGAACTTCAGAAGAGCGACAGCGTTCCTGAATTCAAGAGAGTTGGTTTCCGAATAAGCCACAGCAAGGGCAGCAAACGGATTATATGAACCAGCCACGGCCTGTTGCCAGGTAGGAATTGATGCCTTCACGGTTCTTTTCGCAACGTCAGCAGTATATTCTCCTGCAGGATAGACAGCCATCACACCGTTTTCAGCAGTGAAATCACCGCCATCATACGAGAAATCGGCCGTTGTTCCTTCATCGGCTGTTGTAAAGTCAAACCCCTTGGTACCATTATGGATAGTGATTGCATCACCATTTTTCCACATAGACTTCTTTCCGTCAAGGACAGTCTTGGTATATGCTCCATCAACAGAGGCAGTAAAGGTTACCGTCTCGCCTGCTGGACGCTGGTCCTTCTCCTGAAATTCTTCAGTGCAAGATACGGCAACTGCTGCAGCAACCGCTGCCAGCATAAAAGAATAAAATTTTCTCATTTCTGCAAACTTTAAAGGTTAGTCCCAGAGCAATTCATCTTCGCCCCAATCGTCAATAGTGCCGGTCTTGTCGCTTGCACACAAAATTCCTTCAGAATGGATTCCCATCACCGTCATTTCAGGTGACGCATACTCTTTGGAAAGAGAGAGATCAGTAATAATTTTTTTCATTATCGTATTGTTTCAGTTATAGTTTCAGTGGCATTCCATTGCCATAGGCAAAATCTCTACAAATTTATATTCCTACGCCAACAAAAACAAACACGCCATCAAACAAATAGGACGAACGGTAAGATAACATATCCGAACTGCTGTTTACCGCCCCCCAACGAATCACCACCGGTGGTTTCGCCATCAGTTTTGAGGAAAAATAATCCCCAATGGTGGCCATTAAGGAAACACGAAAACAACACTTATAAATATTAATAACAAACTAAAAACACACAAACAATGGAAAAATTTATTTATGAAACTCCACAGACTGAGGTCGTGGAAATCTTTGCAGAGGGAGTGCTCTGCGAATCAACACAAATGGTGGCGGCGGCATCGGTGACTTAAATCAAGGTGGCTATATATTTTAAAACAATTAAACTCGAGATCACTATGAAAAGAATATTTACTCTTTTGCTTGCAGCATCAGCATTAACCGCTGCAGTTTCTTGCCAGAAAGAAATCTCTGCTCCTGAAACAGAGGCGCCGGTTGACGAAACAATGACAATCACAGCCTCAACCGCTGCAGAAACAAAGACATCCCTCGGTGAGAACGGATATTCAAGTTTCTGGTCAGCAGGTGACCAGATAAGCGTGTTTGGCTCAAACAAAGAAGCGAACTACCGTTGCTTCACAATCGTTGAAGAAAATGTAGAATTCCCAGCAAAAACTGCTACATTCTCTTATACAGGCGAATTCGTTATGCCACAGGATGAGCAGCCGAATCCTACGGTAGTTGCTCTGTATCCATACCAGGAAAATGCATACTGCGACTTCTTTTACTATGATCACGCAGATATCCTTTTTTCATTGAACTTAAGTTTTTCTTCTAATATGTAATATATACGGAAATTATCGTGTTGGCATATCAATTTGATTATAAATCACTTACAGATTCTACGTGCTCCCCTTAGCAAAGCACGTAGATTGAGTAAATTATTGTATGACAACCGGTTAGCCTCTGCTAACCCAAGTCGCTCATACGATCGTACTTTATGATCGGCAAGGGTTTACTATTCAATGCAGTTCCTGAACGCTATTTCTTGTTGCTATGGGGAAGGACATAAAACCTTTCATAAAAAAAGTTAAAAAGACATAAAAAAAGAAAAACTTTACATAAGAAAAAGAAAAATCTGTATCCGTCTGTATGAAAAGTCTTGATTATTTCCCATTTTTGCGAGGAGAGAGAGGACAAAGTCGCAGCATAAGTTTTAACTGGCCCGTAGTGGCTGAAGTGTAACTTTTAAATTTAAAATTTATGCCAGCGGATTTTAAGTATGCAGATTTAATGAATGACGATGTGTTCAAACTGGTTTTTGGACAGGAGTCAAGCAAGGATGTTATGATTGAGTTTCTCAATCGTGTGATTACGGACAGAGTCATAGTCGATCTGGATTTTATGGACAAAGAGATGAAGTCCTTGGATCGAGATAGAAAGGATTCCATCTATGATATGTTCTGTAAAACAGATGACGGCTCTCGGATAGTTGTGGAAGTGCAGCGAAGGAAACAGGATACTTATATCGAGCGGTCGATATACTATTCCACGTTCCAGATTCGTAATCAGGTGGATTCGGGTAGCGGAGACTAAGCGTTTTGCCCGGTTTATGTAATAAATATTCTGGATTTCAACATCGATGAAAATCGTGGTAATCCGAATGTGAAGACTGTATATCGTCTCTTTGAAGAGAAAACACATACCTTGCTCACGGATAAACTTACTTTGATTTATCTGGAACTAGGTAAGTTCAATAAGATGCTTGAGGATCTCGATGGTGATGTTCTGGAGGGTTTTTATTTCTGCCTTAAGAATATGCATCGTCTTGATGAACGTCCTGAAGCATTGAATCACGGAGTTTTCAAGCGGATGTTCGACATATCCGAATTGATAAAGATGGATGATGTTACACGCTCTAAAGTATTAATGAAAATGACAACTGAAAGAGATTTACGGAATCAGATGGCATACGCCAGGAAGGAGGCGATAGCCGAAGGACTTGCTGAGGGGCGCGAGAGAGGACTTGCCGAAGGAAGGGCAGAAGGAAGAGCGGAAGGAAGAGCGGAAGGCGAAAGACGCACTCAAATTGAAACTGCCAAAAGAATGTTGGCATTGGGTATGGAATTGGATGCAATTATTATGGTCTCTAACCTTTCTAAGGAGGAGATTGAAAAATTAAAACAAGTTCTATAAATTTACCATTTTTTATTTAAGGAGACTTCTATATAAATTCTATTTTGAATGCTTTAAATTCATTATAGAACTTACCTTTAATTACCTTCTGATTTTGCTAACAAACACCCTCTGTTTTGCAATAAATTTTAATTAACAACTAATTTCTAGAAAAAAGATTTGTTAACATCGGTTAGTTTTTTTATCTTTGTAAATTGAGATATAGTTTAGATGGCTTATTACGTGGAAAACAATTAAAATACAACGTAACTTAATTTTGTTGGTAGTTAAAAGCCATTTGCATTGTATAAAGATAAAATCATTATTATATGAAACGAAAATTTAGAGATTTATTGGTAGGATGTTTGGTATTGTGTGGAGTGCTGAGCACGGTTTCTGCACAAGCACAATCATCAGATTTTATTGATATCCATATCAATTCTGGAAATCCGGCATTTCCATTTCCTCAATTTTTGGAGTATAAAGAAGGAAAATCTTTGGCAAAGTATAATGCAGAAGGTGTGACGCATGCCGATATGGAGAAAACAATGCGTGAGGCATACGAGATTATGTCTCACAGAGCGAGATATACAGGTACAGTAGTTGGCGGGGTTCCATATATTTCGTTTAATCCAAGTACGGTTAAAGGTTCGGATGAGTCCTTTGCTCCTAAATGTTCAGAGGGAGATGGCTATTTTTTATTGGCGGCTGCGATATATGCTGATCAACCTACTTTCAACGGGGTTTGGATGCTGATTCATGATTCAAAGATTCCTAAAGTGAAAAAATATTCTGATGGTAAAATTCTTTTCCAAGATTATCCGTATGCACCTGGGTTGGCTTGCTGTTTCACTTCGGATGAACAAATAATGGGAGCAAAAAACGGACCTAATGGCGTTTATCCGGATGAAGGATCGGCAACAGATGGTGATGATGATATTGCGTTGGCTCTTTTGATTGCTTACAAACAGTGGGGTGATACGATGAAGATGAATGGGAAACCGGTAATAGTAAATGGAGAACCTATTTTATATCGACAAATAGCGAAAGATTATATTTCAGCGTTTGTAGATACATTTATGATTACTTCTGTTAATGGTGATGGCAGTATCTATAGGGGCGGACATATTGCTGCATGTATCGGAATAGATGGTTATATTACCGGTGGTAGTAAGGGAGGAGATATGACTAATTGGAGGCAAACACAGACTGTCTATCCGGATATTACACCGAGTTGTAATATTGGTACAAAAGATGCTTTTTTTGATTATGTGGCTCCCGCCTACTTTAATGAGTTTGCTGCATGGTTGGAGGAGGATAATAAAGAAAACCCTGATCCAAGCAATGCGTGGAGAATTCAGCAATATAGGAGAGGCGAGGCATCTTCTGATTGGTTGATGGGAGAAGCTTACAAACAGGGCTTAATACCCTCTATAGGTAAGTTCGCTTTTAATGGTAGTGATACCCAAGTTTCGTTTTCAAGAGGTCTAAATGGAGAAGATTTTCGTTTAGCTTGGCGAACTATCTTGAACTATATTTGGCATGGTAATCCGGAAACAACATGGAATCCAGTGACACATCAGGTTGAGGCCGTTGGAAATACTTTTGAACGTGATATGGCATTTCGTTTTGCGGAGTTTTTGAAAGAGGCTCCGGGTCAAGGTCAGTCGCCTGATTCAAATCCTAACGGAGGAGGACAATCTACCGGAAGATGTATCACAGCGGGAGCTTCCCCCGATCCTGGACAGCCATTTTGGTCTGGACCCTGTAATATAGTACAACAATATAACCAAACAGGCGGAGTAGATGAATTCTATCCTACGAATTTTACGGTAGGTTGTTCTGCCCCTTCTGCGGTGGCGTATGGAGATCTTGAATTTTTGGGAGATATCTACAGAGAGTCAGAACTTAGGTGGGATGGAAACGATTGTAGCATTTCAGCATCGTCACCGAAAAGATACGAAGAGAGTACTCCCAAATATTTCCATGGTTGGTTTCGTAATTTGGGTTTGCTTGTGACTTCCGGTAATCTCCATGCACCAAGTACAATGGTTGCAGCTCCTAATATGAAAGTCTATATGTCGGTGGATAAGACATACGCCTACGTTAATGATGAAATAGAATATACAGTAAAATATCGTAATTATGGTTCTAAAGATGCAACTGATGTGATCATTGAGACAGTATTGGATCCTAATTACGAAGTAGTGAAGATTACGCGCGGAAATGGAATTATTTCGCAAGGTAATAGTATAAAATGGAATATCGGAATGGTGCATGGCTTTAAAAGCGGAGAATTGGATGCTACAATAGATTCTGTTTCTTTTATCGTGGTTGCAAAAGATACTCTTAATCCTCGAATTTGTTTGACAAGTACAATTTCTACTACAGATAATAGTAATTATTTTGAGCCATGGACAAGTAATGAATACCCCAATAATGCAACGGCAACCATGGAGCGAAATTGTGTGGATATTTTGGCAAACAGAACTCTGCAAGTAAAAAAAACTGCATCTCGAAAAAAACTGAATCCGGACAATATCGTGAAGTTCACAATAGAGTTTGAGAACAAATCATTGGGTGAGGCCTCTTGGCTAAATGGAGGACGAGACAATGTGCGTTTGTCATACGCAAATTATTTGTCTGGAGATGATGCTTATACCTTTATTCAGGGGTACCGTTTGTGGCATAGTGCCAGCGAAGCCTATATTAATACCGGAAATTATAGATGTTCCTACTTTATGAATGATGCTGCAGCGGTGGGTATTTACGACCCTGTAGAAAATCCCACGGGTTGGGGTGTCTATGATGATGGTCAAGCAGCAGACTTGAAAAAATATGGGTTGAATAATGGTGATGACACACTTAAATTTACTTACCAACGTGTGCCTTATTTTGAGGATTCTGTGACAGGTTTGAGGTGCAATCAAAGATTAATTACTCAATTCCCAAGCACACTGATGGCTCCATCTTCTTGGGTTTTCCAAAAGATTGCGACTGATAATGGAGGGGGTGAAGGTGCAGGAAGTGGATTTTGTTTTATTCATAAGGGAATTGGAGGCCCTTTCTTTATTAGAACAGGTTTAAGAATTAAAGCAGGAGATTCAGATAAACCGATTGGGAAAAAGTTTTATGACGATTGGTCATACGAAAAATTGCATGTTCCTACAGGACAAGCCTCTACAATGCAGGGATCTCCGTTGTTCTTGTTGACACCATGTTTCGCTAATCCGGATAGTTTAGGTTATGAAGTGGATAAGCATGGTAGAGATGTTTGTGATATTAAGGGAGTTTCAACAGTGGATAAATATGATCGAATTTTGGTTGAGGAGTTCGATGGTTACACATGGCGTAGAATCTTAGGTAACGCACCGCGTCCGGGACGTGAAGCCTATGATGTGACTATTATAGATACCATTCCATACGAATTGGAATTCTTTGCATGGATTGATAGTACAGCTTTGAAAGATGAGAATGAAAATAGAATAAAGGCTACCTATACTCCGGCTCCTGCAGGTACAACTGAGTATAGTGGTATTGTGAAATGGACTACTCCTGTAATGCTTGTTGGAGAAAAAGACAAATTGGTCTATTCTTGTGTGGCAAGAGATTTTGGATGTAGTTCTGTTCCTCAGCCCGAGGATATACATTATAAGAACGTGGCTTGGATTTCTTCAAGAACTGATTCTCCTGATTCTTCTCAAGTGTTTTTAACTACTACGTGTGAAGAGATTCCAGACTATATTGATGAACAAGAGTCATTATTTAAAAGAGCCGACAAACAATATGCAGATGTGGGTGAGTCTGTTTCATACACAGTTAAATATGTAAATAATACGGGAACCCACGTAGAGGCTGATTGTTCTTCTACTACAGGTTGGGTTTCGCTTGACAATAGTTCTCTTCCGAAGATAGAGGGTGGTAAGATTTTATTGAACACTGAAAATTCTCATCTTTTTGCTCCTGAGTATTCGTATGGTAATAATGGAGATGTTTATTTGTCTATGGATCGTTGTGATATTGATGCGATTGTTAATACTTGGGTGGTGTTGAGATACAAAAATGGAGTTCCTGGTCAGCCTGGTTTTGAGGGAATAGCCATCAAACTTGTACCTCATTCTTCAACATCTCGTACATTTAGATGCGAGGTCTATGATAATGGGAAATTGTTACCTCTGGGAGAAAACGATGACGATGAATCCATTTATCGCGGTAATGCAGATAATCCGGAATTTAAGTTGTCTCTTGTTGATGATAAATTGACGTTGTCTATAAATGGGGCAGAAGATGATTGGATGGATGTTACAAAATCGTGGAAGGGACTTGCTGCTAAAGGTCCAGGTCACTTTGGTATGTATGTGAAAGGTAAAACAAATGCAGCTCCTCACTTGACTAAGTTTGTGACAGACCTTGATTACGCTTTCAACATTACTTTATATGATAGACTTCCCGAAGGAATGGGCAATGTTACCAATATCTCTGATAATGGAACATATAATGCTTCTGCAAATAGCATAGAGTGGCCAATGGTGGCAACTACTACTGCTGATGCTTTGCCTCCGGGAGATTCCATCGTTCGTACGTTTGATGCTGAAGTGCTTGCTTGTGATAAAAAATATATCAATAATTTGGCACTTGCCACTGTCTATGGTTTGGATACCTTGAAAGTTCTCAACACGATTGAATGTGGCTCTTCTTGTCCTATCGAAAAGGTTACTCTAACGGCTGCTGCTTCTGAAATTTGCGAGGGCGATAGCGTCTTGTTGACGGCTGCTGCAGAGCCTGCCGGTAATTATGAATATGAGTTCTTCTTAGACAAGGT
>JAZRBS010000001.1:0-11775 GCA_045635205.1 Candidatus Cryptobacteroides sp. | reverse complement strand
GCATAGGTGTCACTGAAACTAAACTCCTCGTCCGAGCCCTCGTAGTAACCCATCTGGCGTGCAAACGAGATTACATCGGGAGCATAGAGGCAGTTCTCGGGATCATCTTTGGGGAAGGTGGTGATGCGTGCGTGGTTGGCGTGGGCCGAAATGTAGCCATCGGGAATGCGGCGTGCAACCCACACGATACCTTTGTTGTCCGGTCCTTTTCCGATGAGATCCATCACCCACACTTCTTCCTTGTCGGCGATCGAGAATGATTCTCCGCTTGAATAATATCCGTATGTGTTTGCAAGATCGACTATCACCTTTATTGCCTCACGGGCTGTCCTTGCTCTTTCAAGAGCGACATAGATCAGTGATCCATAGTCCATTATTCCTGTCGAGTCCCAGAGTTCGCTGCGTCCTCCGTATGTGGTCTCCGCTATGATCAACTGGCATTCATTCATATTGCCTACTCTCTGGTAAGTCCTTGCAATCTGAGGAATTTCGCCGAGATATTTACCTGTATCCCACTCATTTATCTTCCTCATATCACCTTCATTCCATACTCCTGCCGGAGCATAGTAGAGTTCTCCGTAGAGTTGGTGGGAATCCGCTGCGTATGACACCATATTAGATCCGTCCACGCTTGCTCCTTTGGTCACGAGGACATTGGTGCAGGCGTCACTTTCGATACCGGCCGAAAGTGCTGCGGCAATCATAATGATGATTGCTGTTGAAAGTCTTCTCATTTTGTACTTTTATTATAATTAACTACTTTTGTGACGTTTTTCTATTGCAAAACTATAAAATTTTCATCAGATATGAAATTGAAAATCTGCCGGCTTGCAGTTTTTACCGCTCTTTTTGCTGCTATCCCTGCTTTCGCTCAACAGAAGGAGGAACAGCCTGATATTTTCGAACAGGCAGAGATGGAGGCTGACAGACTTCAGAGAATACTTGATCTGGAGGACTGGCAGGCGTTTTATGTGGATTCCACCCTCAAGCACGACTTTCCTGCAATGATGGCCGATTATGAGGAACTCAGGAACTCAAAAGTGGCCAATACTTCTCTATATGTCGATGTACGTGACAAATGGATGGATCAGATCGATGCCACATATAAGAAGATATTCACAGAAGAGCAGTGGGCTGCCTATCTCAAACAGGGTGCCGGAAAGGCTCAGAAGGCTCGTGCAAAACGCAGAGCCAAGGCTGAAGGAAAATAATTGTCATCCTGAGCGAAGCGAAGGATCTAAATCAGATATAATGGATTTTTTAGAGGTTATAGAGAAAAGGCATAGTGTCAGGAAGTATGCTGACAGGCCTGTAGAAAAGGAAGTCCTTGATGCTATCGTGAGAGTGGCAGAGACTGCCCCTTCGTCGAGGAACAGCAAGAGTTCGGCTTTTATGATCGTGGAGGATAGGGATACTCTTGATGCCTTGGCACAGATGAGGGACTATGGTTCTGCGCTTCTGAGCGGTGCTCAGGCGGCGATAGTGGTGCTTGGTGATGAAACAAAAACCGATCTTTGGGTGGATAATTGCGCGATTTCCGCTACATTTGTGCAATTGGCTGTGACGGCTATGGATCTGGTCAGTTGCTGGGTGCATTGCAACGGCCGTCCGCGTCTGAAGGCTGAGCCTGATGGTGCCAAGGCTGAGGACTATGTATGCGAACTTCTCGGTATTAAAGAGGGATTGCGTCCGTATTGTGTCATTGCCATCGGATATCCGGTAGAGGAGTAGCCAGTCCGGAAAGGGGAGAACAATGTGAATAGTTAAGTGATATTGATATAGAAGTATAAAGTTAAAAAATATGAAAGAAAGAATTGAGGCCTTGATGGCCGAGATTGCAACCTTGTCGTGCAAGAGCGAGCAGGAAATCGAGCAGGCGCGTGTACGTCTCCTTGGAAAGAAAGGAGAAATCACTGCGCTTTTCGACGAATTCAGGACTGTGGCTCCTGAACTCAAAAGAGAATTCGGACAGAAACTCAATGTTTTGAAGAATGCCGCTGCGGCTAAGATAGAGGAACTTAAGGAGGCTGCGGCAGAGTCGCCTGCAACAGGTGCGGCATCTTTTGATTATACTATGCCGGGAGATCCAGTGCAATTGGGATCACGTCATCCGGTGTCGATTGCGCGCGAGGAGATTGTGAGCATCTTCCGCAAATTCGGTTATGATGTGGCTGAAGGCCCTGAGGTTGAGGATGACTGGCACGTATTCGAGGCATTGAATTTCCCGCCAGAGCACCCGGCACGCGAGATGCAGGATACATTCTTCATCAGTGACAGTGACAATCCTGTACTTCTACGAACCCACACTTCTTCCGTACAGGTACGTGCGATGGAGAAGATGCCTCTTCCGATCCGTATAGTATGTCCTGGAAGAGTGTTCAGAAATGAAGCGATATCCGCTCGCGCACATTGCATCTTCCATCAGGTTGAAGGATTGTATATCGATGAAAATGTGACATTTGCGGATATGAAGCAGGCTATTCTTCTTTTTGCACGCGAAATGTTCGGTGCTCAGAGTCAGATCCGTATGCGCCCTTCATACTTCCCGTTCACAGAGCCTTCTGCTGAAATCGATGTAAGTTGTAATATCTGCGGCGGAAAGGGCTGCAATGTCTGCAAGGGTACAGGCTGGCTCGAGATTATGGGTTGCGGAATGGTGGACCCAAATGTCCTTGAGGCATCCGGCATAGACAGCACGAAATACAGCGGCTTCGCATTCGGAATGGGAGTGGAGCGTATCGCGATGCTTAAATGGCAGGTTCGTGACCTTCGCAACTATTTCGAAAACGACCTCCGTTTCCTGAAAGAGTTCGAGACATCACTCTAGAAAAAACTCCAAGGCTGTAGAGCAAGGCGACATTGGCTCCCGAAAAGGGAGGACACCCACGATAGTGGGGAGGATCGCCGGCTCTACAGCCTTGGAGTTTTTCTGTATATGTGTTATGCAAGAAGTTTCTTGACGAGGGTGGATATCAGACGACCTTCTGCAAGTCCTGCAAGTTTCTTTGTCGCCACACCCATCACCTTGCCCATATCCGATGGCTTTGCCGCTCCAACTTCTGCAATGATGGCTTTGAGTTGTTCCTCGACTTCTGCTTCTGAAAGTTGCTTTGGAAGATATACCTCCATTGCAGATGCTTCAGCAAGTTCATTCTCAGCAAGTTCAGGACGGCCGGCATCATTATATTGCTGGGCGCTTTCCTTACGTTGTTTCACGAGTTTCTGGATCAGTTTGACGATTCCTGCATCATCTATTTCTCCGGTTGCGCCTTCTGCTGTCTTGGCAAGCATAATTGCGGCTTTGATGGCTCTGAGTGAGGCCAGACGTACGGTTTCTTTCGCTTTCATAGCCGACACCATATCGGCCTGTATTCTTTTTTCGAGTTCCATAATAAATCTGTTTATCGGTATTTTTCATATTCCGGCATTCCTATGCCTGAGATGAAGTCCTTGAATTTCTTGTCATCCTTAGGGCATATCACCAATGCATCTTCGGTGTCGATGACCATATAGTCGGAAAGTCCTTTGATGGCTATAAGTTTATTCTTTCCGGGTGAAACGATGAGGTTGCCTCTGGCATTCTCTATCAGTGTCTTTTCCGCGCTTATGGCATTTCCTGTCTCATCCCTAGGTATATAATTATATAATGATTCCCAGGTGCCGATATCCTGCCATCCGAATTTCGCCGGGTAAATCCAGGCTCTGTCAGTCTTTTCCATAACTCCGTATCCCAGGGAGATGTTAGGGCAGCCTGTATATGCTCTCTGAATGAATTCTGCTTCGATTCTTGAACCTATGGCAGCCTCCCATCCGCTGAACTGAGCCGTGATTGCAGGAGTATGCCTTTCCATTTCTTTGCAGATGGTCTGTGCCCTCCATAGGAATATACCTGCGTTCCAGAGGAATTCTCCGGTGCCGATGAACACTTCCGCAAGATTCCTGTCGGGCTTTTCCGTGAATGTCTTGATCTGAAGCGGTTCATTCGATCTATATGCCTCTCTGCCTCCGTATGCCTGTACGTAACCGTAGTTGGTGTCCGGTCTTGTAGGGATAATGCCGAGAGTCATAAGTACGTCATTTTCACTTATATATCTGAATGCATTGCAGATTGTCTCGGAAAACAGGTCGTCGTTGTCGATGATGTGGTCTGACGGAAGGACTGCCACCAGAGCATCAGGATTCCTCTTAAGCAGGACGTATGTAGAATATGCCACTGCAGGTGCGGTATTCCTGCTGTAAGGCTCGAGAAGGAGATTTTCCGGAGCCAGTTCCGGAATCTGCTCTCTGACGAGTTCCTTGTACTTGTCTGCCGTAACGATGAGGATGTTGTAGGAAGGCACAATCTTCAGACATCTTTCGTATGTCTGCCTGATGAATGTCTTGCCGGTCTCTGCCACGTCCATAAACTGCTTCGGATGGGCAGTCTTGCTGATAGGCCAGAATCGTGTACCTGCACCACCGGCCATAATCACGCAATATCGGTTGTCTGTGTTCATATATTGTGGTTTTTTATACATATATAGGTATGTAGGCCTGCGGAAACCATTCTGTTGTGAAATTCTCACCTTTGAATGTCACTGCAACTATGTCAAAATGACATTCGTGGTTTCCGTAAGGAAGGCCTTTCCTGCTGTTGAGAAAGCCCAGGGCAGCCCTGGTTATGCGTTTCTGTTTGCCTTTGTCCACATTGTACTGAGGAGGCGCCTGTATGCTGTCTCTGCGGGTCTTGACTTCCACAAAATGTATTCCAGAAGGATCCAGAGATATTATATCGATCTCAAGATGGCTTGCCCGCCAGTTCCTTTCCAGTATTATGTGTCCCATATCCTGCAGCAGCCTGCAGGCGATATCTTCTCCTATACGTCCTAAATCTCGTCTGCGATTTCCTTCACTCTCCATTCTCCCTCCTCCTTTTGTACTGTAGCCTTTCTTTTCCAGATCTTTCCGTCTGCTTCGATTGTGTAATACACTGTCCGTGCGTCACCTTCCTTGCTGGTCTTCTCAATATTTATGGCCGATCCTGAAAGAAGCGAGGAGGCAATGGCAAGTGCGCTGCTGTCCTGTCTCTGCAAAGTCTCCCAGGTCTGGATGTAATTATCGATATATTCCTTCATCGAGGTGGTATCGCAGAGACTCCGTGCTTTATCGAAATCTCCTCCCGCAATGGCTCTGTTGAATGCTTCTACAACTTCTGACGGCCCCATTTCCACCCTATCTCCTTCTTTGCTTCCGCTTCCTATGAGAAAAGCGAAGGCTGCAGTTGCTCCCAGGATAATACCTGCTATGAATGCTTTTTTATATATCGGTTTCATTTTATTCGAAATTGACAATTGTTACTCCCGTTCCGCCGAACTGTATATGTTCGTCTCTTACGCTTGCTACTCCAGGCATAGTCCTTATCAGTTTCTGGAGTTCGTCACGAAGTACTCCTGTGCCTTTGCCGTGTATGATCCTGACGCTTGACACACCGAGCATAATAGCATCATCGACATATCTTGTCACTTTTTCCACGGCATCGTTGAGTCTTTCGCCTCTTACGTCCATTTCAGTGCTGAAATTGAGTTTCCTTTCGCTTATCGAAGAGTCGTATCTTACTGAGGAAACCGATCTTGCGGTCTCTTTTACTGCACTCTTGAATTCGTTGGACGTGATCCTTTCCACTTTATCCAGAGGCATCTTGCTGCTGATGTTGCCGATGACCACCACCACAGCCTTAGACGACACCTTAGCGATTTCTCCGACCATTCCGTTCTCTTTCACGCGTACTTTTTCTCCTGCTTTAAGCGGTGCGGAGCGGAAAGCCTCTATCCTTTCTTTTTCAGCCTGCTGCTCCATCATTTCCTGCACGGCTTTGTCATCGGCTTTCTTTGCCTTCCTTTGTTTCTGTCGTTCCTTGCGGGCATCCAATTGCTTGATCTTGCGCTCTATGTAATCATCCTTCTCCTTCTGTTCCTTCTCCTTCTTTGCCGCCAGTATGGACATAAAGTCCTGAAGTTCCTTTCTGGCTTCCTGGGTTTCTTCCTTTGATGCCTGAGACTCTCTGATGGTCTTGATGGTATTCTCCACCTGCTTGTTGGCACCCTTGATGATATCTTCCGCCTCTTTCTTCGCCTCATCCAGAATGTCTTTCTTCAGTTGCTTGATCTGCTGGAGTTCCTTCTGGTACTTGTCGGTGATGTTCTCAAGCGTCTTGTCTGTATGCTTTATGCGTTCGAGTTTCTCGTCCAGAGCCTTCCTGTTGCGCGCAATCTTGCGCAGGTTCCTTTCTATGCCCACGAACTCTTCGCCTGCGCGGCTTTCCGCATCCTTGATGATGGTCTCGGGAAGTCCCATCTTGCGTGCAAGTTCGAATGCGAATGAATTGCCGGGCAGTCCCATTTCGAGTTTGAAAAGCGGTGCTATGTTCTTTACATCGAACATCATTGCTCCATTGAGCACTCCGGTTTCAGGCGAAGCGTAAAGTTTCAGGTTGGTATAGTGGGTAGTGATCACACCGTAAGTGCCTCTCTGATCCAATTCACTCAAAATAGCCTCAGCGATGGCTCCTCCTGCGGCAGGCTCGGTACCTGAGCCGAATTCATCAATCAGAACCAGAGTCTTGTCATCAGCCTTTGCAAGCATATCCTTCATATTGCCGAGGAATGAACTGTAGGTGCTGAGGTCATTGTCGATGGACTGGTCATCTCCTATGTCAACCATAATTCTGTCGAATACAAGCATTTCCGATGTCTCCGACGTCGGGATGAGCATTCCCCACTGGAACATATACTGAAGAAGTCCTACGGTCTTGAGACATACGGACTTTCCTCCGGCATTAGGACCCGATATGAGCAGAATATGCTTTTCTGGAGTGAGGGTCGCTGTCAGAGGGACTATTTCCTTCTTTTCCTTCCGAAGGGCTCTTTCCAGAAGAGGATGTCTTGCTTTACGGAGATTCATCTGTCCGTCTTCGGATATGATCGGCATTCCGGCGATGAAGTCCAGTGCGATCTGTGCCTTGGCCATAATGAAGTCTATCTCGCCGAGATACTTGGCAGCATTGAGAAGATCCGGAATATACGGACGCAGGAAATCGGTGAACTCCAGGAGGATGCGTACAATCTCCCTCTGCTCGGAGAATCTGAGTTCCTTGATCTGATTGTCAAGCTCGACAACCTCTGCCGGTTCGATGAATGCCGTCTTTCCTGTGGCGGATTCGTCATATATGAATCCGGGAATCCTCTTTTTGTTGGCTGCGCTGACAGGAATGAGCATCTTGCCGTCGCGGATGGATACTCCTGCATCGCCATCGACTATACCCTCTTCCTGTGCTTTCTTCAAAATGGCGTTCATACGACGAGATATGGTTCCTTCCTTTTCCCGAAGCGTCTTCCTTATCTCGTATAGTGCGTCCGATGCAGTATCCTTCACATCTCCGTAGCGGTCCAGAATCAAATCTATCCTTCTCTGAACTTCCGGGAAATTGAGGATGCGCGAACTCATTCGCTTAAGGTTGGGATACACTCCGTCCTTTATCCCATCGAAAAATGATGTAACCTTCCTGAGAGTGTCCAGCATAGTCTTGAGTTTGCGTAGCGAGATGAGGTCTATTGCTGCGGAACTTGTCTCAAGCGGCTTAAGGAAATCTATGCAGTCGATGAATCCCCCTGACGGGAAACTGTCCTCAAACATCATTATGAGGCGCATTTCATCTGTCAGAAGCAGTCTCTTGCGGATATGTGACGGGTTGGTGGAGAAGGTTTCCGTTGCGACCCTTTCCACGGCGTATGATGTGGAGCATCTGTCGGAAATGAGGTTCCTTATCCTGTCGAATCCAATCTTCTGCTCCAGTCTTCTGTCTATTGTTCTCTTTTTCTCTTCCAAATCTTTCTCTCCTATATGCCGTTACAACCCTCGCGGGCCTGCGGTGGCTACTCTTCTCCTAATGCAGTGTTCAGGAGAAGTTTCAATTCGTTGATGTTGCGGATAGGCGTCACCGTGCCTCCCTTTACAAAGGATATCTGACCTGTCTCTTCCGATACTACTATTGCGTCGGCATCCGTTTCTTCAGTAACACCGATGGCTGCTTTATGCCTCATTCCGTAGTTGGCCGGGATGTTGCTTCTTTCGGTTATCGGCAGTGTACATCTTGCGGCTGCAATGCGTCCTCCCGAAATGACCAGCGCCCCGTCGTGAAGAGGAGAATTCTTGAAGAAAAGATTCATTATCAGACGGCGGTGGATTGCTGCGTCAATGCGGTCACCAGTGCTGATGATTTCTTCAAGCGATGCCTTGTGCGCTATTACGATCAGTGCTCCTGTCTTGTCCTCCGACATACGGCGGCAGGCTTCCGTCAGGTCGTTCACGGCATTGCTTCCGGTGATGTTGGCGCTCTTCCGGTTCTTGCCGAGAATCTTGTCCAGAATGGCTTTACCCTGCCGGCTGTTCATATATCTGCTTCCGAGCCTCATAAGGAATTTCCTGATCTCTGGCTGGAATATCACGATGACGGCGATAAGTCCCACATCCAGAACAGTTTCCATAATGTTGGTCATCAGTCTCATATTGAACGCTGAAACAATGACCCTGATCACGTAGAGTGATATTATGGCCACGAATATGCTCATAGCGGAAGTACCTCTGATCCACCTGAATACGAGGTAGATCAGAAGGGCTAGGAGCAGTATGTCCAGGATGTCGGCAAGCGACAGTTGAAGGAAACCGAAAATAGCCAGTATCATATACCTTTATATATATCCGCGCAAAGATACTCATAATTTGCGTTTGTTGCTCCGTTATTGAAAAATATCTTAGAAACAGTTTCTATATTTGCATAAATAAAACAATCAGAAGATGAAAAAGATAATAGCAGTTATCCTTGTGCTGGCTTCGATTATGTTCGAGGCTGGAGCGGCACTCAGGCCGGATATCAAATACGGCCCGTGGGTTCAGAATGTCGATGAGACTGAATTTACTGTTTTGTGGACTTCACAGGAAAAGGTTTTTGCGTGGGTGGAGGTGGCTCCTGACGATGGTACTGCATTCGAAAGTTGCGTGCGCCCGAGATTCTATCAGACTGTTGCAGGAAGACGTGTGGCAGGAAAAGACCATTGTGTGACGGTGTCCGGACTGGAGCCCGGCAAAGACTACAGATATCGCATTTACGGCAAGGCGGTCGAAGATGACGGTGATGCATACGCTACTAATTTCGGTCCGACTGGCAGAATCGGCATAAAAGGGGATGGTGTCATTCGGACATTTGACCGCAATGCGTCCCGATGCAGATTTGTAATGGTAAATGACATACACGGAGATGATGAACGTTACCGTACTCTGACTGAGGGTGTCAATGCTGATGATATCGATTTCCTTCTTATGAACGGAGATATGGTTTCTTATATCACCGACATAGATACGACGCTCAGACACGTGTTCGGAGCCATCCCGGATCTTATTTCTGATGTGCCCTCTGTGTGGGTGAGAGGCAATCACGAGACAAGAGGCCGTGAATACTTCCTGCTGCAGAAGTATGTTCCGACTCCGACAGGCGAACCGTATTACCTTTTCCGTCAGGGACCTGTGGCCTTCCTCGTACTTGATGCCGGCGAAGATAAGCCTGATGCAAGTGTGGAGTATTCAGGGACAGCCGATTATGATACCTATCGTCAGTGTGAACTCGAATGGCTGAAACAGGCTGTGAAGGATCCTCTGTTTACCGAGGCTCCCGTAAAGGTGGCTCTGATGCATATCCCGGCCATTCTGAGAACTGACAGTTGGTATGGGCAGAAATGGGTGAATACGCATTTTGTTCCTGTGCTCAATGAGGCCGGTGTGGATATTCTTTTGAGCGGACATCATCATACGCATATCTATGTAGAGGCAGGAGAGTGCGGGAATGAGTTTCCTATCCTTGCGAACGACGATACGGATCGTCTTGAATTCGAGGCAGACACAAACGGTTATGTGATACGTACATACAATGTTGATGGCAAGGAAACCTCCGCTTATGCTTTTCCGTCAGGTGACGAAAAAAGTTATTAACATTTTTTTTGCGTAAAATGTTGAAAATAAAGATATTATTCGTATATTTGCAGCCCGCAAAAATGTAAAGCGGGATGTAAAGTATTTATAATCAATTAATTAAACAAACCAATGCCTGGATTAATTGGAAAGAAAATCGGAATGACTTCCGTTTTCGGTGCCGACGGTAAGAATATACCGTGCACCGTTATTGAGGCTGGTCCGTGTGTTGTTACGCAGATTCGTACAGTAGAGAAAGATGGTTATGCCGCTGTACAGCTTGCCTATGACGAAATTTCGGAAAAGCACGCCAGCAAGGCTCTCAAGGGCCACTTTGAAAAGGCAGGAACCACTCCTAAGCGCAAACTTGTCGAGTTCAAGGCAGATTTCGCTCAGGATCTCAAACTCGGCGACACTCTTACAGTGGCTGACATCTTCGAGGGTGTTAGGTTCGTAGATGTTGTCGGAACATCAAAAGGTAGGGGTTTCCAGGGTGTTGTAAAGCGTCACGGCTTTGCCGGTGTAGGCGGACAGACACACGGTCAGCACAACCGTCTCCGTCACCCAGGTTCACTCGGTGCATCTTCTTGGCCTTCACGCGTATTCAAGGGAATGCGTATGGCCGGTCATATGGGCAACGCTCGTGTGACTGTGTTCAACCTCGAGGTTATCAAGGTTATGCCGGAGAACAACCTTATCGTAGTAAAGGGCTCTGTACCAGGAGCCAAGGGTTCATATGTAATCGTGGAGGACTAAGTTATGGAGTTGTCAGTTTACAAAATCGACGGTACTGTTGCTAAGACAGTGACTCTCAACGAGGAGATTTTCGGTATCACACCGAACGACCACGCTATCTATCTCGACGTAAAGCAGTATCTTGCAAACCAGCGTCAGGGAACAGCAAAGTCAAAAGACCGCAGCGAGATTGCGTACAGCACTAAGAAACTTATCCGCCAGAAGGGTTCAGGTGGCGCACGTCACGGTTCTCTCAAGGCTGGTATTTATGTAGGTGGTGGACGCGTATTCGGTCCTCAGCCACGTTGCTACCGCAAGAAACTCAATAAGAAACTCAAGCAACTTGCAAGATTCTCTGCTCTTTCTTACAAGGCACAGGAGAATGCAATCACAATGGTTGAGCCATTTGTAATGGAAGCACCAAAGACCAAGGAATTCATCCAGATCCTTAAGAACATCAAGGCTGGAAGCAGAAAGGTTCTTTTCGTTCTTCCGGAGAATTCTTCAAATATTTACCTTTCGTCTCGTAACCTTCCTGAGGTTAAGGTGATCACTGTTGACGAAATCAACACTTACGCGATTATGAATTCTAATTCACTCGTACTTGTTGACGGCGTTCAGGAAATCCTTGCATCAAGAATCAGACGATAAACCGATTGAGAGATGGGAATTATAATTAAGCCAATAGTAACTGAGAAGTTGACGGTTCAGGGCGAAAAGTTGAACCGTTACGGATTTATTGTTGACCGCGAGGCCAACAAACTTCAGATCAAGGCTGCGGTTGAGCAGTTGTATAATGTGACAGTTGCAGATGTCAATACTGTCAACTATCACGGAAAGAGAAAGGCTCGTTATACCAAGGCTGGTATGCTCAAGGGTCGCACAAACCACTTCAAGAAGGCGTATGTGACACTTGCTGGCGAGGATAAGATTGATTTTTACGCAAACATTTAAGGTAATTGAGCAATGGCAGTAAGAAAATTCAAACCGGTAACTCCCGGACAGAGAAATAAGGTAATCAGTGCTTTTGACGACATTACC